>DAOTTQ010000055.1:0-99788 GCA_034437555.1 Anaerolineae bacterium | reverse complement strand
CCCCTTTTCACTCTCTATCCCTTACTTAAAGCGGCTTTGCCCACTACCAAAGATGCTGGCGGGGAGGTTAAAACCGTATTGTTTAAGCTGGGGCATAAACTTGGGGGGGAAGCCCGTTGCTTCTAGCCCACCGCCACCTTCGTGGCTATAGCCTTGCCCGGTGTGTCCGGGCGTGCGATAAACAAAGATGTCTTGCAAGGTTACTTTCTCGCCTTCCATCCCCTGAATTTCGGTAACTTGTACCACCTTACGACTGCCGTCTTTAAGGCGTGATTGCTGTACAAACAGGTGGATGGCACTGGCAATTTGGGCGCGAATAACCTCTACGGGCAAATCCATCCCCGCCATCATACACAGGGTTTCTAGGCGGGCAACCGCATCACGTGGCGAGTTCGAGTGAACGGTAGTGAGCGAACCGTCATGCCCCGTGTTCATGGCTTGAAGCATGTCAAGGGCTTCACCACTACGGCACTCACCCACCACTAATCTATCGGGGCGCATACGAAGCGTCCCTTTAACAAGGTCACGAATTTCTAGCTTGCCTTGGTCTTCTGTGCCGGGAATGGGAGGGCAAGTTTCTAGGCGCACCACATGCCGTTGGGCAAGCTGTAGCTCTGCGGAATCTTCTACGGTGATGATGCGTTCATCTTCGGGAATAAAGGAGCTAAGCACGTTAAGGAGCGTGGTTTTCCCCGACCCCGTACCGCCCGATACCACAATATTCATGCGTGAAACCACGCACGCCTCAAAGAACGTTGCCACATCACGAGTAAACGACTTCCACTCTACTAATTGGTTAACCGTCAGGCGTGTTTCGGGAAATTTACGGATGGTGATGGTTGTCCCCAGCAATGCCGAAGGCAACGTGACCAAATGCACGCGCGAGCCATCAGGAAGGCGAGCATCGACCATGGGGTTACTGCGGTCAAGCGTTCTCATCAGGGGGCGCACAATGCGCTGTGCTGTCCAATAGACATGTTCTTCATCATCAAACACAATGTCGGATTCGCGCAATTTGCCCTTTTGTTCGGCAAAGATAATGTCGGGACCATTCACCATAATTTCTGTGATGCTCTTACTGGCAACTAAGGGTTCGATTGCGCCAAAGCCCAGCAAGTCATCCAATAGGCTTTCTTTTAGCACTTCATGTTCTTGTGCGCTTAGTTGCACATTCATCTTCTTCAAAACCGTATTTAGGCGGTCTACTATCACTTTACACTTGTCAGCGTCATCACGCTTCCAAAGGTCGGCTTCATCGGGAAAAGCTAAAAGTTTGGCGCGCAGTTGCTTTCTCATTTGCGCCAGTTTGGGGGGCAGGCGTTTTTTGGATGGCACCACATAGCCCGTGTCCAATAGCCATGTGCCGTCGGGGCGCACTTCGCTAACGCGCACGCGGTTAACGCCTTCGCCCACATTTACATCTTTTGTGCCAGCAGGAAGCACAATCCCACGCGGGTAAGCACCACCAGGGGTGGCTACCGTAGGGGCAGGCACGGGTGCAGGTGCAACAGGCTTAAGCTCTTTAGGAGGGGCGGGTTTGGCTTCGCCTTCTTCTTGCGGTTCGTCTAGGGCATCGCCGAAGATGTCTTTCAAGTCAACGGGTTCGTTGCTCTTGTTTTCATCGCCACCTTCGGGCTTTTGGGGTTGTTGCATTCGCTTAGATAAGAACGACATCTGAATAAGCCCCTTGATTACTTGTTGGTTACTTACAGTGTAGAAGATAATGCGTGTTAAGGCAATAAGGCTCGCGTTAAGATGACGACAGTAAATAGCGTGAAATAAGGTGGGTGGTGTGCTGTAGCGTGTCCATGTGGGTGCGCTCATAGCTATGTGAGGAGGCTACACCCGGACCAACCAAGCCCACCCGCGCCCCGCCCCCACTGCGCCAATAGGCTGTGCCATCGGACGAATAAAACGGGTAAATATCTGTCTTATAAGGAATGTGATATTCGTCCGCAAGGTCACGGAGCTTGTTTATCATGTCAAAGTGGTATGCGCCACCGCTATCTTTAACGCAAATGGTGGTATGGAACTCATCGCTATTTTGCCCCACGCCCAACGCTGCCATATCAATCGCCAGCACTTCAAACAAACCATCAGGAAAGCCATACGCGCCCCCATGCCCCACTTCTTCATAATTGGCAATCAAGAAGGTGGTGTCTTGGGCGGGGCGCACGCCTGCCAAGTGTAACGCCTGTAACGATGCGTAAATGCACGCTACGCTGGCTTTATCATCTAAAAACCGTGAACGTATAAAGCCCGTTTCTTCTATCACTTCTACACGCGGGTCTAAAAATACAAAGTCACCTACTTCAATCCCCAGCGCGCGGGTTTCGCTGGCAGAGGATGTTTTGGCATCAATCCGCACTTCTAGCATTTCAGCGTTGCGGGCTTGCGTAGCAATATCGGGGTTGACGTGCGTGCTGGGGTTAATGGGAATCAGTGTGCCACGATAGCGTTTATTGGTGCGCGTGCGTATCGTCACGTTTTCAAATTCTGCGCCACTCCACATTAAGCCCCCCAAGTTGGTGGTTTTTAGCGCACCATTGGCTTTAATCTCTTTCACCATTAGCCCCAACGTGTCGGCATGGGCAGTAACGCCTCTGGGGTGGCTGTTGCTTTTGCCTTGCCAATGAATGACCAATGCGCCCTTTGGCGTTTCTGTCAACACAAGGTCGGGAATATTGAGGGCTTCAAACGCTTTGCGCGTTAAGACTATCGCCTCTTGATGATACCCTGTGGGGCTAGGCGTATTAAGCAAATCGACTAAAAACGTCACCATGCCCTGCCAATTAAAGGTTAAATTTGTCATGTGGGGTTTGCTCCTTGTGCAATTGTTGCCTTATGGGGTAGTGGTAGGGGCTAGGCAAATAGAGGGACCCTCTGGGGGATACACCCACGTTTGCGGTAAACTTGCGTTGACCACCATCACCAAAAATTCGTTATAAGTTGCCAGTAAATTCGGGCAGTCGCCCATAATTTCGGCGGCTTGCCCCTGTAATATCCAACATTCTAGCTTGCGTTCACTAATCGGCACACCGCTGGTTATTTGCAGCGTGCTACAGCGGTTAAGGGCTTGTTGTGCCAGCCGAAAGTCCCCTTGTAGAAAATACTCACGCCCCAGCTTATACCAGCCTTCCGACCATTCGGGGCGGCGGTCTGTTACTTCGGAGCAATAGCGCACCGCAGACGCGCGCTCACTCATACTGCTACTCAGTTCACACAGCCTAAAGCGTGCCTTGACGTTATTCGCATCTAGCGCAATCACATTAAAATAGGCTGCCGTTGCCACATCCGCTTGCCCCAATTGTAGCGCGTACAACGCCTTCTCAAAGTGGGTAAAGATCATACGGCGGTTGACGTTGAGGGCTTCGTCGGCGGTATTAATCGCGTCCTGATAGCGTCCAAGGTCACTAAGGGCAATGGCTTTTACGCGCAGTGCGTCCCATGCCCATTCGGGCGCGGTGGTTTGGGTGATGCCAATGGCGCGTTCTGCTTCTCGCAAGCCCGCCTCAAATAAGCCCGTACTGCTATACGATAACGCCAGTGCTAAACGCGCCACAATACTCTCTTTGTCGCGGTCAATGGCACGCAATGCCACACGGCTGGCTTCTTCGGAGCGACGATTGGCTTGGAGTGCCAGCGCATGAATTGCCAGCACCTCACGCGCCTGATTACTGCTGACCATTGCCTCTGTTGTTAGGTTAAGGGCGGTAATGCGGTCGGGTTCGTAATGAAAATCAGTGTAACTGCGATAGATAAGGCTACGCACCAGCAAAATAAGCGCGTCTGTATCGGTGGGTTGTGCGCCATAGCGTGCCTGTGCGATGGCTATTGCAGTGGTATAATCGCCCTGTGAAAAGGCGCGTTGGGCTTCGGACAGGGTGGCTTCTTCTTGCGTGTTGGCTTGCCCACGTAGCCAAGACAACCACATATCCCTACTGGCAAATCCTGCCAAAGCCAATAGTGCCAGTACCACCCAATAGGGCGAAAAACCGCCACCATTGCGATGTGAAGCACGAAACGACAGACGCGATTGGTTCCGTTTTAGGCGCATAGGGCATACTGTCCGTTAGGTTGTGTGGGTGAACACTTCAGATTCTAACAAATTTATCAAGAGTTGCAATTTTTTAGGAGCAATTGGCTAGCTTATGCGCGTTCTCATCATTTCACGGTGTCCCCCATACCCCCTACACTTGGGCGATAGGCTGATTGTGTGGCACTTGGCGCGTGAACTTTCGGCGCAAGGGGTAACATTGGACTTGCTGGCATTTGCCCAGCACGAAAGCGATTGGCACGAGCAAGACCACTATCGCGCCTTCTTTCAGCACGTTCAGCTTATCCAAGAACCCACACGCACCCCCTTAGGCTACTTAGGGCGCGTTATCCTGCCCCAGACACGCTTCCCTAAAAAGGCGAGCGCGTCTTGGTCGCCCCCCATGTGGGAAGCCATAACGGCGCACTTACAAGATAACGTTTATGATGCCGTTCACCTATTCGGAAGCGTGCAAGTGTACGAATTTTTGGGGGCGTTGGCGGGGGCGCACGCTATCATCACGCCGTATGAATCGTTTACGCTGTTTTCAGAGCGCGTGATGACCCAAACGCCTAGCGTTGCGAATCGGGCGCGGTGGTGGATTGCGCGTGCGTTTGAAGGCTTTATGTTTACGCCTTACGCGCATACAGTGGTGGTGGCAGAACCCGACCAAGCCAAGCTACAGCAGATTCAGCCCGCCCTCAATCTTAGTGTGTTGCCTAATGGGGTGGATACAGCGTATTTTGCCCCCCTTGCCTTAGAACGGCATCCGCACACGCTTTTATTTGTGGGCAATTATGAATACGCGCCCAACGTGGACGCAGTGCATACGCTGGTGCGCCACATCTTGCCTGCGGTGCGCCAGCACATCCCACAGGTGCGCGTGTGGTTGGTGGGCAATGCGCCCCCGCCCGAATTACAAGCCTATGCCAGCGAAAACGTCATCGTTACAGGGCGCGTGGAGGATATACGCCCGTATTTGGCACAAGCCACCGCGTTTGTTTGCCCCTTACGCATTGGCGCAGGCATCAAAAATAAGGTGCTAGAGGCGTTGGCGATGGGCGTGCCTGTGGTGGCAACGCCCCTTAGTGTGGATGGGATTCACGTTATCCCTGAAGAATCGGCACTCATCACAGAGATAAACGACATGGCACAAAGCATTATTCGCTTGCTCCATGATAGCGCATTACAGGCAAAGCTATCGCAAGAGGGGCAACAGTTAATACAAACACGCTATAGCTGGCGTGCCACCGCCGAAGGCTATTTAACGTTATATCATTCATAGGGTATATTACACGCCCAACACACACATCGTCAGAATGGACAAGCCATGAGCCAACAACAAGACCCAAAAGAGACACTCGGTGAACACGATAGCATTTTTGATGACGAAGCCGAAAGCTATGACGCACAAGGCTTAATTGACATGTATGCCCGTTGGAAACGCAAAAGCGCACTATGGATTTGGGGCTTGCTGGCGTTTCTCGTTGTGGCGGTGATGGTGATTGTGGCGTTAGAAACACGCTAAAAAACCGCGATGCTCTCTTGTAAAATTATAAATATGACTTATACTATCCATAACCTATAGGTTTTGGAGTAATATAAGCATGTGGGATTCACTTTTTATCACATTGGGCATTATGGCTGTTGGGATGGGGGCGTTTTATGCGTACCGTTGGGTGCATATGCGCCAAGCCCTACAACACCTTTCTGAACAATCCACCGACATCATTCGCCAAGACCTTTTAGGCTATCAGCCCGATATGGCTTCTGTGGTGCTGTTTACCGCCGATTATTGCGCCCCATGCAAGCTCCAGCAACGCCCCATCTTAAAACAATTGCGCCAACAATGGGACAATATCCAAGTGCTAGAAGTCAACGTGGAAGAAAACCCACAGCTTGCAGAAGCGTGGGGTGTCATGTCTTTGCCCACCACATTTGTATTAGATAAGCAAGGCAAGCCACATGGTGTTAATCATGGGGTAGCCAGCCTGCAAAAACTACACACACAGCTTCAAGCCGTTGTTTAAGGGTTTTACAAAGGACATCAGATGAACTTTATTAACGCCAATAAGTCAAAAAGTCTCACCAACGATAGCGCGGACGTGCCGTTGCCCATAGTGACGTTTACACGGTGGATTTACTTTGGAACGGTGGTAACGGGGTTTTTGCTCCAATTGCCCATTTTAACAACGATTCTATTTTTCTTGGTGTTGCCTTCGGTAGTATTTGGCAAGCGTGCCAACGTGCTAGGCACACTAGGACGGCAATTATTCGCGTCACAATTGCCCAATGCCTTGCGTGAGGACAGGCGCATCATCCACTTTAACAATTTTCTGGTGGTGGTCTTCTTGGGCTTGGCGCAAGTGTTCTTCTTGCTTAATTTGTCCGGTGTCGCGTGGGTTTTTGCCCTCTTGATGGTGGGAGCTACGGCGATGGCATTATCGGGCTTTTGTATTGGCTGTGTGTTCTTCTTTGGTCTAAAAGTAGACCGACTAGGGGTATTTGGCAAAGGCTGGTAATTTTCCCTGTATATACGCAAAGAACGTAGGGGCGTACTCGTTGAGTTGCCCCTACGCAAAAAAACACCCTATCCCCCCCCTAACTATTCCTCACATTAACATCTATACAATCTTAACTATGCGGTTTTTCGGTTAAACCGCGTAACCCTATTGCATCCCTAAAAAGCCGTACTATAATAATGTGTGGGCGTGCAATAGAACTTCCCCTAAACCAACTCCGCACGCAAAGGATACCGCTTCATATGACCGCAATAACCCCTAATCAGTTGCCTACCAAGTCGAATTATCACCACTTGGTTATGGACATCGCATGGTTTGGCATAGCACTTGCCGCCACCCAACGGTTTCTACAGTTCTTTGCGCTAAAAATGGGCGCAACGGCGTTAGAGGTAGGCTGGATTACGTCCTTCCCTGCCATCATCCTCATCATTGCTGTGTCTTTAAGCCAATGGTGGCGTAACCGCTACGGCGATTCGATTGGGGCGGTTTGGTTGCCCAGTATTATGTTTAGGCTGGTGTTTTTGTTGCCAGCGTTTGCCCCCTTCTTCCCAGAAGAATGGCGCGTGCTTTGGATTATCTTTGCAGCAACGTTGCCCGCCGTTGGGCAGGGTGTCGCTTCGGCAGTTTTTGCTATTATGATGCGCGAAGCCATTCCCAATGAGGACTTGCCCCCGTTGCTTACGCATCGCCACCGCGCTCTCAACATTGCTATTACTATGGGGGCTATCGGCTTTGGCTTAATGCTAGACCGCGTAGTATTCCCATTAAACTATCAAATCATGTTTGTGCTGGCGTTCTTGGCTTCTATGGTGAGCCAATGGCACATCGGCAAAATTAAAGTGCGTGGCATGATGTCGTACCCCGCCCACGAAAAAGCTATCTCTAAGCCCAAGCGTAGTTTTCGCCAACTAATGAGCGAAACGAACTTTCAAAGTGTGGCATGGGTAACCTTCGTAAGCTATTTGGCGTTCCACATTGTCTTTTCGGTTATTCCATTACAGCTAGAGCAAGGCTTTGGCGCAACCGAAGGCTTTATGGGCGTGTATGGTGCTGTCGAAGTGGCGGCTGCTTTTGGCATTACCTTTGTGCTTAATCGCTTCATTCGTCAGTTTGGCAATCGGAATGTGGTTGCTGGTGCATTAGTGGTTAATGGTTTAGCGGCGTTTGTGATTGCTGTTGCCCCAAGCCTAGAATGGACGTTGCTTAGTGCTGCGCTGACGGGCGCGTCTTGGTCGGCGATTGGGGTGTGTACGTTTGGCTTTTTTGCCGAGCGCACCCCCACCGATGATATGCAAGCCAGCATTGTCTTTCATCAGATAGCATTTTCTGCCATTTTCGTGGGACCCATGCTGGGTAGCCTCTTGGTGAGTGTAGGGTTTAGCGTGGTTTCTGTGCTACTATTAGGGGCAGGGGTGCGCGTTTTTGGTGGTTTTCTTACCCATCTGGGCTTACAAGTATTTGGTAAGCCTCGCGTTGAACCCGTCTATTCTGTTGGTGAGACACTCGGAGAATAAAATCGCTTGAAACCCACAAAATTTGTTCTGTTACGTGCCATGCGCCCCGCTTTGTGGGGGCGTATGCTGGCACTTTTGGCACTTTGGCTGGCAGTAGCAAATGTTGCTTCTGCCCAAGCGGGGGGCTTATCTAATGAGGCGTTGCTCTTTCGTATGGTAGAGGGCGAAGGCTTGCAAATAGCCACTATTGCACAAGCCTCTGCCACGCGCACTGTGGATTATTCCCCTGCTGACCCCAACCGCCCCACACGCACAGATTATCACGGGCTTTTACGGCTTGTACCACAAGGTGGCGGTGAGGGTGTGTACTCTTTCTCGCCCTTTTTTGAGGGCTACACCGCCGAAGACCCCGACGACAACAAAAATTTTGTCACACAGGCGCAATGGTCACCCGATGGGCGGCAGATTGCCTTTATTGTGTATCAGCCTCTCATACAGGACGTGGCGCATGGCGTATGGTTTTGGCAACCCGCCCGCGAATTGTCCACCGACCCCTCTTATCATGTGTTGCGCCAATGCCCCTCGGCGTGTGACCTCGCCGACAATCCCGAAAGGATTCAGTGGCGGGCGCGTAATGTGGCATGGGCAAATGACAACCGTAGCTTGTTGATTAACGTGGACATCATCACTGAAAATCGTCCCGCGCTAGTGGTGCGCTACGCTGACCGTGACCCACAAAACGCCCAATCCATCTTGGGGGCGCGTCCCTTACGCTATGATGTGGGCTATTGGACAACGGACGGGCAAATTGTGGTCAGTGGCAATAATCCCGATGGCATAAGTGGCTTTGGGCTGATTGCGCCCGATGGCACAGTCAACAGTTTTATGCCCGCCAGCACCCTCAATGTGGGCTGGATACAAGATGCCGTACTTGCCCCCGATGGCTTGTTTTATATGCTGATGCACCCTGTAGAAAAAAATAGCCCCCTTCAGCTTATCAACAGTGAAGGCAAGATGCTGACCGCCCCTATAGGCGAAAGTGCGCCCTCTGAAGTGCGCTGGAATGATGAACGCACCGCGCTTTATATGCGTGTGGGCAATGCCTCTTATATTGTGGATATTGATGGCACAGTGACGGATGTTACAGCGTACTTAACAGGAACAGGTGGCGTGCGTGCTGTTGCTTGGGTGAGTGCCTTCCCCAATACTGCCCAACGCCAGCCCACACCCGAACCTCTGCCTGCGCTTGAAATAGACCAAACAACCTTACTTACGCCTGCATTGGCAACGCTACAAATCGGGCAAATTTTGCGCGTAACAAGTGAAACACTCACGGTCTATGCCGAACCCGTTGGCGATAGCGCAGTGTATGGCGCGTTAAACGTGGGTGATGAACTGGTGATTACCAGTGAACCCGTCCAAAGTGGCGGTTTTACGTGGTATCGTGTGCAAGCTATCGCGTATGGTGGCTGGATAAACCGCACCGATAACCTGCAAAACGCGGAATAAACGATGACCTTTCTCGCGCCGTTAGCCTTGTTGGGGGTGCTATTTGCCATCCCCATCATTTTGCTTTATGTGCTACGCTTTCGGCGCAAAGAAACCTTGGTGAGCAGTCATTTTCTTTGGCAACGGGTACTTAAAGACCAACAAGCTAATACGCCCTTTCAGCGTTTACGGCGCAACCTGTTTTTATTGCTTCAGCTGATTGTATTAGCGTTTTTGGTATTGGCGTTGGCACGTCCTGCGCTCTTTTTGCCTAGTGCTATTGGGGGAGGGCGCGTCGTCATTTTGATGGACGCGTCCGCCAGCATGAACACGCTAGAACCTGATGGGCGCACGCGCTGGCAAATTGCCCAAGCCGAAGCCCTATCGCTTATCGAACAACTTGGTGCAACCCAACGCGCCAGCGTGTATCGTGTGGGCGATACGATAAGTGTGCTGGCAAATGACACGCCTAACACACCCGCCCTACGGCAAGCCATCCAAACCGCGCCAGCAGGGCAAGGACGCGCAGACCTTGATACCGCGCTGACGCTGGCAATTGGCAACGCAAACACGCCCGATGATAGCCTGTACATCCTTACAGACGGGGGCATTGACCGCTTAAACGCGCTCCCTCAAACCATTACAACGCCCCGCGTAATGAGTATTGGCACACCCCAAGAGAATTTGGCAATTACCGCACTTGGCACACGAGTACAAAACGGTACGCCCCTCTTGTTTACGCAAGTCACGCACTACGGCAACCAAGAAGCCTCGTTTAGCGTGGTGCTTCGTTTGGATGGCGTGCTGTGGCAATCACAACGCGCCAAGCTTGCACCAAATAGCCAAATAGCCTTGCTTGCGCCGATAGACCGCCCCTTTAGCACTGTGCAAGCCACGCTGGTATTGGATGAGGGCGTTACCGATGCCTTGCCATTGGATGACACAGCGGTTTTAGCCGCAGAAAACATTGCGCCGTTGCGCGTGTTGCTGATAAGCAGTGGCGAAAGCCGTTTTCTGAATCAAGCCCTAAGCCCCTTGCCCAATATCGTGCTAGATAGGGGCGATAGCACACGGCGCACCCTGCCCCAAACGCCCTATGATGTGATTGTCATGGAAGGCTATTTGCCCGATGAACTACCCACCAACGCCGACTTGCTCATCATTCAGCCCCCTGATAGCACCCCCCTGTTTACACTAGGCGCACCGCAAGAAAACCGCGCTCCCTTACGCCTCATATCACCCGAACACCCAGCGATGCGCTTTGTAGAGGCAAGCGGGGTAACACTAAGGGCGTTTCGCCCGTTGATTGCGCCCAGTAGTGACTTAGAGGCGTTGTGGCAATCGGGCGATGAAGGCGTGCTATGGGCGGGCGAGCGCGATGGGCAACAATTGCTCTTATTGCCGTTTGCATTGGGCGATACCGACTTACCCTTACAAATTGCCTTCCCCATTTTAATGGCAAACGCGATGGCGTGGTTTAGTCCCCAAAACCCCATTAGCCCACAAACGGGGGGCATCGTGGGGGATGTTATTACCTTGTCGCCACCACTGACCGCCGATGACGTGCGCGTAACCTTGCCCAATGGCGATACGCTATCGTTGGGGCGCGAGGGGGCGTTTTCACAGACCACGCAAGCGGGCTTTTATACGTTTGTGGCATTAGAAGGCGAGCGCGAAATTGCCATCCAAACGTTGGCGTTTAACCCACCGCTTGCCGAAAGCCAAATTACCCCCCGAAGCATTGCCCTTAGTGTGTTGGGGGGTACACCCGCCCCCGACGAAGGCACGCCCACAAACCGCCTTAGCGAAGGATGGGGTGTGCTGATTGCGCTGGCACTTGCCGTTATCATGCTAGAGTGGGTGCTGTATCATCGCCAGTTTTAACAGCGCAAAAACGGTTATTTCTTACCCACCATTTCCTCAAAAGAGAACGCATAGCTTAATACATACGACTTGCCAAAGATGAACGCCGTCATTTGTTGGTCTTTAAGCGGTGAGGTGTGTTCGCGGTGTTCCCCCATCATCAGCTTGGTTTCTAGCCCATGCGCCTCTAGCATCTTTGCCAAATTTTCCGCTAGGTTAATGGGCATTTGCCCCAACAAACCACCCCCACCGGTTAAAAGGCTGTGTAGCGGTTGCGAAAGGTCGATATATTCGGGAAATTCACGCCAGCCTCTAAATGTGCTGGCGTGCGCCTGTGCAATGTCTAGGGCTAATTCGTGGGCATCGCGGGGCGTTCCTCTAAAAAATAGCGCACATGGGGGCTGATTGTAGCCGTATAAAAGCGGATGGTCGGTTGTCATCGTCACGTCGGGCGTGGTTGTGCCAAAAGTGCTTAAGCGGTGTTCTTCTACGCCTAGCACACGCACAATATAACCGCGAATAGGACGCAAACCCCCCGCGCTTTCGTCATACTCTGCCACCTGCAAAATAAGCTGTAGTTCGGAGGGCATTGCGCCCACTTGGGCGAGTAAAAGGGCAAGCTGGCGGTTTTCACCCTGCATATCGCTAAAGAATTGCTGGCGCTTAGGCATTTTCTGCTCTTTCTGTGTGGGGTTTTTCTCACAAATAGTCCGCCCATCATATCACGCACACAAACGAGCTTCTATACAAACTCATACGCACCCTAGAATAGAACTTTTGTTCGGTTACATTATAATGATAAAGGTTAGAAAGTTGTAATGTGAGGTTGTCATGTGACGAAGGGAAAGAGAAGATGCAAAAGCTATCACCGAGTACCTTTTTGGTTTATGAGTTTATCCGTGATTACTGGCAAATGTACCGCTTATCGCCCACCCTACGCGAGATTGCAACAGGGTGCTATATGGGGCATACCAGCGTATTGCCCCACTTAGCCAAGCTAGAAGCAAGGGAATGGATTATCAGGGAAGAAGGGATTGCGCGCTCTATTCGCTTAGGCACACGCGCCCCCGACTTTGTACCCTAGCGCAAATGGCATACCCCACTTGTGCCGTATGCCACAGGCTATTAAGGCGTGTTAAGCCATTTAAGACAGGATGGCTTGCAACACTTCGGGCAATTTAGCAACGGCACGCCCACGATGGCTGAGGGCGTTTTTTTGTTCTACGGGCATTTCGCCAAAGGATTCGCTATAGTCCTCTGGCAAAAACAGCCTGTCATAGCCAAATCCCCCTTCACCGCGTTCTTCGGGCAAGATGCGCCCGTCACAAGTCCCTTCAATGACCATAGTGCGCCCATTAGCGGGGTGATGAACGGCAATTACACACACAAAATGGGCGGTGCGTTCTGCTTCTGGAACGCCCACCATATTCTCTAAAAGGTGTGTGCGCCGTGTGGCATCATCGGGCATATTGCCATAGCGTGCGCTATAAATGCCGGGCGCACCGTCTAAGGCATCCACGCAAATACCGCTATCATCCGAAATTGCCATACGCCCACTAGCGCGGGCATACGTTACGGCTTTTAGGATGGCGTTTTCTTCAAAGGTTGTGCCTGTTTCATCCACATCTACCGCACCCAAGCCAATATCACCCAAGCCCACAATGTTAAACGGCAAGTCTGCCAGCATTTCGCGGTACTCTTGTATTTTGCCTTGGTTGTGCGTTGCAATCAGTAAATCCATACGTGCTACTCTTTCTGGTTTATCCGTGGGGTTAAAGGGTGTTTTAATCGCGCCATTCGCTGGGCAATAATAACAGGGCTTGCCCTTTGGTGAGTTCGGTTAGGTTGTTTAGCCAATAGCGCACTGCTGCCGCAGGGTTCACTTTTTCGGCAAGCTGTGCCACTAGGGGCGTGCCTTGTGGGGCGCGTTGGATAAAGATGGGCGTGTCTTGGGGCAAATTTGCCAGTTCACGCGCCTTGTTTACGGCTTCGTGCAATCCGCCTAGCTCATCCACTAGCCCGTTTTCTAGGGCTTGCGCCCCTGTCCACACGCGCCCACCGCCAATGGCATCCACGCTTTCGGGCTTCATTTTACGGGCATTTGCCACGCGCTCAATGAAAACGTCATAAATGCTTTGGATAGATGCAACCACTTTAGCACGTTGTTCTTCGGTAAAGGCGTTAATGGGCGCGAAGATGTCCGCGTTTTGCCCGCGCAAATAATAGAAGGGGTTTAGGCGGAGTTTTTTAAGCGTGTCTGTATTCACCAATTTTGCTGTAATCACCCCGATGGAGCCTGTGATGGTGGTAGGCTGTGCGACAATGTAATCGGCACTGGTGGCAATGTAGTAACCGCCACTAGCTGCCACGCCCCCCATGCACGCCACAACGGGCATCTTTTTGGCAAGTTCGTCTAGTGCGCTGGCAATGGCTTCAGAAGCAGTCGCCGACCCACCCGGGCTATCAATATACAGCACAACGGCTTTTACGGTGTCCATCTTCATCAAGATGCGAATTTGTTGCACAACGGTGACATCGCCCAAGCGGTCATCGCCCACAATGGGCAATGGAATATCTATGGGTTGGTCACTACTTTTGCCATTGTAAATAGTGCCTGTTAGGGGCAAGACGGCAATCACCGCATCGGGGGCAATCGCTACGCGCAAGGGTAAGCGGTTGGTGGCTTCTTCCCACATCACTATCGTTTCACCATCTAATAACCGCGAAAAGTCCTCTTCATTGCACAATGCGTCCACATACACAGCTTCTTTGGCTTGGGTATCGGTGTGGGGCGCGGTGTTTATCATGGCATGGACGGCATCTAGGCTAACGTTGCGCCCGTTGGCAATGGCTTGTGTGAATACTTCATATGTAGAATCAAGTAACCAATTGGTTTGGGCATCGGTTTCTGGCGAAGGTTCTGTGCGCGTTAGGGCATCGGTTGCGCTCTTAAAGGGACTAATGGCTACACTATCAAACGCTACGCCCACGCTTTCTAGGGCGTTCTTTAGAAACACTTGTTGGCGCAATAAGCCCGTTGTCACTAGCATGCCCCCACGCTGTAGCCAAATGGCATCGCACGCGCTGGCAACATAATAAGTGGCGTTGTCATAGCCTTGTGCATACGCTGTAACGCGCTTACCTGCTTTTCTTAGGCGCAAAATGCTATCTCTTAGTGCGGTCAAATCTGCCAAAGGCATTGCAAAGCCGCTCATTTTAAGCAACACCCCGCGAATGTGAGGGGCATCGGCAATGCGCTTAAAGGCTTGGTCTAGCTCTAGCAAGCTAAGGGCGGGCTTACCAAAAAGGCGTTCCTGAATCATATTGCGCCCCGACGGTAACGCGGGCATTTGCGAGGGCAAACTTAGTTCGATGGTATAAGACTTCGTATCTTCAAGCCGTTTTTGGTTAATATAGGAAACAACAGCCCCTCCGATTGTCCGAAACGCCTCTTTTACCCAAGTTGGTTGTGATTGTGTTGTCATCGAATTGCCTTTCAATTCTCTTTGAACGCACAGATTACATAAAACGGTTATACTTTAAGGAAACACTTATTGATATTTTTGGGGGAAACACTCATGCTGGAATTACTAAGGCATTGGATACAGAGGCTACAAAAAAACCCGCCACTCCCTCCTAGTATAGCAGAAAGAAGCGATGGAACGCTGACGAATCGCTATCAAGCAGTGTCACGCTTGATGAGTGAAGTTCCCTATGCCTTATACGTAAATCCCGACAAATCGATTCATTTTGACTGGATATTGGGGGCGCCAGAACGGGTCGTAGGCTATCCCTTAGAATCTGTGATAAAGATGGGGGGGTGGGAGAGCATCGTTCATCCCCAAGACATTAGCCTGTACCAACAACACATTCAAACTGTGATAGAGCGAAAAGAACACACCGCCGAATTTAGAGTGAATTTGCCAAATCAGGCAATTTTGTGGTTAAGAGACATGGCGCAATGCTTGCGCTCGCCTAATGGTGAAGTGTTTCAAATTCAGGGCGTTTTGCAAAACATCACCGAGCGCGTAGAAAACGAAAAAAAACAACGTGACTTTTCTAATGGCTTACGCGATGCCGTGACCATGCTGGTGAGCGAGCGCGATTTGTCGTTGGTGTTAGACAAAGTGCTGGAATACCTGATACAGGTCATCGTGCCACAGGCAAAAGCAGGCACCATTGTGATTTTAACCCAGAAAGGCGTAAAGATTGCCAGCCAACTTGGGCATAACCACACCTCTTTTTACCCCGAAATAGAGCAGACCCTAAGCGAGAGCAAAAAGTACGAAATCATTAAACAAACGCTTGTTCCCATCGTTATTGATGATGTTACCCAAGACCCCGCGTGGAAGATAACGCCTACAACGGCATGGATTCGGTCATACTTGGGCGTGCCGATTGTGGCGAATGGCGTTTGTCTGGGTTTCATTAACCTTGATAGTGACCTGATTGGCATGTTTACGAATGAGGATGCCGAGCGCGTTAAAGCCTTTGCGGATAAAGCCGCCATTGCCATCCTGAACGCCCAACGTTCCGAAGAACTAGAGCAAAAAGTACACGAGCGCACACTAGAGCTAGAAGCCGAAAAAGCTCAACAAGCGCGGTTTATTGCCAATGCTGCCCATGAGCTACGAACGCCCATTACCAACCTAAACACGCGCCTGTATTTGATGCAACGTCAACCTAATGAAATGCCCACCCACCTAGATTCTCTTGAGCGTGTTATTAAGCGTATGAATCGGCTGGTAAGCGACTTACTAGACCTTGCCAACTTTGAGCATGGCGAAATAAGGCTAAACAAGCAAAGCGTGATTTTACAAACAGTGGTTGATGATGTGGTGGCAATCCAAATTTTTGAAGCCGAGCAAAAACATATCGTCATTAGTGTACACTATCCCGAATTGCCCGTTGCATTGGTTGCTGATTCACCGCGCTTACAACAAGTAATCACCAACATTGTGGCAAACGCTATCATTTACACCCCAGAAGGCGGAGAGATTCGTATAACCCTAAAGGACGACGGGCAAAACGCCTCTATCCACATTCAAGATACGGGACAGGGCATGGCAGCTGAAAGTACTATGCACATCTTTGAGCCGTTTTATAGGATAGAGACGCGCCAAACAGGCACAGGTTTAGGATTAAGCATTGCCTATGAGATTGTCAAAAATCATCAAGGAAGGCTAGAAGTAGAAAGCGAAATCGGCAAAGGAAGCACGTTTATCATTATTTTGCCCAAAGCCCAAGTTTAACGGCGCGAATAAACGCTTATCATGGCTTGCGCCACCCGTTCCCACGATTGCGTTAGGGCATAGGCTCGCCCATTCTGCCCCAAGTGTTGCGCTTCATCGGGGTGCTGTAACAGGCGTAAAATAGCAGGGGCAAGTGTGTCTCGTAGCGTGTCTTGTGACAATAGCATGCCCGTCTGTCCGTCTATGATGGCATCCTCTGCACCACAGCCCTTTGTGCCAATGGTGGGCAAGCCCGCCAAACCCGCCTGTAAATGCACCAATCCAAACCCCTCAAAGTTAAACCCTTCGTTGATGGATGGCATCACAAATACATCGGCTTCGGCATAGTGCTGGCGCAAGGCTTCTTGAGAGATAAAGCCTGTTAAATGCACGTTCTCTTGTAAATGGTGTGTGGCGATAGCGTCTTTTACACGACCTGTATAGGCGTTATCAGGGGCATTGCCCACAATGTAGCACTGCACATCAGGCAGTACGTCACGCACGCTTGCCAGCGCATTCACCAATTCTAGCGTGCCTTTGCGTGGCTTAATCCCCCCACTGGTAAGGATAATACGGCTGGTTTTAGATGATGAAAGCGTGTAAGGTCGTTCATTTGCGTCAATACCATTGGTAATCACGTGCGTTTTCAGCGCTGGCATGACCGCTTTTGCAACAGAGGCGGTGTAATGGCTAACGCAAATGAGGCTACTTTTTGCAAACGCCCAGCGATAGCCCCAATGAAAGGGTATAAGGCGCGTCATACGGGGCAAATTAACGTATGTGCCATGCCCTGTAATAAAGAATGGGCGGTTGCCCGCCAGCCACGCACCTAGCAGCGCATACGGTTCTGCCAGCACATGCACCACATCACACCCTAAGAGGGCTTGGTGGGCTTTTTGGCGTGCGCCCCGCAACCTTAACACTTGTTTTCTGCCGAGAGGGGCAATTTTTGGCAAGCACGCCACTTGTGGCACGGTTACTTCTGGGGTGATGTCTTGGGTGAGGGCAACCACTTCTTGCCCTTCGGCAATGAGTGCTAGTGCCACATGACGCGCGTAATCCGACCAGCCATCATGCCCTTGAAGGCTGGTTGCTAATACGCCAATACGCATCTTTAGAACAAGCCAAACAAGCGCAACACACTTAGCACCAAAACCACAAAAGCCGAAAGTAGATTTTGCGTAGGGGCTGGCACGCTTCTGGCGTTTGCGCCTTCTGGCATGGGCGGGGGCGCACTCATCATCGTGGCACCACTCATCTCGCTTTCGCTCTCAAGGGCTTGGGTTTCCTCTGGCATACTGCCCATGCTACGCGCTAAGTCGTTAGTGGGGATGGGGGTTTCTTCAATGATACTCACGCTCTCTACCGCAAAAAGTGCAGTATCGGCAATCTCATTGGTAGGCATTACGTCTTGCATCTCTGATGAAAATGCGCTAACCGCACTATCGGCGGTTTCTTCTTCGGTGGGGGACGTTTCTTGCACGTCTGCGGAAGAAGTCTCTAGGATGGCTTGTGGTGCGCCACCACCTGCGCTATCTATGTTAAACGGTAAGGCTTCTACGTCTGATGTAGATTCCGCAGGTTCACCAATATTAGCAACAGAGGGCGTTAGAGCCGTATCACCTTGTTGGGGAGGCGGTACGTCTTGGGCTTCGGCAATGGGGGTGACGGTCTCATTATCTACACCTTCGCCCGCATTGTCAGAAGGAAAGCCCTCAAGCGTGGGGGTTTCTGTAGCAACGGCAGGGGCGGTTTGGGTGGGCGCACTAGCAACCGATGGCACATTATCGCCAGGGCGATTAGAGAGTAACACCCCTGCGCCAATGACCAACAAGAACACTGCCGCCGCGCTTCCTAAGCCAATGAAGCGGTTAAAGCCACCGCGAATGATGCGCGTTTGCCCCACTTGTTCGGGCGTAAGCCTAAAGTCACGCGGGGCTTTTAGCGTGGGCATGGCGTTAAGTGCGCTCACCATTCGCTGTAAGTCCGCTAGTTCTTGGCGCAAGCCCGCCTCTGTTTTTAGGCGTTGTTCTAGGGCAGCGCGTTCTGATGGAGAAAGCGCGTTATCAATATAAGCAGATAATATCTCTGCGTCTTGGTCAGAAAGTTCAAAATTAGGCATCATGGTTTAAGTTCTATGTGTTTGGTTTAGTAAATAGACGAAACTCAGCAGGTAAAAGTTCCTCAAACTGCATCAGGCATTGGCGCATTGCCAAACGCGCCCGACTCAGCCGAGATTTAACTGTCCCTAGTGCCACACCCGTTTGTTCGGATACTTCTTGGTACGCCATGCCTTGCACGTCACTAAGCACTAAAATAAGGCGTTGGTCGGGGTTTAAGCTTTGGATACAGTCTTGTAGGGCTTGCTGAAGTTCGTTATCTTGTGCCACACGCTCGGGCGATGGGCTGTTGTCGGGTAATATGATACCGTCATCACCAAGCCCCATATCATCTAGGGACGTGGTTCGATGGCGTTTGTTCTTGCGTAGCTCATCATAACAGCGATTGGTGACAATGCGCCGTAGCCATGCGCCAAAGTTGCCGCCTGCATAAGAGCCTATTTTTTGGTATGCAGTAATCAGAGCCTCTTGCGTCATGTCCATGGCAGCAGCACTATCGCCCATTAAGCGAAACGCCACCGTATACAATGGGTCTTGGTACAATAAGACAAGCTGGTTAAATGCGTCCAGCTGTCCTTTTTGGGCTTGCTGTATTAAAGTTTGTTCGTCTTGTTGCGCCATACGCTATTGACTTTTGTGAGTGGTATCAGTAATATCATGCACGCACACAATAATACACCAAATGCCGAAGTGGTGAAATGGCAGACACGGTCGCCTCAAAAGCGACTGCCCCAAAGGCGTGTGGGTTCGACTCCCACCTTCGGCACACCAAAAGCCCCTACTAAGGGGCTTTTTTGTTTTTAGGCTAGGGTAATGGTGTACTGTTCACCCCTCACTTTTTGTTGAAGGCTTAAACTGTTTAGTGCTTGCCCAAGAACGCATGGAACGCGCTATTAAAGGCGGTGGGGTTTTCGATGTAGGGCGAATGACCCGTGTTTTCAATGTTCACTTCTTCGTAGCTTCCACCACTGGCTTTATAGGCTTCTAGCACGTTGCGCGTTTGCGCTATCATCTGTTGGGGCGGATGTACTTCATCGCCGGGATAGTCGGGGACAAGACCTAATTTGCCCAGCGTGGCAAGGTCAAAAAAGCTCATATCGCCAATAATTTGGTCGTCACTACCGCGCACCCACAAAACAGGCGGCTTGTAGTCTAAGCCATAGAGTGCCGATGGGTCTTTAGCATAGGCGGGCGAAAGTGCGTTCACCATGCCCCATTTGCCGGGCGCAACGTTGGGCCAATTGCTAGAGGGGTTCATATCACCGGGGTAATCTTGTTCGCCCACGTGCGTATCCAGCATTGACGATAGTAAATCTTCCTCGCGGGCGGGCTTAAAAGGGGGCTTAAAGTAGAAAGATTGCATTGTCCAACGGGGCGTGCCTTGCCCATCACCGCGCTCACCTGCGGTTAGCATGGGCGGAAACGCCGTGTTTACTGTGCCGCCGCCTGTGCCTGCAAAATCATCATGAACGGGTGTGCCGTCTAATTTTGTACCACCAAAACCATAAGGTGAGCCAGGACACACCACGCTGACGCTACGGGCGCGGTCGGCGTACTCCATCATAAAACGCCATAGCACACTACCGCCAGCAGAATGCCCGACAAGATGCGCTTTGCTAATTTTTAGGGTGTCCATCAACGCGATAAGGTCATCGGCAAGGTCGGCAAGCCCTAGCGTGGCGTTAATCTTTTTGTCGGGGTCGGCATCGCCATAACCGCGTTGGTCATAGGCAATAGCGCGATAGCCCTTTGGCAATGCGAGCATGGTTTCTTCCCAGAATGTCGCGGTGCTGACGTTACCATGCAAGAAAATAACGGGCGTGCCGTTTTCATCGCCACTAGTAAGAAGGCGCGTGCTAATGCGTGCGGTACTAATTTGGCTGGCAGTAATGCCCTTTAGTGTGGGGGTTGGCATAAAAAGTACTCCTTAAAATGGATAAACGAATTTTTTAGTGTAACGTACTCTATTTTGGCACATCAGGATTATCGGATGCTTAAAGAAACGGCGTTTTTAGCGTGTTAAAGCGCGCGCACTAGCCCCATCGTAGCGAAACTGCGCTCCAGGTGTAGCCTGTGCCTGCGCCTGCTAAAACAATCAGGTCACCCTTCTTAATTTTACCCGCTTCTAGCCCTAATTGTAACGCAATCGCTTGGTCTGCGCTTTGTACATGTCCGTAATAGTCTAGGTATACGCTTTGTTCGGGCGTTAGCCCCACAGACGCTAAAATTTCGTGATAGAACGACTTTTTCATGTGGGTAATGCCCAAGAACTTCACATCTTCTAACTTGTTACCGCCCTTTTCTACGCTTTCTGTAATCACGCGCTTAAAATTCGGCAGGGATGTTTCGCCCAGTCGCTCTGCCATATAGTCCGCGTTACGCACATCCAGCCAGCCCACTATTTCGCCATTGATAGCTTGCCCGTTCATGGCATCTTCTTCTGTGGTGAGCATGACGGTTTCGGATAAACTGCCGTCTGTAATGGCACTTGCGCCCAAGATGAGGTTTTCGGTGGCGTTGCGCTTTAAGAGCATTGCGCTTGCGCCCGCCCCAAAGTTATACATAAAGCGTGCGCGTGGGTTGGTGGGGCTAATGAGGTCATTTTCACGGCTACCTGCCGCCAAAAGCACATACTCTAACGAGTCATCCGCCATCATCATACTGCGTGCGGTGTGGAGCGCAATGGGTGCGCCGGCGCAGAGGGCATACATCTCGAATGCAAAGGCGTTAATTGCGCCTACGTTGTGCTGAATTTTGCCTGCCGCGTTCCAGACGACATGGTCTTTATACTCACTGCCATGAGAAATGACCATTTTTACTTGTTCAGGCGATATGCCTGCCATCTCGATGGCGCGTTTGCCTGCTTCGCTTGCCATGTGGCTAACGGTGTCTTTTTCGCTTGCAATGTGCCGTTGCACAATGCCCATCTTGTGCTTAATGACATCCAATGGAATCCCTGTGAGGGGCGCAAATTCTTCGGCGGTTTGAATGTGTGACGGAAAATAACACCCAAACCCTGCCAGACCAATATTAACAACCATGAACCACCCCCTTTTTACTTTTACGAGTTTTTTGTATCTTGATGTGCTATTCGAGATTACAATCTTATGAGATGCAATTATGACCTTTACTTATGAAAGGACGCAAGATGATAAAACGCTTGTTTTTGACAATCGGGCTTCTTTGTCTGCTCGTTGGGATGACAACCGCACAAAATGCGGGCGCGTCATGGACAATTTTATACTTTGGCAACGCCGACAACGACCTTGAAGCGGCGTTGATGGGTGATTTTTATGAAATGCAATTGGTAGGCAGTAACCAAGATGTGAATATTGTGGTGCAATTTGACCGCGCCGAAGGCTATGACGAAAGTAATGGCAATTGGACAGATACACGCCGTTATTATGTAGAACAACGCCCCGACGTAAACAAGCCCACAGAACGCAACGCCCTGATTGAATTTATGGCGCAGGCACTTGTTTCGCAAGGATTTAGCTACGAAGAGACTGTGGCAGAACTACAGCCTCGCACAGACCAAGAAATTAACAATATTTACGAATACTTCGGGCTAGGTCGCCTCATAGACCAAACGCCCCTAGAAAACTTGGGCGAAGCCGATATGGGCGACGAAGAAACGCTCTATGACTTTTTGGTGTGGGGTGCAAGCAATTATCCCGCCGAAAAATACATGGTCAACATCAGCACCCACGGGGGCGGATGGGAAGGCTTGGGTCCCGATGAAGCCAGCAACGGCACATTAGAACTCCGTGAACTAGACAGTGCTTTTGGTCGCGCACGTGAAGCACTGGGCATTGATAAGTTCGACATTGTGGCGTTTGATGCCTGCCTGATGTCCCAATTAGAGGTGGCACTCATGCTTGTCCCCCACGCCGATTTTATGCTGGCAGCCGAAGAAGTGATTCCCTCAGATGGCTATGCGTATGAACCCACACTGAACGCGCTTAAAGCCAATCCCGATTGGGATGCGTTCCAGCTAGGCGCGGCGTTTATTGACACCTATATTGAGTATTATGCCGAAAACAACAGACGACAGATTGACCTTCAGCTCATTGAGCTAGACAAAATAGGGGCAGTGGTT
The DNA here is from genome assembly GCA_034437555.1 of Anaerolineae bacterium. GTDB lineage: Bacteria > Chloroflexota > Anaerolineae > Aggregatilineales > Phototrophicaceae > JANWYT01. The sequence continues at coordinate 76,975 of DAOTTQ010000055.1, read as the reverse complement.
GCCAGCCTAGAAACCTTCCAGCAAGCCGTTGCTGCGGATAGCGAAGCCGTGCTATCGTCCCTAGCAACAGCACGCATCAACGCCCAAGTGTTTGGTACATCGTCCTCTGATAATGGCGAATTGAGAGCCAGCACCGACCTTTACGACTTTATGCGGATTTTAAGCGGGCAAGCCAATATCACCGATGCGGTTTACAGCGCATCGCTAGAAGTGATGGCAAGCATCGAAAGTGCTGTCGCCTATCGCCAAACGGATGAGTTTTTAACGCGGGCTTATGGCTTAGCCATTTACTTGCCCCTAACAGACCTACTGTATGAGGCGGGTAGCCCAGGCTATACCGACCAAATTACTGCCGAAGCCCAAATTTGGCTCGACTTTTTGGTAAATTTTTATACCACAGCCAATACTGTGCTGGCAGATAACAACCTTACGGTTGCCATTTCTAATGTCCTTACCGTGTCGGGCAATCCCAGCTACCATGATATTCCTGTGGTAAACATAGATAGCGACGGGCGCGGGGTGGTTAACATGGAAGCCTTTGTCACCCGTCTTTTTGAGAGTGGCGAACAATTGATCGTGGATACAACGCCCCTTGTGCTTCAGACCGTCTTGCCCGATGGCGAGGTGGTGACAGAGTACCCAGAGGGTGAGTTCAAAATTGAGTATGCGTGGTTGCCAGAAGTGCCTGTGGTGACGGATGGCACAAACAGTGCGTATGGGGCAATTCAGTTTTCGGCGGGCAGTAGCCGTTTTGGGCTATATCAAGGGCAATTGATACGCGGTGAAGAAGCGATAGCCGCCAGCCTTGTCTTTGATATTTCTACCCAACGGCTAGAGAAAATAGTGGCTACTCGTGAAACAGAAAATGGCTCTGTGCCATTTGAAACGCCTGTAGTAGCAGGCGATGTGTTTGTGCCGTTTGTCAATTACTATGATGTGGACGGTGCGTATCAGACGATACTAAGCGACGTTGTGCTAGACCTAAACTCTGCCGAAGGCGTAAGCTATAGCTATCAAGTTGCGCCCACAAGCACCTATCGCGTGGTATTTATCTTAACTGACCTACGGGGCGAAATTGCGTTTGATGCCGCCATCATTGACGTGAACAACGAAGGCATAGACACTTCGCTAAAGGGCTACACAGAGCTGGCTTGGGGTGTGTCTTTCTTATACCCCAGCACATGGGCTGCCCCCGACCAACTGCTGAATGAGGATGGTTCGGTGGATGTGCGCGTCTTTTCACCCGATTTTGATAATAGCTTTTATATGACGGCGTATACCGAGATAACGGATGTAGAGAGCGTTCTGCAATTTGCTCAAGACCGCCTAGCCAACTTTGAAGCAACACTCACCGAAAGCCCCACGCTTGGCGAATTTGAGGGCAATAGCTATTACTACATCGACTATACTTACCCCAGTGAAGAAGGCGAGCGCGTAGGAACGTTGCTAGCGTTGCTTAATCCTGATACTAGTATGGGCTATATCTTTGACTTTAATTCGTCTACATCCGAAAGCCTGAATGCGCTGTTTTCAGCCATTTCGCCTACGTTTAGATACTTTCCCCCTGTGGTGGAATAACCCAAAACAAGGCGGGCGCATGAAGCGTGATACGCTTTTCGCCCAATGCTAAAATAACGCTTTACCCCTAAACGCTAAAAAGGGCGAGTAACCACCCGCCCTTTTTAGTTATTCAATTGTGTAAGTACAACTTACTTTAATTCGCGTCAGTCCCCTGAAGGTGCTGTCTTTATATCACCAGCTTGAGGGAAGGGATTCCATGGTGTCCCGATAAGGGGTAGGGCGTAACGGTCAAGCCCCCAATATCCCGCCGTCTTCCAAGCCAATATCAGGAAAACTGCCACGACTAACAACAAACCATTGCTACTAGCAGACCCTGCCATGATGAAATTCCAGTTCATCACACCACCAAAGAAGGCGGCAATACCCACGAACAAGCCGATGATGAGCGCAATCCCGATGAGGACTTCACCCACGGCGATGAATTTAGCGAACCAGGTATATGACTGTGAATCTAGTAGCCCTTGTATGAAGCTGCGATACCAATCAAAGGTAATAGCAGGGCGACCTGTTTCGGGGATAGCGACTGCACGCTCCCAATAGCCTTGTAGTGCTGCGCCTGTGTCCATCCATGCCGGGTTGTTTAGTTTACCCCAACCGCTTTCCAGCCATTGAATGCCCAAGAGGACGCGGACGACTGCCCAAAATGGGGCAAAGCGAATGTCACTAAACAGGAAACGGGCGATAGGTGGGTCTTGGATAACGTTGCCATCTTTGTAGTTAATGCGGTAGCCACTCATGATAATTTGCCTCTCTAATTTGCTTGATTGTTTCCAAACTTATTCCCTTATTGTAGGGCAACGCGACAATCGCCTATTAGTGACATTAAGCGCAATTTACGCGCTAAATGTCATATCCTAGTGTCATTTTACGACAAATTCACCCAGAAAAACGCTATCTTGCCCGTTTTCTAGCCCGTAGCGCGCCCCCGACGCTAAATCATAGTGTCCGACCGTTAGCGTGTAAGTATCGCCCACGCTATACCCAAAGAAGTCTGCAATACCAATGACCGTATCCCCCACGCGCCAATGACGCGCCGATAATGGAATATCTGCGCCGTTTAACGGAGGCTCATTTTGCATATCAGGCGTGCGTAAATGGGTAAATTGCTGTATCTCGGTGTCGTTAGAGGCGGACAGCACACGGTACACCGTAGACACGCGCAAACGCCCACTGATGACGCGCTGTTGCCACCCAATTAGCTCTAGCCCACTGTCAAATGTCATGGGTGTTTCTAGCAAGTTATAGCCTGTAAGCAGGGTCGCATTATACGCGAAATAAGAGGTAAGGGGTGCGCCCCCCACAAAGCTAAACGAAGTTACATCGTTTGCCAGCCCGGCAAATTGGGCTTCTTCCCAGGCGGGCATCCCCTCAACATCCGAGACAACCCACACAGGATAAGGCGGTAAAATCAGCGTGCGCCAGCCGTCTAAAATGCGGTGGGGCGTGTTATACAGCAATACTTCCCATGTGGCAGGCTCGCCCCGTGTGGTACTGTCGTCACTTTGCGTTAAGATGATGAGTTCGCGGTCTTTAGGAAGCGCATCAGAGGCTTCTTGTACGGCTTCTAAGGACATGCCCATGCCACTCATTACCAGCTCTTCATCTAAAAAGTGTAGGCTCTCAATGAGCTGATATGACCAGCCCATGCCCACTACTAGCACCACCAGCCCAATGCTTGCCCTAAGCCACAAATGCGCCCGAATCCCCACGCTTGCGCCCCCAAGCAATGCCAACGCGGGCAAGCCCATCAGTAAATAGTGCAAGCGTGCTGGGGCGTTACCGCGTGAAATGCTAAAGACCAGCAAGGGTGTTATCAGCAAGAGCAACGCCATTTCTACCACAACGCGCTTCTCACGCTGATGCCTCATTTGCCACCACGCTACCGCGCCCAACGCATATAATAGGGCAATGCCCACAGCAAACGCTTCTTGTAGGGCTTGCCCTAGTGCATAGTCGCCTGTAGCGCGATAATCCCAATGGCGATGGAGTGCCATTTGCACGCCAAAATCTAATGCCCGTGAAGAAAATTGTGTGCCATTTGGCTCCGATGCGCTGACTGCCCCTGTAAAGTCGGAGAGTACTTCGGGCGCACAGCACAACGCATAGCTGATAAACGGCAACAGAAACACCATCGCAAGCATACCGCCCAGCACCCACGCCCCAAACATGCGCCATAGCCCAAAGCGTACAAGCGCGATGCCATGCGCCAACGCCAACGCAATGCCTGCCAAATGCACCTGAAACGCCAACCCTGCGATAAACGTTGCCCCCACTAACGCCACAAAACGCCCGCGCGTTCCACGAATTGCCCAGTACATGAGTACTAGCCACGCAACAGCCAATGGTGCAAGCCAATTTTGCGCCCAAATGCTTCGTGAGAACAGCACATTAAACGGCATGGTGGCAAAGAGCAACGCCACCGCCAACGCTTGCCATGTGCCAAATGCCCATCGTGCCAATGCCCATACGCCCACTACCGCCAAGAAACTCATCAAGCCCATGTATTGGGTGGCGAAAAGCGGGCTGGTGCTAAGGGAATAGGGAGGCACGAATACATACGCAGACGCAGGGAAGTTACGAATAGAGGCAGAGCTGGTAATGCCAACGGGGGCAATTTTGCCCTCACGGGCGGTTTCTAGTGCTAGTAGGCTTAGGCGGGCTTCGTCACTGGCAAATGAGCTAATGTCTGCCCGCCCTACGCGCAAAAAGAACGCCAGCACAAAAACCATCACCACCAATAGCACTTCTAAAGAGACGGGCTTTAATTGCCTCTCTTGGTCTTTAAGTTGCGCTTGCATCATTCAGATGTTTCCTCAAACGAAACATCCGACGTGCCTTGTTCATCGTTGGGGGTAGGGTTGCTGGTTTTGTTTTTCGCGTCAGTGATGGCTTGCACACGGCGCATAACCTGTGTACGAGACAGTACCACACTATCATCTTGTTCATGCACAAGGTCGGCAGGAATGGGGATTTTTTGTTCGTTTAGATAATCCACCAACGCATCACTAAACTTGCGGGTGGGGGCTTCTTCACCATATTGACGGCGGGCATCACGCAGGTGGTCCACCATCCACAAATACACATCGGCTTCGGTGCGCTTCTTATCGTTAATACGGCTTAGAATGGCGTACTTACGAATGAGCGTTAGTGCAGGGCGATAGACATTGTCGTACCAATCCGAAGCGGCTTGCTCCATGCTGACAGGCTCACCGCTTTCTTGCTCTTTAACTTGAGCATGAAGATAAATATGCCCCAGCAGTTCGGGATAGCGTGAAGGCTCACTTAAACGAATGGGCTGGTAATGGGGGCGTGTGCGCGTGAGGTTGGTTTCGTCTAAAAACGCGGCATAGCTCGTCAGCTGGTCTAGTTCATCGCCCGTCATGTTGGAACTAAGGGGAATGGTGGTAGGTAGCTCGGTCACGTGCGCCTGAATGGTTTCTGCACCAATTTGACGCGCTACCGACACGCGATGATTGCCATCACGCACAAAGAACACATCTCCCACTTTATATACTTCAATGGGGGGAACGCCTTCCATACTGCTTACTTTGGCGTAAACCCTGCTCCAACGGTCTTTCATTTCGTTTGTTTTAGGCAGAAAGTTGCGGGTAAAGTCGGTGTATCGTCCCACGCTCCCTACAATTTTCGCAATCTCTATGTCTTGCAAGCCTCGATAGCTTTCGGCACGCAGGCGCAACCGAGCGCGAACATCCTCAAAACTAAGGAGTTCTGCCGACTTACCCCGCAATAAATTTGCAAGCTCTAGCCAAAAGGCACGCGCGCGCGCCCCCTGAAACTTGTTTATGCCTTCTAGGTAATTCGCTTCAAAACTGGCATCTTCTGACATGAATGCCTCTTTCTGTACGCCCGTGTCGCAAGACGATTTTTAATCATCATAGCAGAAACAACGCTGATGAGTACGTGGAAATTTGCTAAAAATCATTGGTGTTTATTTAACCATTGCTCTAAAATGTAACAACAAACAAGAAAGGCTGTGCTATGGTCTATATTTTGGTAACGAATGATGATGGTGTGGATGCGCCCGGAATCCTTGCGCTTGCGAATGCTATGCGAGAAATTGGGCATGTCGAAGTGGCTGCGCCTGCCACAAACCAAAGCGCAAGTGGTCATAAGAAAACGCTCTATCAAAATATCCCCATTAAAGAAGTTACGTTGGCAAATGGCTTGCCTGCCCTCGCAGTGACGGGTTCGCCTGCGGACTGTATTGCCATTGCTGCGATGGGGATGCGCCCCTTCCCCCCCGATATTATTGTGTCGGGCATTAACAAGGGCGAAAACCTTAGCCAAGATTTAACCTACAGTGGCACAGTTACGGCTGCGCTTGAGGGAGCAATTCGCGCTGTCCCGTCGGTGGCGTTCTCTTTTGCGAAGCGTGATGCCGACCACGTAGACGACTATGCCGAAGCCTGCCGTATTGCCAAATTGGTGGTGCGTAAGATGCTTTCTAACCGTTTGCCCCTGCTGACCATCTTAAACGTCAATATTCCTGATATGCCTAAAGTGCGTGGGATTCGCATTACACGGCAGGGGATTCGTATCTTTAGAGACATTTTAGAGCAGGATGGCGATGGCGTGCGGATTGTAGGCGAGCCTCCTACGGGCATTGTTGAAGAAGTTGGCACAGATGTTTGGGCAATTCATCAGGGCTATGTCAGCATTACCCCCATTCATTTGGATATGACGGCGCATCGCATTATTGCCGATGTTAACTCTTGGGATTGGGAATAATTCTGCCTTTGCCGTTTGAGAAAAGCCTATGATATAATTGGGTCGTACAAATGCAATCTTAACGGAAAGGCTAAACTGGCGTGTCTGATAAAGCCAAGCTAACCCTTGACGAGATTAAAGCCATTGCGGAACTCGCCAAGCTAGATTTAAGTGACCAAGAACTGGCACTTTATACCCATCAGTTGTCACAAATTTTAGGCTACTTTACACTTTTGCAAGAGGTGGATACGTCACATATCGCGCTCACAGCGTCTGTGTTGCCGATTACGACAGTGCTTCGTTCTGATGCGCCCCAAACGCCCCTTTCCCCAAAAGAAGCTATCGCCAACGCGCCCGACGCAGAGGCAAACCAATTCAAAGTGAACGCCGTACTGGATGAATAACTGGGGGAGCTATGCCTAACAATCGCCTTTTGCTAGTGGAAGATGATGTTGACGTTGCAGAGATGCTCTTGATGTTTTTTTCGTCCATCAAGTACGAAGTGACGCACGCCGATAACGGCAAAGCCGGCATCGAGATTGCACGCACTAAATTTCCAAACGTCATTTTGCTTGATGTCATGTTGCCCGATATGGACGGTTACGATATTTGCTATCAGCTGCGGCAAATGTCTCTAACAAAATATATTCCCATCATCTTCCTTACCCAAAAGGATGAACGCTCTAGCAAAGTAAAAGGCTTAGAGCTAGGCGCAGATGATTACATCACTAAACCCTTTGATATTGATGAGCTAAAATTGCGTGTCGAGCGCAGTATTCGTACCGCCACCCGTGAAAACCTGCACGAACCCCGTACAGGCTTACCCACAGGGCAATTTGTGGATGAAGAACTAAAGAAACGCCGTGCCAATGGTGCAAAAGTGGTTCGCTTTGCCCTCAAGGGCTTTGATGCCTTCGCTGAAGTGTATAGCTTTATGGCAGCCAACGATGTGCTATATCATGCAGGAAAAACAGTGCGTGATGTGGTGAGCGAACAGGGCGAAACCGAAGATTTTGTGGGTATTACCAGCGATGAGTTTATTGTGGCAACATATTCAAAAGAAGCCGACACCCTAGAAAACGACATTAAAACGCGCTTTAACGAGCAAGTGAAGGCGTTTTATACGTTTCATGATGCCGATAAAGGGGGCATCTTATTGGACGAAGGCACAGAGAAAGAACGCTTTGTTCCCATTATGACATTTAACAGCATCAGTGGAGAAGCCAGCACCTCATGAGCCAAGACCTTCGTCAAGGCGGTATCGCCATTATTGATTATGGGTCACAATATACCCAATTGATTGCCCGCCGTGTGCGTGAAGTGGGCGTATACGCCGAAGTATTCGCCCATGATGCCACCCCCGAACACATGAATCAGCACGCGCCACTAGGCTATATTTTAAGTGGCGGACCTAACAGCGTGTATGACGAGGGTGCGCCCCAACTGCCACAGCATTTGTTAGAGGGTGGCAAGCCGATTTTGGGCGTTTGCTATGGCTTGCAATTGTTGGCGTATACGTTGGGGGGGCGCGTGACTTCCTCACAAAAGCGCGAGTATGGCGGTGCAACCGTCTCGCATAATCAAGCTAGCGCATTCTTTGATGGCTTGCCCCAAGAAATGCCCGTGTGGATGTCACACGGTGACAAAGTAGAAGCCTTGCCAGAGGGCTTTGCCCCGATTGCTTATAGCGATAACTCGCCGTTTTGTGCGGTTGCCGACCTTACGCGGGGCTATTATGGCGTGCAGTTTCACCCCGAAGTATCGCATACCACCTACGGCTTAGAGCTGTTGCGCCGTTTTGCCGTTGAAATTTGTGGCTGTGAGCCAAAGTGGACGGCAAACGCCTTCATCGAAAGCACCGTAGAAGCCATTCGCCAGCAAGTGGGCAATGAGCGCGTTATTTTGGGCTTAAGCGGTGGCGTAGATAGTGCGGTAGCGGGTGCGCTCATTCATCGTGCTATTGGCGACCAACTAACCAGCATTTTTGTGAATACGGGCATGTTGCGCCTTAACGAAGCCGAACAGGTGATACAGGTCTTTAGGCATGAACAAGACATGAAACTCATTTATAACGATGCCACCGAGCCATTTTTAGATTCACTACAGGGCGTTACAGAACCCGAAGCCAAGCGTAAAACCATCGGCGGGCTGTTTATAGAGGTGTTTGCAGACGAAGCCCGCGCCCTTTCGGGCGTAAAGTTTTTGGCGCAAGGCACTATTTACCCCGATGTGATTGAGAGCGCGAAGGGCAGTAAAACCGCCCACGTCATCAAGAGCCATCACAACGTGGGGGGCTTGCCCGAAGAACTAGGCTTTGAATTAGTAGAGCCTTTACGTGATTTGTTTAAGGACGAAGTGCGTAATGTGGGGACAGCATTGGGCTTGCCCGATAGTATTGTCTGGCGACAACCCTTCCCCGGTCCGGGGCTTGCCATTCGTTGCCTAGGGGATTTAACCATGCAACGCCTAGACAAATTGCGCCAAGCAGATGCCATCTTCCTGGATGAATTGGGCAAGGCGGGCTTATTGATAGGCGATACTGCCCAATGCTTTGCGGTGCTATTGCCCGTAAAAGCGGTGGGAGTGATGGGCGACCAACGCACCTATGAAGAAGTGATTGTGCTACGCGCCGTTAAAACCGATGACTTTATGACTGCCGACTGGGCGCGACTGCCCTTTGAGCTATTGGCAACCGTTAGTAGACGAATCGTCAACGAAGTAAAGGGCATTAACCGCGTCACCTATGACATTACGAGTAAACCCCCCGGCACCATTGAATGGGAATAGAGGCTTAAACCTACGCCCGAACTCGCCGTTTAGTGGGCGTATTTATGCTTTTATCCTAAGCGATGACCCTAAGGCGAAAGCATTAATGGTCGGGGATAGCTCTACCTACGGCGATTAATTGCCATTTTTGGGTGATTTTGACGTTTTATCCTGTGTTTTTCTCGTGTATGTACGGGTATCGGACGCGCAGAAGCGCGTCCCTACGGTGAGATGATTGTTCGTAGGGGCGCAGGCGTTGCCTCGCCCTTTTTTATCGTTTAACGCCAGCCCTCTATCACGCCCTTGATGTGTGCTACAAAGCCATCGGCAGACGCACCATCAAGCACGCGGTGGTCAAAACTAAAGCTCATATACGCACACGGCTTGATAATCAGTGCGTCATCGTGGGTCACTTTAAGCCGTTTTTCTATTGTGCCAAAGCCCAAAATGCCCACTTGGGGCTGGTTGATGATAGGCGTGGCAAATAAGCTCCCCGATACCCCATGATTGGTAATGGTAAATGTGCCACCGCGTAGCTCATCGGGCTTAAGCTGGTTGTTGCGCCCCCGTTGCGTAAGGTCATTGATGGCACGCGCCAACCCCAGCAAGTTATAGTTATCGGCGTGGCGAATAATGGGAACTAGCAAGCCACTCTCAATGGCAACAGCCATGCCAATATGCAGGTCGCGCTTTAGCAAAATGCCCTCATCCATCCACGTGGCATTGACCAATGGAAACGCCCTTAACGCGCTTACGGTTGCCATGACCACATACGGCAAAAATGTGAGTTTTACGCCTTGCGCTTCATAACTGGCTTTATGGGCGTTGCGGTGCTTGCTAACGGCACTAAAGTCAAATTCAAAGACGGTGGTAGCGTGGGGGCTGGTTTGCTTGCTTCTTACCATGTGTTCGGCAATGCTACGGCGCATCCCCGACAACGGCATCAGCGTGTCGCCCTCGCCTGCCATGATGGGCGTATTCATTGTAATTGCCACAGAGGGGCGCGGTTCTGCGTCATCGGGCAGAGGCGCGGTGTCATTTGGGGATGGGTCAAGGTATGCCAGCACGTCTTTTTTTGTAATGCGCCCCCCTAGCCCTGTGCCATTCAGTTCGCTGGTTTCAAGGTCATGCACTTTTAGCATCCGCGCCACAAGTGGGCTAACGCGCACGCCGTTCTCATGCCGTTTGGGCGTGGGGGCGTTTGCCGTTGGCGTGGGTGCTGTGGGCGATGGTGTGGCAACGGGCGCGGTTTCGGGGGCTTCTTGTGCGGGTGTGGCATCCCCCCCGATACTCACCAAGCGCGTCCCTACTTTCACCGTTTGCCCCTCTTTAACGGGGATAGCGGTAATAATGCCGTCCGCTTCAGAGGTGACTTCAACCGTCACTTTGTCGGTTTCTATTTCGAGTACAGGCTCATCACGCTCTACGCTATCGCCCACTTGCTTTAGCAGTTTTACAATTGTGCCTTCATTAACGCCTTCGCCCATTTCTGGCATTAAGATGTGGTGTTGGGTCATCAAGAAATATCCTTTAATAAAACAACGGGTAATTTTGGGGGTCACTATCGTGCATCAGGTCATACGCCATTTGCACAATATCCTCACGGTTGGGCTTAGAGAAATAATTGCCATCTGTGCCATGTGAGGGACGGTGGGCTTTTGCGCTAAGGGTGCGTGGTGGTGCATCTAGCCAATGATAGCCCCCTTGCTTTTCTAGCACTTCTTGCATCATGTAGGCGGTTGTGCCACCGGGAACATCTTCATCAATAAACACAACCCGACTGGTCTTTTTAAGCGATTCTAAAATGCGCCCATGAATATCAAAGGGTAAGAGCGTTTGTACGTCGATGACTTCGGTTTCTACGCCCACACTTGCCAAAACGTCGGCGGCTTCTAGGACAATGTGGCACAGCGCACCATACGTTACTAGCGTAATGTCATCACCTTCTCGTAGCACTTCTGGCACACCCAACGGAATTGTTATATCGGCAAGGTTGACGGGCAATCGCTCTTTTTTGCGATAGCCATTTAGCACTTCTACCACGATGGCGGGGTCGTTCATTTGCAAGAGCGTATTATAAAAAGCTGCTGCCCGTGTCATGTCACGCGGTACGGCAACGTGCATCCCCCGTACAAGGTGAATGATGGCTGCCATCGGCGAACCGCTGTGCCAAATACCCTCTAGACGATGACCGCGTGTGCTAATGATGAGGGGGGCAATTTGCCTGCCATGCGTACGCCAATGTAAATTTGCCACGTCATCCGACAAAATTTGTAGGGCATACAGGATGTAATCAAGATATTGGATTTCGGCAATGGGGCGCAAGCCACGCAACGCCAACCCAATCGCTTGCCCCACAATGGTGGCTTCACGGATGCCCGTATCTGCCACACGCAACGCGCCAAACTTGGCTTGTAAGCCTTGCATGGTTTGGTTTACGCCCCCCAAGTAGCCTACATCTTCGCCGAAGGCAATAATGCGTGGGTCACGCGCCAATGCTGCCTCAAAGAAGGTGTTCATAATCTGGAAGCCGTTTAGTTCGGGCGCATCAGGCGCATAAACGGGCTTAACTTCGCTAAGGATGGGGTTGTGTTCGCTGGTTTGATGCCGTTCATACAGGGTGTGATAGTGTGCGTTGTGCGTTTGTCGCCATGCAAAAAGAGCTTCGCGCGCCGGTGAGGCTTCTTGCCGTGTTAGGCGCAGTGCCTCAAACGTGGCTTCTAGAAGGTCTTTGCGCTTGGGATAGGCGGTGTTATATAAACCCTCTTTAAGCGCATTGAGGGCTTCTTGATGCCCCGAAACATTTGCTAAGGCGGTTAAGAGTGTGCTGGTTTCGTCGCGTTCTGCGCCTATTTCGCCGATGAAGGCTTGCCACGCTTGGCGCATTTGGGCGCGTACGGCGGTTTTATCTTGGGCTTCATAGCCTTTTAGCGTGGCTTCGTCTAGTAATTCCTCACGCAATAGCCAATGCCGAAAGCGCGTTAGCGCGTCGTGGTCGCGCTCCCATTGTAGGCGTTCTTCGCTCTTATAGCGTTCATGGCTTCCTGATGTAGAGTGTCCTGTGGGTTGCGTCAGTTCTACCACATGAATAAGGGCGGGAACGTGCGCGGTACGGGCGTTGTGGGCGGCGGTTTGGTAGGCATTTAGCAGGGCTTCATAATCCCCGCCATTCACACGGTACAGGTCATAGCCCTTGCCGTCACCTTCACGCTGAAAGCCCGCCAAGAGTGCGCTTAAATCGCCCTTGAGCATTTGGTGTTCGTTGGTGACAGAAATGCCGTATTCATCATCCAATATCGTTATAACGGCTGGCACACCCAGTACACCAATGGCGTTAATGGACTCCCAAAATAAGCCTTCGGCGGTGCTGGCGTTGCCGATTATGCCAAACGCCACTTCGTTGCCATGTTGTGAAAACTGCGAAAAAGACTTTAGCACTTCTACTTCACGATAAATTTGTGAGGCTTGCGCCAAACCCACCAAACGGGGCATTTGGGCGGCGGTGGGGCTAATGTCTGCTGAACTATTGTATTGTTCGGTTTGGTTGCGCCATGTGCCATCTTCATTAAGGCTGTGCGTTAAAAAGTGAGACCCCATCATGCGCCCTGCGCTGGCAATGTCATGGTCGGGGTTGGCGTGGGCGTATAACTGCGAAAAAAATTGCGGTATCGTAAGTTCGTTTAGCGCAAACATAAAGGTTTGGTCACGGTAGTAACCACTGCGCCAATCACCCTTCTTAAAGGCGTGCGCCATTGCCAAATGCGCCAGTTCCTTACCATCGCCAAACGCGCCAAATTTTGCCCGTCCGCTTAAAACTTCGTTGCGCCCTAAGATGCTGGCTTGTCGGCTACGATACGCCAAACGGTAATCTTCGATAAGTTGTTCTGGGGTCAGGTTAAAGGGGGATGCTTTAAGCCTATTTTTCATCATATCTCTTGCCCCTCTGGTATACCATAAATTTATTGGTGTGTGTGATGACTTCATTTTATACCATAAAGACGTTATTTTCTCTTTAATTTTGGGCAATTGTAACGAAGAGAAGCTGTAAAGAATGTACAATAAGCCCGTTTAATCCCGTTTCCAAAGGGCTTTTTCGGCTTCTCTAAGTTGTTGGATGAGTGCTTTATAGTCGGGCATGTATCGTTCTACAATTGCCCAAAAGGCGGGGCTGTGATTCAGTTCTATCAGGTGGGCAAGTTCGTGGCACACAATATACTCCACCAAAATCGGCTCTAGCCAAGAGAGGCGCGTGTTGAGTGTGATGCTTCCCAAACTGCTACAACTGCCCCACTTACGGCGCATATCACGCAGGCTAACGCGCGTGGGGGTAACGTTCATTTGTTGGGAATAGGCTTTGACTAGCCGTAAAATCTCGGCTTGCGATACTTTTTCGGGGGGTGTTTGGGGTGTTTGGGGCGCGAGCTTGGGTAAGTGCTGGGCGATGAAGTCTTTAACGCGCTTATCGGTGGGCTTCAATTTATGCGGAATAAACACTTCAATTGCGCCCAGTGTAGCACGCATCATCATCGTGTTGCGGTTTTGCCGATAAATTTTGATGGGCAGTTCGTCACTCATACGCGTTATGTCCCCTCTGAGGGGTTCATCTGCTCTCTGCGATGGTTGAGAATACGGCGAATAACGTAATAGACAATTGCCACCCCAATGAGAATATACCAAACGGTTTGGTAAACGTCTAGCCACTCAATAATCTGCTCCCATTGGCTACCTAAAAAGTAGCCAAATAGCGTTAGCGGTGTAATCCAAAACAGGCTACCAAGCGTAGTATAAAAATAAAAAGGCACTAAGGACATTTTGGCAACGCCCGCAGGCACACTCACGACACCATGCACAAGCGGCATGAGGCGTGCGACAAACACCACCACACTACCGCGTGTCTTAAAGAGGCGCATGGCGTTGTCATAATCTTCTATCTTAAAGAACGTAATGTGCCACCGCCACAGGCGAACACCCCCAAAACGCTCTACAAACGCGCGCACATTGTCCTCACCTAGTCGGTAGCCTATACCGTACCAAATGGTTGAGCCAATGAGTGAGCCGATAACGCCCGCTATAATCACTCCGATGAGGCTAATTTCGCCATCGTATGCCATTTTGCCGGCAAGGGGGTAAAGCCATTCTGAAGGGGTGGGCGGAAATAGATTTTCAAAGAGGGCAATCATGGCAACCCCTCCCACCCCACCCCATGCTACTACTGACCCTACCCAACCAGCGAGAGCTTCTAACGCGCTTGATAACATTGTTTATCCTAAGGAATGCGTTGTGTATGTGGCTATTATACGAGAAAGTGAGCGTTTATGTTGTAGACAAAACGCCCCCTATGACGGCATGGACACCTGATTATAATAAGACCATTCACGCTTAGGAGTAGCCCACATGATGCCAGACCCCCTGATAGGACAAAAAATCGGCGATTATGAGCTTAGACAACTGATTGCACGCAGTACATGGGGTGTTATTTACTTAGGCTATGACCCTCATCTTAGCCGATATGCCGCCCTACGCATTAGCAAAGGCAACGCCACCGAAGCACGCGCCAGCCGTTTTATGCGCGAAGCGCAAAGCCTAGCGCGATTGTTTCACCCCCATATTGTGCCTGTGTTGCAGTTTGGCAAAGAAGATGACCTGTATTACTTAGCCATGCGCTATATCCCCAATGGCTTGCTATTGCACGAAGCCCACCGCAAGAAAAAAGCCCGTAATGAGTGGTATAGCTTGCCCACTGTGGCGCGGATGGTAGAACAGCTCGCTAGTGCGGTAGACCACGCACACGGGCAGGACATGGTGCATCGTAACCTTAAGCCCTCCAATATCATCCTAGATAGTGGCGATGTGCCATACATTACCGACTTTGGCTATGCGCTGGTTAAAGAAGGGCGTGCTTTTGGTACACCGAAGTATCTTGCGCCAGAACAAGCCAACGACCCCACCCAAGCCCTTCCCGCTAGTGACCAATACGCGCTGGGCGTAATAACGTATGAATTGCTGACGCAACATTTGCCGTTTTATGGCAAAACCGCCCAAGAAACCATGCGCTTTGTGCTAGAAAACCCTGTGCCTTCGCCACGTCAGCACATCCCCACCTTGCCCGAAGCCGTTGACCTTGTGATGACTCGTGTGCTGGCAAAAAATCCTGAACATCGCTTTGAATCGTGTACGGCGTTTGCGCGGGCATTAACCCAAGCCCTACTCACCGTTACACCATCGGCATCACACGCCCCCCTTATTCTCTTTTCAGCTATCGGCGCACCGACCAAGAGCCTGTAACAGAGCTTGCCCGTACGTTCCAATCGTGGGGCAATCGCGTGTGGTATGACCAAGAGATTGACGGCGGAAAAAAGTGGTGGCAAGAAATTTTAGAGCAAATTCGCGCCTGTGAGGTGTTCGTGGTGGCGCTTACGCCCGATTACCTTACGTCATTGCCGTGTCGCCTAGAATATGAATATGCCAGCGCACTGAATAAGCGCATTTTGCCCATTGAGATGTCCCCCGTCGGCGAATATCGCTTATTGCCAAAGACGCTCAGAGAAACGCACATCGTGCCATTTGATAAAAAGGACGCGCTCACCCTCATTAGTCGCGCCCTACAAGAGCTAGAACCCTCATCTGCGCTCCCTAGCCCTTTGCCACCCGAACCCGAAACCCCTGACAGTGAGCTAGGGCGAATGAGTGATTTGCTGTACAGCGATGCTTTGGGCAACGAGGAACGCCAACGCTATATCCTAAGTGTGCTGGAAGATTATTTGCACAGCGAAGAAGAAAATGACGTGCAACTATCACGCCGTCTTTTAGAAGTGATGCGCCAACGTCGTGATGTCTTGGGCGTGGTGCAAAAGCGCATCGAGCGCGTTCTTAAGGAAACCCCGTGATAGCGTATTTTTTCGTTTTGCGCTATGATTTTGTTGCACGACAGCACGTCAACAAACCTATAGAGAAAGAATGTGTTGTATGGACGTAACCCCTAGACCTCCTGAATGGATTGCTATTCTTGTCGCTGTGTTTCTTGCAATTTGGCTGTTTTTGATGCCACAAAGCCCCGTACAAGGGCAAGAAATAGCTGTTCAGAGTGCTGTTCTGGCATTAAACAGCGTAGACCAACAAAGCATTGTGCTTTACGAAGCTGTGTGGGGGCAAATGCAACGCCTCACTGTTGGGAAAGGGAAACAACTCGCTTGGGGGTTTTCATCGGATGGCTGCCGTTTGCTGGCAACGCTAAACGGTAAACCAGTTACTATTAACATCAACGGGGGGGGCGCAAGCCCTCTTTTTGATTCTGAAGTTCATGCGTCTTTACTCGGTGAAAGCTGGTTTGTGGATGAGTTATCATGGTCATCGGATGGGGAACAGGTGGCGATGGTGCTGGCACGCACCACCACACGGGGCAACGTCACCACCCAAACCCATCATATTGCTGTGGCAAATATCACCACAGGCACACTTACGCTGTATAGCCAAACAGGGCGCGAATTTAGCCCGCAGTGGTCACCTGATGGCGCGTGGTTGGCGTATATTAGCTATGATGAGCGCGTAGCAGGCGCGGATGTGTTTTCAACGGCTGTGCCTACGCCCACCTTGCCAGCGGGGGTTACGCCGCCCCCTGTGACCGTGCTTAATGAAGCCGATTTGTGGGTGACGAGCGCGGACAATAGCGTCAAGTATCGCCTGACTTCGTTTAATACGGGCAATGTCACCATGCCTCGCTGGTCTACTGATAGCCAATTGGTAAGCTTTGTCTACTCGCCTAGCCCCAGTGATGATATGTTTTGGATGATTGCCAACGAACAGGGCGCAATTCCAACACAGCTTAGTTATGCGTATGTGCTGGCGATGGATTCCACATGGACACCCGATAGCTCACGCATCATTGGGGTGGCACGTGGGTTGCGTGGCGTAGAAGAAAACCGCCTATGGGCAATCCCTTTGGTGGGGCGTGCCGACCAAGACGCAACGCTGTACTTGCCCAACGCCGACCTATCGCACGCCGATTATCCACGCTTTAGCCCCGACGGACGCTTTTTAGCCGTTAGGACGGCTTATGCGCTTGCCATCGTGGATGTTATTAGTGGTGAAACGCGCCTTTTAGAGGATACATGGGCAATGGGCAACACCCCGCCCTTGTGGGCAAATAGGGCATGTGAGGGATAACACCCCTTTTTTAGCGTGTAGGGCGTGAATGTGCTATCATTACTTTGTAAACCTGCCAGTTATACAGAAATAAGGATAGTGCTTTATGAAGTGTCCTAATTGCGGTTCTTACAATCGTCCAGGTGCGCTGATTTGTGCAACGTGCAAGGCTGATCTATACGACAGTCTCCTTGAAAAAATTACTACAAAGCAGCTTGTAAGTGACGAAACCAGCGAACTGGTTGATGGCAAGTCACCTACATCACATCCCGTCGTCATTTATTTTTCAGACAAAGATTCCCCTGTGGCACTAGAACGGCGCAACGGGCTAGTAATGGGGCGGATTGAAAAAGAGGGTGATGCCGTTCATCTTGACTTGACCGATTTTGATGGCAAACACTTGGGCGTTTCGCGGTATCATGCCCGTTTGGACGCAGTTTCTACCCCTCCTACCCTCACCGATTTAGGGAGTACCAACGGCACGCACGTTAATGGGCAAAAAATTCAACAAGACATGCCCCATTTGCTTCGCAGTGGTGATGAGATACGGCTAGGGCGTTTGCTGTTTAGGCTGTATTTTAAGTAATGCGCTTCGGCATTGTGAACAAGGCACAAGCCCTTTATCTATGCTTGCCAATCACTAAAAAACGCTGTGAATTGGTACACCTTACAACATGGGTTTCTTGATAAAACCCTGTATCTTGTGTAAACTCTAGTGCTATATCCAAAAATAACGCTCTTTTTTGAGAAGGAGGTCATCCGTGAGCAATGTTCTGTTAGACATTAAAGACCTCGTCGTAAGGTTTTACACACAGGAAGGCGTAGTATACGCAGTTAATGACGTTACTTACGCACTACATGAAGGTGAAACAATCGGCGTAGTGGGTGAAAGCGGTAGCGGCAAAAGCGTTCACGCTTTGGCAATGATGGGGCTAATTCCACAACCCCCCGGTAAAGTAGAACGTGGGCAAGTGCTTTTTGAAGGGCGCGACTTATTAAAGCTCTCTAATGAGCAAATGCGCCTTGTGCGCGGTAAAGAAATTGCAATGATTTTCCAAGACCCCATGACTTCCCTCAATCCCGTTTTAACTATTGGTACACAAATTACAGAAACGCTAAAACTTCATTTAGGCATGAACCAAAGCCAAGCTAACAAACGCGCAGCCGAACTATTGGACTTGGTAGGGATTCCTGATGCAAGCAAACGCCTTAATGACTATCCTCACCAATTTTCGGGTGGGATGCGCCAGCGCGTGATGATTGCCATCGGCTTGTCTTGCAACCCCAAGCTGTTGATTGCAGACGAACCTACCACCGCGCTAGATGTAACCATTCAGGCGCAAATTTTGGAATTGGTAAAGCAACTCAAAAAAGAATTTAATATGGCGATGATTTGGATTACGCACGATTTGGGCGTAGTGGCAGAACTCGCAGATACCATTCAGGTGATGTACGCTGGGCGCGTTGTAGAACGTGGGCCCACGAAAGAAGTTTTTCAAGACCCACGTAATGCTTATACACTGGGTTTGATGCGCTCTTTGCCTAAAATTGACGGCTCACGCAATCGACTTCAACAAATTGAGGGTTCACCCCCTGATATGCGTATTGCACCCAAAGGCGACCCGTTTGCACCACGCAATCGTTATGCCACAGACCGTTGCTGGGAAGAAATGCCCGTCTTAGCCCCCGTGAAGGGCGGACACCCTGACCATTACGCCGCCGCATGGTACGACCTGCGCACCATTATCAGTGACGAAAATAGTGCAGCAAAGGAAGGCGTATAATGGCAACAGCACCTGTATTGAAAAACGCCCGCCACAAAATTGACACTAACGATGTGATTTTGCGCGTGCGTAACCTTAAAAAGCATTTCCCCATCACGTCGGGCTTTATCCTACAACGCCAAGTAGGCGCAGTGCGTGCCGTTGATGACATTAGTTTTGATGTGTATCGTGGTGAAACATTAGGCGTGGTGGGCGAAAGCGGTTGCGGTAAAAGCACCACAGGGCGCACCATTCTTCAGCTTTATCGCCCCACTGCTGGGCAAGTAGAGTTTGAAGGGCGCGACCTTACCACCATGAAGGGCGATGAAATGCGCCAAATGCGGAAGCAAATGCAAATTATCTTCCAAGATCCCTTTGCTTCGCTAAACCCCCGCATGACTGTTGGCGGTATCATCAGTGAACCGCTACAAATTCATGGGCTATACCCCGACAAAAAAGAACGCCAAGACTTTGTAGAAAATTTGATGCAGCGTGTGGGGCTAAACCCCTACTTTATTAACCGCTATCCTCATGAGTTTAGTGGTGGGCAACGCCAGCGTATCGGGATTGCCCGCGCCCTGGCACTCCAACCCAAGTTTATTGTGTGTGATGAGCCAATTTCTGCGTTGGATGTGTCCATTCAAGCGCAGGTTGTTAATTTGCTAGAGGACTTGCAAGCAGAACTCGGCTTAACCTACTTGTTTATTGCTCACGATTTGTCGATGGTGCGCCACATTTGTGACCGCGTTGCCGTGATGTACTTGGGCAAAATTGTGGAGCTGGGACCAACGGATCAAGTATACGACAATCCCCTTCACCCCTACACCCAAGCCTTGCTTTCGGCAGTTCCTGTGCCAGACCCCGCCAGTGCAGAAAAACGCCAACGCATTATCATTGGTGGTGACTTGCCTAGCCCTGCTAATCCGCCTAAAGGTTGTAATTTTAATACCCGCTGCCCTGTGGTGTTTGATGCTTGCTATCATGACCCCGACCCAGAATTGCAAGAAGTCACGCCCGGTCACTTTGTGGCGTGCCACCGCGCTCAATAAAACACAACTTTGTTTGTGACACTCTAACCGTCCGATAGCCTTACGTTATCGGGCGGTTTTTATTTTTAGGTATTTTGCCGCTCTTTAGGGCAGTTAAATACTTTAATCGTTATTTTTTGGTTTGATAACCATTTGTCCTAGTTGACACAGGTCTTATAAACTTCATATAATCCGAATAGACAATGCCTCATAGGGGCATTTAATGGGTTTAATACCCTTCCCACACAGTTAAGGTAAATTATCGTGACAATCAAAAACCGACAGTACCTTAGTAGTCGTGTGTTCAAAGTAAATGTTGGCTTTTTGTTATCTGCTGGCTCTGGAAATTTTCAAGACTCTCGCTTTGACATTCCAAGCCCCGTACAAATAAGCGAAGACCTTATCATCAATGCGATTGAGGGCGAACTTCGCCTTACACGCGCTAAAGAGGGTATTCTGGTTCAGGCAACACTGGCTGTCTTAGTGGATAGCGAGTGTTCGCGTTGTTTAGATGTTGTTGAACAAGCGGTAGACATACAAATTGAAGAATTGCTCGCACATCCCCCTTCGGATATGACCGAATTTAGTATTGGTGGGGATGCCATGCTAGACCTTGCACCCATTTTACGTGCAGAAGTGCTAATTGCGAACTCACATAGAGTGCTGTGTAAGGATGATTGTAAGGGCTTGTGTCCGGAATGTGGCACAAACCTGAACCATGAAACTTGTAGCTGTGAGCGCGGATCTATCGACCCACGCCTTGCAAAATTAAAAGAATTATTGGACAGCAGAAAGTAGTAGGGGGCTAAGCATGGTAGATTTTGACTTGCCGTTTGATGGCAATGTGGAAGGCGCACTTGACCATTTTAGCGATGACTTTGACGAAATAGACTTATTTGCAGAGGACGACCTGTTCTTTGACGATGATGCTCTCGTTGACGATGATGACCTTGAAATGTCATTAGACGATGACGAAGAATACGATATTTCTGGCATGGCGTTTAACGACACGGTGGGCTTGTATCTTAAAGAGATGGCGCGTGTGCCATTGCTAAGCACAGAAGAAGAAACCAGCATTGCCATTCGCATTGAAAACGGCACTGACGCCCGAAAGAAGCTGGCGAAGTCGCCACGCAATGCCCACGCCCCCCAATGGCAAGCCTTAATTGAGGACAGTGCCGAAGCCCGCGACCATTTGGTACGCGCCAATACCCGCCTTGTTGTGAGCATTGCCAAGAAGTATATGACACGCGGTGTACCCTTTTTAGACCTTATCCAAGAGGGTAACTTGGGCTTGATGAAAGCCGTTGAAAAGTTTGATTATCGTCGTGGCTTCCGCTTTAGCACCTATGCCACATGGTGGATTCGCCAAACGATTACCCGCGCCATTGCCGACCAAGGGCGCACCATTCGCGTGCCTGTGCATATGAGTGACCGTATTCGCCGTGTATACCGCGCGGCCCGTGACCTAGAACAAGAAATTGGGCGCAAACCCACCCCCGAAGAAATTGCCAAAGTGCTAGAGATGGACGCACGCAAAGTGCAATGGATGTTGCGCGTATCGTGGCAACCCCTTAGCCTAGAACACCCTGTGGGCGAGGACGAGGACAACGAACTGGGCAACTTTATTGAAAATGAGTCTACGCCACCCCCTGCCGAAGCCACCCATCAGATTATGCTAAAGCAAAAGCTAGAAGAACTGCTGTCTACGCTAACGCCCCGTGAAGCCCGCATTTTACGCCTGCGCTTTGGCTTGCAAAATGGCAGAACGTACACCCTAGAAGAAGTGGGGCAAAAGTTCGGCTTAACCCGCGAGCGTATCCGCCAAATTGAAGGGCGCGCTTTGCGCCGTTTGCGTCACCCACGCCGTAGCCGCCAATTGCGTGATTATTTGCTATAGGTTTTTTTGAAGTGATGGGGTTTCTTTAAGCCCGTAATAGGCGTTTTTTTGTTAAATTGTATCGTGGCGGGTGGGGTGTTTTTATAACATCCTGCCCGTTTTTGCGTCACGGTCTACGTAATGGGCGTACTTCATGCTATACTCACAGAGTTGGTTATTTGTCTATCCTATCAGCCAAAGAACGAAAAAAACCTATGACGAACCTCACAGACCTCACGATAAGCGAAGCCCTGTTAAAGCTAGAAAAGCGTGAAATTAGCGCAGTCGAACTCACACAAGCCCACCTAGACCAAGTGAAGCGGTATGATGGGCAAGTTCGCGCCTTTATTACGGTTACACCCGAGCTTGCCTTAGAACAAGCCAAGAGCGCAGACGAAGCACGCGCCAAAGGGGATAACCGTCCTCTTTTGGGGATTCCGCTTGCCATAAAGGACGTGCTATCAACAAAGGGCGTAGAAACCACTTGTGGTAGCAAAATTTTGAAAGGCTATAAGCCCGTGTTTAACGCCACCGCCGTACAACGCCTGCTAGATGCGGGTATGGTGATGTTGGGTAAGGTGAACATGGATGAATTTGCCATGGGGTCATCCACTGAAAATAGCGGTTACTTCACCACGCGCAACCCATGGAACTTAGACCGCGTTCCCGGTGGTAGCAGTGGGGGCAGTGGTGCGGTGGTTTCTGCACGCATGGCGATGGGGTCATTGGGTACAGATACGGGCGGTAGTGTTCGCTTGCCCGGCTCATTCTGCGGCTTAGCTGCCGTAAAGCCCTCTTATGGGCGTGTCTCACGCTATGGCTTGGTGGCATACGGCTCTTCATTAGACCAAACGGGCCCCATGACGCGCACCGTAGAAGATAGCGCACGCATTTTACAAGTCATCGCAGGGCATGATGCCCACGATAGCACCAGCGTAAATACGCCCGTCCCTAATTATGTAGAAGCCCTTAAGGGCAGCATTAAGGGCTTGCGCATAGGGATTCCCAAAGAATACTTTGGCGAAGGCGTAAACCGCGAAGTAGAAGATTCTATCATGAAGGCGATTGCCTTTTTGCAAAGTTTGGGCGCACAAGTAACTGAAGTGTCCTTGCCCCACAGTGAGTATGGATTGCCCACGTATTACATCATTGCCACCAGCGAAGCCAGCGCAAATTTAGCACGTTACGACGGCATCCGCTTTGGGGCAAAAGTGGAAAAAGGCGATATGTGGGATACGTATAAGTCCACACGGGGCGCAGGCTTTGGTGATGAAGTGAAGCGTCGCATTATGCTGGGGACATACGCACTTTCGGCGGGCTATTATGATGCGTGGTATGGCAAAGCACAAGCTGTTCGCACCCTCATCAAGCAAGACTATGACGAAGCCTTCAAAGAAGTAGACGTGCTGTGTGCGCCGGTATCGCCCACAACGGCGTTTAAGTTTGGCGACAATACCGCCGACCCGTTGCAAATGTACTTGGCGGATGTAATGACGATTAACGCGAACTTGGCGGGCATTTGTGGTATGAATGTGCCGTGTGGCTTTGATAAACTCGGCTTGCCGATTGGCTTACAAATTCTTGCGCCTGCTTTCAAAGAGGACTTGATGATGCGTGTAGGGCATACCTATGAGCAAGCCCACGACCATCACAAGCAAAAGCCGAGCCTGATTCAATAGCTTATGAGAAATCGTATTCTTGTTGCGCTTGGGTTGTTGATTAGTGGCGTGTTCTTGTTTTTGGCGTTTAGGGGGCTTCAGCCCGAAGCCTTCCTAAACACCTTGCAAGGCGTGAATATCGGGATTGTCTTGGTGAGTGCCGTTGTCTATTTTGGGGCGGTGGTGCTTATTTCGTGGCGGTGGCAATTTTTCATCAATGCCATTCAGCATGTGCCATTGCTTTCGCTTATGCAAAAAGTCGCCATTGGCTATATGGGCAATAATGTGTACCCCCTGCGCGCTGGCGAAGCATTGCGAATTTACCTGCTTCAGCGCAATCACGGCGTGCCTGTGGTGCGTGCTACGACTACGGTAGTGGTAGAGCGCATTTTTGATGGTATTGTGATGCTCACGTTTGTTTTGGTGGGCTTGTGGTTTGCACAGCTAGAAAATGACCTTATTCGTGCCACGCTCACGGTGGCATTGCCCTTGTTTGGGCTAGGGCTGGCGGGCTTTTTCTTTGTGGCGTTTTTCCCGCACATCACACGGGGCATTGTGGCGTGGGTTGCCCGTCGTCTACCAACGGCGTTGGGGGAGCTTTTAACACGCCTTAGTGAAGAAGTGCTAATGGGCTTGGGCGCATTGCAAAACCCGCTTCAGCTTTTAGGGGTGACGTTTGCCAGCTATGCTTGCTGGATGGTCGAAGCCTTTGTCTATTGGATGGTGATGTCCGCGTTTGGGCTGTCGTTGGGTTATCCTATTGCGCTCTTGGTGGTCGGCATAGTGAACCTAGCAGGTTTAATTCCATCGTCACCGGGGCAATTTGGCGTGTATGAATACTTTGTCAGTACGGTTTTGGTGGCGGTGGGTGTAGAACAGCAATTGGCGTTATCCTATGCCATCGTGGTACACCTAACCATATGGTTGCCCGTCACAGTGGTGGGGTTTGCCTGCCTTGCTTACTTAGGGCTAGGGCTAAATACCCTTGCTACGGTTAAAGAACAAACCTAAGAGATATTTTGCCCAATAACGGAAGGACGGTGCATGATGGACTGGTCTATGCTTGGTAATTCGGCAAAGGTGTATTGCTTACAGTGGATAGCTCGCTATGCTCAAGAAAACGCCCATCCTCTTACGTTGCTAGATTTGGGGTGTGGAGCGGCGCAAATGTTTGTGGAATTGCTAAAGACATACCCACACATTCACTTTGTGGGGGTAGAGCCTTCTGCTAAGGCGTGTGAGATGGCGAGGGATAATCTGCGAGGGCTAAATGCCACCATTATTCAAGGCTATGCTTATGACCCCATTCGCGCCAAGCTACCCCACCCTGCCTATGACTTTGTGACATCGTTTAGCGTGCTGGAGCATGTATATGAACGCCCTGCCTATCTTAAGCTGGTGCATGATTGCCTAAAGCCACAGGGCTATTGTTTGATGAATTACGATTCGGGGCATTTTTATAGCACCTACTGGAAAGAACACGCAAAAACCCTCATCGGGGGCTGGTTGGCACGTTTTGGCAATCAGGGCTACTATCAGGCATTTGTTCACGATGCGCACTTTAAGCAGTGGGCAAAAGAGGCGAATCTTACGATTCTTGAGGGCAAAATGTTTAATACCGTGCTGAAGGGCATTTATAAAGGCGTTCCTGCACAGCATCGGCAAGAGTACATTCAGCGTTGGCTAGAACTAGAGGACTGGCTTAATACGGTGGGCATTGTGTATCAGGACAGCGATGCCAAGACGTGGCACACGCGCAATTTTATTTTACAGCCAACACATTCTAACGGGTAAATTAGGGCTTAATCGTATGTCGTTATTGATTGCAAGCAATCTCTCAAAAGTGTATGGTGGTGATGAGATTTTTAGTGGCATTAGCGTTGAAGTGCCATATAAAGCGCGCATTGCTATCGTGGGACCCAACGGCGCGGGCAAAACCACGCTCATTAGCCTGTTATTGGGGCATGATTTGCCCACAGAGGGCGTGGTTAGCCTTGCTAAAGGCACACGGATGGCATTCTTGCCCCAACGCCCCGAAATGGCAGGCAATCATACGCTATGGGATGAGCAAATGAAGGCGTTTGAGGGCTTGCGCCAAATGGAAATTGAATTGGGTGTTTTAGCGCAACAAATGGCAGACCCCGACACCCACGACCAAGCCACCCAAGCATATGCCAAACTGCAAGAAAAGTTTGAGCATGAAGGCGGTTATACGTTTGACACACGCGCTAAGATGGTGCTAACGGGCGTGGGCTTTGGTGAAACCGACTATGGCACGCCCCTAACACAATTAAGCGGTGGGCAAAAGACACGCGCCATGCTGGCACGCCTGCTTTTAGAAGCCCCCGATATTTTGGTACTAGACGAACCCACGAACCACCTTGATATTCAAGCCGTTGAGTGGCTAGAGAACTTCTTGCAAACGTTTAGCGGGTCTGTAATTGTCGTGAGCCATGACCGTTACTTTATTGACCACTTCGCCAATGCGGTATGGGAAATGGACTTTGGGCGCATTGAAACGTATAGAGGCAATTACACCCACTATCTGCAACAACGCGAAGAACGCCGTGAACGCCTGCAAAAAGAATATGAAGCCCAACAAGCCTTTGTAAGCAAAGAGATGGACTACATCCGTAAGCACATGGGGTCACGGTGGACGGCACAAGCCAAAGGGCGACTAAAGAAACTAAACACCCTAAAAAAGCGCGGTAAGCTACACGCCCACGGCGCACTAGAACGCCAAAACATGCGCCTTAAAATGCAAACGGAAAATCGTAGTGGCGACATTGTGCTAAGGACAAAAGGGCTGGCGGTGGGGTATCCCGATGACCCCGTTCCCTTGTTTTCTGTGCCAGAAATGACGCTGTGGCGGGGCGAAACCGCCGCCATTATTGGACCCAATGGCGCGGGCAAAAGCACGTTTCTAAAAACGATCATTGGGCAACTAAACCCCAAAGATGGCACTGCAACCATTGGCGCAAGCGTTAAGGTGGGCTATTTTGCCCAAGCCCATGAACTCCTTAACCCCAATAACACGCTCATTGACGAAATTACCAGCGTAAAGCCCATGCCCCAAAGCGAAGCCCGACACTATTTGGGCGCGTTTATGTTTAGCAATGATGATGTTTTTCGCCAAGTGAGTACGTTAAGCGGTGGGGAACGGGGGCGCGTAGCACTGGCGAAATTATCATTGCAGGGCGCGAATCTCTTGCTTTTAGACGAACCCACCAATCACCTTGACATTGATAGCCAAGAAATTTTGCAAAGCGTACTAGAAGATTACGATGGCACGATTTTGCTGGTTAGCCATGACCGCTATTTGATTAGCCAGCTTGCCACGCAAATATGGGCAGTGGGCAACAGAAACGGTGAGCTAGAAGTATTTGATGGCACGTATGAAGAATATGTGACGGCGCGTAACCAACGCCTATTGCAAGAAAACACGCCCAAAGAAAGCCCAAAAGCCCAACAAAAAGCCACCCCCGCCGTACAGCGCAAAAGTGGCTTAAACAGTTATCAGCTTAAAAAGCGCATCGAAGCCCTAGAAAAGCAAATAGAAAAGCTAGAGGGCGAAAAAGAGCGCGTCCTGACTGCCATTGATACCGCGACACAGTCGGGCAAGGTGGATGATGTCGGCGCATTAGGGCAGCGTTATGGTGTGCTAGAAGCCGATTTATCGGTATTGCTAGAGGATTGGGCAACCCTCTCGGAAGAACTTTAGGCGTGGGGCTTCTATGCCCACAGTGATACCCCCACCAACACCAATGTGCCGATTGCCATCACACGCCCCAGCCGTACCCAAAAGCGCATTTCTGTTTCTAGCACGGTTAGTTGTCTGTCAATTTGCGCTTCGTTGGCGTGTTCTTGCCTGTGGCGGATAATCCAGTTCATAGGCAAGCGCATCAGCCGTGACACCATCATTGACCACACAAAATAACCCACCCCTAGCACCAAAAAGACAGGCAAACGGCTTTCGGTTAAAAAGGGCAACATAATAAAGCTAATGAGCGTTGTCCAAATGAACATTAGTAGGGCTTTGGTATAGCGTAGTACCAAACGGCGTAAATAAATGATGTTACGCACAATGAGCATTTCTGCCAACGCCACCTCTTCAACAAGGGTACGGTCTAGGCTACGGGCAACGCCCATGGCGGCGTTATAGCGTTCTATCTGCTTCTTGTTCGATTCTTCGTTCACAATGCCTTCATGTGCCAGCCTTGCCCATTGCCGTGAGGGGGGAATGATGTCCCCGTGCGTTTCGCTGACGATGTGGTCAAAATAGGCTTCGCGCTTGCCCTCACTAAACGGTATCACAAAGTCGATGTGATTCGATTGGTACTGATATTGCATAATATCGCGCTTTGCACGCACAGATTCATCGTAAGGAAACGCCAACCCCGTGAGCGAAAACGTGGGGTGAACAAGGCTAGGCGCAAAGCCCGGCGCATACAACGAAAAATAGAACTGCACAATGTCTTTTAGCAATAAGAACAACGAATAAATGGGAATCCACAATGATAACAGCAGGTTATAGCCCACAAAAATAAACAGTAAGACGGTGAGTATCGTCCCTAGCAGGGGGTCTTGGCGCGGAAATTGAACTTCTGTGTTCATCAGCATTACTTCTAAAATGCCGTCTATAGCATCCCGAAAGAAAATGGGAATGAGCAGGAGCAAGCCCGCCCCGCCAATAAACGCCGTAGCGATACGGTGCATGGTGCTAATGCGAACTTCGGTTCGTTGTAGAAAGGCTCTCATGGCATTGCGTTCTGCATCGGTATAGGGCGTGTCTTGGGGATTCATTGGGGCGCATTAGCTTTCTGATAATGTCAATCACAATTTTATCATAGTCCTGTTTTGGTGTTCCCACAACAGGGGGCGGGCGCATGTTTATAAACGGGCAAAATGTGCTATAGTAAGGTGAATAAAAATCATTGAACTATTGTTTTATAGATGGGTTTTTTTATGAGTGACAGCTTCGTTTTGCCCGTTCCTTATCCTTCAAAAGGACTGCTTAAATTTCTTTTTCGTGCGCCCCTCTGGATTTATCGTCTAGGGTGGGGGGATGCCATGTTGCTTACGCCCTTTATGGCACTAACCACCGTTGGACGCAACACAGGCATGATCCGCCATAGCATCGTAGAGTTTCGCCGACACGGAAGCAAATACTATCTGGTAAGCGGCTGGGGAGAACGCCCAAACTGGGTGCAAAATACCCATGCTCATCCTATTGTGACGGTACAGCACGGCGCAGCCCCCCAACGTTTTAAGGCAGTGCGCGTTAGCGACCCCGCCGAGGCGGTGCGCGTGGTGCATTTGTTTCATCGGGATTCGTACTTGTATGACCGCTTGCTAGGGGCAATGACACAACAGGAAAAAGTGGATTGGATGACGCTGAAGCTGGTGGCGCAACAGTTTACTGTGTTTCGTTTAGAGCGCGATACCACACAAACCCCCGAAAATAACGGCGTTGAACCTTCGTTACAGGGCGTTAATGCGCTGATGGCAATGGTGGGCGTGCTGGGTTTGGTGTGGATACTGTGGCGTGTGGTTTATCCGCATCTCCACCACACAGAAGAATAAGTGTGATATTTGGGGCATCTCGCTGACAGGATGCCCTTTTACGTGATAGTTTAGCGCGAAAATTCGTCTACTTCGTTTGTGCCAAGCCAATAACCCACGGCGGGGCTACCCTCTGCAATCCAGCCCACAATTTGCACACTGCCCAAGACGCGCACTTGCCACCAATTTACGCCGTCATTGCACACCGCACCGCCTTCAATCATAAACGGCACATTGTTGACGAGTGTTGCTAATAGTGCGCCATTGGGGTTAGGGATGGCACGCAAGGCATGGGTTCTGCCTGTCAGGTCGGCGACAAAGCCCCTTGCACCCACGTATAAGAAGCGCGGCGGTGCAGCGCACAGTGTGCCATCTGCAAAAGAGGGCAAGTTTTTGGGCGTAAGATAGTAAATGCCATCTTCGCTTTCTGCCATCCAGCCCTCATACGCTTCATTGGCTACGGTAACGCGCACGCGCCACCAAATAAAGCCATCCGCACATTGTGACCCGTCTAAAACAAGAACGTCACTTTGATAAGGCGCAACGGTTTTCACTTGCCCTTCAAGGCTAGGCGTGGTACGCACACGGGCGTTGCCAAACAGCGTGGCGGTTTCGCCCACTGTAAATGTATAAAGCGAATCGGGGCAAGTTTGAAAGTCGATGCCCGCCACCAAGAAGAAATAGCCGCCCTTGTCGGGGCGACCTTCGGCGACCCAGCCTGTTTCTTCTAAGCCCCCCACGCGCCACCAATAAAAGCCACCATCACAGACGGGTCCTTCTAAAATGGTGACGGCGATACTTTTCGGGTCAAGAATGCGCCCATCTTCATCCGTATTGTTGTAAACCGTGTTCCACACCAACGCCCCACTTTGGCTAGGCGTGGCACGCACGTTTACCCCACTCTTGATAAAGACCACTTCATTAGGGCTAAGGGGCAATGCCGAAGGCAAACAAACTTGCGGGTTTGGCGTGGCTGTAATGGCGAACAATGGCACGCCCGGCGTATAGGGGACAGGGGGTTCACGTTGGGCTTCTACGGGGGCAATC
This sequence comes from Anaerolineae bacterium, assembly GCA_034437555.1. GTDB lineage: Bacteria > Chloroflexota > Anaerolineae > Aggregatilineales > Phototrophicaceae > JANWYT01. The sequence goes on along the minus strand of DAOTTQ010000055.1, from coordinate 46,821 downwards.
ATCAAGGACAAGCTAAAACCCATCAAAGCCAATAACCCCGCCCATAGCATGAAAAGTGTCCGTTTTGGCATGTGTTATCCCTTATTTAGTGATGCAATGTCCACAATAATGACGTGATTTGTAAAAAAATGCCTTGCATAACAGGTTTAGGTACTGGAAGTGCGTTTGTTTTTGGAAATAGCACTTTTGCCTAAAGTATAGCGCACTTTGACGTTTTGTGCATCCGTGCGTTATAGTAGGGCAGAATCCTAGCGGGGGGTTTCGCCCCTGTAAGACCATCCAACAAGGAGACGCTTTTATCCTATGAACACCCCACACCTGATTATTTTAGCGGGCGGCGCGTCCTCTCGGCTTGCCCCCCTGCGTGAGAAATCGCTGCTTAAGTTTGGCGCAGACCCCTTGCTCCTTAGCCAATTGCGGACGTATGCCACACTAGGATTTACGCATGTGGTTATCGTAGGCAACCCCAATAACGAAGCCATCATTCGCCAGCTAGTAACGGCGTTGCCCAATAGCCTGCACGTAGATATTGCCATCCAACCCCAAGCGAAGGGCATGGGCGATGCGCTCTTGTGTGCCGAACCCTTCATCGCAAGCCATGCCAGTGATACCACCGCCATTTACGTTAACCAAGTGCATGATGTAGTGGATATTGCGTTGCATGAGGGCGTACTACGCATGTTTGCTAGTAACCCCAAAACCACCTATATAAGCGGCGTAGAGATGCAAACTTATTTTCCCGGTGGCTATCTCATCATAGATGAAAGTGGCATGATAAGCGGGATTAAAGAGAAGCCGGGCGCAGGCAACGAACCTAGCCGTTTTGTCAATATTGTGGCGCATTGCCACGCGAACGCACCGCGCCTGTTTAACGCACTCCGTGAAGAATACGCCAAAGACATCCCCAATGATGACCACTATGAACGCGCGATGGACAGCCTTATGAAGCAAATGCCTTATCGGCTTGTACCGTATACGGGCAAGTGGCACGCGCTTAAATTTGCTTGGCATGTGCTGGATGTGATGGAACACTTTTTAAGCAAAATAGAGGGGCAAACGATTGCCGATGATGTGTTTATTCACCCCAACGCCACCATTAGCGGTAATGTGATTATTGAAAGTGGCGCAAAAATCTTTTCAGGCGCAGCTATCGCCGGTCCGGCGTACATTGGTAAAAAGGTGATTGTGGGCAATAATGCGTTGGTGCGTGCGTCGATGGTTTTGGATGGTGCAAACGTGGGCTTTACTACCGAAGTCGCGCGAAGCTATGTGGCGGACGGTTGCCAGATGCACGCCTGCCGTGTGTTGGATAGTGTGTTTGCCCCCAACGTAAACTTTAGTGCGGGCTGTACCACCGCCAACCTTCGTATTGACCATGGCATTGTGCCGAGTGTGGTCAAGGGGCAACGCCTGATGACAGGACGTGACAAATTAGGCGCAATCATTGGGCAAGATGCGTTCTTGGGCGTTGATGTGATGACGATGCCCGGCGTAAAAATCGGCGAACGCGCCAAGATAGGACCCGGCACGCACGTGACCCACGATATTAACGATGGCGCGACGGTGTATGTAAAGCAAACGTTGGTCATTAAAGAAGAAGAAGAATCATAAGAAGGGATGCAATATGATTGAACAGTTTCGGCATGTTTTGCCTACACACATTCGCTTTGCAGACCTTGATGCCATGGGACACCTGAACAATGCTAAGTATGCCACTTATGCTGAAGATGCCCGCATTATCTATGTTTCTGAGGTGTGCGGATGGTCGGGCGATTGGTCACAATTGGGCATGATACTGGCAAAAATAACGATTGAGTTCAAAAGCCCCGTGTTTCATCGGGATGCACTTAACGTTTATTCACGCTGTAGCCGTATTGGCAACAAAAGTTTTGAGATGACACACCTCATCACGCGCCAACCGAGTGGTGGCACACAAGAAATTGCCTCCGCTATCAATTGCGTGATTGTGGCGTTTGACTATGCCTCTAACCAAACAGCGCTCGTGCCGAATGTGTGGCGCGAGCGGATGACGGTGTATGAAATTGTAAAACCCAGCGTATAAAGCAGAAGGGGCTTGGTGAGCCAAGCCCGCTATAACAACTAAGTGTTGCGCTCACGATAGAGGGCGATGCCGGTCGCAATCGCGCCAATGAGTTCCCAAACCGCCACGCCAATAAAGCCCTGTGGTGCAACCCCGCCCACCACTGCCAGCGTAAACACTGTAAAGGTGACACAGCGAAACGGCACAGTCCACAGATAAAACGCCTTCCAATTGCTAAGGCTTGCCAGCACATAATATGCGCCCATGTTAAACGAAGCCATAGACGAAGCGGTTAAAAACGTGGTGGTATAGTCGCCAGCCACACGGCTAGCACGTTCTAGCACTTCAAAACCCAGCACACTTAGCAAGAATTCTGGCGAAAAAATGCCGATTGCACCCAGCAAAAACGCCAATACGCCAAAAATAAAAATTGTCCAGCTAGAGGCATTTTGCAATTTCAGGTTTGCCATCTTTTTCGTCTCCTGTTAGATTATTAAGATTTATGTACATTGCATTTGAGTACTTTAACGCTTTTTTTCCACAGTAAATTGTGGTATCATTGATTTATCCCACTCAGACAATTATAGCACAAGGAAACAGAGATGCCAGTAAATCTTGAATTACATCCTGACCAGAAGTATATCACGTATGTGATAGACGAACCTTGGACAATTGAGCAATTAAATGAGGCATACGTTAAAGAGAAACAACTTCGCGATAGTATCCCTCACACACTTCATAGTATTACAGATTTTAGCGGCGTTTCTCGTATTCCCAATAACTGGCTTCAATCAAGAATGGGACCCGGTTTCTCTCATCCCCGAAGCGGTATCATAGTGCTGGTGGGGCAACGCCCGATGGTGAAAGCCATGGTGGACATGGTTCTTCGCATTGTGCGCTTTCAGCGTGTTAAGCAATTTGCCACACTAAGTGAAGCCCAAGCCTTTTTAGATGATTACACTGCATCACAATCAGAAGAGCAAGGTTCATAGCTTAAAATAGCATTGCGTTTTATAAATAAAAAGGGAAATGGCACAATAGTTCGTGCCTTTTTTCTTTTTCGCGTCCATTCCTCAAACCCCTTCCCCACTTTTACCCTCTTATCCTCACTTGCATAATGCAGAAATAAATGTTTTAATACTCATTGTGGCTGACAAAGCTTGGCATCGTCGCCATTGGCTTTCGGGGTTAACTTATGTGAGAGTGTCGCTAAAATGGCTTGGCAGATTGTCAATCTTACGCTTATTTTCTTTATCATCTTTGTGGCAATCCTTGGTATTCGTTATACGTGGCAGTGGCGTAAAACACTGGGCGCAAAGTCGTTTCTTCTTTCTCTTGTGGGTATTGTCATCGCAATGCCGTTTTACGGCTTGCAGTTTATCTCCTTTGATGTAGCAACCATTGTGACATTGGCAAAGTTCCAATATTTGGGCTTGTACATATTACCTGTCGCGTGGTTGTCACTGGTGATGACGTTTAACGGGCTAGAACACTGGCTTACCCCACGCTTTTGTACTTTAATAGGTGCTATTCCTTTTATCACCATTGTTCTGGCGTGGACAAACGAATGGCACACCCTCATTTGGGATAGTGTGACATACGATACATCACAAATCCCCCCCGTGTTCATTGCCGACTATGGCGAATGGTTTATTGTGAGTGCTTCGTATAGCATCGCGGTTTTTGCGATAGTATTTTTGCTATTGGCGCGTTTTTGGTGGACACAACGTAACGTCTACCGCGCACAGGGCATCATGCTGATTGCAGGCACGCTTATTCCCTTCATTGGCAATTATTCGCAGGTGCTAGACGTTAATTTTGGCATTTTTCACCCCGTACCCATTACCTTTGGGGTGGGGATGCTGTGCCTGTGGTTGGCAGTATTTAGACTGCAATTTTTAGAGGTGATGCCCCTAGCGTATGACCGTATCTTAAACAGCGTGCCTTCGGGTGTGGTGGTGGTGGATACGGCGCACCGTGTTTTAACAATGAATGCGCGGATGCGTGGCATTTTGGGCTTAGAAAATGATCGCGTAACGGGCAAAACCCTAGAAGAACTTTCGCCAGAATATGCTCGTCAGTGGCTTAATACCAAGCCTAACCGCCTTGATATGCCTTATTTTGAGTATAAAGGCACGTATTGGGACATTGAAAGTAATCCCATTATGAGTAATAAAAACGTCAAGCGCGGTAGCGTGATTATGTGGCATGACGTGACGTGGCAATACCGCGCCCGACAACAAGAACGCACCGAACAAGCCTATCGAGACAGCTTGCTAAAAATTGCTAACACCGTCCACAGCACGCTAGACCTTGAGCGCGTAATGACGCTTGCTCTAGATATCGTCAGCAAAGTGGTGACTTACGACGCTGCCAACATTTTGCTTTTGGATAGCCCCACACTTGGACGGATTCGCGCTAGCAAGGGCTATGATGATGAACAAAACCAATTTTTAGCCGATTATGTGTTTCCCTTAAACGATTATGACACCTTTCAGCAGGTTATTGACACCCAACAACCGCTTTATATTGCCGATACCAAAGGGCATTCGTCATGGGGCATTGTGGATAAAACGTTTCAAATTCGGTCTTATGTGTGTGCGCCCATTTTGGTGGACGGTAGAATTGTGGGCTTTATTAACCTTGACAGCCGCACCCCCCACCGCTTTGACGAACAAGCCATGCGCCGTCTTGAGGTGTTTGCCTCACAAGTTGCCAGTGCTATTGAAAACGCACGCCTTCATGACGAAGCAAACCGCCAAATGGAGGATATGGATGCCCTCATTACGCAATTGCGTAAGCTAGAAGAGCTTAAAAGTGAAATGATACTCATTGCTGCCCACGACCTAAAGCAACCGTTGTCGGGCATAAATGGCTATGCCGAAATGCTCGGTGGCCTAGGCATTGCACAAGATGCTACTGTTAAACATTATGTGAGCCAAATTCAAGCACAAATCCACAAGATGTCAACGATGATTAACGATGTTTTGTCGTTAAAACACATTGAGGAAATTGGACGAGGGAACTTGTATACATTAGACCTGTGCCATATCGTCAATGAGTCTTATGAGGAGTGGATAGAACAGGCTAAAGAACGCCAAATTACCTATACGCTCACGCCATCAGATATGCCCGCATTTGTTTTAGGCGACCCCACGCAACTCTATGAAGCCGTCAAGAACCTGATTGGCAATGCGCTAAAGTACACGCCCAAAAGCGGTGATGTTAACGTCATTTTGCAAGTAGATAAACATTCCGTCACCTTTAAGGTGGTAGATACGGGCTATGGTGTGCCATTAGAACAGCAAGCCCGTATCTTTACCCCCTTCTTTAGGGCAACTAACAGCCACCCCAAAGAAATTGAGGGGACAGGGCTAGGGCTTCACTTGGTTAAGAATATTATCATACGGCATCGCGGAGGCGTTTTATTTGAAAGTGAGGCGGGCAAAGGAAGCACCTTTGGGTTTATGCTCAACCGCATGTTGGGTAATGTACCATAACAACAGTGACGCACTTGATTTGATGAGAGTGCAAGTTATTGAACCCTTGCCCTTAAAGCATCTTTTGTTAAAGATGATGCACACTATTTTCTGGTGGGGGTTGGTGCTATGCTTCTGCCCGACATTCACAAAGAAGGCAGACCATGACGCAAACCGCCCCTAACGTGCTGTTTATTGTACTTGACACCCAACGCCGTGACCGTTTATCGCTCTACGGCTATGACCGCACCACCTCCCCCGCCTTTGATAACTTTGCCCAAGATGCCACCGTGTTTGACCGCGCCATTGCGCCCGCCCAATGGACAGTTCCTGCACATGGTTCATTGTTCACGGGTTTATACCCCTCACAACACCATCTAACACAGGCGTTTGATGGGCTTTCGGGCGTGCATCCTACTCTTGCCGAGCTATTACAGGTTGCCGATTATCGTACAGTGGCGTTTTGCAATAACCCTCTGGTGGGCGTGCTAAACAATGGCTTACAGCGCGGCTTTGACGAATTCTATAATTATGCAGGTGCAAGCCCAAACCGCCCCCGTGAGCGTAAGGGGGGCATCATCCGTGAATTTGAAGCGCGTTTTAGCCGTTTTGCAAGGCAATTAACCAATCGTTTTGCCCATTCAGATACGCTGTTTCGTTTGGGGCTAAACCCCCTTATTACACCCATCTGGACACGGCTGGCAAACTATAAAGGGCATACCGCCCATAGCCTGCAAGACCTACAAACCTATTGGCAACGCCACACAAAAACATCGCCCAAGCACCCACTTTTTGCGTATGTTAATTTGATGGGAACGCACATGCCCCTGCGTCCGTCTGCCAGCACCCTAGACCGTATTGCACCTGATGTGCGCCGTAGCCCCGCCTCACAACGGTGGATGGCACAACACAATGCAGACGGCGTGGGTTGGATTAGCCCTATAGAATCCCCCCTAGAAGATTGGCAAACCCACACCCTTAACGCCTATTATGACGCATCCATCATCGAACAAGATGCTTTGTTGGGGCAGGCATTAGACGCGCTTAAAAAGACGGGTGCTTTAGACAATACGTTGGTAATCATTGGCGCAGACCACGGCGAAGGACACGGTGACCACAATTATTTTGGGCATAGTTTTGTGGTGTATCAAGAATTGGTGCATGTGCCGCTCATTGTGCGCTACCCCGACCACTTTCCACAGAAGCGCATCGCTCAGAATGTATCTACACGGCGCATTTTCCACACGATATTAGACGTGGCAGGCGTAAAGACACCCTTTGCACCCGATGACCCCAACGGACGCATTAAAGAATTGTCGCTAATGAGCGCACTGAATGGCAAGCCCGACAGCGAAGGGGGCATTGCGTTTAGTGAAGCCTATCCACCCGTCAACCTGCTGAACATTATGACAGGCAAACGCGCCCCCTTTGTGGAGAAACTGCGCCTAAACCAGGTACGGCGTGGCGTGTATCACGGCGATTATAAGCTGGCAACAGCGGGCACAGACGGACAAGAAGTGTTTAATGTGGCACAAGACCCCACCGAAGCGAGCAATATCGCGCCCCAAGATGCGCCCCTAACGGCACAATTGCAAGGGCATCTGAATGACTTTGTGGCGAGTATTGCCCACCACAACGCACCCCACCACGCCTCACAGGGGTATAGCGATGAAGTGCTAGAAAACTTAAGGGCATTGGGTTACTTAGATTAGGTAAATTTGCGTTACAATAGCCCCATACTAACGCCACAATGGATAGTGTTTTTATGAAACAGCACAAACCCCTTATTTTAGCGTCCTCATCTCCACGCCGAAAAGAACTTTTAGCGAGTTTGGGGCTAACATTTGACATTATGAAGCCCGACATTGACGAAGCCCAAGCCCCCGATGAACCGCCCTTTGTGTATGTGCAACGCCTTTCACAAGAGAAAGCACAAGCCACGCACCAGCTTTTGCGCCAAACCCACCCTGCAAACATGAGCTATGTGGTGGCTCAAAAAATCGTTCACATCCTCGCCGCCGATACGGTGGTTATTTTGGCTGCCGATACCATTGGGGTGATGTTGGATGCAGTGCAGGGGCGTATTTTGGGCAAGCCTGCTAATGCTGATGAAGCCCGCGCCATGTTGCAAGCCCTTCGCAACCGTGACCACCTTGTTTGTACAGCGTTTACGCTACAAGTGAACGGGGAGCAACGGCACACAGAAATTGTGCAAACCACTGTAACCATGCGTGATTATACGGATGCCGAAATAGAGGCATATATTGCCACAGGCGACCCCTTTGACAAAGCAGGCAGTTATGCCATCCAGCATGAAGGCTTTCATCCGGTGGCACGCGTACGGGGAAGCCATACCAACGTGGTGGGCTTGCCCATTGATGAAGTAAAACAAGCCCTCATTACACTAGGGGTAACAGACGCATGAACACGGAACGCGCTAGTATGCTGGTATCGGCAACGCTGTTTTTAGTGACGGTTGCCGTTAATTTAGAAACGCCCCTTTATCCTGAATATGCCAAGCTGGCAAACGTGGGCGGAGGCATTACATCGCTGGTATTTGCCATGTATACGGTGGCGTTGTTGTTGTGCCTCATCCTATTTGGGGGGGCAAGTGACCGCGTAGGGCGAAAGCCTATGCTCTTGCTGGGCTTGTCGTCATCGTTATTGGCAACCATTGCCATGATTTTATTCCCCAACATGAACGCGCTTTTTGTCGCACGTCTCTTACAGGGCGTGGGCGTGGGTTTAAGCATTGGGGCAGGCACAGCCTACTTATCCGAGCTAAACCCTAGCCGCGCTGACAGAGTGGCGATGTATGTGGGCATGATGACCTCGCTGGGCTTTGGGATGGGCGCATTGCTCACCAGCCTCTTCATTAGCTTTGGCATGACGCTTGTGCCACTTAGCTATTGGCTGGTGGTGATAGCAACGGGTGTATGCTTGTGGCTATTGTGGCGTTTGCCCGCGTATGCGCCCTCTAACCCGACGGCGAAATTAGTGCGTTTGCCCTTTTTTAACCCGCTTGTTATCAAGATGGGCTTGCTGTTGGCAATCGCATGGGCGGTAACGGGTATTGTGATTGCCGTGTTGCCATTGCAATTAAGCAAGTACGGGCTGGCATCGTGGGCGGGGGTGGCGTTGTTCGCTATTAATGGCACAGGCGCATTGGTGCAACCCATTGCAAGGCGTTTTGAGCCGAACACCGCGCTTAAAATTGGCTTGTTTTTGGTGCCGATGGGCTATGCGGTGCTGGTATTTGGTGCGTGGACGGGCATCATTGCGTTGGTGGTGGGGGGCGCAAGTTTGGCAGGTTCGGGGTGCTATGGCTTTACCTACTATGGCGCATTAAGCCGTGTTACCCGTGATAGCCCTTCGGAACATCGCGCGAGAGCCATGAGTGGCTTTTTTACGTTGGCATATGCGGGCTTTAGCTTTCCTAGCGTGGTCATTGGCTTTTTGAGCGAAAGTATTGGCGTTATTCCTGCCATGTCTTGCTTTGGCGTATTGGTATTGATGGCGAGTTTGGTGGGGTTAGGGTGGGTGCGCCCCATTGCAATAGACACACCCCCCGAAAATGCTATATAGCACATCTTCACCCTAAAACGAATATAATCCTTAGACGGTTAGCCCAAAACGGCTTACATCCACCGCGCCAGCGTGTTCCCCATGCAGCAGCTTTGCCAGCGCACGCTTTACTGTGCCTGCGCCCATTGCCAGCCCATGCCCCGTAAACCCGACAGCAAAGCCAATGCGCTCACGATGGGGTAATGTGCCAACTAACGGCAAGCCATCCACGCTAAAGCCCATAATGCCCGACCAACGGCGTGCCACAGGCGCGGTGACATCGGGGAAGTAGCGTTGCACATACTCATCTAGCTTGGCTTGCACGAGGGGGTTAATTTTGTCCTCTGTGGTGTCATTTTCTAGGGGCTTATAGTGATTCCGCGCCCCACCCATTAAAAACCGCCCGTCAAACGTCATGCGATAGTACATATAGCCATAGTTACTATAGCCACAGGTCTCCATCACAGGGGCAGAGAGCGGTTCTGTGACGAGGGCTTGCGCCCGTGTGGGAATCACCTTGCCCTCAAAATAGGGGTCGATTTGTGCCGAATAGGCATTGGTACACAGCAACACATACCGCGCCCGAACGGTGTGTAGGCGCGTGTGCGCGACCACATGGTCGGCGTGTTGTTCTAGGGCATATAGCTCATTATTGGCGATGAGTTCTGCGCCACTTTGCTTAAATAGCTCTTGGGTTAGCAAAACAGGATGCACCGCGCCATCGCTGTGCTGTTTGATGGCGGCATAATAACCCCGATTGAGGGGGTCGGAGCTAAAGAACTCTGTGTCGATGCCATTTTCGGTTAAAGAGGCGTGCGCTTGCTCTAGGTCTTTGGCTTCTTCTGCGCTTTCGGCTAAAAGCAGGCTACCGCAATTCCACATTGGCACAGCACCGCCTGATTGCGCGACGACTTCACGCCAAAACGCCAACGTTTCTAACGACAATCCCCACAATTCACGGGTTACGCTTGCACCATATTTTTCTACGGCGTGATGATAATACGTATCCAGCCCACTAATCATAAAGCCGGCGTTGCGCCCACTTGCACCTAAGGCAAGGTCGGCTTTCTCTACAATCGTTACTTTTAAGCCTTCTTGTTTGGCAAAGTACGCCGCCGAACATCCCGCCAAACCTGCCCCGATAATCAATAAATCGGTATCATAGGTGGGGGGATGATTGGATTGCCAGTGAGAAACAGTCATTGTATGAACCTTTCTAACAAAACCTGAACAACCTTATAACAGTTACAGAGAACAAACTTTGAAGTTTTTAATGTAAACTAAAATCATATCATCTCGTCTTATCATTTAGGACAATTCATTATGTTAGACCGTGTTCTGCTAAGTGCAAGTCGTAACAATATCCATGAATGTGTGGCACTCGCAAAAGAGCGCGGGCTGGGCGTTGAAATTATGGCGTTTGCCTTCCCTGATGTGCTAGACGGTGACTGGCGACAGACCGTCAACGAATATAAGGACTTGCTTCGTGATGTTTCTGGTGACATTACGCTTCATGGGCCCTTCCTAGACATGGTAAGCGGTAGCCCCGACCCCCGCATTAACGCGGTGTGTGTGTCACGCTACAGCCACGCCATCCGCAGCGCCGCAGAACTGGGCGCAAAACAAGTGGTGTTTCATGCCAATTTTATTGGGTCATTGCACAATACATTTTACCGTGTAGGGTGGCATCAGCGTAATGTGGAATTTTGGTTGCCTTTAGCCGAATATGCCGAATCGCATGGCGTTTATTTGGCACTAGAGAATATGTGGGAGTTTGACCCCACGATTATTGGCAACTTGCTGGCGGATGTGAATCATCCCTATTTACGCGCCTGTTTGGACGTGGGACATGCCCACCTGTTTAGCGATAGCACCTACACTTGGGACTATTGGCTAGAAGTGATGGAGCCATGGGTGATTGAGTTCCACATGAACAATAACAACGGTGTGCTAGACGAACATCACAGCTTTGATTGGGAACATGGCGTGCTGGATTACGGCTTAATTTTGCCAAAAATTCGCCAAAGATTCCCCGATGTGAAGATGGTGGTAGAAATGGACAACGTGCCTGATATGGCAGACAGCCTCTACTACTTTAATCGCGAAACCGCCCCCTAAGCTGCCTTATCACACAAACCCCCACAAAGGGCGCAAGATGTTTTGTGCCCTTTGTCGCATAGCAAATCCCCATCCGCTACACCCTGATTGCCCTTCTGTTAAACGCATCCAAAAACACTTACAGTACATAAAGATGCCTTAGGTTTGATAGAAATTGCTCCCATATTGGATAACGCTAATCGTGTGCTTTATTTGCCTTCTAAAGAGAATAGCTGGATAATTCTCAAACTTGCTAACTACCTAGCTTCTTTAACTCAAATCCCAGCATTTCGCGATCTTGTTTGTAGCGCTTAAGGTAGTCTTTGACCATGTAGTCACGCTGTTTTGAATCAGTCCAAGTTTCTAAACCACGAGTAGTAAAAAATATAAAGACATGCCCCCTATCCCCCCACGCCTCATTTTGCGGTATCATCACCATAGACCTTACACAAGGAGAATATGCAATCATGACCAAACTAATGCTCATCGGCATGGGGTCTCGTGGGGATGTACAGCCCCTTATCGTACTAGGTGAAGCCCTAAAAGAAGCGGGCTATGATGTGGTACTTGTGGCAGGGAGCAATTTTCAGGCGTGGGTAGAGGAACGTGGCTTAGCCTTTTTGCCCCTCACCACCGACATGGAAATGCTCATGAACAGCCCCGAAGGCAAAGAGTGGGCGAAGAACGGCAGTAAAAGCCCCATTCACGAAGGTATCGCCATGCGTAACATGCTCAATGCTTACGGGCAGGCGTTGGCAGAGGACATCTTGCGCCTATGCACCCAAGCCGACGTGCTATTTAGCAATTTGCCCACCTTTGGTATGATTGAAGCCATTGCGGAAAAGTACCATAAGCCCCACTTTCGCATTATGTTTTCGCCCCTTACGCCCACCAACGACCCACGCATTACGATGGTACCCTCTGTGCCGTGGCGTTCTGTGTTTAATCGTTTTGCATGCTATGCGGGCATTTACTTTACGTATAGCATCACGAAGGATGTTAGTAACCTGATGCGCCAACAATTGGGCTTAAAGGCGTGGGGTTGGCGTGATTATGTGCAGGCGTGGAATCGTGTGTTATCGCTCACTGGGGTTAGCCCTCTCATCATGCCCCCCGATGAAGCGTGGCGCGATAATGTGGTGGTGACGGGGTATTGGTTTGACGATAGTGGGCAAACATGGCAACCGCCCACCGCCCTCACAGACTTTTTAGCAAAGGGTGATGCGCCCGTTTACATTGGTTTTGGGAGCATGACGGATAGTGACCCCGAAACAACGATTCGGCACATGCTAAACGCCTTAGCAGAAACAGGGCAACGGGGCATTATCTATACGGGATGGGCGGGCTTAAACGCAAGCACCTTGCCCGAAAGCGTCTTTTTGCTACAGGGCGCACCCCATGATTGGCTGTTTCCTCGTATGAAGGCGGTGGTGCATCACGGCGGGGCTGGCACAACAGGGGCAGCCCTGCGTGCTGGCGTACCGTCTACAGTCGTCTCACACTTGGGCGACCAACCCTATTGGGGCAGGCGTATTTATGAGCTAGGGGTGGGGGCAAAGCCCATGAAGCGTAGCCAATTTAACGCCCATCGGTTAGCAAACGCCATTGATGCCATGACGAAAACGCCTGATATGCGCCAAAAAGCCACCCAACTAGGGGAACTCATCCGCGCCGAAAGCGGCACACAAAACGCTGTTAACGTCATTAAAGGGTGGTTGCTTTAGCTTTAGGCGTGAAAAAATGATAGCGAGGAGCGCAAGACCCTTGCGCCCCTAAAGATGGGTTTATCTTTTGAAAATGCGCCCAAAAGTGGCTTTAAGTGCGCTCGGTTTCACTTCTCCGCCATTAGCGAAGCGTTCTATTTGTTGATGCAATTCAGCTTCATCAATTTGGATTTCTAACAACTCCGAAAGTTTAGTGATAAACACGCGCTCGGTATTGTCTAAGTTACCATCACAAATTGCCATTAACACCACCAGCTCTAACAATTCATTAGCCTTAGGCGTGCCTTTTAGTGGGCGAATGGCGTCAAATAGCGCACCCTCATCTCGGGCAAGGTTATCAAACTCGGCGGGTTTATATTCGGGTAATGTAACCCGTTTGAGAAATGACTCGTACATAGACTGTTCTTCGCTACTAAAATTACTGTCAGAGTTGGCTATCATCCACAAAGCAGCGGCATGTGGGATGCCATATTCTGTTTCCTTAAGCATGATGGAGTCTAGTTTTTGGTGCTGTTTAGATTGCTTGCTAAACCGCGCCTGTGCAGTTTTAGCAATACTTCTCGTTGTCACATAATTAAACCCTGCACCCAGCCCAACTGAAACAAAGGGGACAGCAAACTTAATGAGGGTGCGTTGAAGAATTTTAACACCGATGGCTTTACCCGCCTTTTGAAATGCTACTAACGTCCCTTTGGTGATGGTGGTTTTGATGAGCGTTGTTGTGCCGTGAACCCCCACTTGTTTTGTTAAGATACTGCCAACCACTTCACCTGATTTGATACCAAGCGCGTATTGAAAAACGTTCATAATGTCTTCGGGGTCTTCTGCACTGAAGGGGATGCCATAGATATTCATTAAGTCTAGTACCAACCATAGTTGAATTTTAGAGATGTAAGCAATTTCACCCCCAATGGCACCCACTAAAAGAGGAATGGAAGCCCCGAAGGATGCTAAAGTGGTGATTTGTGTTGTAGAGACAGCCACACCCGCTATCCCACCCGCAACAGAGGCATGAGCAAGACACACACCAATGAGCTTCTCGGCAATGACATCAGAGGGCAAACCAGGGTATTGTTTCGTGAAGTATTCGGCGCGGGCGTTGCGTTGGTAGGTGCTAATCACTCTGGTTAGAACATTAAGAAACCAGCCCCCAGACTTCCAATCATCTATTGACAGCTCTTTGACAAACTCTGATTCTTTGGCAATTTCTAGGCTTACTTCTTGTTTTAATTGTGAATCATCCTGCGACATATGACTTATCCTAATGTAATGTAAAATAAACATACTCGTTATATTACACTAAAAACAGAAAATATCATAAAAGTGTGCCACAGCAAATTTTAAGATACGCCTTCTGCCCCCTGTTCCACAGTCTCTAGGCAATGCTACCCCTCTATGGGATAATAGGGCATCGTTAGCCACCCCTATAAATGGAGCATGTCCTATGGCAAAAACGCATGATTTATCCGATTTTACCCCCAATCCCGACATCGCCACCGCCGAAACCATGCCTTCACGTTGGTATACCGACCCCGAATTTTTAGAGCTAGAGCGCGATAAAATCTTCTGGACAACGTGGCAACCCGTCTGCAATGCCAGCGTGGTGGCGCGTCCGGGTGACTACACGGCGGTTGAACTGGTAGGCGAGCCAATTGTAGTGACGCGCACCAAAGAAAATGAGCTTCGTGCCTATTACAACGTTTGTCGGCATCGCGGCGCACAGGTGGCGCGTGGTAAAGGCAATCGCAAGTCGCTACAGTGCCACTATCACGGCTGGACATATGGCTTGGATGGCAAGCTAATGAGTGCGCCCGAATTTGAGGGCGTAAAAAATTGGGATAAAAACCAAGTGTGCCTGCCAGAAGTGAAGTGTGAACAGTGGGGACCTTGGGTATTTATCAATCTAGACCCCAACGCACGCCCCATGAACGAATCTTGCTATGGCGATATTATGCAAGAAATTTTGAATGAGGGCTTTAATATCAACAGTATGACGAGCATAGAACGCCGTGATTATGACATTAACTGCAATTGGAAAGTGTATGTCGATAACTATCTGGAGGGCTATCATTTGCCCACCGCCCACCCCGCGCTCTTTAGAGAAGTGGACTATGACAAGTACGAAGTGATAACGTATAAAGACTATTCTAAGCAATTCGCCCCCATCCGTGAAATTGATGCCTCTGATGCCAGAGGGCGCGACCGCCGTTATGTGCGTACCAGTGAAGAATCCAAAGCCCTGTATTTTTGGATTTTCCCTAACATCATGCTGAATGTTTATTTGGATAACGTCAGTATCAACATCATCTTGCCCACCGACCACCAACGCACGCTCACCATTTTTGAATGGTTCTTTGAACAGCCCGGCACAGGCGAAGGGTGGGAGAGTATGCAAAGCGTCATTCAGTTTAGCGATGAAATTCAGCAGGAGGATATTGAGATTTGCGAAATCGTTCAGAAGGGCTTGCAATCCCGAAGCTATGATAGAGGACGCTTCAGCGTGCGCCGAGAAAACGGTGTGCAACACTTTCAGGCATTGGTACATGAATTTTTGACCAAGCCCTAAAGTACTTCATCTTATCAGCCCCCTAAAAAGCGCACCCGCCAACAGTGTGCTTTCTTGGGGGTTTATCACCCGCCCAAAAATTATTTATGCATAACATCCCCCCAAAAGCCCCAAAAAACTCACTTCGTTGGAAATTGTAACAAAACTCAAACCTTCATATATCCCAAATTGGGGGGTAAAAATCGGGTTCAGAGGGCATTTTTATCCCAATGTTAAAAAGTGTAAAATTTCACAATAGGCTTTTTATCGTAATATGAGCTACGAACACTTTGGGATAACTGCGATATATATCCCAACTTATCCCAAATTCTGACCCCTCCTGACCCCTTGCCTTCTAAAATTTCGTAACAATCCAATTTGTAATCTTTAAGCCTTTTCCGGGTAATTTATCCCAACCTTAAAATTTCACGTTTTTCCCTAAAATTAGTTGAGAAAATCGGTTTTTTAGGCTATACTGATTTTACTTAGGGTTTACCACAACCCCTCGCAATAAAACAAGCAATTGGGTGAAGTACAAATCAGCACCCCAAAACAAACAGGCTCTTGAGCCTCATAGAATAATCTGAATAACAGCTATATACACAACCTTCATTAAGCAAAGCACACTTGTGCAGTGCAACAGGGTTTTATTTCCCCCATCACCAATCGGCTTTTTGGGGGCTTGTATTGAATTACGCTTAAAGAAAGAATGTTTGATCGTGACACCGCAAGACATTTGGAATGCCGCAAAAATACAACTAGAGCTACAGTTTGACCGAGCCAGCTATGACACGTGGCTTCGTGCAACCGAGTACCTAGACTTTGTTGCAGATGACAGCCTCTTTGTCATTTCTGTTCCTAATGCTTATATTCAGGATATGCTTCAAAACCGCCTTTATCGTAATATTCGCCGTGTGTTGTGTGGTATTAGTGGTGGCACGATAGAAATGCGCTTTGATGTGGTAAAGCATGAGATTGTCTCGCCCCTTGCAGGCGACAATGACGACATGCCCCTCTTTAAGGCATTGCGCTACCAAGACAATCCTTTCTCTGACTCTAGCCGTGATGTGCCTAGCATTCAAGAAGCCCTGCGTACCCCGCGCTTTGGCGACTTGCCCGAAAGCATTGAACTAAACCCCAACATGACGTTTGAACGCTTTATTGTGAATCGTTCTAACGAAATGGCATACCAAGCGGCGCGTGCGGTTGCAGAGTTTCATGCTACCGTGTATAACCCCTATCTCGTTTATTCCAGCACAGGCTTGGGCAAAACCCACCTGCTACAAGCGATTGCTCATGAGTGTGTGCGGCGTGGGCTAAAGACGCTTTATGTCACATCGGATGTGTTTACCACAGAACTGATGACGGCGATTCGTAATCGTACCACCGCCATGTTCCAGCAAAAATATCGCACGGTAGACGTGCTTCTTATGGATGATGTTCAGTTTATTGCTGGCAAAGAAAGCACCCAAGAAGAATTCTTTCATACCTTTAATGCCCTTAAGCAAGCCAACCGCCAAATTATTATGACCAGCGACCGCCACCCCGAAACTATGCTAACGCTGGATGACCGCCTGCGCTCGCGGTTTAGCGGTGGGTTGATTGCGGATATTGCTATGCCCGAATATGAAACGCGCCGTTTGGTGCTAGAAATGTGGGCAAAAGAGCGTGAAACCATCGTCACCCCTGATACTTTTGATATGCTGGCAAAACGTGGCTCAAAGAACTTTAGAGAGCTAGAAGGGCTGTTCCTAAGCCTTGTTGCCCAGTCAAAATCGGCGGGGCTATTGAGTAGTGACCCCGAACGCATTGAACGCGCCATAGAGCTATTCCAAAGCCCACGCAAGCAAGTGAATATGCCCCGTATTATTGAAATCACGGCGCAAAAATACGGGCTGTGTGCCGAAGATTTAACAGGCAATAAGCGCACAGCTTCTATCAATACCGCCCGTCAGGTGGCGATGTATATTGCCCGTGACCTTACGCCCCTGTCGCTTTCACAAATTGGTGAGGTGTTTAGTCGTAATCATACCACCGTACTACACGGCTGTAACAAAGTGGCAGATGACCTTAACAAGGATGCCATTTTGCGCGGGCGTATAGAATATATTAAGCGCATCCTAGAATCTTAGCCACACACGGCACTTTGAAAGTGGGCTAGGCTCTGCGATAATATGATGTTCTTTGAATAAGCACATCACAGGCGTAAAATCGCAAAGCCCATGACCCAACTCACCGACATTTACCAAATTGACAATTTTATAGATACCTTTGCACTAGGACACTATGCGCGGGTACTTTCTGCTACCGACAAACGCACCCAAGCCCATATTGCATTTAAGGTGCTACGCCCCGAACACTTGCTCCCTGATGGCGATATGCGCTGGGAGTATCGCGCTTTTGGCAACGAAGCCCATATTTTACACAGCCTTAAAGATAGCCCTCACGTGATTGGTTTGCTGGATTGCGGGTTTGTGTCCACCATTGGCGAAGCCCCCGATGGTGGCGATATTGTCTCATTTGGCACAAATGCCCAAACGTTTAATCGCTCTTTATATGAGTATGCGTCACAAGGCTGGCGACCTTATTTAGCGTTGGAATACTTGCCTCGTAATGCCAATCTTTTCTATTTGATGAAGAGTAACCAAGCCAAAAGTTGGCGTTTGCCAAGCGAAGAAGGGCTATCCTTGGCGTTACAATTCGCCCAAGTGCTTCGTTTAGCCCACATCCAAAATATCGCCTATTTAGACCATAAACTAGAGCATGTCTATTGGGATGGCACACACCTAAAGCTCATCGACTTTAACAGCAGTAAACAGCTTAACGGCACGCCCAGCCCCCAAGACTTTGCGAAAGATATTCATCATTTGTGTGTGGGTATCCTGTACCCCATCTTTACGGGGCTTGCACCGCAAAAAGGCTCCTTGCGCCCTCAGCCCGGTGGCTTAGATGTGGTAGAGTCACGGTATGCTGATATTACCGAGCTTGATTTTCCACCTGATGGCTATTTAAGCCAAGCCATCCAAGAACTGCTAAAGCGTGGCGCAAGTATGGTGTATGTGTCCGTAGAGGCGTTCTTAGAGGACGTACAGCGGGTGTCTGCGCTCCATGGACGTGACTTTCCAAATTACGCCAGCACGCCCCCCAATCGGCAGGCGCGTGATATGGTAAAGAAGGGTCTTAAAGAATTGCGTGAAGGAGTGGGCAAAGTGCGCTCGGCGCGTGATACGTTTAGAGAAGCCATGCTTCAGGAAGAACTAACACCGGACATGGAAGACGAACTGCGCCGTTTGGTAAAGTCCATCAACGACATGCTAACGCATCGCGTTATTCCATAACACACGCACACAAGAGCGCAAAGCCCCGTGTTCATGAGGGGGCTAAAAGAACATCAATGCGAACCCGCACAGTGGGATGAATTTGCGGTGGTTATTTGCACGCCGTAAATAGGGTAACCGTGATTGCTAGTTGTTTTTTCCTGAGAGCTTCGCCCTCAAACACCCACAAGGGATTGGCATCCCTTGACCCTTTTATGCCCACTTTTTGCAAAAAGTGGTGGCGTTTTGGTAAAACCCTGTAAAAGTCAGGGACTAGCAATCAGGGTAGGGTGCGGTTTTACAGTAGCACTAGCACAATGGCGGTAATGGCTTCAAAGACCACAATGCCCGCTTGGGTGGGGGTGCGTAGGATGGGAAAGAGTGCCATTTGCACCAGGCGCGTTAGCCCCATACCCGCATACCCCATCCCGACAATGGCATAGGCGGCAGGGTTTTGTAAAACAATCAAGCCCACGCCCATCGCTAAGTAAATGCCGCCCCAGCCGTTACGAATTTCGGCAATGCCCACCGGGTTTTCTGTGCCAAGCCCCACGGCATCGGCAAGGCGTTTGGGCGCAACCAACGCCACTAGCCCAAACACCACATTTAGCCCCGCAAAAATAAGTTTAAGAATGTCCATCTTATCCAACCTATCTCATCACACAAAACGCGCTATTGTTCATCGGGTGGGGCGGGTAAATGGTGCAAATCCTCTAATACCAATTGTCCTGTGGCAAGAGCGCGGAGGGCGGCGGCATTGCGGTCACGCACACCGAGCTTTTCCATCACATTCGCCAGCGTTTCAATAACGCCCGTCATGGGCAAATTTAGCACTTCGGTAAGTTGTTCGTTGCTATAGCCCTTCGCCACATAAAGCAGCATGTCGTTTTCAACTTCGGTTAAATACTTCTTATCTCTGCCTGTCAGCAAGCCACTCACCACTTTTTCCGCTACGCCCTTGCCCAGCACAATTTCACCATCCAGCACCTTGCGGATGCTTTCTAGCAATTTTTGCTCATCGGTAGACTTTAGCAAGTAGCCATGTGCGCCAGAACGCAACGCCCGAATGATGTACAGGTCGTCATCACGCCCCGTTAAAATGAGTACCTTCACTTTGGGGGCTTTGGCGCGGACTTCGGGCAGAATGTCTAGCCCCCCTCTGCCGGGCATGTTGAGGTCTAAAATCAGCAAGTCGGGCTGGATAGCAATGGTTTGTATCAACGCGCTATCGCCATCACTACACTCTGCAATCACCACAAATTCATCGTGCTGCTCTAAATAGCTGGCTAAGGTGCGCCTTAAAAGGGTGTGGTCATCTGCCATCACAATGCGCGTGGCTTTATTGCTTGTGCCATCCCGTAAAATATCGGTTTGCGCCTTTGCCCAAATAGGGCGTTTGGCAATGGTGGTCATGCTGTCGGCGGCATTAGGCGCATCGGGCAAGGCGGCAATCAGTGAATCTGCCAGACCTCGCGCGTTTTGAAAACGGCGGTCTATTTTCTTTTCTAGGGTTTTAAGAATCACGCTTTCTAAAGCGCGTGGCAAATCGGGAATAATCAGGCGTGGCGGGGGCGCGGGCTGTTGCACATGCTGAAGCAATAATGCCGTGATGTCATCCGCGTTAAAGGGCAATTGCCCTGTTGCCATCTCATATAGCACAATGCCCAATGAGTAAATATCGGTACGGCGGTCTAAGGGCAAGCCCTGTGCTTGTTCGGGTGAAATATATGCAGGCGTACCAATCACCATGCCAGGCGCAGTAACGCGCTGTGCTTCACGGGGCAACGCCAGCCCCAAGTCCATAATTTTAACTTGTCCGTCTTTGGTCACTTTGATGTTGGCGGGCTTAATGTCACGGTGAATGATTTCACGCTCATGAGCATAGTCTAGCGCACGCGCAATTTGTACACCCAACGCCACCACCACATCCGGCGATGAGGGGATGTAATACGTTAGAGTTTCGCCGTCTACGAACTCAATGACCAAGAAGCTGCGGTCATTGTCATCGCCACGGTCATAAATTGCCATGATATTAGGATGATTCAGTTGGGCAGCCGCCATTGCTTCTTGAAAGAAGCGTTTACGGGTGGTTTCACGGACATGGGGAAGCAACACTTTTAACGCTACTTCGCGCCCTAGTAGTGTGTCTAAGCCCTTGTAAACGGTAGACGTTGCGCCTTCGCCAAGATGCTCTAATACTTGGTATCTTCCGTTCAGTTTTACGCCTAACAGTGACATCCGTTCACCTACCCCTATGACATGACTCTATGGCATTTAATGATAACACACACTCAAAAGTTACGCATGGTTTTTCTTTATGGCGTTTGTTGTGGGGCATTTGCTTATGAGATATACTTTTGCTTATCGTGAATGCAACAGGGAGGTAATCGCATGGGTGATGTATTTTATGACGCATTTATCTCGTATTCCACCAAAGACGGTAACTTTGTCACTACACTTCGCCTTGCCCTAGAGCAAACTGGCAAACGCATTTGGCAAGATGTAAAAGAACTACAGCTAACAGAGGAATGGTGGACACAAATAAAGCAGGGCATTTTCGCCTCTGATAACTTCATTTTTATCGTTAGCCCACGCTCTATGTCCTCGCCCGTATGCCAGCTAGAGCTAGAATACGCCCAAGCACTCCAAAAACGCACAATCTTTATTCGCCACGAAAACGCCATAAAAGAGGATAGTGTTGCCTATATGCTAGAGCGTATTCGTAACCAAGACTATCTTCAATTTATCACGCGAGAACGTGATATGGTTGCGCTGGCAGAGAAAAACTGGCAAACCGTAGAGGGCGAACAAAGCCTGTTCATTGCCAACAAAGAAGATATTCCGTCACAATTGCCCACATTAACAGAAGCCTTTGATAAGGACTTTCTGTATATTCGTCAAAGCAATATCTTGCTAGGGCGGGCGCAAGAATGGGGAGAAAGTCAGAGCAATCCTAGCTTTTTATTGCTAGGTGAGGCGTTGCTCTCAGCAGAAAAGTGGCAAAATGAGGGGAAAAAGCCCGCCCCTACGCCCGAACACATCGGCTATATTCAGGAAAGCCGTAAGGCAGAAAATGAACGCCAACGCATTGCCCAAGAGCAAATTACCCGTACCAAACGCCTGCAACGGGTGGGAGTGTTTGCCATTGCATCTGCGATTGTGGCATCGCTGATTAGCGCAAACGCTATCAATGGGGCAAATATTGCCGTAGCCCGTGAGTTTACAGCCAATGAACGTTCTACGGTGGCGAGTATTCAGGTGGCAAACGCGCAAGCCACCGCAACCCAAATTCCCCCTACACTAACGCAAGCGGCTATCGTACAAGACATTGCGCTGGGGTTTGGCAATGCCATGTTACAAAGAGACAACCCCGACCAACAACTTAAAGAGCTAACAAACCTTGTAGAACTTTATGCCGACCAATCCATTGCCTATCAAGCGCGTGGTATTGTGTACACCGAACAAAAACAATATGAAGAGGCGATAGCAGATTTTGACCGCGCAATAGCCCTTGACCCCCTTAACGATTTAGCGTTCTTAGGGCGCGGGCGTGTGAAGTACGATATGGGCGATTTTGAGGGGGCGATTGCCGATTTTAGCGAAACGATACGCATCGATCCAGAATACCCCATCGCCTATAATAATCGAGGTGCTGCAAGGCGTGACGTGGGCGATTTTACGGGCGCACTCGCAGACCTTAACCAAGCCATCATCCTAAACCCCGACCTTGTAATTGCATATCATAATCGCGCCATTTCCTATGCGACCTTAGGGGATATTCCTAATGCGCTTAAAGACTATGACCAAACAATTCTTCTTGACGATACTTTTGCCGAAGCCTATTACAATCGTGGGCTTATTCACAACGAGCAAGGCAATATAGAAGATTCCTTAGAAGATTTTGAGCGTGCCATCGCACTAAATCCGCAATACGCCCCCGCTTATGGTGACCGTGGGGTGTCACTTTTCCGTATGGGGGATGTAGACGGTGCGGTTGAAAGTTTTACACAAGCCATTGCCCTTGATCCAAGCTATATGAGAGCCTATTACAATCGGGGTGTTGCGAGGCGTGAAAAAGAGGATTTTGAGGGCGCACTCGCAGACTTCAACCAAGCCCTTTTGATAGAACCTAATAACCCTAATATCCATGTTGACCGCTCCATAATTTACTTTTCATTGGCAGATAAAGCCCTTGCTCCTGAAGAACAAACGGGTTTTCTGCAACAGGGTATACAGGATATACGGCAAGCCGAACGGCTGGGTTTTGTCATTCCAGATGACTTTTTACAGGAAATTATTGAAACAGAGGACGCATTGGCAGCAAGCGCAACGCCTACAGCATCGCAGACTGCCATCCCAAGCGCAACGCCTACGGCGACACCCTAAAGGAGCAACGCCTAGCCACAAAAATTCACTAGCAGTTCACTGAGTAACACATGGCGCAGGCTCATTTCTTCGGCAATTGCCACTTGGTGCGCTAAAACACCTAATGCGCCTTCTGTGCAGTGATGTAAGTACAACGCGCCGTTTTTAAGCGTGTTTTCAAAGCGTTTTTCTAATATCGGCTGGCAGATGGCGGGGTCTTTGCTACATAGATGGTCTTGCATATCTGCCGACCACAGCACAATCGGCAAGCCCGTTTGGATGCTAACTGTAAAGAGCGCATCCGTGGTAATGCCATAGGGCGGGCGAAACCCCACCGTTTCATAGGGCGCACCTAAGGCTTCTTCTAGCACGTCTTGCCATGGCAAAACCTCGTTATATAAAAGAGCGCGTGCGCTATAGTCGGTGATGTCGGGGTGGCTAAAGGTGTGGCATCCAAATTCATGCCCCATATCTAACAATTTGGAGTATAGGTTTTCATAGCCTTCTGTGGGGTTGTCTATATTAGCGCGAATGGCGATGCCTGCCGGGAAGAACGTGGCTTGTAGCCCGCGTTGTGATAGTGCCTCTCCAATTTTGTAGGTGAGTGCTTCGTCCCAACAGTCATCATACGTTAGGCAAAATTCGGCGCGGTCTTTATTGCCCCGTTGCACAATGGTGCTTCGCTGAGAACTCACAATTTCGCATGCCTTTTCTTGCGCTAGGGTTGGCAATGCCAAAAGGCTTGTGCCTGCTATTGCTCCCAGCAACACTTGACGACGTGATAATCCATAGTGAGAACGGTTTTTCATTAAGCATCGCTTTCTACTGTGCCTGTATGATGTGTTGCATTATAGCCCATACACGCAAAAAGGGCGCAAATGGTTTGCGCCCTTCTGATTTTATATTTCTATACGTGACTATCTTTCCTTCAGTTTAGTAGTCCGCCATGATTTTTTCGTACAGAGCGCGGGTTTCCTTTGATGGGGGAAGGTCAAGATCTTGTTTTAAGCGTTCTGCTAATGTGCGATATTGCAGTACAGCTTCTTGTGTACGTCCAGACTCCGCGTAGACTTGCATAACATCACGATGAATCTCTTCACGTTGTGGCACATATTTCAAGGCGGTCTTAAAGTAGTTTAAGGCTTCGTCGTGTAATTGATGCTTAAGGTGAATGCGTCCCATTGTTACAAGTGCTTTAACATAGAGTGATTTTAGATATTCACGGCGTTCATTTGCCCATGTGGCATCTAATGTTGATAAGAAATCGCCCTTGTAGAGAGAAATTGCGCGTTGAAGTAATTCCACCTGATGTTGTTCATCTTCTGTTTCGTGGGCTTCTGTAACGGCATCAATAAACTCACCTACATCATAATGCCTGACGACATTTTTACTGGGGCTATAAAAACCAGCACCATAAGAGGTTAGTTCATAGTCGTTACCGTCACCTACAATTTCAGTTAGGCGTTCACCAATTTTTCGTTTTGTTACATGGAAAACATTGGTTGCTTCTTTTGTACCAAGTGAGGGCCAAAACATGGTGAATATTTGGTCTCTTGTTACTAATGGATTGTCAACTAAATAGAAGAACAAGAAACGTGGAAGTGAGCCATCCCAATGAGTCATTTCTACGCCATTAACATACGCTGAACCCGTACCAAATGCGCTTACTTCAAGCTGGGGGTTAGAGCCTTCGCTGGGGGTTAAAACGATGCTGCTTTTTCTAAATCCTGTGCCAAGTATAATTCCTTGTGATTTTGTAACAAATTCAACCCAAGGATAATAGGCAAGTAAACGAGAACTAAATACCGCAATGCAGTTTGAGGGCAAATTGTCTAGCAATGTGCCAAGGAAAGTTGCTAATTCTTTTGTTGGTGGTGTAAGGTCAAAATCATCAAAGAAAATGACGTTTTTGCTGTTCTTTAGCTTCTTAAAGGCTTTAACAATGCTATTTGCCCAATCCGAAGGATTCTTAGAACCTTGTGCGCCTTCGATTACTTTGTCGGCATCATAATCATTGTCAATCAGGTTAAACTCACGCGAAGATTCAATTATCCAATCTTGTAATGGTATATTGGGGCGTGACAACTGATGATAGAATACAGTACCTTCTATCTCTCTTGTAAAATACGCCGTCAATTGACTTTTATACAAAGTGTTGGGATAAAGAATCACAACTTTTTTGTTGTCTATGTACTTCTTAATAGATGAAACAGGAGAGTTGCTCAGAGTGGACAGTGCCATTTTTAGATCCTTTTTTATTCTTTTTTTACAAGTTGTCGTAAAAGGTGCTATTCGTAACTTACGTTACCTATTGACTGCCTATTAGTGTAACAAAATTAGTTATGTGTGTCAATCACGTACCAAAGTACCATCATTAAAAACCTAGAAAAATTCTGAAATAAACGGCAACGGAAATTTTTCATGTTTTATAATCACGTAAGGATAAACGCGAATGATAGGGTTTGTCAATTCAAGATTAGTACCAATTTCGAGGGCATTTGTTTTAGTTGAATTGTTCATTTTATCGATAATTTTGCTTACGTTTTGGCATCATTCTCCCCCAATACGCGATAACTGGTTAAATTTGCTATGGCTGGCAATTCCCGTTTTTACGGTTCGTTTTGTGATTTGGGGAACTTTGTTAAAACGCGCTACAAGTACAGATTTGGGTGTTTTAAGCGAAGAAAGAGCTGAGGTAATACCTATTGCAATATCTTTCATTACTATTTTAGTTTCCATAGCTCTTCTAGCTGTAATGTTATTTAATTTTACTAATGCACCTAACGCCCGACAGAGTTTTTGGGTGCTGGTGTGTCGCCCCCTGCTGGGAATGTGGATAATTATTTTCAGTATAGATTGTGTACGAGTGTATAGAAAATGTAGTTACTTACTCTATGTTAGTTTAGCAATGGGTTGTGTTGTGGGTACATTGGGTTTAATTGCCACGCAATGGCACACCAAAAGTGATAGTTTAGACCCCATTACACGCCTATTACCTACGCTCCCCTTCCGTCAATTTTTGCCCGATATGATGCTATCGTTTAATCCAAATGAAATTGGGGGCGCAATTGCTTGGCTGTTTCCGCTTATGTTTGTATTGGTATGGCACAAGCCCATTAGGGTGTTTGCGTTCCCCATCGCCGTCCTCTTGGGATTTGCCTTGTTCTTAGGGCAAAGTCGTTTTGCATTGCTGGGGGTTGGCGTGGCATTGGGGCTATTTGCGCTCTTTCATCTTAAGAGCCGTATGCGATGGACAGTTCTTGGGGGGCTGGTGTGTGTGGCGGTGTTGCAAGGCGTTATTTTATTGGGTCTGCCGACGGGTGCGCCCCAAAATGACCTACCTACTGCGCCCACGCTTTCGGCTCGTGATGCGTCCAGCCTTAGTACACGGCTAGAGCTATGGAATCGTGGGCTACGCATGTTAAGCGATTATCCTATTACAGGCGTGGGAATGAATATGTTTAGGCGTGCTATTCGCACTCCTGATTATCAAATTGAATACTTTGAGCGTATTAACTTTACTGCACCCCACGCCCACAACGAACTGATACAAATAGCAGCCGATTTGGGTGTGTTTGGCGTGCTATTTTGGGTGGGGGGGTATGGTGTCATTTTCTTCTTGTTGTGGCGTGTTATTCGGCAAAAATACACCGATTTAACCATCTTGGCGTGGGCAGTAGGGGCAGGGCTATTGGCGCATTTGCTATATGGCATGGGGGATGCCATTACGCTTTTTGACCGATACGCCTTTTTAGGGTGGTGGCTCTATGGTTTGGGGATGGGGATTTATGCAGAAGTTCAGATTAGGCGTTATAATGAAGATAAACAAAGACAACATTAACGGTAACTCATCGTGATTAATTCTTTACGAAGTATCCATCTCAAACCCCATCAATTGCTTGTGATTATTCCCGCCGCGGTTTTGGTGTGGGAAATTCGGCAAGATGTTTTTCATCAACGTAGCCTGGAAAATGTGCTGCTGTGGATAGCCCTTTTAATGCTGTATACGGTGTCTACCTCTTTTGCTGGTGATGTGAAGAACGGGCTATGGACGGGCTATATTTCCTTTGCAGTTATCGTATCTGCCTTCGTTACTGGGCTAATGCCTGTCTTGGTCATTATCTTTTTAGGAACTGCGATTGCCCTGTTGTGGAATCACTTTATGCATAAGTTAAGCACGCCCTTTCATTTGGGGTTAGGCGAATACCTAGACCGTGTCATTATTGGCGCGCTTGGCGCAATTGTGACGTTCAGCATGTTTTATTTTTTGGGGGGTGTGCTACCTCTTAAAGACTTCTCCCGCGCAGAAGATTGGTTCGCCATCATTGGCACGGCACTCGTTGTTTATCCCTTCTGGTACTTGTTAGGGGCGTGGATAACACGCAAAAATGGCGAAGAACTGCGGGCAATTGTCAATAAAAGCGTGGGAATGGACTTACTGCTGTATTCAGTTGCCGTGATTATGCCCGCCATCCGAGAAAACAACGGTAATGGGGTGATGGTGGTGTTGGTGGGCTTGGTGCTATTACAAGCCGTACGCTATCGCCAAATAAGTGATGCCCGCTCTTTAATAGAAGTACGTTCGAAAGAAATTGCCACCCTATACCAAGATAGTCAGCGTTTGGGGGGCAACCTTTCAATTATCAATCGCTCTGTGCAAGATGTCATGTTTAACCTAGACCGCCAAAGCGCAATAGACGTAGCGTGTGAGGTGGCGTGCTTTGTGACGGGTGCATCAAAGGCGGCGGTGTTTTTTGTAACAGACCGCTTGCACTTACGCCCGATGGCAACCCATAACATCACCCTGCCCCCAGACATGAGCTTTACTTACTACCCCGAACGCTATACCAATGGGGCGCATATCGTCAAAGATATTAACCTAACAGACGATGCCCAACTTAAAAAGCTGGCGATTGCTAGTACATTTAGAGCCACCCTAGAAACACCCCTTAAAACGGGCAATGTTGTTGTGGGCTATATTGCGGTGTACCACGAAGAGCCTCATCAGTATGAACAGAACGACATCAACCTACTAGAGATGCTTTCTAGCCAGCTTACCGCCGCTTTTGATAACGCCGACTTGTTACAGGCATTAGAGCTATACGCCAGTGAACAAGCCCAGCTGGTACAAATTTCTCGTATGACCACTTCACACCTTGACCTTGACCTGGTGATTGCAGACGTTTGCTTTGTCATGCCCAATATGGTGCAAATGGAAGTGGCGCAAATTGGGATTCTAGGGGGCGCAACACACGGTAGCCTTGAAATTTATTACCAGAACCCACTCAATAACCAGCTCACCACCAAAAACCTCCTCATATCCGACTATGTAGAGCTAAACAACCTCATTGAAAACCCCTTGACCGCCAATCCCTGCATCCTTAGCTTGGATGATGACAGTCTATCGGATGAGGTGCGCCTGTGGATGGAACAGGAGGGCTGGCAAACCATGGCGATTACGCCTCTAACGATAATGCGCCAATCGTATGGGGTTGTGATTTTGGGGTCTAGTGAACCGGTAACGTTCTTAGATAATCACCGACGCTTGCTAGAAATGGCAACCAATCAAGTATCGGCGCAAATTCATAATGCCCGCATCCATCACATCACAGAAATTTCGCTGGCGCAACAGCTAGAACAGCTTGCCTTGATTGAAAATATTGCCCAAAAGGTATCACAATCGCTAGAACTTGACCTAATTATTGCCAATGTTATGGATGCCGCGCTACAAGCAACCCAAGCCGACACCGTAGAAATTGCCCTTCGTGATGAAGCACGCTGGCAACTTATCACGCTTGCACGCCAGCCCGATGAAACGGCGGTAACGGTGTTTCAAGACGAGCCCGACCCCATTATTCAAAAGGTGGCTAAAGAGCGACATTTGGTGATGGATGGCAACCATGACGGGCGTAATTCTTTTTTGGCGGTGCCGTTGCTAAGCGGCGGCGAAGTGGTGGGCGTATTGAAACTGGCTAGCGAAAAACCCAATTTCTTTACGGGCGAACACGCCTCTTTTACCCAAAGCCTTGCAGGACACGCTGCCATTAGCATTGATAACGCGCACTTGCTTGGTGAGCGGCAGGAACAAATTAACACACTAACCGCCCTTCGCACGCTCACGCTAGAATCGGTGGGAACACTAAGCCATGAATTTGTGTCATTAGCCATTCTTAAAGCCACGCTTACGCTATTGGGTGGTGAAGAAGCCGTCCTCTTTGGATATGATGTGCGGACAGATGAGCTTGTCATTCACATGGGGGCAGCCCTTCAAGCAGGTAACGTTATCCAACGCATACCGTCTTTCCCACCGCAAACAGTGCTAGAAGCGGTGCGTTATGGCAAGGTGCAGGTGGTGCATCGCCCACGCCAAACCAATGAGCAGGGTGAAAAGTCCTTTGGGACGCTCTTGCTTATTCCCATCGTCAGGCAAGGCACAATCCGCGATATTGTGGTATTGGGCTACACACGCTATGCGCGGTTTACCGAGCGTGAAATGAACACGATTGAGCTATTGTCTGCCCAAGTGGCGGGACATTTAGACAATGTGATGCTTAACCAAGCCATTCAAGAGAGCAATGAACGCCTGCGCGTTATCTTAGATTCTACCCGTGATGGCATTATTCTTTTAGACAATGGGGGGCGCGTTCAGGATGCCAATATTGCCGCCTCGTCTATGCTTCAGACCGACCTCAATAAGCACCTTAACGAAAACTTCAAACGCCTGATGCAACACTATTACAGCAACGGCGAAAACGATGCCGAAAACGGTATGGTGCAAATTGGTAACTTTAGCACTGTAGATAGCGTGCCAAATGAGCAAGAATTCGCGTTGCACTATCGCGGGGCAGTAGACCACGTGAGGGCGTTAATTTTGCCTGTGCGTGACCGTGACGGCATGGGGGTAGGGCGTTTGTTGCTTTTGCGTGACATCACCGAAGAACAAACCCTCATCAATACCCGTGAAAGCCTGCAACGCATGGTCATTCATGATTTACGCAGTCCTTTGGGGGCAATCATTAGCAGTTTGGCGTTTATGCAAATTTTGATAGAGGACTTCCCCGAAAATCAAACGGTGGACATTCGTAAAACAGTGAGCATCTCGCTGGAAAGTTCTAATACGCTTATGCGCCTGATGGACACCCTCCGCGACTTGCCACGCCTAAAAGACCGCGAGATGCATCTACAACAACAAATGATTTCGATGCGTCTTTTGGCACAAAAAGCCTATGACATGCTAGGGGCTTCGTTCAAAGAAGCCAACATCAACATGGAAATTCGCGTTCCCAACGAGGCACAAGTGTATGTTGATGTAGACCTTGTGCGCCGTGTCCTGATTAATTTGCTGCACAATGCCTTTAAGTTTACGCCCGAAAATGGCACAATTTTAATTGTGGCAGAAACCCTGCCCGATGATATGATGCGTGTGTTGGTCTGTGACAGTGGGCCCGGTATTCCAGAAGACAAGCGCGAACTGATTTTTGAAGAATTTAAGCAAGTAGAAGGTCAAATCCCCGCACGGGGCGGACGAGGCACAGGGCTAGGGTTGACCTTTTGTAAACTTGCCATAGAAGCACACGGCGGGTATATCACCGTAGAAGCAAATAGCTTGCTTGACGGGGCTTGTTTTGCTTTTACTTTACCCACCACATCAGCCAAGTGAGGTTTTGAATGGCATTGAGCAAAGAGACAGCAAGATTACTTGTAACGGGTGCGCTTCTTGCGCTAACGCTATTATGCGTAGGATTTAGCGCGTTTCAGCTTAGTTCACAAACCCCACGCTATACCATTGAATTGCTAAGCTACGCTATCCTGATTGCCTTTACCATTGCGCTCAGTATTCCTATCTCGCACAGCCAGCTTAGCCTTGCCCATGCGGGGGGGATGTTGGCGTTTTTGTCGTTGCCTGCTTTTGTCGCGCCCGCCACCACGATTGCTGTCTTTTTTGGCAGTCTTATGGGTAGTGTGGTGGTAATTTGGCGTGGTTGGCAAGGCGAAGAGCGGGTGATGAACCGCGCTAGTGCGTATACGGGCATCTTTATCATTGCAGGGGTAACGCTGTCTTTCTTTGTGTCTAGCCATTTATACACAGACATTTTGCAGGCAAATTTGCCCCTTAAAACAGTGCTATTGAGTGAAATTGCCTCACAGTCTTTGGTGCTGTTGTCGTATGTGTTTATTCATTCGGTGGTGTATGTAGCAATTTTCACGCTTCAGCTTTATACAGAAGCCACCAACATGCGCGAAGTGGTTACCGAAGACTTGGGCAAACTTGCCATCATTGTGCTGTTGCCCTTGCCCTTTGCTATTGTGGGGGCAAATATTGCTCGTCGTGATGAAAGTGTGGTGCTATATGGCATGACACTCACCGCCGCTGCCCTGATTGTGTTTGGCTTATACGCTATCAATGGCTCCGAGCGTCGTTGGCGCAGACAAGCCCAAGAGCTTAGCGTGCTATCGCTGGCAACCCAATCCATGCGCGGTAGCCTAGACTTAGAAAGCCTTATCCGCATTGCTTATGTGCAAGTCAGCGAGCTTTTAGGCGCAAACAACGTTACGATTGCGCTGTGGCTAGACCCTAGCAAGCCCATCTTGTATCCGCTTGTGGTGCGTAACGGCATCGAGCTTTCGTCAGAACAAAAGATAGGCTTGCCCGATGACCATGCGCTTACACGCCACGTCATTTTGAATCAAGTGTCGCTCTTGATGAAGCAAAATATCTCACAACAGGCGCATGCTTTGGGCTTATTGCCCCCCGTACCTAATACGCCTAATTCATGGTTGGGCGTGCCGTTGGTGGCAAATGAAGCCCCCATTGGTGCGATTGTGGTGCAATCGTATAATGAGCGCGTGTTTATAGAAGCTGATTTGCGCCTATTAAACATTCTGGCAGCCAGCGCGGGCATCGCCATAGACAACGCTCGCCTGTATACCCAAAAGAGCAAGCGTGCCGAACAACTCGCCGTTTTGAATCAAGTAACACGCTTACTCACTGAAACCCTCTCGCCTAATGAAGTCATTGATACGATTGTGTCGTCAGCCGGAACTATTTTTAGCGCAAACGCTGTTGCAGTGTACGTTAAGCCACAAGGGAGCGGTGGGCTACAACTCATTAAACAATCAGGCTTTACTGAACGCTTTAACCAAGCGATGCCCATGCCCATAGAACGCCCCAAAGACGTGCAATCCCAGACCTTGTTGATAGAGGATGTAAGGCTAGACCCGCGTGCCAATGAACAGCGCAACCTGTTACTTTCAGAAGGCAAGCAGGCGTTTATTCAAGTGCCATTGGTCTTAGGGGGCTATCAAATTGGCGTGCTGATGCTGTACTACGATGACGTGCAATCTGACCTTAACGAACAGTTGGACGTGATACAGGCGTTTGGCACGCAAGTTTCGCAAGCCATTAACAACGCCCGCACCTTTGAAAACGCCGATAAAGCTCTTTCTGCCACGCTAGACCAGCTAAAAGCCATTCTTAACGCCATGGAAGAAGCCCTTGTGCTATTTGATGCCAATCATCAAATAGTGATGGCAAACCCCCGCATTAAGCTGGTGGGACTAAATGTTTCACAACTGATTGGCAAGCCCGTACAACGCCTCTTAGATGAGGATGAAACGCAATTTGCCTCACGGCTGGGCTTTAAGAACAACGAAGCCTTTTTACAGTTGCTAGACGAAGCGGCTTCGGGCAATTGGACTGCACACGCGCCCCAACCCTATGAGATTGAAGGCGAGAATAGCACCACGAACTTTATTAAACGCCAGTCGATTGTGATACGCGATTCTGATGGTGCATTTTTGGGCGTGCTGATGGTGTTCTATGACAAAACAGAAGAACACGAGCTAGAAATCTCACGAGAATCATTTACACAGATGATTGTCCATGACCTCCGAAGCCCCCTAACCGCTGTTACAACCAGCCTGCGCTTGCTATCGGAGCTTGTGCCAAAGGATGCCGATTTTAGGGTGGTGGTAGACCGCACAACAGACATTAGCCGCCGCGCCCTGCGAAAGGTATTAGAGCGCGTCGATGCTATGCTAGACATTGCCAAGCTAGAAAGTGGCGAAATGATGCTAGAGCGTGAGCCAATTTCCGTAGGACGCATGATAGACAACGTCATCATAGAGCTTTCGCCACTGGCAGAAGAACTGAACATCCAAATTGTGGATGACCTAGAAACGAGCTTACCCCTGTTAGACGTAGACGGTGATAAAGTGGAGCGTGTTATCTTAAACTTGGTGGATAATGCCCTTAAATACGCCCCCAGCTATAGCCAAATTACGGTGCGTGTCCGCAATCACGGTGTGGGGTTTGTGCGCCTTGATGTGATTGATAGAGGCGTGGGGATTCCTGAAGAATATCGCCAACGCCTATTTGACCGTTACGTGCAAGTGAAAGGGCGGCAAATTGTACGGCGTGGCGTGGGGTTGGGGCTAAACTTCTGCCGTTTGGTAAGCGAGGCACACAGGGGCAGCATTTGGATAGAGGAAAACCCACTCGGCGGAAGCGTCTTTAGTATTACGTTGCCCACCTTTACAGAACCCCCTCCTTAAGTGGCACAAGGTCAGTCTTGACAAAAGCCGTTATCGGCGGTTAGAATAATCACACTTCACGCCTCGGTAGCTCAGTTGGTAGAGCAACGCACTGAAAATGCGTGGGTCGCGGGTTCGAGTCCCACCTGAGGCATGAAAAGGCACAAAACCCACCTAGCGTGGGTTTTTGCGTTCTAGGGCATATAGCCATTGCCATAAATTCTAGCCGTGTATCCTACTCAATAATCTCTATCGCACCCAAAATCACTTGCCCCTCATCCGTATCGTTGATTCGCAAGGCTTCGCCCGTATAGCTATTAGATGCCCCCATGCGAATTTCGTACATGCCAAGCGGTGCGTCACTTTGCAACGGCACAATCACACGCTGATTGACAATTTGGCGTGGCGCGATTGTGCCTAAGCCCTCTACAAGGGGCAAGCCAAAGTTGGCAATCTTCTCGGCGGGTTGATTAGGGAGGGTGACATGAAAATAATACCCATACGCCAATGTTTCCACGTTTACAATAGGCGAATACTGGAACATCAGCCGTAAAATAAGGTGATTGCCTTGTGTAACAACGGGCGTTTCGATGCTCATACTTAACAAGCGAAACTGATTGCCAAACGCCAAATTCACGGGCAACGCCAGGCTATCCATCTTTTCAATGACAAAATCGGGCGCACTGGTAAAGTGCAGGGGCGCAAGCGTGCTGGGGTCGGTAAATTTGCGAATGACATAATCGCTTCTTTCGGGCGTAAATGCCACCGAAGGATGCTCAAGTACGGGCGTGGGGTACGAGGCTACGCGCACATCATTTGCCATCGGGCAAGCAATCACGCCCCGTAAGTGCCACACATCCGCGCTATAAAACACGGTTGCATCATCAGGAAGCACGTCTTGTGCTAAAGCGATAAGCGCGCGTTCGGGTGCGCTAGGGCGTGGCAAAGAGAACGCATCCCACACCGCAAGCCCCCCAAATAGCACCACCAGCACGCTACCGCCTAAAATACCCGCGATGGGCGCATCTTCCCAGTAAAACACCCCCATGATGAGGATAAGCCACACCAAAACAGCGTTAAGGCTGGCATCCCATGAGGCAAGCGCATTTGCCCAATGAAGGGGGCTACGCAAAAGGGGCAATAGCACCACGCTCGCAATGGCAATAAAAAGTAGGGTGCGCCATTCACGCTGGGGGAGCAAAATAAGCACAATTAGCGATAACCACCACAACGGAGGCACAAGCAACACCAAAAGCACCGCACATGCGCTGGCAAGGTGGGCATAGAAGGGCGCAACTTTCGACAGGCGCACTTCTTGAAGGGAAAATACCGCCAACGCCACCAAGAATAAACCCACATCATACGCCATGAGCCAACGGTCTGCTTGCACAAAGGGGGGCGCAACTGCCACCAATGCCCCCGCCAGCCACCATGCACTAGAACCGCGCTTTTGGGCAATTGTTATCGTCAGCCACACCACCCCCACGCCCAAGAACGCGCCTAATAGTCGCCCAAGTAACACAGCTTGCGCGGATAATGCCCATGAAGCTAGGCTAGAGGGCGTTTGGGTAAGCGTGAATGGGGTTAGACGTTCCGGCGTGGAATAAAGCCAGTATTCGGCTTCTGGCACAAGGCAAGCATCGTCTATGCCATAGGACAGCGTTAAGAGGCGCAATCCTAGCGCAACCCCTAAAACGACCCAAACCACAGGATGAACAACGGAGAGAAATCGGGTCACAAGCCATGCCTTCTTAAAGAGGGGCGCATGTAAAAAAACCACGCGCCCCCCAATCACTGTCGTTATAGAGTTTTTGCACGATGTTGCATCACACAAGGCGCGATGCCCAATGTGACATCAAAAGCGCATGTGAACTTAGGCGATGGTGACTTCTTTGGACAAGTACACATCTTGAATGACGTTTAGCAGGGACGCACCTTCTGCCATAGGACGTTGGAAGGCTTTACGTCCACTAATCAAGCCCATACCACCGGCACGCTTGTTAATAACGGCAGTTTCTACGGCATCGGCAAAGTCGTTAGCCCCACTTGCGCCACCACTGCTAATTAAGCCAATGCGTCCCATGTAGCCATTTGCCACTTGGTAGCGGGTAAGGTCAATGGGATGGTCGCTGGTCAGCTGGGTGTAAATACGTTCATCTAGCTTGCCATAAGAAGAATCGCCCGTGTTCAGTGCCTTAAAGCCACCGTTTACGGTAGGCAGTTTTTGCTTGATGATGTCGGCTTCAATGGTTACGCCTAAATGATTGGCTTGGGCGGTAAGGTCGGCAGCCGTTGAGTAATCAATTTTGCCAATCTTAAAGCCAGGGTTACGCATATAACACCAAAGAATGGTTGCCATACCCAATTCGTGGGCTTTGGCGAAGGCTTCGGAGACTTCGATAATTTGGCGATTGCTTTCTGCGCTACCAAAGTAAATGGTTGCCCCAACGGCGACTGCGCCCATGTCCCACGCTTGCTTTACTTTACCAAACATAATTTGGTCAAATTGATTGGGGTAGGTAAGCAATTGGTTGTGGTTAATCTTGACGATAAACGGAATTTTATGGGCGTATTTACGCGCTACTGCGCCAAGCACACCAAATGTACTCGCCACGGCATTACAGCCGCCTTCAATGGCAAGCTCGACAATTTTGGCGGGGTCGAAGTATTCGGGGTTGGGGGCAAAGGATGCGCCCGCGCTGTGTTCAATGCCTTGGTCAACGGGCAAAATGCTTAAATAGCCCGTGTTAGCCAAACGCCCATGACCAAATAGTTGCGACATGCTGCGCAAAATCTGAGGGTGGCGGTCTGTTTGGGTAAATACATCACTTAAATAAGTGGGGCTGGGCAAATGAAGGGCATCTTTGCTGATGGTCTTAGACGTGTGACCGAGCATTGTTTCGGCTTTATCGCCTAAGTATTCTTGAATTTTGCTATAGCTTGTTGTAGGGGTTGCAAGTGCCATGTTGAGATGTCTCCTCATTTTTCGTTAAGCAACTGTCGAATTATAACAAATTTGCACAACCTTACCTATGGTTGTATAAAGAATGGGGTATGATATAGGGATTCTTATCATGCCTAGTTCAGTGTGATTCATCATGCTTAATCGTACCCCAAGCCTTAATCGTACCGCCGTACCCCAAGCCAAACGCAAGCACGTCAAGCGTCGTTGGCTTTTAATGTTCCTACGCACTGCCCTTTCTGTTATGGGATGGCTGATTTTGGGCGTTAGTGCAATGTGGCTGGTGTGGGCGTTTAGCCAGCCTATGCTCCGCGACAGTGTGGC
Organism: Anaerolineae bacterium; assembly: GCA_034437555.1. Lineage (GTDB taxonomy): Bacteria > Chloroflexota > Anaerolineae > Aggregatilineales > Phototrophicaceae > JANWYT01. The sequence goes on along the minus strand of DAOTTQ010000055.1, from coordinate 9,870 downwards.
TATTTTGCTTGTTCTACAAACAATTGGCACACTGGGCATGACCATTGCCCTGACAGTTTATGAAATAGACAAAGTAAGCCTACAGCGCGTAGAAAGCAAGCGAGAAGAAACAGAAGCGCGCTACAATGCCCTGTTTGGCAGTGTGGGTGAAGCTGTTTTTATTGTTGGACTAGATGGCGTAAACTTATCGGCAAACCAAGCCGCTCTCAACATGCTTAAAATAGAACGCCAAGACCTTGAGGGAACACCCTCTGGTAATCAGATTGCGGAAGAAGAGCGAAAGAGTGCGCTTAATGTATTAGAACGCCTAAAAGCAGGCGAAATAATGCCCATCTATCAGCGTAAATTTATTACCAGTGAAGGCGAAAAGCGCGTGGGTGAAGTGTCCGCAACCCTTGTAAGAGACAAGAACGGCACACCCCTTCACATCCAAAGCATTGTGCGTGACGTAACCGACCGCCTAAAAGCGGACAAAGAGCGCATTGACCTAACGGTTCAAAAAGAGCGCAACGCGCTTCTTAACCAGCTCATTGCGGATTTTTCGCATCATGTTCGCACACCGCTTGCCAATGTCAAGAACAGCAATTACCTCATGATGCGCTTTAAGACAGAGCCGGAACGCATTATGCAACAAAACCGCATTATCGATGTCGAAATTGCCCGCATGACCACGCTCTTAGACAATCTCATCACCCTTACACGACTAGAATTAGAAAAAACCGAAACCACAGTGGTGGGTGTTCCCGTTAATGCGCTCCTTTATGGGCTATTGCCCCAACCGATTGGACTGTCACCGTTGGATGACGCGCACACATGGGAATACACCCCCGACATGATGAACCCGCACGTTTTTGGTAGCCACACACGGTTAAGCGAGGCGTTTAAGCATTTGATAGAGAATGCCAAACAATACACCCCCAAGAATAAAACCATTCGGGTGATGGTGCGTGCCATGAATAATATCGTGATGGTGCAGGTGCAAGATGAGGGAATTGGCATTGCCCAAGATGATTTAGACCACATTTTTGAGAATTTTTATCGCACCGACGATGCCCGCCTTGTCAATCATACCAACGGCGGGCTAGGGCTAACGATTGCCAAGCGCATTATTGAAATCCATCGGGGCATTATTAACGTAGAAAGCGAACTTCACAAGGGCAGCATCTTTGAGGTGTTTTTGCCCACCACCCGCACAGGCACGGTTGACCCCATGCAATATCTTCACAAGGTCAACCGTGTTGATAGCCAATTTGACGCTTTTTAACGGCGAAATGTGCTAATTTGGGGGGCGTTATCACGCGCACCAATTAGGCGGGTATCTAGCACAGTAAAGCGTTCAAGGGTATCAAACGTATACCAACCCACGCGCACGCTATACTCTCCGCCTATTAGTCCCTCAAGGGGGAGGCGCACCGTTTCTAGCCATTCGCCTACAGTGCCATTATGCTCAATGCTACTGTCAAGTTGCACTTCATTGATGCCACTGGCGTTAAGCACATGCACAAAGCGCACCGCGTTCTCTGGTAAAGGTTCATCAAATCGCCACCACAGGCGCACTTCTAGCGCATCTTCAACTTGCACAGAAGAAGCCACCAGCGTAACCCCCTTGTCATAAACAATAAACGGCTTTAGCACCTGCAAATCGGCTTCTTTAAGGCTGGGGTTTGTCACCGTTAGGTTATTGCATAGGAGGGTTTCGGGGCGGTTTGGCACACACGGCGGGTCTAGCCGAAGCTCTACCCGATAAAAACCGCGCTGTTCTAGGGGCAATGGCACATCAATTAACAGCCTACCCTCAACACGCCATTGGCGATACGCCACGCCATCAACCAATAATGTAACATCGCGCCCACGCGCCTCTAAAACTGCTGTAAAGTCTAGCCATTGGCGTTGTGCCACATACACATCAGCAACATACGCTGTTTCATAGGTTCCCCCCGATGACAGCGCAATTGTATTGTTTTGCAAGATGCCGTTTCGTGGCACATTGTACAGCGCAAGCGTTTCATCTTCATAAAAGGGTGCGCCCCATGTGCTAAACTTTGCTAAAAGGCTGTCGTAGGCGTCTATTTCTTTGGCGCGTGCCTTATGAAAGACCACCACATCCGCCCCATACTCGCGCAGGAGCGCAGGATTAAGCGAGGCTTCCAGCACGTTTAGTTTGGCAGGATTAACGGGCGTTTGGCGCGTCACTTGCCCGCCCATTAAGGGTTTTTGGTGGGCGGTTTGGTAATAGAGCGCGTCTTTGGCGGCTAACAGATGCCCATTAGGCACATCAAAGACGGCACGCACGTCATCGCGTTCCTGTAAATCATAGAGGGCTTGGGGCAGGGTGGTTTCACGGGTGGGCATGGGGAAGAAGACTTGCACATCCCACACGATGCCCGCCATGAGTAAAACGGCGCACGCCCGCGCAAACCCACGCGGAATATCCCACCGCTTGCCCCAAGCCCAAAAGACACTAAAACCATACCCCGCCATCATGGCTAAAGCCAAGACCGCCGTAAAGTTAAAACGTGCGGGGGTGCGTGCTAGGCTAAAGCCTGTGATGTCTTGTACCCATGCCCACCATAACGGCACATGCGTTTGATAATCGCCTAAATTGATAAGAATGGGGCTATCTAGCACTTTAAGCAAAGACCCCAACGACAGCATCCACGCCACCAGCCACAGCCAACCCCACCACCGTGACTCACGTTTGCGCCACAATGCCAAAACCACCAACAACGCCACCCACACGCCCACATAACCAATGCCTTCGCCTAAATTTGTGCCTAGCACTTGGGCGGGATAGCTTAAAAAGCCCCACATGGGATGAAAGAACGAAGGCGACACGATACTCAATAAGTCTGCGCTGTAACGCACCACGCCGCCCACATCGGTATAAGCCGTTGTTGAGAGCGTTTCGCTAATCATCGGTGACATAAATATCAAAAAGAACACGCTTGCCAAGCCACAGACCACAATTACGCGCTGTCCACCGCGCCAATCACGCCGAATGATTAGCCACAGCAAAAACGCGCTGACAATGGGCATCAAGACATAAATTACCTGTAGGGAGTGTCCGCTTGGCACAAGGTTAAACAGCAGAATGACCGCCAAACCCCACGCCCACACTTGACGTTCGGCTTGCACCAAACGAATTAATGCCCACACAAAGAGGGGTGTTGGGAATGCCATCAGCAAGCCAGCGTGTCCATCAAACAAATGCCCCTGAAATAGGGGTGCGCTGGCATAAACCACCCCCGCCAAAAATGCAGGCACGCCGTTCTCGCGCCCTAGCAAGGCACGCGCCAGCCAAAACGCGCTCCAGCCGTTAAGCGCAATCGCCAGCAATATCACAATGTTGTACGCCAGTGTGACAGGCAAAACCAATGCCAGCAACGTCATGGGCGTGTATTGCAATTGCACGGCGGCTAAAATAAGGCTAGGGAAACCATCCGGATAGCCCATTAAACTTTGATAGTAAAGGGGTTGCCCCGTTTTAAGGGCGTGCGAAAACCACCAAACGTGCCGTAGCATTTCATAGTTATCGCCAGTGCTGCCCCCAATAACGTGTGTACCCAGCGTGGCAACGGCGGGAAACGTGATGATACAGGCAAGCAACACATAAAGCCCAAAGATGAGCCATTGTTCACGGGGAGGGGTAAAACGTAGCAAGCGCACCATAAAATCTCCTTTTGAGGTGTGGCGTAATGCTATTATACAGAAGCCCAGATTGTCTATAGGGTTTCATCGGGGGCAAGATGCGTTAAGTAATTCAAAAATGCGCCTTAATTATCATGATTTTCTTACGTTTCACGGCTTGAATTTTCGTTTATACTAAGGGCAATTCGTTCAAATGGTATCTGTTTAAGGACACAACCTCATGTCTCATATTGATAGTGCAAACGCGGATGCAGATTTGCTTTTGCACACCCCCGAAAAAGTTTATTTTGAAACACACCGCGAAAAAGATGCGTGTGACGTGATTGTTAGAATGGACGATGGCACAGTGTATACTGCCACTTTTGTAACGCTTGCTTATTTGCAACGCCAAATGGATCTCAATTTTCAGGTGACGCGCCAGCTACAAGATACGCCCCCTGTGCGCTATGCGGTGATTGATACGCCACATATTTTGGTTGATTCACTGGACACCTCTCTCATTGAGGACACAATAGATAATTTAATGGTGTTGGATGTGTTTGAAACACACTTTACGCGCGTTACCGAGCTACCTACCGAGCGAACTACCCACGAAGGAAAACGGGCAACCCAAGAAGTCGCCACCGTTGTGATTGAGGATGTGTTAGTGGTAAAACACTAACACGCGCCTTTAGAACGCAGTGTTTTAGACAGGGATGCCCTTAAACAGAGCATCCCTGTTTTTTTGTACCACTCAAAGGCTATAATTTATACGTTTGCCATAGAGCATCAAAACCACAAGAGGAACGCTAAATGTCACAACCATACCCAGAAAGCCAATTGTATCGTATTCGCCACAGTGCCGCGCATATTATGGCACAAGCCATCTTAGAACGCTTTGAGGGTGCAAAGATTGCCTTTGGTCCCCCCATTGAAGAAGGCTTCTATTATGACTTTGATTTGCCCCGCCCCATGACAGAAGAAGATTTGAAGTGGGTAGAAACACGCATGAAGAAAATTATTGGGGGCAACCATGCCTTTAATGTGCGTGAAATTACACCCGAAGAAGGGCGCGAAATCTTCAAAGACCAGCCCTATAAGCTAGAAGCCATTGATGACCTAGTAAACGGACGCGAAGACGAAAACGGCAACAAAATTGCCCCCGCCCAAACGCTGACGATTTACACACAAGACAAATTTACAGACTTGTGTCGTGGGCCCCACGTTGTTAGCACAAAAGAGATTAACCCCAGTGCCATTAACATTCGCTTTCGTCCACCGGCAGGCGCGTACTGGCGCGGTGATGAAACACGCCCCCAGCTAACGCGCATTTATGGCACAGCATGGGAAACAGCCGAAGACCTGCAAGACTATCTTAAACGTCTAGAAGAAGCCAAACGCCGTGACCATCGCGTGGTGGGTGAACGCCTAAACCTGTTCACGTTTAGCCCCCTCGTGGGCAAGGGCTTGCCCTTGTGGAAGCCACGTGGTGCCACTTTACGCGATACACTAGAGCGTTGGTTGCGTGATGTGCAAATTGAAGGCGGTTATTTGCCCGTAGTAACACCCCACATCGGCAACCTAGAACTGTATAAAACGAGCGGACACTATCCTTATTACAAGGACAGCCAATACACACCCATTGAGGTGGACGACGAACAATACATGCTAAAGCCCATGAACTGCCCTCACCACATTATGATTTACAAAAGTGAGATGCGTTCGTATCGTGATTTACCCCAACGCTATGCCGAATTCGGCACAGTGTATCGCTATGAGCAATCAGGCGAACTGAACGGGCTAACGCGCGTGCGTGGCTTTACGGTGGACGATGCACATTTGTTTGTAACGCCCGACCAATTGCTAGAAGAATTTAAGAGCGTGGTGCGCCTCATTCAATATGTGTTCAACACACTAGGGTTACATGACTTTACGGCGCGCGTGGGCGTGCGTGACCCCCAAAGTACAAAATACGTGGGCGATGATAGCCTGTGGGAACGCGCCTCTACAGCCATTATTCAGGCGTGTGAAGAAATGAACTTGTCGTATGTGGTGGCAGAGGGCGAAGCAGCATTCTATGGGCCCAAGCTAGATTTTATCTTCCAAGATGTGCTAAAGCGCAAATGGCAATTGGGGACAGTGCAAGTAGACTACAATTTGCCCGAACGCTTTGAGCTGGAATACATTGACAACCAAAACTCACGCCAACGCCCTGTGATGATTCACCGCGCCCCCTTTGGGAGCATTGAACGCTTTATCGGTATCATCATCGAACACTTTGACGGCGATTTCCCTGCGTGGCTTTCGCCCACACAAGCGGTTGTTATCCCCATCCGCGAAGACCACAACGCTTACGCGCAAGAAGTGGCACAAGCCCTTCGCAAAGCAGGCTTGCGCGTAGAAGCCGACCTACGCGACAAGAACATGCGTAACAAGATTAAAGAACAGCGCACATTGGGCATTCCTTGGTTGCTGATTGTGGGCGATAGAGACGTAGAAAACCGCACAGTGAGCGTGCGCCTTCGCACAGACGAAGACAAGGGCGCAATTGGGCTAGACGAATTTATCACTTTGGCAAAAGGCTTATCCGAAAGCCAAAGCCTAGACATTTGGCAAGAGGGCTAACCCCCATGACGACATTTAACACGCTTACGCCCGACCTTATCAGCACGCTAACGGGCATCGCAGGTGCAGGCAACACCAGCACCGCCAATGCAGAACGTGAGCTTAGGTCACATGATGCTGGTCATCACCCCGCCCACCTGCCCGATGTGGTGGTGTGGGGTGAAACCCCCGAACAGATTGCCAACGTGCTAAAATTTGCCAATGATAACCTGATTCCTGTCACCCCTTGGGGTGTAGGCACAGGGCTAGAAGGCAATGCCACCCCCTTACACGGGGGCATCTTACTGACAATGGAGCGCATGAACCGCGTCCTAGAAGTTCACGCGGATGACTTTCAGGTGACAGTAGAGGCGGGCATTCCTCACAAAGACCTGAATGTCCAGCTTGCCCGTCATGGCTTGTTCTTTCCGCCCGACCCAGGGGCAAACGCCACTATCGGGGGCATGATGGCGAATAATGCGGCGGGCATTCGCACTGTAAAATATGGCGCAACCAAGGACAACGTGCTAAAAGCGCAAGTTGCATTAGCCGATGGTCGTCTGATTACGGTGGGTTCACGGAGCATCAAGCAGTCCAGTGGTTACAACTTGTTAGGGCTGTTTATTGGGAGTGAAGGCACGTTGGGGGTGATTACATCTGCTACGCTTAAACTTGTGCCTGTGCCACAGTATATGAGTGCCATGATTGTGGGCTTCCCCACGATAGAAGCCGCCATTCAAACGGTGGTTGCGGTGCGCGGAAGCGGTATTGACGTGGCAGCACTTGAGTTTATTGACGTAACGAACACCAAAGCTCTTAACGAAAGTGGCGCAAATATCGCCCCTTATCCCACGCTTTTGATGGAAGTGCATAGCGCACACCCGCAAACGTTGGAGAGCGATATTGCTATTGTGCGTGAAATTTGCGAGGATGCAGGCGCAATTAACTTTCATGCCACCGCCGATAATGCCGAGCGCAAAGTGCTATGGAACGCCCGCCATCACGCCTATGAGGTGTTGGTGCGGAATCACCCCAACCAGCGCATCTTTATTATGGATGTCGCTGTGCCGATTAGTGCTTTCCCCGACCTTATCGAATTTTCACGCCAGACGATAGACGCATACGGCATCACGGGCTACATGAAGGGACACGCTGGCGACGGCAACATCCACGTAGAACTGCCGTATGGGGGCGATGTGAGCTTTGACACGGTGAACACGGTGAACGGCGAAATTGTCAAGCACGCTATCGCACTTGGCGGTACTGCCACCGGTGAACACGGCGTAGGTATTGGCAAGCGTGCCTATATGCAAGCCGAACATGGCGAATCATTAGACGTGATGAAAGCCATTAAGCACACACTAGACCCCAAAGGCATCCTAAACCCCGACAAAGTATTCTAGGGCGCATTTTTACATTAACACAACTAACACATGGGGGCTTTGGTGGTTGCTAAAGCCCTCATGATGCTATTGCTTAGGTGTATTGCTCGCGGAGGGTGCGCTTTAAGACTTTGCCGGCGGCATTACGGGGCAACGCCTCCGCAAAAATTACCCGTGAGGGTACTTTGAACTTTGCCAGCTTTTCTTTACAGCAGGCGATAATGTGCGCTTCATCCAACACATCCGCACTCGATTTCTTGACCACAATCGCCACGCCTGTTTCGCCCCAACGCTCGTGTGGTACGCCAATAACGCCCACATCCGCCACGCCCGCAATGGCAAAAATGATTTGCTCCACTTCCGCAGGGTACACATTTTCACCACCACTAATGTACATATCTTTGTAACGGTCTACGATGTAAATACAGCCTTCTTCGTCTACTGTGCCAGCGTCCCCACTTCTTATCCAGCGCGTGCCGTGTTCATCAACAACAAAGCTGTTTTTATTGGCTTCATCGCGTCGCCAATAGCCAATGGTTACGTTTGCACCGCCCACCCATACTTCGCCCACTTCGCCCACCGCCACATCTTGTAGGTCATCATTCACCACGCGCACCCGCGTATGTAACAGGGGTTTGCCCACGCTGGTGGGTTTCTTTAGGGCGCGGTGCTTGTCGATGAGAAAGACGGTGGGGCTGGTTTCCGTCATACCAAAGCCTAATTGCACAATGTAGCCCTTGTCGGCATAGGTTTTTAGCAAGGTGGCAGGCATCGGCGCACCCCCACACCCCCAGCTTTGGATGTGTGATAAATCGGTACGGTCAAAATCGGGATGCTGGCTTAAAAAGAGATAAATCGACGGCACACCAAAGAAATGGGTTACACCAAGCGCGGGGTCGGAGAGTGTTTTTAGCGTCAGCGCGGGGTCGTATTCACGAGCAATGATGTTTGTACCCCCCTCATGAAACACGGGGTTAGCGTATAAATTAAGCCCGCCTGTGTGAAAGAGGGGCAAGACAACATAATGCACACTATTCGCGCTTAAAACGGCAGGCGTGCTAATGTTCGTCATGTTCCAGAACGTCATGCCGTGTGTGATGAGCACGCCTTTGGGTAAGCCCGTTGTGCCTGCCGTGTACATGATGGTCATGGGCGTATCGTGGGTAAGATGGGGGAGCATGGGCGCGGTGGTGCGCGTTTGTGCCAGCGCATCGTCATAAGAGGGGCTGTTATCCACGGGGGACTGCCCATAGTCTAGGCGTAGCAAGTGCTGAAGGGTGGTTTTTTCGTGGAGTTCTGGCACTTGGGGCGCAAAAGTTGTGTCATAGAGCAAGCCGTTGGCTTCGGCATCATTCAGGATAAACATGATTTCACTATTGGTCAGTCGCCAATTGAGGGGAAGCATCATTGCCCCCAACCGCGCACAGGCAAACTGAAACTCAAAGTATTCACTGCAATTCTTTGCCAAAATTGCCAGCCTATCGCCCTCATTTGCCCCCCACACGCTACGCAAATAATGCGCCAGCTTGCCAATGCGCTCATCAAGCTGGGCATAGGTAAACATGCGCCCCGTGTACTGGTCGATTATGGCTAATCTTTCAGGGGTTCTATCAGCATGAAATGCAATCCAATCCGAAGCCAAAATCATCTTTTATTCTCCAATTTTTTATGAAGTCCATTTTGCCCCTAGTGTACCCCTCCGCATAAAATCTATGCAAGTAACGCCTGTCACCTCTTGGTTAATAGGGTAAGCCTTGTTTGCAAAGAACCCGCGAAAAGGAGGGAAATAAGAAGGCGACTTGTCATTTTTGACGAACTTTAGGCTATTTCGGGCGATTTTGTTGGACATAAAATGCGAATCCGTGTACACTTTGGCAAAAGTGTACTAGATTTTTTTGTTAAATAATGTTTTAGGGGATTACCCAACATGGACACCGAATATCAAGATACCCCTTATGAAGAAGAACTTATTGTCGTAAACATTGACAACCCCGAAGTGATAAAAGTTTCTGCAAAATCGCGTTCAACGGCAGTGGCAGGCGCAATCGCCGGTGTCATTCGCCAACATAATTTTGCCGAAGTCCAAGCCATCGGCGCGGGGGCAGTAAACCAAGCCGTCAAGGCACTTGCCATTGCGCGGGGCTACCTTGAACGTGATAGCATTAAAATTGTTTGCACACCGTACTTTACCGAAGTTGATATAGAAGGCAGCGAAAGAACCGCCATGCGCTTTAAGGTCTTTAGCCAAAAGGTGTAA
>DAOTTQ010000054.1:0-51672 GCA_034437555.1 Anaerolineae bacterium | reverse complement strand
ACCCATACGTTTACGCCCACTAGCCTGCTGGCAGTAGACACCTACACAGTGGCTATCAGTGGCAACACGGATGTAAATGGCGATGGACAACAAGTGGCAAGCACTTGGTCGTTCTCCGTGCCTTCGTATGCCCTTTTGCTTACACCCGACAGCGACACCGTCATCGAAGGCAACAGTGTTACTTATGATGTTGCGCTCTCATTGCCCCCTGTGGATGATGTTACCGTTACCTTGTCCACAGCCAGCACAGAAGTAATCGTTAGCCCAACAACGCTGACGTTTGATACTACAAATTGGGGGACAGCACAAACCGTCACCCTAGATGTGGCCGATAATGCACTCGTAGACGGCACACGAATTGCAGAAATTCTGCACGAAATTGCCAGCACAGGCGATGCAGACTATGACGCGCTGGCGGATGTAAACTATACGCTCACGATTAATGATGACGATGCACCCGTAATCACACCTCCTACTGGCGGTGGCGATGATGATACGAGTGGTGGCGACACAGGCGAAAACCCCGCCAATAGCCCCCCCGCATGGGACATCCAAATTAGCATTGATACAGACTTCTTTACACCAGGTATGCGCGTAACGTTTACCATCACCATTCGTAAGCTCATTGGTGGCACACCCGTACAAGTAGACTTCCCAATGCCCAGTGGCTTTAAGCTCATCGACATGTCCTCTAATCATGGGGCGGTAGCGATGAACGGGCAAACAGTGGTTTACACCGATGATATTCACGTTGGTGAAGTGGGTATTGTCACCGTTGTTGCAGAAGTGGGGCAAAACGCCCAAACGAGTGGGCAAGCCTGTATCAATGTACCCGTGACCAAATGTAGCACATGGCAATTGGCACAAGTAACACAATTGCCTTCTACGGGCGAAACACCCCTTTGGCGCAACCTGCTTCTTGAAGCAATTGTGCTTGTGGTCGGCTTCGCAATTACATTTGGCGTGTGGCGCATGCGCCGTCAACACCGCCAAACAGCCATAGGGGCAAGTAAAAGCATGCTTGCCCCTCTTTATAGGCACTTCTACACCTTTAGGGGCGTACTTGTAAAAGATGCGCCCCTTGACTTTTAAGCTTCCTCAGCCTAGAATTTAGTCATCTTGCGGGTGTAGTTCAGTGGTAGAGCGTTTGCTTCCCAAGCAAAATGTCACGAGTTCGAATCTCGTCACCCGCTTCAAAAACGCTCATTCTTTACAATGAGCGTTTTGTTTTGTCAGGGCTTGGGCAAGCATCAGGATTGACGCAAGCCCCTCTAACAAGTATCATTAGCCAGTTTCCGTATCAGAAATTTTTGAACATTGCCCCACCAAACACCTTTGGGCAAGAGGAGCTTTTACTGTGTCTGAATTTCAAATTACCGCACAAGAGCGTACCGTCATTGGTAAAAAAGTAAGCAAATTACGTAATGACGCGATTGTGCCTGCAACAATTTATGGTCCTAAAACACCGCCTGTTAATATTCAGTTTGGGTATCGTGAAATCCAACGCCTTCTTATGACGGCAGGTAGCACGAACATCATCAACATCACCGTAGGTGGCGAAACACATCGCGTGCTGGCACGCAATGTACAACGTGACATCATTCGTGGTGACATCCTTCACGCCGATTTCTTCGCGGTGAATGAAGACAACAAGATTCGCGTAGAAGTGCCAGTGGTATTGGTTGGCGAAAGCCCCATTGTCGCCTCACGTAAGGCAATTTTGATGAACGGTGCCACCAGCATCCGTATTGAAGTTTTGCCCCGCGACCTTGTAAACAAAATTGAAGTGGACATTAGCTCCCTAATTGCCATCGGTTCTGCCATTTATGTCAGAGACCTTGTGGTTGGTTCAGGCGTTGCTGTCCTCAACGACCCCGACGAAATGATTGCTCGCGCCCTACAAACAGGCGCACAACGCTCTGCTGCAACAGAATAAAACCACTGCAACAACACTAACATACAAAAAAGGGGCTTTTGCCCCTTTTTGTGTTCACGCTTTTAGATTATACGGTGTCACCCGTTTTATAAGCCACCCTCAGTTAAGCATCACCATTGTTAACGGGTGCTTCTGATGCACCGTTAAAGGCTTCTGGGGTGGTGGTGATCGTTTCTGCAATGGCAATCATCTCACCGCCTTCTTCATCGTCCTCATCGCCATTGTTCAAGATGGCAATTCCCGCTACTTCATCATGATTCCCCAAATCAATCACGGTAACGCCGATAGTGCTACGCCCCGTCTCACGAATTTGGTCAAGCGTAGTACGAATCACCACGCCCGCCTTGCTAATAATCATAATGCCGTCACCTGCGTTAATGCAGCGCATTGCCACAATTTCGCCAGTGCGGTCGTTACGCGCCAGTGTGCGATTTCCCAAGCCATAACGCGCTTGTAGGGTGTATTGTTCAATAGGGGTTCGCTTGCCAAAGCCTTTTTGCGTTACCACCAAAATATGCGTGTGCAAGTCATCGTCAATCACATCCATACCAGCGACTTCATCTTTGCCTTGTAGACGAATGGCATTAACGCCTGCGGCTCCACGCCCCATCACGCGCACCTCATCCGATTCAAAACGGATGCTTTGCCCATTTTCGGTCACCAGAACAACGTGCTGATTGCCCTTACTCATCTTAACCCAGTTCAGCGTGTCACCATCGTTAAGCGCAATACAAATCAAACCTGAGTTCCGCACAGATTCAAATTCTTCAAGCTGTACACGCTTAATGAGACCTTTTTGGGTTGCCATCACCAGCGTGGCATCTTTGTTAGAGAAGTCACTAATGGACAAAAGCGCGGTAACGGTTTCATCTGATGCCATGTTAAGTACCGTATGCGCTAAAACGCCACGATTAGCACGCCCTGTTTCCGGGATTTTATACGCAGGTGCAGAGTATACTTTGCCACGATTGCTAAAGAAAAGCACCGTGTCTTTGCTATTGGTAGAGAACACGTCCACAAGGAAATCTTCTTCCCGTGTTTCCATGCCCTTTACGCCCTTGCCCCCGCGCTTTTGTTCGCGGTACATGTGGGCAGGCACACGCTTGATATAGCCCTTGCTAGTTAGCGAAACAACGACTTGTTCTTCTTGATACAAGTCCGATTCGCTTAGGGTGGCATCAAAGTTGCCAATGCGTGTACGGCGTTCATCGCCAAATTGCGCCGAAATTTCGTTGACATCATCGCGTATTAATTGCAAAATTTTGTTGGGGCTAACCAGCAAATCGTCCAAGTAAAGAATACGATCTTGCACTTCGTCATACTCATCTTGTAGCTTTTGGCGTTCTAAGGCTGCTAAACGGCGCAATTGCATATCAAGGATGGCGTTGGCTTGCGCTTCGCTTAGTTCAAAAAGGCTAATGAGTTTTTGGCGGGCATCGTCTACATCATCGGCATTACGAATCGTGCGAATGACCTCATCAATGTTAGAAACCGCTTTAATCAGCCCTAACAAAATGTGGGCGCGTCCGCGCAGTTTGTCTAGCTCAAATTCACTACGGCGCACAATAACATCATAGCGATGCTCAATATAAATAGTGAGGGCGCGTTTAATGGACAAATTGCGAGGTTCGTTGTTGACCAATGCCAGCATTTGAATACTGTAGTACGTTTGCAACTGCGTATACTTAAACAGTTGGTTGGCGACAGTGTGTGGTGATGCCGTAGACTTTAGCTCTACAACAAGGCGCATGCCCTGTCTATCGCTTTCATCGCGCAGGTCACGGATAGTTTCCAAACGCCCCTCACGTACCAATGCCACAATACGCTCAATGATACCTAATTTACTTACTTGATACGGAATAGACTGGAATACCAGTCGCATCCCATTTTTGCCTTCTTCCACTTTGTAAGTGGCACGCACAACTACGCGTCCCTTACCAGTGGCATAGGCTTCTTTTAGCTCGTCCGTCACCACAATTTCTGCCCCTGTGGGGAAGTCGGGTCCTTTAACGAACTGCATCATGTCCTCAACAGTAATATCGTCAAGGGTATCGTAGTGGTCAATCAAAAACGTGATAGCGTTCACAAGTTCACGCAAATTGTGCGGTGGAATATTCGTTGCCATCCCCACGGCAATCCCCGAAGCCCCGTTTAAGAGCATATTGGGAAGGCGTGCGGGAAGCACTGTGGGTTCCATTTGAGAGCCGTCATAGTTCTCGGTAAAGTCTACCGTGTTCATATTAATGTCGGTAAGTAGCTCACCCGCAATCGCTGCCATACGCGCTTCGGTATAGCGCATCGCCGCCGGGCTGTCTCCATCTAAGCTACCAAAGTTCCCCTGTCCATCTACCAACGGGTAACGCAAACTAAAGTCTTGTGCCATACGTGCCATAGCGTCATAAACCGCGCTATCGCCATGTGGATGATACTTACCAAGCACCTCACCGACAATTCTTGCGCTCTTTTTATACGCCGTTTGTGGGCGCAACCCCATATCATACATCGCAAATAAAATACGGCGATGAACTGGTTTCAAACCATCACGCGCATCTGGCAAAGCCCGCGCCACAATAACGCTCATTGCGTAATCTAAATAGCTACCACGCATTTCTTCGTTAATGCTAATTGTGCGGATATTGCCGATGGATGCACTGTTTTCGTTATCGTTATCGACCATGTGTGTACGCCTAAGCGCACTCTCTCCTTTCACGTTAGAACCTTTATAATTATAGCAGAAGTTGGGGGTTTATGGGAGTTTCAATGGGGGCAAAACCCCGTCAGAAAGGGCGTTATCATGGGTAAAAAATGGTGTGTAGGGGCGTTTTTAACGCTTATCATTGCTTTTATGGGGCTAAGAACAATCACACAAGAAGAATCCTCATTATCTGCCACTCTCAAGGCAGATTACGCAAACTTTTTAGCAAAAGAGGCGCGTGTTTACGCCGACAATTTTGACTACGCTACTGCCCTAGCGCGTGTTAATCAGGCGTTGGTGCTTCAGCCCGAAAACGGCATCTTATGGGCGTTACGGGGGCAATTTCACCTGTTGTTATACGAATGGATGAACGCCCTTGACGACTTTAACCGCGCCATCGAGCTAAGCCCACGCTATGCGCTGGCATACTTTTACAGGGGCAATCTGCACTACATTCTTCGTGACCTAGAAAGCGCAAAAATTGACTTTACAAGCTATCTTACAGTTGCTCCTAACGGTAACTTTGCCACAACCGCCCGTAACTCACTGGTGAGTATTGCCAATGAGCAAAACCAATAGCACCATTGGCAATTGCGAAATGCGCTAAAGTAGGCTACAAATAGCCCCTACATGGGCAATAAACGCCTAAAAAGACTTCTTACAACCCAAAGAGAGTGAGTTATGAAACTATTACGCTATATTCTTTTGTTTTTAGTGTTGGTTATTGTGATGGGTGCGATTGCTATAGGGCTTATTTTTAACTCGTGGACACGGGGCGTTTTGCCTCAACATGAGGGAGAAGTTCAGGTCGCAGGACTACAAGATACCGTCGAAATTATCCGTGACACGCGCGGTATTCCCCATATTTACGCAAAGAACACCTATGACTTAATCTTCGCACAGGGCTACACCCAAGCCCAAGACCGTTGGTGGCAAATGGAATGGTTCCGCCACGTAGGGTCGGGCAGAATTCAAGAGCTCACAGGCGCATCCGATAGCCTGCGCGGGACAGACGTTTTTATTCGTACCGCAGGTTGGCGACAAGCTGCCGAAAATGACTTTGCGCGGATGGATGAAGAAACCAAAGACTTCTTACAAGCCTTTGCGGATGGCGTAAATGCCTATATCACCAACCGCCCCGCCAGCCAACTGGCATTTGAGTATAACCTATTGGGCGTAACAGGCGTACAAATCCCAATCGAAGCATGGTCGCCTGTCGATACTATTGTATGGACAAAGGTTATGTCTTGGGATTTAAGCGGTAATCAAGGCGAAGAACGCTATTTTGCTGAACTTTATGATGCCTTCAGCCAAGAAATGGCAGATGACTATGTCGTTCCCTATCCGTTTGGACAAAAAGCTACCGTCATTCAGCCCGAAGACTTGCCCGAAAGTGGCGAACCTTTCGCACCCATCCCCCAAGAAGACACCGCCGGCATTCGTGGCAGTGTAACAGGGCTTAGTGGTAATTTTGATGATAGTGTAGGCTTTGCTTTTGGCAAGGGGGACGGCATTGGAAGCAATAACTGGGTAGTGAGTGGCTCAAAGACGGCATCTGGCAAGCCTCTTTTGGCAAATGACCCCCATCTTGGCATCCAAATGCCCTCTATTTGGTACGAAATCGGCTTGCACTGCCAGCCTGTTTCAGAAGCGTGTCCTATTGATGCGCGTGGGTTTACGTTTGCACCCGGTCCGGGCGTTGTTATTGGGCAAAATGCAAATATCGCATGGGGCGTTACCAATGTAGGATGGGACACACAAGACCTCTATCGTATTGAAGTAAACCCCGAAAACGACTTGCAATACCAGTGGGATGGTGAATGGCGCGACATGACCACCCGTGAAGAGGTCATTCGCTCTGGCGATAGCACCAAAACGCTGACCATTATGGTTCGTGAGACGCACTTGGGCCCCATCATCAACGATAACGGCTTTGATGACGATGGCAACCTAACTGGCTTTAATAATACAGACCCGCTTGCCATGCGCTGGACGGCTTATGAAGAAGGTACATTGCTTAAATCACTACGGCTCTTAAACACTGCCAGCAATTGGGATGAGTTCCGTTATGCGCTAACCTTCTGGGATACCCCCGCCCAAAACTTTGTGTATGCCGACCTTGAAGGCAACATTGGTTATCAAACGCCGGGGCGTGTGCCAGTACGCGCCAATGGTCATACAGGACGTTTGCCCGTAGATGGTACAACAAGCGAGCTAGAGTGGAAGGGCTTTGTACCTTTTGAAAACTTGCCCAGCGTCTTTAACCCCGAACGCGGGTACATTGCCACCGCCAACCAAGCCTTAGTACCGTTTGAATACTATGACCAGCTTGCTGTGACGCTTGCCGATACGTTTGGCGAGGACGCACACTATCCCTTTGGTTATGATTGGGCAATTGGCTATCGTGGGCAACGCATCGTAGACATGCTAGAAGCCACTGATGAGCATACATTTGAAACGTTTGCAGCCATCTTGGGCGATAACGAGTTTACAATGGCAAAAGAAATCGCTCCCGAACTCGCCACTATCGACATGGGAAGCGACAACCTAAACAGCATGCGTGATTGGATGCTAGACTGGGATTATCAAATGCACAAAGACAGCCCAAAAGCCGCCCTGTTTGGGGTGTTCTTTAAGCATCTTACGCAGTCTATTTTTAATGATGAGCTTGCAACAATTGATGATTCTGTCGGGGGCGGTGGGCATGATATGTGGGCAATTAGCCAGCTCTTTAGTGACCCCGATAACGTGTGGTGGGACGACACCACCACAGAATCTGTAGAAACACGCAATGCAACCGTCGCTATCGCCTTTGAGCGTGCCAATGATGAAATTGTGGCGTTATTAGGGGCTGACCGCGAAAAGTGGGCATGGGGAACAATTCATACGGCAAACTTCCTTAGCAACCCATTGGGGTTAAGTGGCATCGCACTGATAGAAAACATGGTCAACCGTACAGGGTATGCCACTAGTGGGGGTAGTGAAATTGTGAACGCCACAAGCTGGAGTATTGATAGCCTAGAAGTGCGTGCCGTGCCGTCTATGCGTATGATGATTGATTTAAGTGACTTCTCCAAAAATCAAACCATCCACACCACAGGACAAAGCGGGCATCCATTTAGTGATGATTATGCTAATTTTGTGGATGATTGGCGCAGTATAAACTTCCACAGCACCCATTGGACACGCGAACAAGTAGACGCAAACGAACGCACTACATTGGTACTAAAGCCATAAAATACCGTGTAAAGGGGCGCAAAGATTGCGCCCTTTTGCATTAAAAAACAATGCGCCCCGTAATTGCCAATAGCCCAAAGCCCAAAATAAGCACGTTCAAAAATAGAATGAACGAAAGCAACGCCCTTTGTGCCGGCGTTAGCCCCAAAAATGGCGTGGGTTTCTTAGGTGGGGCAACCTTTTGTGGGGCAATCACCACAGGCGCGATACCCTCTATCAATTCTTCTTCAGTTAAATCAAAGGCACTTCTTAAGTCATCTGAATTACTCATGCCATACCCCTTTTTGTGGCTTATTCTGTCGTTGATTGTAGCACAATTTTCTAACTCGCACGCCTTAGTACGTTGTTTACCCATTGGAACACAATGGCTTCATCCCATATCACGCCCCCCTGCTGAATGGTTACAACCGCCAACAATTGAGGCGTGCCATCCAACGCCACCTGGGGCGTAAGGCTAATAATTTGTACATCTGGTTGGGCGATGAGGGCGTTAAAACGCTCATAAGCCCGCAAACGAAGCGTTTCACTGCGAGTATCATACAGTCGCACAAATGCGCCTTCATCACGCCTCAGCACCGTATCTGCCTCTATTTGCAATCGCCAGCGCAAAAAATCACGCCAATCAAGGGGCAAGCTAGCAAGGTCACTGATGCCTAACACGCTTACCAGCACGTCTATTTCGCTATCAGGCTGTAGTGCGTTTAAGAGTGACGGCAAAACCTCTACGCCGTACGTCCGCGCCATGCTGTCTATCAAGTACGATTGTGCGTCTACTTGCGCCCAACGCCCCACCAACCACGTCGTCACTGCCGTTTGAAAATACTCGGCATCACTGGCATAAACCACCGAAGGAAGAAGGCGTTTAACCCAATTTTGGGCAAGCAATGTCCCCAGTGCAATTTGTTGTGACACATCAAACGGCACATCCAACCGAGCGCGTTTTGTGTAAGGAGAGGGCAAGACCACTTGCCCATTGGTTTCGCTTAGCCATTCAATGGGCTGTTGGGGGTTGCTAACAATGTCTAGCGTTAGATAGGGCAACCGCGCACAATCTAAAAAGCTACAGGCATCTAAAAACCATGTGTCTAGCTTCATGCTAATGGCATCGGCAAAGGGCGCATCCAGGAACGCATAACGCACTGTAAAACGCTCTTTCTGAATTTGTGATGCTTCTCCCCAGAACGTGTAGTCGGGTGGCACATGATACCACCCTGCAGGCTTGATGTTGTTAGGGTCGCTTGCATCTTCGTCATATCGCCAATAGAACCATGTTTGCACATACGGCACGCCGTTCTCTATTTCTTCTACTTGCACGCGCCCGCGCCGACTACTAATTTCCACATCCACAATTCGCCCCGTTAGAGTGAGGGCGTTGGTTTGTTTACGCGCCTGTATCGTCTGATACACTTCGGTTTGCGTGATACGCCATGCGTCCGTTGCGCTTTCTTGTAGGCGCATAAACGCCCCATAATCGCCAATTCTAAGCGTGGCAACTTCCGCCGAAACGGTGTCTTTAAGCAACTGCTCAGCACGTTGGTCTGCTTGCTCAAGGCGTTGCGTTACTAGCCAAATACCTAATGCAATTAAGCCCACAAACACGCCCAACACCGTCATCAGCCGTATAAACGCTCGCCATCGCCCACGCCGAGCATCGGGGTCTTCTTGGTGAGGTTTTTGCTGTACGCGCCCACTTTCCACTTGCCAATCCAGTTGTATTCCCATCGCTTGCCTCTATTCCATGTAAATATCGCCTGCAATTACGCGCTCTTGCCCGTTGGCTGTTTCTAGTAATAATGCCCCGTCACCATCCACGCCAATGGCAACGCCTTCCAAATCATTCACACGCACTCGTTGCCCTAGCGTGTTAAGCCGTGTTTTCCACGCTTCAAAAAGGGCATCATTGCCAATGCGCTCCGCCCAAAACATCAGGCGGTTTATAAGCATGGCGGTTACTTCTGCGCGGTTTACAGGGGTAGCCGTTACATCTTCTAGGCTAATGGCGGTTTGTGCCAATGTGTCATCAAACACCACGCGCACATTAAGCCCCATTCCTAGTACCACGCCCTGTAATATCCCATCCTGCCACACGGCTTCGGGCAAAATGCCGCATACCTTACGCCCATTAATTTGCACATCGTTGGGCCACTTAATGCCCACGCCCAAAATACCCAATTGCTCACAGGTTTCTGCCACACACAACGCCCCTAGCACGCTTACACGCCCTACAAAAGCAGTAGGCGGCTTAAGAACAACGCTTAACGCCAATGCCACGCCCTTAGGTGTATGCCACGCGCGCCCCAAACGCCCGCGCCCCCTGCGTTGCTCATCAGCAATCACAACTGCGCCTTGGGATGCGCCTTCTTTTAGCCAATTCATGGCTAAATCGTTGGTGCTGTCCACGCTATCATGATAAACAAACGGGTGATGACCCAGCGTTGATTGTAAAATAGCCTGTGATAACATCGCTTGCCCTTAAAAATAAGACATACAAACATCATTGTAAGGGCGATGGGCTTAATGTCATATAGTCGTGTATCCGATGGAACGCTATAATCATGGGATAACAAAATAACCTATAAGGAAATTAAGATTATGACCGAAAAGCACGCAAGAGAAGCCGTTATTTTAGGGTCAGCACGCACCCCGCAAGGCAAGTTTTTAGGCGCACTTAGTGGACTCACCGCAGCCGAACTAGGCGAAATTGCCTTCAAAGAAGCCGTTCAACGCAGCGGCATTAACGCAGATGACATTAGCGAAGTGTTGGTGGGCAATGTGGTAAGTGCTGGCGTGGGGCAAGCCCTCCCCCGTCAAATTATCGTGGGCGCGGGCTTGCCTGACCATGTAGGAGGCACAAGCATCAATAAAGTATGTGGCAGTGGCTTAAAAGCCATCATGACCGCCGCCAACGCCGTTAAATCTGAAGATGGCGATGTGTATGTGGCAGGCGGTGTAGAAAGCATGAGTCGCGCCCCTTATTTAAGCGATAGCATTCGTTCTGGCAACAAGTATGGCGCGGTGCAAATGCGCGATGCCCTACAAACGGATGGGCTGTGGTGTAGCATTGTGGATTGGGCAATGGGAAACGCCGCCGAGTTCATTGGCAAGCAACTCGAAGTTACGCGCCAAGAGATGGATGAATTTGCCTATCGCAGCCATAAACTAGCACACGAAGCCACCCAAGCAGGCAAGTTTAAGCGCGAAATTGTGCAGGTGGTCATCAAGGGCAAAAAAGGCGATACCGTCATTGATACGGATGAGCCTATCCGCGCAGAAACGACCATTGCGGCACTAGCCTCTCTCAAGCCCGCGTTTGAAACCGATGGACAAGTGACCGCAGGCAACGCGCCCGGCATGAATGACGGTGCATCGGCAGTTGTGGTTGCCAGTCGTGATTACGCCGAGAAAAAAGGTCATGCGCCGATTGCCCGTATTGTGGGTTATGGACAAGCTGCCCTAGACCCCAAGTGGATTTTTTATGCGCCAGTTAAAGCCGTTCCGATTGCCCTACAACGCGCAGGCTGGACAGCTGAAGAAGTAGACCTTTACGAATTTAACGAAGCCTTTGCTGCCCAAGTACTGGCAGACATGCGCGGGCTAGAACGCGATGGGCATTACATCCCCCTAGAAAAAATTAACGTGCATGGGGGCGCAATTGCGCTCGGTCATCCTCTTGGCTCCAGTGGGTCTCGGGTACTCATTACCCTCATTCACGCCCTACAAGATAGAGGGCTAAAGAAGGGCGTCGCTGCGCTTTGTTTGGGTGGTGGCGAAGCCGTTGCGCTTGCCGTAGAAATAGAATAAGGCGCGTTAATGGCAGATTTGACGGTTGTCCTTGTTAGTTACAATACAAAAGACCTTTTACAAGCGTGCCTAGAATCACTCTTACGAGAGAAAGGCACGCTAGACCTACAAATTTTGGTGGTAGATAACGGCTCTAAAGATGGTAGCCCCGACATGATTCGCACGTTTGCGCCTGCTGTCACGCTCTTGGATATGGGGCGCAATACGTGGTTTACAGGGGGCAACAATTTAGGCGCAGAAAAAGCCACAGGCGATTACGTCTTTATCCTTAATTGCGATACCGTCATTCTACCCAGCACGCTCCAAACTATGCTGAACTATCTTAAAGCACATCCCCACGTTGGTGCGTTATCGTGTCGCATGGAGTACCCCGATGGTGGCGTGCAATATACTTGTTCGCGTGTGCCAAAGTACATGGATTTACTGTACGGCTATACGTTCTTGGGGGTGTTGCTTGCCCCGTTACGCAATCGGCGCAGGCGTGCCATGTGGTATGACGGCTGGCATAGAGACGGCAATCGTGGTGTGGAGGTCATTCCCGGCTCAAATATCATGATGACGCGCCAACTTTGGCAGGAGATGGGCGGATTTGACGACACCATGCGCCTTTACTTTGCCGAAGATGATTTGTGCCAGCGCATCCTAAACAAGGGGCTAGAAATTCACTTTACCGCCGAAACGTACTTCTTGCACTATGAACACGCCAGCGTTGCCAAAGTGCAACGGCTTGCCTCACAAGTGTATTTTGACGATTTGCTGGTGTTTAGCAACAAGTGGTATGGCAAAGGGCGCACAACCTTTCTGCACGCCCTTATTGTACCTACACGCTGGGCAATGGAACTCGCCCAACGCCTTCGTGGAGAACGCCACGCCCTTTAATTATCAGGCGTGGGGGCAATGGGGGCTGTTCCTAGCGTTGGCGTAGGAGCACTGTCGGGTGCGTCGGTAGCTTCGGCAGTAACTTCAAGAGGTTGTAGTGCATCCAGTTCGGGCGAAATAATGTGACCTTGTTCATCCACACTAAACCCAAAGAGGCGAATATGGTCTGTGGGCAAGGGTTCGGTTTCTTCATCATCCACTGCAATGGGTAAATGTGAAAGTGTCATACGTTGCATGGTTTTGGGATTATACACACCCACAATCAAGCTATAGTCCCCTGCTGGCAAGCTTTCAGGGTAAAAGATGGCGTGGTCAGTAAACAGGCGTTCCCCAAATCGCCAGAAAGTAGTAGGCATCGGGGGGCGCACGTCTTTTTGCCCTACGATATTACCTTCTGCATCCAGCACATGCGCGAAGAAAGCATAATCCGTGTCTACTTCGTTCACGGTGTCCCACACCAAAAGCAATTGTGACAGGCGTTTATCAAAACCAAATTGTTCTAAGCGCAAATAACGCCCAAATTGCCCCGATTCTTCTAGCAAAACACCAAACTCACGAGAACGCGCCTCTTGTGTACTTAGGTCAACCAAGCCTGTAAATTGGATGAACAAACGAGGCAAAACCACCACGCCACCATCCAACAAAACGTCTTTTAGTGCCTCGCCACCCTCATTCTGAATGGTCACTCGTTGGCGTTGTAGGTCATCCCATACGGTTACTTGCACCCTAAACGCAAACGGTACAGAAAGCTCATTTATTAGGCGCACATACGATGTATCGGGGTAAATTTTACCCGCTTCCCATTGGCTAGTGCGATATTTGCCCATGTTAGGGAGTGTGTCTATTTTCCCTACATCCGTTCCCGACGTTGGGATAAGCCCAATAGAGAGCCGATAATCCGAAGACGTAGGCGCAATGGCACGCCAATACAACGTGATCGGCACAAGTTCACCAGGAAGATAACGCCGATTAAGGTCACCAAACTCATAGCCAACGAGTTCGATATTGTCGTAACGGGCGTAAACCGCTTGCGCCGTAGTGGGTAGGCTATCAAGGGGTGTGGGCAATTCATACGTGGGGACAACAGCCATAAACGGTACAAACACCGCCACCAACGCAAACCAACGCACAGACCATAACGCATTAGGATGCAAGGCTTCGTAGGGTACAGCATCAGTAGCCCGCACATAAGAACGGTCGGGGGGCGTAATGAAGTACAAGAACCACCACACCATTTCAATAAAGCCCGCAGCCAAAAGAGGGCTAATTGCGCCGATGAACGGGAAGAGCAAACGCCCATCCGCGTAATTTACAGTAAACAGTGTGACAAAATACGCCACCATTCCCAATAGTACCACGCCCAAAAGCGTTACTGCGCCTATTAGCTCACGGCGAGCATGTGAAAAATCGCGGATGGCGTAAAGCTGTAACACCATAAAGAACACGCCGAACAGCGACATAAACACGAATATATCAAAGAGCGCGTAAAAACCAAACGGTAACGCTACATTAGATAGCCCAAACAGCCCCCAATAGGAAGCACGAAAGAGCGAAAATTGCCCGAGAATGTCTAAAAATCCTAGCGATGTGGCACGCAAACCAGAGGCTTCTGCCATAGCCGACAAGCCCAGCACGTCGCCAGACTGCGTGATGTTTTTAGCAAACCACACGCCCCCAAACACCACAATTCCCAAAGCCATTGCCCCAATGAGTAATCCTAATTGGGGTAAACGCGCATCACGACGCGCCACGTAAACGCCCATCAGCAACACTACTGGCACAACCAAGAGTATGCTTAAATGCGTTATCACCCCCAAACCTACCGTGACTGCAATAAGAGCAATGAGGCGTGGGCTAAAGGACTCTCGCCAGAGGCGCACAATGCCATAAACCACAAGGCTATTTAGCGCAATGGCTAGGCTGATATTGCTAACGCTACCCACACTGGCGATGAACATGGGGTTAAACGCCGTAATCGCAACGGCAACCAGTGCCACCGAAGGACGCTGTGTAAACGTCATTTTGGCAATGTGATACACCGCCCATAGCGTTATTAGTGCAGTGAGCGCATTGAATAGGCGTAAAGAGCGTACCGTCAACGCCACCCCATCATCAAAGGGCGCAGAAAACGAAGTCATAAGCAAGTTTTTATTGCCCAGCGACGAAGAATCATAAGGCGTGGCATACGGGTTAAAAACTAAATAATCGCTAAAAGTTTCTTGGCTAAAGGGCTGTGTGATAAAAGAAGCAAGCGCATAGTAAAGTGGGGGCTGATAAAGTTGCTCGTCCCATAGGGTTTCTAGGGGGATATTCTCACTATCTAGCGATAAGGCTTTGGCAATCGTATAGTGTTCTAGTTCATCTTGGGCTTCAAAAGGGGGCGTAGCAACAATGTAAACAAGGCTAATGAGTACAAACGCAAGGCTTGCCCATTGCAAGCCGTTAAGGGGAATACGGGGTGTATGTGCCTCTAGCCACGTCCAAAACCGCGTTAGTAAAATAAGCCCATGATTGACGGCAAGCATCCATCGTGACCACAGTTTAGAAGTGCGGGGTGATAACCACCGCCAAAATTGTGTGCTATAACGCGTTAAACGTTGTACCCATTGCTCCATAGATAGTCCCTCTCTTGTGGCGGTTTGCTCCTTTGATTATACGCGAACCACCCCAAGAAGGTAGCATCTGAATGTGCCTAATCGCCTACAATCGCATCGTGTTCTAGCATGTCACGCACGTTTTCTACATAGCTTAGGCTTTGGTGGCGGAAATAGGTATTATACAGTTCGGCATAATGCCCTTCTTGCGCCATCAAGCTCTCGTGGCTTCCTTGCTCAATAATTTCGCCCTCTTTAATTACAATAATGCGGTCTGCACTACGTACTGTGCTTAGTCGATGCGCAATTAAGATAGACGTAGACTGCGCCAAAATCATCTCAATTGCTTCTTGAATTTGCACTTCGGTAAAGGGGTCGATGCTGGCGGTAGCCTCATCCAAAATAAAAATAGAGGGTTGTTGTACCAGCACGCGCAACAAACTCACCAATTGGCGTTGCCCCATCGAGAGCTTTGCACCACGCTCTCCCACGTCATTATACAAGCCGTCAGGGATAGTTTCTAGCCATTCGCCGTTGCCAATGCGATACGCAAGGTCACGAATTTCTTCATCGGTGGCAGATGGGCGAGCGTAGCGCACATTGTCAATAATTGTTCCGCTAAACAAAAACGGTTGTTGTGGCACAATCCCTAGCCGTGAGCGATAGCTTTGCGCGTCAAAACTACGGATGTCTTGCCCATCAATAAGCAATTGCCCCTCTTGAAACTCATAAAACCGCGCCACCAGCTTGGCAATCGTGCTTTTACCGCTGCCTGTATGCCCCACGAAGGCAATATTTTCACCCGCCTTGATGTCTAGGTTAAAGTTCTTTAGGATGAGTTCGTTTTCACGATACGCAAAGTTCACGCCCTCAAACAAAATTTCACCCTTTAAGCCCTCTGCCGAGAGCGAGTTATTTTGCAGTACCGTATTCTCGGCATCAATCAGGGCAAAAACGCGCTCGGCAGCACTTAGTCCCTGCTGAAACTGACTCCAAAATGATGCGATATTGATAATGGGGAACAAGAAGCGGTCTACAGCTTGGGCAAATAAGAACCATGCCGTTGCCGTAACAGCCCCCTCGATCACGCTTTGTGAACCAAAGTACACCACCACCGCAAACGACAAGCCAATTAAGCCGTTCATGACAGGGAATACCATCGCCACCACAAAACCACGCCGTAAGTTAATGGCATAAGACTGTTTGTTGATAGATTCAAATTCGCCATAAATCATGGCTTCACGGTGGAAGTTCTTCGCGATACTGATGCCCGTTACGCTTTCTTGAATGTTATCGTTGACTATCGCCATTGCGCGTGAGCCTTGACGGGTGGCGCGTCTTGCCAACACCCTAAAGAGCATGGTTGCGCCATAGTACAAGGGCAAGGTAGATATAAGTACAATCGTTAAGAACACCGATTCCCGAATGAGAATCACCACCAAGAATAGCACAGAGATAAGTTGCGCCAGAACATCGCTGGTAAACAGCATCACATCGCCAAACTCTTGGGTATCGCCTGTAATACGGCTAACGATTTTGCCTGTTTTGTTGTTGTCGTAAAACGATAAATCACGGTTAATGGCAGCATCAAACGCATCTTGACGCATCTTTGCCACTAATTGCCCCATCATACGCCCCAGCATAGCGCGGCGCATCATATTGAGCCAATATTCCGAGATGCCTACAATGAATAACCCACCCACAATCAGCCAAACCGCATTAGATTCATCGGCTAAATAGCCCAAACCCCACGCAATCAGCAATGTGCGTAAAGATGAGACCACTGACAAAAGCGTAAACGCCCCTACCACCCACGATAATTCGCGCTTATAGGGGCGTAAATAGTCTGCAATGCGCCCAAACAGCTGTTTATCACTGTAAGCGCGGTCATACTTATCTGCATCAAGATTGCCTAAAAAGCCCATCTGTTATCGCTCTCTGGTTAAACTTCTTGGGGAAGGGTGGGTTCAAGGTCGGGTTGCTTGGTGGGCGTTTCATAACGCGCAAAAATACGTTGATACGCTTCACTAGATTCTAACAGCTCATCATGTGAGCCTTGCGCCACAATCGTGCCTTGCTTTAGCACGATGATATGGTCTGCCCAACGAATTTGAGAGAGCCGATGTGTAATCAAAAGCGTGGTACGCCCTTTGGCAGCGTTCCAGATGGCTTTTTGGATGCGGTCTTCTGTGGCACTGTCAATTGCACTGGTGCTATCGTCCAAAATCAAAATTGGCGGGTCACTATGAAACGCCCGCGCAATCGCCAACCGTTGGCGTTGCCCACCACTTAAGGTTACGCCACGTTGTCCAACCACCGTTTCATAGCCCTCAGGGAACGATTCAATAAACTCGTGGGCTTGAGCTTTTTTAGCGGCTGCTACAATTTCGGCTTGATTGGCATCATCTGTGCCAAATGCAATGTTTTGGGCGATAGTACGGCTAAACAAGAAAATATCTTGCTCTATCACACTAATTTGTGAGCGCAATTGCTCAATATCCCAGTCGCGCACGTCCACATCATCAATTAAAACGCGCCCTTTTGTCGTGTCATAGGTGCGGTTAAGTAGCTTGGCAATGGTTGTTTTGCCCGCGCCCGTTTGACCCACAATGGCTACGGTTTTGCCCGCTTCTACGCTAAAGGTGATATTTCTCAAGATTGTTTGTCCTTCGGCATAGCCAAAGTCCACATTTTCAAACGTCACGCGCCCCTTAAGCGTGCCACGATAAGGGTTTTCTTTTTGGGGCATGGTCATTTCGTCATTGATAATGCTCAAAATGCGTTCCGCGCTGGCATACCCCGAAGCAATCCGTGAGAGTGCAAACAACGAAGCAAATACAGGAAAGCCAAACAGCCCCAACTGCCCCATATAGTTCACAATGTCACCCTGCGTAATTACGCCCCGTTGGTACATCAACATTGCGTGCATAAAGCCAACGGCAAACGCCAAACCCAGCCACAAATACGGCAAGTAACGCGCTTCTACCATGCCCTGTTGGATATAGTATTTAGCCCAGTCATTCACAAGGCGATTAAAGTACTCGCCCTCTTGTTTTTCTTGGGCAGTGCCTTTTACCACTTGCAAGCCATCAAGGGCTTCTGCCAGTCGGGCGTTCATATTACCAAAGCTACGGCGCACGTTTTCTGCGATAGGGTGTAAGGAAGCCACAAAGCGATACTGTGTAATAACATGCACCACCACAAAAACCAATGGCACAAGCAACAGCTCTAGGCTGGTAAAGGGTATGATAAGAAGTGGCAACAACAAGAAGAAACCTGAACCAATTACCATGTTAAAGCCCGGATTCATCATAAAGTTTAGTTCGCGCACGTCATTGGTTACACGTGCCATAATGTCGCCCACAGGCTTTGAATCGTGAAATGCCATACTCTTACCTAGCAAGCTGGCGTAAAGCTCATCACGAACATCACGTTCTATACGCTGTGCAAACACCTCTGAAGAAAAGTTTCGCATCAGTTGTAAAACAGCGCGTGACAATTGCGACAAGACAATCAGCACAATGATGGGGATAATGCTCGACATTTTATCGGTATTGGCGTTATCTTGCAGGATGTCAAACACCAACCCCAGAAAAACCATAAGCGCAGAAGCCAGTGCAGCATTACTAAACCCACCCACAATCATAGTTACTGCCACTAATTTATGGCGCATCACATGCGACCACACAAAACGGGCAGGGCTACGGCGGTCACTTTGGAATGAACCGTTTATTTCAAATTCCGATGACATGGTATCTTCCTGTCGTATAGGTTGCCCAAACATCTTTAATCTTACAAGAACGCATTAAACCAAGTAAGTCCAAAATATCCAATTTTGTGCATAAAGTGGTTATTCACAAGATTACTCTATGACAAGTGTTATGGGTAACACCAAAACACTCTCCTCAAGTACCGTCATGCCCTCTTGTGCGCTTACAGTTAGGCGTTGCGGTGCGCCATCCACAAAGCGATACATCAGCACCCACACCTCATATTCACCCGCAGGCAAGCCCGATGGCAAACGTAGCCCGCGCCTGTCCCACACACGCTCATAAGGCTTCCACAATAGCGTTGATGCAAAGCCATTTTGCGGGCGAGCATCCATTGCCTGAACGGGGGGCGCGGTATTGCCAGCGGGGTTAATAAACCATGTCATCACCATGTCATCTGTCACCGTCGCATCTGCCGACCAAGAAAACGCGATAGCAAGCGTGTCATCGGGGGCATAGCGTGTGCCATTGGGCAATGTGACCCCGTGTAAGCGAATATGGTCGCCAAAGCGTGCCTCTAGCCGAACTTCGGGCAGAGAAAACGTCCGTGAAGGAGGTTGCCCCACCATCGCATACTCTAAGAGGCGCGTTCTATTGTCTTGCATTGTCCACTGTTGTACGACGGCATACTGTAGATTGAGATAGCGTTCTACGGGGCGCACTGCCCACGTTTCATAGTCACTTAGGGTTGCCAATAAAAACACGCGCCTTTGTTGTAATGCCAAATGGTCAACAGAGCGCATTGCCCCCCATATCAGCAAATCTGGCACACTCTCCGAGCGTATTTGAGGTTCATCAACGGCGTTATAGGTTTCGCCCCACTGGTCACCTAGCACCAACGGGCGCACTTTTGCACCGCGTAGCTCATTGAGTACAAAGTCTGATGCGCGTAAATCAGGGAGCAGTAGCACATCCCCCTCTTTTGCCATTTCGTCTAGCAAGGCGAGCGCCTGATGTAGGCTGGCATCTGTGGCTTGGTGTTCGGGGTCAACATCATGTAAAGACACCAAGCCTGCCCCATTCACCACCAGCACCACCAATAAGAGTGTCACAACACCCAGCAACGCCCGTTTCGGCAATGTCTGATGGCGCATAACCCAATATGCACAGCCAAGCGCAACCAAAAATAACACACCATTCGACCAAGCCCACAAGGGCAAGCCCGCCCGATACCACGCTAAATCATAGCCCACGCTCCCCCATGTTTGGGGCAATAACAGCCAGCGCAAATAAGAAAGGCTATTGAGTCCCTCTGACCAACCCCACACACGGGGCGCACCTTCGGGGTAAAACAGCGTGTACGTTTGCAAAAAAGAGATGCTCGCCACCACGTTAATCCATGCGCTATACACGCCCAAAATCAGCGTGATGGCTATCAAAAAACGGGGGCGAACCTGCACGATGCGCTTAAACACGGGCAACAATAGCAAGCCCAATAATGGCACAATCGGCACAAGAAAACGGGGCAACCAAGACAAGCCTGCCGACCAATGTTCGCCCGTTAAATAGGCATGACCAAACGTATATCCCAAAACCATCAAGACAATCACCCACAAGAGGCGAGGGCGTGTTTTTCGCCAATACCACGCACCCACAAAACCCAAAAGCAAAATGGGCGACGTTCCCCATAAGCTCCCCCCCACACTAAATAAATAAGCGTGCAAAGCCTCTTGAGAAAACGCTGTTTTCGCGTTTAGCAGGCGCAAAATGGGCGCAAGAATGTCGTTGATGATGTTGTGAAACGGCGTGCTATACGCCATCAACACCGTAAAAACAAACGCACACACGAGCAAGGCTTGATACACTCGTACCAAACCGCGCGACTGTGCCAAACGAGGAATATGGGGTATTGCTAACAAGGCTAAGGCGGGCAATGCCAAAAACGCCGAATCTTTAATCAGATATGCACTATACGTGCCTAAAACGGCAATACTCGCCCAAACTGCACCCCAAAACCATTGGCGTGAGGCACGCGCCCTATATACCGCATATACGCTAAGCAACAAGAAAAACGCCACCATCGGCTCTCTAAAAAGCGTTTTGCTGTAGCTGGTGAGGCTGGTAAATAAACATGTCGCCAATGCCACCCCAAACGCGACACCCTCGCTATAGCCCAAACGCAACGCCAGCGCAAAAAACAGCACACCCAACGCTATTGCCACTAGCACATTTGCCAACCATACGCCATGCAATACCCCCACTTGTGGCAAGTGGTCTGCAAGCCACACCAGCGGGCTAATAAGTTGCGAAAAAGCGCGTTCAGATGCGGCAAGCTCTTGAATAGGAAGCGCATCCGTGGGCAAAAGCAAGTTTGGAAAGCTACGCCACAAAGACTCATCAAAACCAAAATCGCCAAAGCGCACCCAGCTTGTTGATGCGTCAAAGTAGCTTAGTTCATCGCCACTGTCATCACGCCCCCTGTAAATAAGCATAGAAACACACGCAATAATCACAGCCAAAAGCAGGGCTAAACTTAACTTTTTCAATGCTTACATCCTTAAACAATGCGCTCTTATAACAACAAGAGGGGCAGGAGAATTCCCCTACCCCTCTTAACTATTCGGTCTTAGTCGTAAAAAATATTCCTAAGTTAGTTAGGCACGGGCGTTCCGCTAATACGGTTAATCAGGTTAAACAGGCTTTGGATAATTTTTTGTGTAGGCGATAAATTATCTAAAAACTCATACGCCACCTTAAAGGTTGCCACACCCTTAAAAATTTCACCTGCGCGTAATTGCATACCCCCAATGGCTAAAAGTGTGCGGGCATACATTTGGTTCTCACCTGAATCGCGAAAAGTATCGGCAGCTTGGCGATAAGCATGGTGTGCCTTATCTTTGTCGCCTAGTGCCGCATAAACGCCCCCCAAATTACCTTGTGCTTGGGCGGTCCGCAGGGTGTCGCTTTGTTCTTGAAACGTGCGTACTGCCGCTTGCATTAGCTCTAGGGCTTGTTGGTTTTCGCCCAATGCGCGGTGAACTAGCCCAATATTCACCTGCATTTCTGCTACCATGTCGGGTTGCTTGGCTTCTTCATAGGCATCTTTTGATTGTGAGAATGCTCGTACAGCCGCCTCATAATCATGCTTGTCAAAGAGTAAAATCCCTTGTTCTTGCAGTTCTTTTGCGGTTGCCATGATGTTATTCTTTCTCCTTGTGTGTCTTAAGTTAAAGCTGTATCTACATGGTAATATCTAACATGCCTTCTGCCACTTTACGTAGGGTTTCGGCGGGCATTTGGCTGAACATCATCGCAATTCGCATAAAACCCAAGTTAAGCGGATTGGCAGCAAACTTACGAACTTCTTCATCCAGTTCTGTAAACCGTTTCCATTCTTCCCTAATTCGTAGCAACTCGCCAATGTAGCCCGATGTTTCAGTAAAATAGTCCACGTTCTTCTTTACAATCGTAGACAGCACAAACAGCGCATTCATTGGGATGGCGGTTTCGCCTAGCTCATAGCTCGTGAGTAGCTCCACATCCAAATAGGATTGTTCTGCCACTTGCTCTAACGTTAGGTTGGCTTGCTCACGAGCTTGGCGCAATAACGCCCCTACCATACGGTGACGCAAGTTCATAAATTCTTGTTGGGTATGATGAGTGTGAGAAGGCGCGTTTAGCGTGTCTGCGCCCCAAAAATGGCTAATAGGAACATCAAGGTAATATGCCAATAGTTCCAGCTGGGCAAGGTCGGGGGCTAAGTCTCCTAGTTCCCACGCCTCTACTGTTTTTGGCGTACTGTTGAGAAGGTTCGCACAATCCTCTAGCGTGCGACGTGCCGCCAAACGCGCATCTCGTATTAAAACCCCCAAGATTCTGCTACGCAAAGCGTAGCTTTGCGCGTGGTCATACGGCTTATCACCGTCTTGGTTTTGATTATCTTTTGCGCGAGCTTGCTTATATCGCGCCCCAAAGTCACCCAAACTCATGCTTTCCTCCGATATGTGCGAAACGGCACTTCATCGAATTATAAAGCCATGCGTGAGAAGTGGCAACCATTCTCATACAAATCAGCGTGCTAAAGCAAAGACAAAGGGGCAAACCCTTTGGCTTGCCCCCTGATTTAGCATGTTTTTATGCGTGGTTATCGGATGCTTCGGGGTGTGATGGCGCACTATCTAAAGGTGTGTTGTCTGATGAGTCGGATGCTGTGGGGGGGGCTACTTCTGTGTTCACCACACTTTCAGGCTCACAATCCTCTTCAATACACACAGGGCGATATAGATCATCCCCAATGCGATAAGGCACATCAATGACAGGGCGACCACGACCGCGCGTAATTTGATCTTGATAGATAGCATCCCGAATCGTGGTACTTGTTTGGTTATGAAGCAATTTCTCCCACCACTTAGATACCACAAACTGGGGTAAAACTACCATCGTGGGGATGTTATCGGTAATTTGGTCATCAATGGTATGCAAATATTCCACCAAAGGACGACCAATTTCACGGTAGGGCGATTCTACAATATCTAACGGGATATGCTCTAAATGCCAGCGTGTCCAGTTATACTTTAGGCGTTCAATCACGCTTTCTTCGGTGGCAATGGCACACACACGCACATTTTTAGAAATACGCATGGCATATTCTAGTGATTGCAACGAACAACGGTTAAGGCTGTTCATCAGCACCACCACGGGGGCTTCGCTACGGTCGGGATGTTCATCCACAATGGGCCCCGGACGCAAACCATCTAGCGATAGTGAGTGCGCCACCTGCCCATAATGGCTATGAATCCGCAAGAAAATGGCAATCAAAAACGGGATTGTCACGATGACCAACCAGGCACCTTCGGTAAACTTGGTGACCATCAGGACAATCATCACAATGAACGTACACAACGCCCCAAAACCATTCATACCGATGTGAAAATACCACAGCGGATTAGGCTTAAAGCCCTCGTGTCGGCGTTCTCTTAGCCAGTGGCGCACCATCCCACTTTGTGACAGCGTAAAGCTGATAAACACACCCACCGCATATAACGGAAGCAAATTATGCTCACGAGCATCAAACAGAATAATCAGGATGCTGGCAACCACGCTTAAAGTAATGATGCCGTTGCTAAAGACCAAACGGTCACCCAAACTAGTGAGTTGGCGTGGCAAATAGCGGTCACGCGCAATAAGCGAGGCAAGGCGTGGAAAGTCTGCAAATGCCGTATTTGCCGCCAAAGACAAGATAAACAGCGTGGAAAACTGGATATAGAAATAGAAAACGTTCTCGCCCCCAAACACCTCGCTGGCTAACTGCGAAAGGACGGTGGGACCCCCGTGTGCATGTACCACCACAGGAAAGTTATTGGCAAGGAAGGTAATCCCTACAAACAGCACACTTAAGATGCTCACCATGGCAATCAGGGTTTGCCCTGCGTTACGGCTTTCTGGGGCTTGAAAAGCAGGAATACCATTAGAGATGGCTTCGATGCCTGTCAGTGCCGTACAGCCCGCCGCAAATGCCCTCATCAGCAAGAACAGCGTTAAGCCATTGGTAGTGGCTTCTAAAGATTGGCGATAGGTTTCGTATTCTTCGGGTGAAACGGCGGTAGGGATGTTGCCCGTCGCAAACCTAAGAAAGCCGACACCAATCATGATAAAAATGCCAAAGATAAACATATATGTAGGAATCGCAAAGAAAGTCCCGCTTTCCTTTACGCCACGAAGGTTCATCACGGTGATAAACACCACAATCATCAATGCCAGCGGCACGCGATACTCTATAAACTGTGGAAATGCCGACGTAAGAGCTGCCACACCTGCCGACACGCTTACAGCAACCGTTAGCGTATAATCAATTAGCAAAGAAGCCGCCGCCACCAAACCCGGATATTTACCCAAATTTTCGGCTGCCACCACGTATGCACCACCCCCACTAGGGTAAGCATGGATGGTTTGATAGTAGGAGAACGCCACGATAATGAGGAGTGCTGTAATGCCTAAAGCAATCCACCAAGACAGCCCTAAAGCAGAAGCCCCAGCCGCCACCAACACCAACAAAATCGCTTCTGTGGCGTAAGAACTAGACGACAACGCATCCGACGAAAAAACTGCTAATGCTTTTGGTTTATTAAGGCGTTGATGTTGTGCCTCTTTGGTCGCAATGGGTTTACCAATAAGAATGCGACGAATATCGAGTTCCATGTTTTCTTTCCTTTTAACGTAGCTAAACCTAGCTAAACTCACCTGGTAAACACGCCCCAACATGCAAAAAGCCCATCCACATCTATCTGCGACGGGCGAAAAATTGAGAAAACTCAACGTTGTAAAGGCATGTGTTTTTCATAGCATGGGTTATCATAGTCTTTTAATTTGTAAGGCGCAATAGTCTTAACGTCGCCAACCCCCTAATGATTGGGGGATGTGAGCGCGCATTTTTAGCTTGTGTATTGGCGATAGAGGGGTGTAGGGGTAAAATCAAATCACAATTTAGATTTCTTGTTTGAGAGCGAGACCCTTATGCAACTTATTCAAAGCAAAATTAAAACTCGCAGCGAAGATTACCAAGCGCACTACACCCACAACACCTCCCTTATTGAGACGCTAGAAGCCCGCCAAGAAGCCGTTAGACAGGCAGGCAAAAAACAAGAAGAGCGCATGATTGGGCAAGACAAATTACCCGCCCGCGAGCGTGTAGAACGCCTTTTAGACTCCAACACCCCATTTTTAGAGCTATCGTCGCTTGCCGCCTATGATATGTATGACAACGACACACCCGGCGCAGGCATCATTACAGGCATTGGCTATATCAACGGCGTTGAAGTGATGATTAGCGCAAACAACCCCGCCATTAAAGGCGGTACGTCTTACCCCATCAGCGTAGAAAAATCACTCCGCGCCCAAGAAATTGCCCGCATGAACCGCCTTCCTACCGTGTACTTGGTGGAAAGTGGGGGCGCAAATTTGCCCCATCAAAGTGAGCTATTTGTAAAAGGCGGGCGTGGCTTTGCCAATCAAGCCCAGATGAGCGCATTAGGCTTGCCCCAAATTTCTTTGGTGTTTGGCAATAGCACGGCAGGGGGCGCATACGTGCCGGGCTTAAGCGATTATAATGTATTCGTCCGTAACCAAGCCCTCGCCTTCTTGGGGGGTCCCCCCTTAGTGTACATGGCAACAGGTGAAACCGTAGACGAAGAAACGCTGGGTGGCACAGACATGCACGCTCGCGTTAGTGGTCTAGTTGACTATGTGGCAGAAAGCGATGCCGAAGCCTTACGCATTGGGCGTGACATTGTGAGTAACCTGAACTGGCGCAAGCACACGGACGCACGCCTAAAAACCCCCGAAGAACCTCACTATGACCCCAACGAATTACTGGGCATTGTTCCCATTGATACCGTCAGAAAACCGCTTGATATGCTTGAAGTTATTGCCAGAATTGTTGATGGCTCTAGGGTAATGGCGTTTAAGCCCGATTATGGCAGTACGCTAGTGTGTGTAAACGCCTATATCGGAGGCTACCCTGTGGGTATCATTGCCAATAATGGCGTTCTCTTTAGCGAAAGCGCAAACAAAGCGGCACAGTTCATTCAATTGTGCAATCACTCGCGTATTCCCATCATTTACCTGCAAAATATCACGGGCTTTATGGTGGGCAAAAAAGCCGAACAAGGGGGTATCATCAAGGACGGTAGCAAGATGATTAACGCCGTAGCCAATAGCAACGTTCCACAGTTTACAGTGCTGGTGGGTGGTGCGTATGGAGCGGGCTATTATGCCATGTGTGGGCGGTCTTATGACCCGCGTCTCATTTTCTCTTGGTCTACTAGCAGAACTGCGGTGATGGGCGCAGAACAAGCCGCAGGCGTACTGGGCATTGTGCAAGAAACCAGCGCACGCCGTAAAGGAATTGAACCCGACATGGAAACCATTGAGCAAATGAAGCAAATGGTGCGCTTTACGTTTGAGAAAGAATCTGACCCCTACTATGGCACGGCACGCCTGTGGGATGATGGCATTATTGACCCACGTGCTACCCGCAACGCCCTCATCATGGGGTTAAGCATGTCTTATAACGATAATTGGGTAAGCAAAGGCGCACCCCACTATGGCAACTTTAGGATGTAGCTTAAAGGTTAGAGGATGAAACATGGCTTCAGAAGCAAAACTAGCAGTAAAAACCGAGCTTGACGGCAGAGTGATCACCTACATTTTTGGTGATTCTTCTCGGGCAACTGTGGATGCGTGGGTGGCACAGTTTACACACTATCTTGAAAGCACCCAGCGCATAGATAAAATGCTCATCCTGCTCGATTTCACAGCTTCCGCAAACGCCTTTACGCCCTACTTCAGCGGTCGAGCATTGACGGGTTATCCGTGCTTATCCCACCCAACAAGGGAAAATGGCATTCATTCACGCTCAGCCTTACATCGCCAACGTCGTTCAGTTTTTTTTGAAGATGCAAAGAAAAAAATTTACCCACCAAGCCTTTACAACCTATGAATCAGCTCTTGAATGGTTAACCGAGTGACAAAGACCACAACAACAGCCACACAAATGCCCGTTACACGCCTAGCACAAAATTTCTTTTTGCTGGCGTTATTGGCGTTATTAGCGTGTGGGGTTGGCACAATTGGTTTGGTATTGTCTCCCGTATCACCGCTACTCACCTTCGCGACTTTACGGCTTGTGTTCATTGGCATCATGCTTGCCGTGTGTGCGCTGGGCTTATGGGCGTGTTTATGGTCATTTTCAGCTTCTCAAGAAGCATTAGAGCGCGTTTCCTCACGCCTCGTGACACCCATCAAATCCCCCACTGTGGCGTTAGTTGCGCTAGGCGTGGCGTACGTTGTCGGGCTTACCCCATTTTTTGCCCTGCGTGATGTTGCCCCCAGTATCGTCCAACCCCTTCATCTCTCACTCGTTGGCTTGCTGACGGTAGGCGTGCTGGCGGGCATTATTTACCATGCGCCGTTTTTAGCGTCTTATTGGCAAAAAAGCGTGCGAACTTGGGCAGGTTTGGGCGCAATCATTTTTGGCGCGGTGGTGGCAGTGAGTGGCTTTATCGTCTTTCAAGCCCTCATTAACGCCAGTGGCATCAATAACTCGCTTCGGGGTGGCTTCGATTATCGTGAACTTACGTTTATCGGTGAAAACCCACCTGCCAGCAATGCCTTCTGGCAAGAACAATCTCAAACACGGGTGCGCTGGCTCCCCTATAGCTATTGGGTGGTTACGCCCCTTGAGGGTGACTTCATCAACGTAAGCCCCGAAGGGCTACGCCAAACCGTTCCCAATGCCAAAACCCCCGACGCGCCCACAATAGCATTCTTTGGTGGTAGTACCGTTTGGGGTGAGGGCGCACGCGACCCCTATACCATCCCCTCACGGGTTGCCAACCGCTTAGATGGCGTAACCGTGATAAACTACGGGCAAACAGGCTATGTATCCGCACAAGACCTTATCTTGTTTCAGATGCAGTTACTAGAGGGCAATATCCCCGATGTTGCCGTATTCTATGGCGGATTTAATGACATTCTATCTGCCTATCAGCAGGGCTACAGTGGCATCACACTCCAAGAAGCACAACGCCTCTCGGATAGTGAGACGGGGCGTTTATTGCGTGGGGGTACACCCCTTTTGCGCCCATTGGCATTGCCTCTTACAGATGCTGACCTTAATTTAATCACCACAAAAAGCGCAAGCGCACAAGACATCATCACGCGCTACTTAAACACGCTTACCATGATGCAACACATGGCAGAAGCCTATGGCGTAAAAACCCTGTTTGTGTGGCAACCAGCACTAGCGTTCAAAACGCCCCTTGTTGGCATTGAAAACGTGGCATCTGAACGCCTTACCACAGAACGCGCAGGCTTAGCAGAACTGCACCAAGAGGCAAATACCCTCTTACAAGAAGCCCTTACGAACAACCCCTCTTTAGAGGTGGTAATGCTGAATGACCTATTCGCAGGGCGCGATGAGGCAATCTTCTATGACCTCATCCACATTACAGAAGTGGGTAATCAGGCGGTAGCAGAGGCATTATTGCCTCACTTACAACGCCTTTTACAATAAAATGTTGACTAAGTATATTGAGGTTTATTGACATGGTTACAACGGCTCCAAAACAAAACCTTTTTAACCCCTTCACAGAAGAACATGAAATGTTCCGCAAAAGTGTTCGCGCCTTTGTGGAAAACGAAATTAACCCCCATATTGACCGTTGGGAAGAAGCAGGCATCGCCCCCCTTCATGACATTTTCGGCAAAATGGGCAAGCTCGGTTTCTTGGGCTTGCATTATGAAAGCGAGTACGGGGGCGCAGATGCCGATATTTGGTTTACGGTGGTGCTTCATGAAGAACTCGGCAAGGCACATGCGGGCGGTGTCCCTATGGCAATCGGCGTACAAAACGACATGGCAACGCCCGCACTCGCCAAACACGGTTCACATGAGCTAAAGATGTCGTATCTAAAACCCGCCATTGAGGGCAAGATGGTCTGTAGCGTTGCCGTTACCGAACCCGATGCCGGCAGTGATGTGGCACGCATCCGTACACGCGCCGTCCGCGAGGGTGACCATTACGTCATCAACGGTAGCAAAATGTACATCACCAACGGCACACAAGCCGACTGGATTTGCTTATTGGCGCGTACCAGCGATGGCACAGACTATAAGGGTATGTCACTCATTGTTGTGCCTACAACATCGGATGGCTTTGTCGTTAGCAAGAAGCTAAAGAAATTGGGCAATCACAGCAGTGATACCGCCGTTCTTTCGTTTGAGAATGTGCGCGTTCCCGTTACCCATCGCATTGGCGAAGAAGGCAAAGGCTTCTACTATCAAATGGAACAGTTCCAAGTAGAACGCTTGGTAGGTGCAATTAGTGCCACCAGTGGCGCAGAACAAGCCGTCCGCCAGACCATCCGCTATTGCCAAGACCGTGTCGCTTTTGGCAAGCCCCTGATTGCGAACCAATGGATTCAATTTAAGTTAGCCGAACTCTTAACGGAAATTGAAGCCCTAAAGCAGTTAAACTATTATTGTGCCAGCCTGATTGAAAGTGATGCACCCGCCAACGAAGTCACACGCATTGCCAGCATGTGCAAGCTAAAAGCAGGGCGTTTGGGGCGCGAAGTTGCCGACACCTGTATTCAGTTTTACGGTGGCATGGGCTATATGGAAGAAACACCTATCTCGCGTTATTACCGTGATTCTCGCCTAACCAGCATTGGCGGTGGTGCAGATGAAGTGATGATGCAAATCATTGCCCGCCTAGAAGGTTTTGAAACCAAGTAACGCATTTTTGGGGCGTAGTGCGATTGCGCCTTTTTACTGAATAGAACCCAAAAATATCGTTTTGGAGAACACTTTTATGACATTACGCATTGGTTCTGCCGAAGGGTTCTATGGCGATAACGTGCTAAGTGCCTTGCCCATGATTACGGGGAGGCATGTAGACGTGGTGTGCTTTGAAGCACTTGCAGAACTCACACTCGCCATTTTACAAAAAGACAAGCTCAAAGACCCTTCTCGCGGGTATACATTTGACCTAGCACTCATTGCTCAAAAAATCTTGCCCGAAGCCTTCGCGCGCAATATCCCCCTCATCAGCAATGGCGGGGGCTTAAACCCCGTCGGCGCGGCGCAAATGATTCACGAAACCGCCACCAAACTAGGGCTGAAAGGGCTAAAGATTGCAGCCATTACAGGCGATGATGTAATGCCCCGCCTAGAAGAACTTCATGAAAAAGGCGAAACCTTCCCCCACATTGAAACAGGCAATCCTCTTAACGTGAGTGAATACCCCATTGCTAACGCCAATGTGTACATGGGGGCGCAACCCATTGTAGAAGCCTTAAAAAACGGCGCAAACATGATTGTTACTGGGCGCGTTGCCGACCCATGCCTGTATCTTGCGCCCATGATTTGGCGTTACGGCTGGTCTTGGGAAGATTGGGATAAGCTGGCAAGTGGCATCATTGCTGGACATTTGCTAGAGTGTACGGCGCAAGTGGTGGGAGGCAATAGCCTAGCTGTGATCGATACGTTAGACGCACGCGACCTTAGCAAATTGGGCTACCCCATTGCCCACGTAGAAGCAGATGGTTCGTTTACCCTTACAAAAACACCCAATACGGGGGGCATTGTGACAGTAAACACCGTAAAGGAGCAATTGCTTTACGAAATTCACGACCCCGCCAATTACATTACGCCCGACGTGATTGCCGACTTTACCACACTGTCACTGACACAAGATGGCGAAAATCGCGTTAAAGTAGCAAACGTCACAGGCAAGCCCCGCCCCGAAAAGCTAAAGCTCAATTTTGGACGGCTAGAGGGCTACATGCGCGAGCTTATTTTTACAGTGGGCTATCCGCACGCGTGGCAAAAGCTAGACCAACTTAAAACCATGATTAGCGAAACGTGGGCAAACTTGCCCATTCAGCGCACCGAATATCACTTACTAGGCATTGATAGCCTCTTTGGTGGGCTTGCGCCGCGCCCCACTGACCCCCTAGAACTGGTGGTGCGCGTGATGTTTACTGCAAAAGACGAAACCACACTTAAAACAGCCGTTAGGCTTTTGATGGGCAACGGGCTGTCAGGCGCGGCGGGCATGAGCATTAGCGGAACAACCATAGGCGCAGACCCACGCATTATTTTGGGCTTGTTCCCCACGCTCATTAACCGTGACCACATTCAGCCCAGCATCACCTATTGGGAGGTGTAACCATGACACGCCGCGTTGTTGATTTAGCATTTGGGCGCAGTGGAGATAAGGGCAATGTGTCCAATATCAGCGTTATTGCTCGCACCCCCGAAGCCTATCAAACCTTAAAAGCCATTCTTACGCCAGAGCGCGTTAAAGCCCACTTAGGCGAGCTAGTGCAGGGGCGGGTCGTTCGCTATGAACTGGACAACATCGAAGCCCTTAACTTTGTGTGTTACGATGCTCTTGATGGCGGTGGCACGCGCTCACTTCGTATCGACCCTTTAGGAAAATCCTTAGCGGGCGCAGTTCTCTACATGGAGCTAGATTAAACATGCAAGATTTTTCGTCTCTCGAAACGCTTATTGTGACGCTAGATTTGGCGCAAAGGGTGGCGCACGTTACGCTAAACCGCCCCGAAAGCAAAAACGCCATGAACTTTAAAATGGTAGAAGAACTATATCAGGTGTTTACAGGGCTAAAGGGCAATCGCCAAATTCGTGCCATTTTGCTCAGTGGTGCGGGTAGCACATTTTGCGCGGGCGGCGATATTAAAGAAATGCGCGAAAAAGCCGTCCCTAGTGAAAACCGCGAAGCCAATTTAGATGCCCTGCTTAGGGCGTGCAACACTGCCGACCAAGTGATTATTGCCAAAGTAGAGGGCGCAGCGTTGGGCGGTGGTTTTGGGCTAGTGTGCGTGTCGGATATTGCCATAGCCAGCACTACCGCGCAGTTTGGCTTGCCCGAAGTACGTTTGGGCGTATCGCCCGCGTTTATTTCGCCGTTTGTGTTAGCAAGGCTAGGACTAACGCGCTCACGGGAACTGATGCTAACGGGTAGGCGTTTTAACGGCACGATGGCGCAAGACTATGGGCTAGTGCATGAAGCCGTTACCCCTGATGAGCTAGAAAACGCTGTCGGGCGCGTGCTGGAAGATGTAAAACAGTGCGCCCCTAACGCGCTTGCCTCTACCAAAGCTCTCATTTTTGAGGTGCTAGACAAATCACTCGATGACACGGTTGCTTATAGGGCTAATTTATTAAACACGCTCAGAACGGGTGATGAAGCACAAGAGGGCTTGCTAGCTTTTATGCAAAAACGCCCCCCCAACTGGTCAACAGGAGAATAAGCCATGATTCGTAAAATCCTCATCGCCAATCGTGGCGAAATTGCCTGCCGTATCATCCGAACTTGTCGGGCGATGGGCTTATCAACAGTGGTTATCTATTCCGAAGCAGATAAGAACTCTTTGGCGGTAGAAATGGCAGACGAAGCTATCTTTGTCGGCGACAGCTCCCCCAACGAAAGCTATCTGAATATGGAGCGCATTTTGGGCGCAGCAAAGCGCACTCGCGCCGATGCCATTCACGCCGGCTTTGGCTTTTTAGCCGAAAACGCCCAGTTTGCTTATCTTGTTAATGCCAATGGCATCATCTTTGTGGGGCCCAATCCATCTTCTATTGAGGCAATGGGGGACAAGCGCATTGCAAAAATACTTTTGCAGGGCGTACCCATGATAGAGGGCTATATGGGCGATGAACAAGACAGCGCCACACTCATTACAGAAGCCGAGCGCATTGGCTACCCCATAATGGTAAAAGCCTCTGCGGGTGGGGGCGGTAAGGGAATGAGGCTGGTACTAAACGCACAAGACTTGCCCGATGCGCTAGATTCGGCACGCCGTGAAGCCGAAAAAGCCTTTGGCAATGGTGCGATCTTGCTAGAAAAAGCTATTTTGTCGCCACGCCACATCGAAGTACAAATCTTTGGCGACCAACACGGCAACGTGATAGCCATCGGCGAGCGTGAGTGTAGTATTCAGCGTCGCCACCAAAAAATTGTAGAAGAAACCCCCTCTACCGCCCTTACCACAGAACTGCGCCAAAAGATTTGTGATACCGCCGTCAGCATTGGCAAACAGATTGGCTATTCTAACGCTGGCACAGTGGAATTTTTGCTAGATAAAGACAATAACTACTACTTTATGGAGATGAACACGCGCCTACAAGTAGAACATCCCGTCACAGAAATGGTGTACGGTGTTGATCTTGTGCGCTGGCAAATTGAGGTGGCACGCAACCGCACCCTAGATGAGCTTTTAGCAGAAACGCCCCTTACACCCAAAGGACACGCCATTGAAGTGCGCGTGTATGCCGAAGACCCCACACACGACTTTTTGCCCGTTGTAGGCAAGATTGCCTACTTTGAAGCACCGCCCTATGTTCGTACAGATACGGGTATTCGTAGTGGGGATGAAGTAACGCCATTTTATGACCCCATGCTGGCAAAAATTATTGCCCACGCCCCTAATCGCTTTGATGCCATCCGTCAATTGGACTATGCACTAGGGCAAACCAAGCTATTGGGTATTCGTAATAACATTGATTATCTGCGCCGTGTCCTTACCAATGCCGAACACTTGGGGGGCTTTATCAACACCCATTTTGTAGAAGAACACACCGAACTACTACAAGGGGCGCAAACAGTAACCCCTGTAGCATTGATTGCGGTAGCCATCGCCAAGCAAGAGAACACACACGCCTTACATCATTGGCGAAACAACGCCCACCGTCCCCACCGTGAAACCTTTACGTTTACGGATAATGGGCAAGAAGCGCAGGTGGATGTGCTACTACATGCCACAGCACAAGGGCGTTATGCTGTAACTATTGGCGAACACACCTACCAAACCGAAGTTGTCTCTCATGAAGGTGCAAACCTAACGTTGGTTATTGATGGACACCGTCAAAAAGTAACGGTTGTCTCTAACGATGGCATCACGTGGTGGGCGCATACGTTACACGGCACAGCCTCTATGATGTGGGTATCACCCTTCCCTGCTCCCACCCAAGCCCAAGACCCCGAAGGCACACTTCGCGCCCCCATGACCGGCAAAATTGTGAGCGTGTTGGTGGAAAGTGGACAAACAGTAGAAAAGGGCGCACTATTGCTCATCATGGAAGCCATGAAAATGGAACATCGCATCGAAGCCCCCCATGAGGGTACTGTATCAGCAGTCTTTTATAAATCAGGTGACGTTGTCCAAGCCGATGAAGTGCTACTTGATTTAGCACCCCTGACGTAAAATACATCGTGTTAAAGAAAGAGGACGCTCATCACGTCCTCTTTTCTGTTTGCTAGGAGGTCGATTTCTGGGTTTCGGGGATTTCTGGCAACCGTTGCTCTTGGGGGATGGGCTTCCACCAGCGCAAAATAGCATATACCACCATGCCCATCAGCAAGCCCCAGAACGGCGCACCAATGCCGAACAGTGTAAAATTGGCTGCTGTACACAAAAATGCCACCAACGCCGCGTCGCGGCTTTCTGCGTTTTCTATTGCGCCGTGCAATGATGATTGTATTGTGCTAAGCAATGCCAACCCACTAATGC
Organism: Anaerolineae bacterium; assembly: GCA_034437555.1. Classification (GTDB taxonomy): domain Bacteria; phylum Chloroflexota; class Anaerolineae; order Aggregatilineales; family Phototrophicaceae; genus JANWYT01. The sequence goes on along the minus strand of DAOTTQ010000054.1, from coordinate 16,720 downwards.
CCGCCACTAATGCCGCAGGAAACGCACTAAACAACGCCACAATCGTCGCACCAAACAAGCCTGTACTAATGTGCCACAAGCCTGCATACACACCTGCCACATAGCGTTTTTCTTTGTCGGGATGTGCCTCTGGGCTAACGATAAAGGCAGCTGTATAGGCACTTAGCGTCATGCCATGTGCGCCCACAAACGCCACCAATGCCGAACCGATGCCCGTAAACATTAAGATTTTGTCAATTGGCGCGTTGTCGTAACCATAAAACTTGAGGATGGCTTGTCCGGGGATGTATTGTGAGGACAACGCCACCACAAACAAGGGCAACGAAAGCGTTAAGATGGCATTTAACGAGAAAACGGGCATTTCCAAAATAGGCTGCGTTAGGCTAAGGTCTACGGGCTGAAACCTAAACTCGCCCAGCAATAATGACAAAGCAACCCCTAAAACCAGCGCACCCAACATCGGCACTTTGAATCCCACACGCTTTAGCACATAAAAAATGACAATCATGCCAACAATCACTATGGGACTAACGGGCAAACCCTTGAACAAATCTAAGCCAAAACGAAGCAACACGCCCGCCAACATCCCCATTGCCACAGGTTGCGGAATAAGCTGTACGATGCGTCCAAACCAACCACTAAAGCCCAACAGTGCCACCGCCAAGCCCATAACGATATACGCACCAATGACCTCTTGAAACGGAAAGTTCATCATACTAACGCCCAAAAGAGCCGCTCCTGCCGTAGAATACGGCGCAGCCAATGGCACACGAAAAAGAAGCGACATCATTACGCCCAAAACGCCGTTGCCAACTACCGCGCCCCACACCCATGATGAAATTTGCGGGTCGGTTAAGCCACCGGCTTTGCCCGCCTGAATAATCACCAAAAGGGGCCCCGTATAGCCTATCAAAACCACAAAAAAGCCCTGTAGCAATGTGGAAAGCGTGGTTGAGGATGGGATATCACGGATGTTCTTTATCACCTGTTGCATGTGTTTTTCCCTAGTGTATAAAAACAGTCTATGGCTAATAGTGGCGCAATTTGTGCGTTTTGGGTATATCCATGTAAGAACTCTCTAAGAAAATCGGTCTAATGTGCAGAAGCGTTGCTTTTTGCACTTATCATGAGAGGGTGCAACGCACTTTTTTGCTTACGCTATTCCATCACATGGAGGCAACAATGAAGATTTCTCGTCAACCGCTCATCGTCATGCTTACGGTCGCTTTACTCTCGCTAAGTGCAATGTGGACGATGGCACAAGAAACCGTGTTCCGTATTGGCATGGTTGCCCCAGTAACTCTAGACCCTGCAACAGGCTCTAACGACCCCGAAGTTCTTTTTAATCGCACCATTTACAGCTATTTATGGGATGTCAATGCAGAAGGCTCATTGGTTCCCGACCTTGCCAGCGACACCACCTTTAGCGAAGACGGTTTAACCGCCGTGGTAACACTCCGCGACGGCGTGCTGTTTCATGATGGTTCATCCCTTACTTCTGCCGATGTGGTCTTTACCTATAATCGTCTTAAAGAAGTAGGGTCACCTGCCCTTAACTTGCTGGGCGAATATGAAGTAAGCGCAACAGGCGATTTAGAAGTCACCTTTACACTTGCTCGCCCCAACGCAGATTTTGCCTTTGGTTTAGCTTCCAACTGGTCATTCGTCATTAAAGACGGCACAACCAGCCCCAATGTACTTGGTGAAGGCGATGCCCAATTTGCCAGTTTTAATGGCACAGGCGCGTTCATCCTCGAATCCTACAACCCTAACGTAGATGCCACCTTTGTTAAAAACCCCAACTATTGGGGCGAAGTCACTGGCAATGTAGACCGCGTACAACACATCTACATCGAAGACCAACAAGCCCAAATTGATGCCCTCAAGACAGGCGCAGTGGACTTCATCTTTAAGGTGGCGTATGACCGCCTAGCCGATTTGACTGTGGACGGCATTACTACCATTGTGAAAGCCACCAACCAACACCCCGTCATTCGTATTCGTAGCGATGAGGGCGCATTAGGCGAAGATGTGCGTGTACGTCAAGCCTTTAAGTACGCTACTGACCGCGAATTGTTGAACATCAACCTATTTGGGGGCATTGCCACCATTGGCAATAACGACCCCATTGGTCCCCTTTACGCCGACTTTTACGCACCCAACGAAGCCACCCAAGAATTTGACCCCGCAAAGTCCTGTGAGCTACTGGCAGAAGCGGGTTATCCCGATGGCTTAGGCGCAGAGACTCCCATTCAGTTCTATATTGACGATTCGTTCAATTACGTACAAATGGCAGAATTTTTGCAACAAGACTGGGCAGAAGGCTGCATTAACGTAGAAATTTTGCCCCGCAACCCCGGCGATTACTATGCAGGCGCAGATGATGTTGCCGAATGGCTCAACGTTGACCTTGCCGTTACAGGCTGGGGGTCACGCCCCGTTCCCCAACAATACTTAGTAGAAGCCTATCGCACCGGCGCATCTTTCAACGAGTCGCACTGGTCGGATGCCGAGCTAGACGCGCTCATTGACGAAGCCTCACAAATCACCGACCTAGAGGCGCGCGCCGCCGTTTACGCCCAAATTTCAACCATTTTTGCCGAGCGTGGGTCTGTGATTATTCCCTTCTTTGCGCCCATCGTGGGAGCAAGCACCAGCAACATTAGCGGACTAGATATGCACCCCTTCCCCGGCAGAACCGATGTGCGCGGTGTCGTCGTCGGAAATTAAGAACGTGGTACAACACTCACATGAGGGAGAGCAATCTCCCTCTCGTTTGGCAAGAATGGCGCAAGCAACGCGCCATTTCTTGCGCCAATTAGCCCAACAACCTGTTGGCTTTTTGGCTTTTTGGGTGGTGGTGCTGTATTTAGCGCTAACGCTTGTTGGGAGCTTCCTTGCGCCCTATGCGTTTGATACCATCCAATCCGACCCTGCACAATGTGTTACACGCGCCAATGGACAAACACGCTGTGCTGCCCTACAAAACGCCCCACCTTCCGCACAATATCCCTTTGGTACAGACCGCAATGGGCGTGATGTGTTTAGCCGTGTGCTTCATGGCGCACGCTTTACTATTGGTTTGCCCATCATTGCCACGTTTTTTGCTGTTTCATTGGGGACGTTTATTGGCTTAGGCACTGGCTACATTGGGGGCGCGCTAGATGAAATCGTCTCACGGGTGTTTGATAGCCTCTTGTCGATTCCGACGCTTGTGCTTGCGCTTGTCACGCTTTCCACTGTCGTTCCCACACTGCAATCCAACGCAAACCCCTTTGTAATGAGTGTTGGTGCAACCAATATCGCCCTGATTATCGTCATTACGTTGCTGTACACGCCCATTGTGGCGCGTGTGATTCGCAGTGCCACGCTTGGCTTACGTGATAGAGGCTATGTTGAAATTGCGAAACTACGCGGTGAAAGCACACTTTACATCTTATTGAACGAAATTTTGCCTTCCGTGATTCCTGCGCTTGCCGTAGAAGCCTCACTACGCTTTAGCTATGCTATTTTCTTGGTAGCAAGTTTGGGGTTCTTGGGGCTAGGCGCACAGCCCCCCATCCCAGAATGGGGGCGATTGGTGCTAGACGCACGCGCCACCGCCAGCACCGCGCCTCATGCGCTGTGGTTTCCCATTATTGCCATCGCCACACTTATTATTAGTGTAAATCTGCTTTCGGACGCGCTACAACGCCTACTAAGGACAAGTAACAACACCCAGTAAACGCAGACAATCACACAAGAAGGGACGCGATAGTATGGTTTTGGTCGCAGAAAACTTATCAATTGAATATCGCATCGGCAAAACGTGGTTTAACGTGGTGCGTGATGTGTCTTTGGCTATCGGTGAGGGCGAAATTCATGGCTTGGTAGGCGAAAGTGGGAGCGGTAAATCTACACTTGCGCTGGCAATGATGCGTTACCAAGAGGCAAATGCTCGCGTTTCTGGGGGGCGCATCTTGTTTGAAGGGCAAGACATCACCCACGCCAGCCCAGCTGTATTGGCGCAAATTTGGGGAAAGCAAATTGCCCTTGTGCCACAAAACCCTCTCGATTCGCTTAACCCATCGCTAACTATTTTGGAGCAAATGACAGAAGTCACGCGCCGTCATTTGGGGTTTGGCACACAAGAAGCCTATGAACACGCTTGCCAAAGCCTACAAAACGTTAAAATTGCCGACCCCGAACAGGTGCTAACGCGCTATCCGCATCAGCTAAGTGGGGGGATGCAACAGCGTGTCATGATTGCCACTGCCCTTAGCACGCGCCCACGCTTGCTCATTTTGGATGAGCCAACCACTGCGCTTGATGTCACCACGCAAGCCGTTATCCTAGACCTCATTCGTGATTTAGTACGGCAAGAGGGCGCATCTGCGCTGTATGTTTCGCATAATCTTGGCACAATCGCTCAATTATGCGATACCGTCACTGTGCTTTATGGTGGCGAAGTGATGGCAACCGCCCCTGTAAAAACGCTCTTTGGCAAGCCTGTTCACCCCTATACCATTGGTTTGCTTGCCAGCCTGCCCAAAGTAACCCATGCCCACGAAACGCGATTGCCCACCATTGGGGGCGTTGCGCCTGCCCTGCAAGACCGCCTGAAGGGGTGTGCCTTTGCATCGCGCTGTTCGGTAGCCATTGAAAAGTGTCACCAAGAAAAGCCCACCCTAGAACGCGCCGATGAGGGACGGTTTATCCGTTGCTTTCGGTGGCAAGAGGTGGCGGAGGGCATCATCAACCCACGCATTACCGCCCAAGAATCCCCACCCGATGCACCGCCAAAGCGTGAGCGCGTTTTGAGTGTGCGCCACCTCAACAAAACCTTTACAGAGGCACGCTGGTTTGACCGCTTGCTAGGTCGTAAGCCTATTCAAGTAAAAGCGGTTCAAGATGCTAATTTTCATGTGAACGTGCGCTCTACATTGGGCGTTGTAGGCGAAAGCGGCAGTGGCAAAACCACGCTTGCCCGCGCTATCGTTGCCCTAGATGCGCCCGATAGTGCAGACATTGAACTTTTGGGCGTGTCGATTCCCAACACCCTTAAAGCGCGTGACAAGCAAACTCTTCGCAATTTACGCCTTATTTTCCAAAACCCCAATGACGCGCTAAACCCCTATAAAACTGTTGGGCAAACCATTGGGCGCACCTACAAAATGCTAAGTGGCAAACTCACAAAGTCAGAGATAGACGCACGAATAGGACAAATTTTAACGGCAGTAGGGCTTACACCACAGTATGCCCAACGCACCCCTGCGCAATTAAGCGGCGGTGAAAAACAGCGTGTGGCAATCGCAAGAGCATTTGCATCGCGTCCTGCGCTCATTGTGGCAGATGAACCCACCTCCGCGTTGGATGTGTCGGTACAGGCGGTGATTCTTAATTTGCTTAAAGACTTACGTGCTTCAGAGGGTGCATCCTACGTGATTATCTCGCATGATTTAGATGTGGTGAGCTATGTCGCCGATTGGATTGTGGTGATGTATTTGGGCGAGATTGTGGAGCAAGGCACAACCGAGCAAGTCTATAGCACGCCCTCTCACCCCTACACAGAAGCCCTGCTGAGTGCCATCCCACAGCCCGACCCCACGCAAAAAGGGCGCGGTATTCGCCTAGAGGGTGACGTGCCTAGCCCACGCCACAAGCCCAGCGGTTGCCCTTTTCACACGCGCTGTCCGCGTTTCATCGGGAGCATTTGTAAAACCGATACCCCACCCCTACAAACCACACAAGACGGGCATCAAATTCGCTGTCATCATACCCTAGAGGCACTTACCGCTTTACAAGCCGTACCAGAAAGCGAGACAAAAGCCCATGATTAGCTTTATTGCTCGGCGTGTGCTATTGCTCATCATCACGCTTTTCATCACCAGCGCATTGGTGTTTGCGCTTACGCAATTGTTGCCGGGTGACGTGGCACGCCTTATTTTAGGGCGCGATGCTTCACCCCAACGCGTACAACAGTTTAATGAAGAATTTGGGCTAGATGACCCCGTCGTCACGCAATACACGCGCTGGCTTGGGGGCTTTGTCACAGGCGATTGGGGGCGCAGCTTTACCGCAGGCAACCCTTTTGTGCGCCCATTGGTGATAGAACGCTTGGGGAACTCGCTCATTCTTGCCAGTGTTACTTTGCTTATTAGCGTACCCATCGCCGTATTTTTAGGGGTGCTTACGGCACTTTACGCCAATACATGGGTTGACAACACGGTCTCGGTGCTTACATTAGCCGTGGTGGGATTACCAGAATTTGTAACAGGCATTGTGTTAATTAACATTTTTGCGCTCGGTTTTGGCTGGTTTGAGGCAACCTCACTCATCCAGCCGAACCAAGACCTTAACCAATGGATACGCATTTTGGCGTTGCCTGCGCTTACCGCCAGTTTCGTTCTGATTGGCTATATCACGCGCCTTACACGGGCGGGCGTCATGGAAGAACTGAGCAAGTCTTACGTGCGTACCGCGCTCTTAAAGGGCTTGCCTTATCGCCAAGTGATTATCAAGCACGTTTTACGCAATGCGCTTATGCCCACCATTACCGTGATTGCCATTAGCATTGGCTGGCTGATTGGGGGCATTGTAGTCATTGAAAGCGTGTTTAATTATCCGGGTATTGGTTCTGAACTGATTCGTGCGGTAGAGCAAAAAAACCTGCCCATGCTCCAAGCCATTACCGTGATTATCGTATTCGCGTTTGCACTCTCTAATTTAGTCGCAGACATCCTCTATGCGTGGCTTAATCCGCGTGTGCGCCTTTCGTGATATACTTCTTGTTAGCTATAAAAACAGGCAAACAGCAAGCAGAAAGGAACTGCCCATGCCCGCCTATGATTACCGTTGCTTAGAGTGTTCACACACATGGGAAGCGTTTCATGGCATTGATGAAACCGCCTATGATTGCCCAGAGTGTGAAAGCCAAAACCTGCAAAAGCGCATTACTACCGCCCCCAAAGTTGCCAGCGGCGCACTAACCCACGCGGGCGATGGCAAACGCGCCAGTAAAGAACAGCTTCAAACCAAGTGGGCAGAAGAAACGCCCAAACTCCGTAAAAAGCTCGTGGACAAGTACGGCGAAAAAGCCGTTGAACATATGCCCACACTTAATAGCACCTATGACGAATAAGAACGATTGGGCAGGTTATCCTGTAATGCCTGCCCTGATTAACTACCACGACCATCTCGAACTTAATCACTATCCGCGCACGCGCCCACAGCCTGTTTATTCCAACGCGCACCAGTGGGCAGAGGATGTAAACGCACGCCTAAACCAGGAGCCGTTCAGCACACTACGCGCCCATTCTTTCGCTGATAAAGCGTTTATCGGTGGGCTAAAAAACTTGCTATCGGGCGTAACCACTATATTTCAACACGGCGACCCCAAACGCGAACTGTTTGCAAAGGGGTTCCCCGTGCGCGTGGTGCGCCGTTATGGGTGGGCGCACTCGCTCCATTTCACGTCCGCCTCTATTCTCCAAAAGACCTATCAGCAAACACCCAAAAAAACGCCCTTCTTCATTCATTTGGCAGAAGGCACAGACGACACCGCCAAGAGCGAATACCAACGCTTAAAAGCATTGGGTTGTGTGGGCGCAAATACGGTGCTAGTGCATGGCGTGGGCATAGGCGAAGAGGACATTACGGACGCGCTTACAGCGCAATGCTGGCTGGTCACTTGCCCCACAACCAATCACTATTTACTAGGCGCAACAGCAAATACAGCGTGTTGGAACGGGCGAGTGCTACTAGGGAGCGATTCTCGGCTAACCGCAGAGGGTAACTTACTTGACGAAATAGCTTTTGCCAAAACACACAACATGATACATCAAGCCATCGGGTTTAACTGGCTTTATCCGCTTATCAAAGATGATTTTATCATTGCCGAAACGCTCTTAAAACGCACCGATATACAGCTCATCGTTAAAGATGGGGTGGCAATTTTTGGCACACCTGCCCTCATGAACCGCGCCCGTGTGCCATCGGTAGCCTGCACTTTAGACGGACAAGAACGCAAAATGCACGTAACGCTTGCACGTTTAGCACATCGCGTTAAACTCAAGGAAGATGGTTTTATGCTAGATGAAATATCAAAGTCACAGTTGTGGTGGTTTAGTCGTTAGGATAAGAGGATGGCAAGCGTTTTACTGGGACAGTCATATTATTTGCGTTTTGATACAAAACTTTGGGATGCAATGCAACCCTATCCTCCATTAGGCACGCTCTTTGTAGCGTCTTTGCTCCGCGAAAAGGGGCATAACGTGGCGTTATTTGATGCGATGCTGGCACAAGACACCTCAGAATGGGCAACCGCCCTGGACAAGCACGCGCCCAAATTTGCTGTCATTTTTGAGGACAACTTTAATTATTTGAGCAAGATGTCGCTGTTACGGATGCGTGAAGCTGCCTTTGACATGATACAGCACGCCAAGTCACGGGGCGCAGTCGTCATTGTAGCAGGCGCAGACATGACCGACCACGCCGAAAGCTATCTCGTTCAAGGCGCAGACGTGGTGCTAATGGGTGAGGGTGACGAAACCCTGCCCGAAGTGCTAGAAACGTGGGAGCGTGTGGGGGGATTTTCTGCCCTCACAGAAACTGACTTTTATAAAGTGTTAGGGATCGCCTATACACATGAGAGCAAAACCGTTAAAACGCCTCCACGCCCCGTCATCCGAGACCTAGACGCACTACCCTTTCCTGCATGGGACTTGATAGACATTGCCAAGTACAAAGCCATTTGGCAGGCGCATCACAACTACTTTAGCATGAACCTTGTGACGACACGCGGTTGCCCATTTCATTGCAATTGGTGTGCCAAGCCCATTTGGGGGCAAAAGTACAGCTCACGTAGCCCCTTAAACGTGGTACAAGAAATGGCGTGGCTAAAAGAGAACTTTAACCCTGACCAAATTTGGTTTATGGATGATATTATGGGCATCCGTGACCTGTGGATAGAAGAATTTGCCGACCTGCTAGACCAACACAAGGCACACATCCCCTTCAAAAGCCTTAATCGTGCCGATTTACTGTTGCGTGGTAAAACCATTCCTGCACTTAAACGCGCAGGCGCACGCATTGTCTGGATAGGCGCAGAAAGTGGCAGCCAGCGCGTGCTAGATGCGATGGACAAAGGTACACAAGTAGAGCAAATTTACGAAGCCACGCGCAAATTACACGAACACGGCATACAAGTCGCGTTCTTCTTGCAGTTTGGCTACCACAACGAAACTCGTGAGGACATTGAGCTAACGCTAAAGATGATACGTGACCTGATGCCCGACGACATTGGCATTAGCGTTTCTTATCCGCTTCCCGGCACCCCATTTTATGAGCGTGTGCAACACGAGCTAACGCAAAAGCAAAATTGGGTAGACAGCGCAGACATGGCTATGCTGTATCAGGGACCCTTTGGCACACAATTTTACCGCCAATTGCACACGGTGGTTCACAAAGAATATCGCTCATTAAAGGCATGGCAAGCCCTTAAGCACCTTGGCACCCACCCCCAAGAGGCACGCCCCGCCCATCTACGCCAATTTGCCAGCGCACTCTACCACCGCGCTACACTACCACTGGCACAAAGAACGCTCAATCAATTGGCAACCCTGCCCCATCCGTCCACCCCATTACCCAATGTCATCTTATCGTGAGGCTTAAAGACTATGGCAACCCGTCCTGTTCGTTATAAAGTACGAACGTTGTTTTTGGCTAATTTTTTCGACCCCTCTAAGGAGATGGTCGAACTTCGCAAGAACTCTAGCCAAAGTAACGCACAAGCCCTGATTGGTGCGCTAAAGCGCGTAGAACTCGCCGATAGCACCCTAGAAAAAGAGCTAAACGCCCTCGCAGAAAGGGGCTTCAAGCTATCGCAAGCCATCCTTCACCCCGATATGGGCAATGACTTGGTATTTACTGCTGTTTTTGAGCAAGACGTGACGGAGTGGTAAGATGGATATTTTACTGACACATGGATACTTCTTGAACCAAGACCCCCATGAGCTGGCTGTTATGAAGCCCTACGCACCACTGGGCATCCTGTATTTGTCGTCTTATCTTAAAAAAGCGGGCTTTCGTGTGGGCGTATTTGATACCACCTTTAGCTCACTAGACGACTTTAAGGCGTATGTGATAGCAAACAAGCCCGCTATTGTGGGCATTTACGTCAATATGATGACCAAACGCTATGCGCTTCCCATGATGACCTTCTTAAAAGAAAACGGTTGTCTTGTTGTATTAGGGGGGCCCGAACCGCCTTACTACGCTGAAAACTATTTGCGATACGGCGCGGATGTCATCGTAAAGGGTGAGGGTGAAACGGCTCTTGAAGCCCTTATTCCGCACCTTGTGAAGCACGGCACACAAGGGTTACACCTCATTGAGGGCATTGCCTTTTTAGATGATGAAGGCTGTTTGACAGAAACCGCCCCACGCCCCATGATGCCCGACCTTAGCGCAAACCCTCACCCCGACCGTGAGGCTCTTGACCTTGACACCTATATGCACATTTGGAAAACACATCACGGCAAAAGCAGCATTAGCGTGATTCATGCGCGGGGTTGCCCCTATACTTGCACATGGTGTAGCCATAGCGTGTACGGCAATACCCACCGCAGGCGCACGCCCCAAAATGCCGCCGATGAACTGCTACACATCAAAGAACGCTATAATCCCGATGTCATTTGGTATGCGGATGATGTGTTTGGCATCAATCACAAGTGGCTTTTTGCCTATCACGAAGCTCTAAAAGCCCGTAACGTGCGAATTCCGTTTGAGTGCATTAGTCGTGCAGATAGGCTTACGCCTGAAGTGATTGCGGTGCTTAAAGAAATGGGGTGCTATCGCCTGTGGAACGGCTCTGAAAGCGGTAGCCAAAACGTACTAGATGCCATGCAACGGCGTGTAAAAGTGGACGATGTACAAAAGAAAACCCACCTTCTGCAAGAAGCAGGCATAGAAACGGGCATGTTTATCATGCTGGGCTACAAGGGCGAAACCATGCAAGACTTGGTAGACACAGTACAGCACCTTAAAGCCAGCAACCCCGACATTTTTCTAACCACTGTCGCCTATCCCATTAAAGGCACTTCTTATTATGCCGAAGTGGAAGCCGACATTTTAACCAATGGCACATGGGCAGAAACCAGTGACCGCGATTACACGGTGGCAGGACGCTACAGCAAAAAATTCTATAGCTTTGCCACGCGCTGGATGGTGAACGAAGTCGCCCTTAATCGCGCCCAAAAGAGTGGGGGCATTAGTGCGCTGCGGCGTGCCAAATTGTGGGCAAATACGCGCGTGGGCTGGGCGGGCATGGTGCTTACACAACACCAACGCGAGAGCGTCGGCACACCCCTCTTACAAACCATGCGCCCCGCCAGCGAAAGCTAACGCCCGATGACCACACCCCACGCCTTTGATGCTCTTGCCCTAGACTACGATGCAGACTTTACGCATACGCCGATTGCGCGGTTTTTACGCCAAAAGACGCATCAACGCCTAGTACATTGTTTTCATGAGGGGCAGAAGTTGTTAGAGATGGGGTGTGGCACAGGGGAAGATGCGCTCTTTTTAGCAGAGCGTGGCATACACATTACCGCCACCGACCCCAGCGCAGACATGCGAAAGATGACACACACCAAAACCGCACACACGGGGCGCGTTCATACGGCACACCTTGACCTAAACAATCTTGCAGATGCACCCAAAGAAACCTTTGACGGCGCATATAGCAATTTTGGGGTGTGGAACTGTGTGGAAGATAGAAAAAAGGCAGTCGCGTGGCTGGCAGAGTGCGTTAAAACGGGTGGTAGAGTGGCATTAGGCATCATGTCGCCCTTATGTTTATGGGAAATAGGGTGGCACATCTTACGCGCCAAACCTAGTATTGCATTTAGGCGGTGGCGCACTAGCACGTTTGCACCCCATCCTGATGCGCCCCCCGTGAACGTGCATTGTCCGTCCATTCGCACGCTTACCCACGATTTCGCGCCCCATTTTAAGCGCGTTCACGTTCAACCATTGGGGGTACTGTTGCCCCCGACTGCACTTTACCCTGTTTTGGAAAAGCGTCCCCAATGGCTAGAACGCTTTTTAAGGTGGGAAGAACGCGCCAGCCATTGGCAATCACTCGCGCTCTTTGCCGACCACTATTGGATAGAGTTTGAGCGTGTTTAGCGTCGTTTAATGCTTCGTTGCAAGCCAAGCAAGTCTACGGGGTCTACATCGTCCCACTTACCCTCACTTAACCCCGCCAACGTCACATCGCCCACCGACCAACGCACCAAACGAAGCGTCGGATGCCCTGCGGCTGCCGTCATACGCCGTATTTGGCGGTTACGCCCTTCTGTGATGGTAATTTCTAGCCACGCCGTTGGGATATTTTCGCGGTAGCGAATGGGTTCACTCCGTGAAGGAACGCGCGGGTCTTGCTCCATCAGCGTTACTTTGGCGGGGCGTGTCATCCCCTCTTTAAGCATGACACCCGCCCGCAATTGTGCCAGTGCTTCTTCTGTTGGGATGCGTTCCACTTGCGCCCAATACGTTTTAGGATGCTCAAACTTGGGGTCTGTTAGCTGGTGCTGAAACGTGCCGTTGTCCGTTAAAATCAGCAATCCTTCGCTATCATAGTCTAAACGACCTGCGGGATAGACATTTGGCAACTTAATATATTTTGCCAGCGTGTCGCGCCCGTCTTTATCTGTAAACTGTGTTAAAACCTTATACGGTTTCCAAAAACGGATAACCTTCATTGAATTGTCCTTCTATAGCTCATTTAAGCTGTCATTTTTTGCCCTAGATTCATCGGCAATCCGCGCCTTATACGCCAAAACTTGCGCCTGTAAAACAGAATCATGGCTTGCCAAAATTTGTATTGCCAGCAAGCCCGCGTTTTTCCCACCGCCAATTGCCACAGTTGCCACAGGCACGCCGGCAGGCATTTGCACAATGGATAAGAGCGAGTCTAGCCCATTCAGTGCCTTGCTTTGTACAGGTACGCCAATAACAGGCAAGGGTGTATACGATGCCACCATGCCGGGTAAGTGGGCTGCCCCTCCTGCGCCTGCAATAATCACGCGCAAGCCGCGCTCATGAGCATGAAGCGCATAGTCTGCCATGTCTTGGGGGGTACGATGTGCCGACACCACACGCACCTCATAAGGCACACCAAACTCTTTGAGTGCATCGATTGCGCCCTGCATCGTGGGAAGGTCACTATCGCTCCCCATAATAACGCCAACGAGGGGAGATGAGGTGCTATTCATACGTTATCACCTGTCAATTAAAGGCATATAGCCATCTGAATGGGTTTTATGGGTTGTTCATTGTACAGTGGCAAGCGTGATAAGTGTTAGTGTGGTTTATATGGTTTACCTTAGCCACCATTAAGCATACTCATCAACACACCAATAACGCCACCGCCAATAATCAGCCACGTCGAATTTACTTTATAGCGTACAAACAGCACCGCAGAAACCAGCACAATCGCTAATGTAATAGGGTCTCTTACGGCATCTTGGGTAAGTATAACGGTTACAGCGACCATCAAGCCCAGCGATGCAACGTTTACGCCATCTAGCAACGCACCCAACCAGGCAGAACGCCGTAGCTTGGGGATGATGGGGCTAGAAAGCCAAACAAACACAAATGAAGGCAAAAAGATGCCCACCGTACTGACGATTGCGCCCGCCACATCCCCCAACAGATAGCCCACAAACGTGGCAGTGGTAAACACCGGTCCGGGCGTAAACTGCCCAATAGCTACGGCGTCCAGCAATTGTTGTTGCGTTAGCCACCCCAAGCGTTCTACAAAGTCACCGCGCAAAAACGCCAATAGCACATAACCACTGCCATACAGCACAGACCCAATTTTAAGAAACGTTAAAAAGAGCGTGTCGAGGGCATACGGGGTGGCTATCGCGACTTGTAACAAGGCTTCTTGGGGTAAATAGGCAGGAAAGTAAAACGGTATCATGAGAGAGCGAGCATTACGCAGACGAGACACATTTTTAATGAGCATCATGGCTATGCCGCCGCCGAACAGTAACACCAGTTCATTGATACCCACCAAGTACAGCACCAACACGCCAATAAACAACGTTATTTCTAAAAAGCCTTTGATAGCGGTACGCCGTAAACCCCAAATAGCATTAATAATCACGGCAATAATCACGGGCTTAATGCCATATAATAACCCTGTGGCGGTGGGTGTTGTGCCATATTGCACATATAGCCACGCCAGCACGCCCACAATCAACGCGGCAGGCAAAATAAAACATGCCCCAGCGACGAATAAGCCACGCCACCCCCCACGCAAATACCCAATGTGAATTGCCATTTCGGTAGAGTTTGGTCCCGGAATGAGGTTGGTTGCGCCCAGCAAGTCCATAAATTCTTCGTCTGTTAGCCATTTGCGCCGTGTAACTACTTCATCCCTAAACATGGCAATATGCGCAACGGGACCTCCAAACGCTGTAAGCCCCATTCGTAAGAACAAACGGGCAATCTCGCTAAGGGGTGTCTTTAATGATGGGGCTTCCATGATGAACCGTGTCCTTGTCAGAAGGTTAAAAAGCCAACCTTAACACAGCACCTTAAAGATTCTGTTAAGGCACTTCATCGGCAACCACCACCAAACGCGCATAGTAAATGCCCTGTTCTTGCACATACGACGGAATATCACAGGTAATCAGGGTTAGGCGATTATGGCGTGTGGGGTAGACCACGCTGACATCACGATAATCAACGCTAAGGATGTTCACTACCACATAACGCCGTTCTAGTTCGCCATCACGTAGGAAAATTTCATCCCCAATGCCCACATTGTACAGGTTAAAGAACGTACCTTTGCTACCATTGGGGTATTCTGAATGTGCGCCAAGAACGATATTACCCGTTTTATCCATCCATGACGTGCCAACAAAATGCCCAACGAGGGTCTCGTAGGGATCTATTTCCCATGTGTCACGCCCCAAAGGAAACGAAGTAAGCGCAGAAGAAATGCCCGCATTCGGAATCCGCACACTTCGACCCGTTGTTACGGGCGGTGGTACAAGCACAGGCTGTGAGGGCGGTTGAGCAATAATCGGTGCAACCCCTTCGGGCAAGGGAACGGCGGTAGGACGCGGAGGCTGAACAATGCGAACGGCTGTTGGCGTGGGTGTACTTACCAGCAATGGTGTAAAGAGGCGTGCAATTTGTACGTCATCGGTGTTCCAAAAAATCACATCGCCATCCGTGCCAATGCTGGCGAGGCGTGTGGTATCTGTGTTCATTGCCAAATGGACAAGCGGATGAGCATTCGTCTTTAGCACAGAAACTTCTTGCCCTACGCGCACTACATCGCCCAAGTTCCACGCTCTTACTGTGCCATCTAGGCTTGCCGAGAACGCCAATTGTCCCCCTGCACCAAACCCCACCCCCAACACAGGCGCAAGATGCCCTACCATCAAAACAGAATCGTTAATATCACTTACGCCGTCTTTTAGTTCCCACAGGCGCATCGTGTTATCTAGGCTACCCGATAATAGGCGCGTGCCATCTTCGCTAAAGGCGATACTGGCGACGGGGGCGGTATGCCCTGTTAGGCGTGCCAATGTGCCTGTCCATAAGCCCCACGCCCAAATTGTGCCGTCTTCGCTGGCAGTCGCAAGTGCTTGACCATCCTTTGTAAACGCCACGTCCCACACCGCACCGCCAAAGTTCTGGAGCTTTGCAAATTCGGTTTGGGTGGGCAAATGATACAGCGCGACAGTGCTATCACGGCTGGCGGTGGCTAAAATTGTTCCATCGGGGCTAAACGCAACGCTAGTAATCTCGCCAACGGTGGGGAAATATCGCCCGACAATTGCGCCTGTTGCCACGTCCCACAGCCATACTGTGCCTTGCCGACTGCCCGTGACTAAAAGCGTAGAATCGGGCGAGAATGCCAAGCCCGTTACCCAATCGTCCATATTGTCTAGGGTGCGAATGAGTGTTTGTGTTTGGGCGTTGTATAAATAAGTGCGGTTATCGCGCCCACCCACCGCCACCCACGCCCCATTAGGGCTAAATGCTATTTTGGTTAGTGCGCCTCCATAAGGCGTTAGCGTATTGACTATCGGAAAAGGCGTGTCATTTGCATAAGAGGACGGCAAGAGCGCAAAAAGCCCCAAGCCCAAACCAACCAATACCCCTAAAACCCAACGTTTATTCATGCGCCACTTTCACCCAACACCGTGTTCCCTTGATAATAAAACGCTTCTCACCTTAGCGCAATTGTAGGGGGTAAATGGGTTTTGTGATATTCGTACAAGCACACCCGTTAGGTCGCCCAAAATGCCCCCTCATCCCCCTGCCCCCACCGCTACGCCGAGGGGAAGGGGTGCAAAACACCGCGTTCTGGCATGCCCTCGAAATTTTTCCCCGCTACGCCGAGGGGAAGGGGTGCAAAACAGCGCCTTCTTCAAGTCCCTCGCCAATTTTTGGAGAGGGATTTAGGGTGAGGTTGTCCTACGCCCCAAACCCCCCAGAAACCAGAGAACAGAAACCAGAGACCAGAGCTATTAAGTGCGGACACACCGAAACCCGGTATCATCGCCATCATTAGAAGGGAAATTCCCGTAGCGGATGGCGGAGCGAAGGAGGCCAGCTGAATAGTCGAAAGAACCGCCCCGAAGCACCCGAAGAACACCCGTTCTTTCACCCGTATTGTCCTCACGACCATCTGTCGCTGAATAAGGATAATCTT
>DAOTTQ010000053.1:0-3348 GCA_034437555.1 Anaerolineae bacterium | reverse complement strand
TGCGTTGCCCTTATTGGCATCAAACTCATCACCATACGGATATGCCCACCCTGTCTTACCTCGCGCTGCCACCTCCCACTCTACTTCGGTTGGCAGGCGCACCGCCCACGTCAACGGGTCATCTATTGGCTTTTCACCTGTTAGCTTATAACTCAGCCAGCGACAAAACGCCATTGACTGATACCAACTCACGCTATCGCGCGGGTGGTTGGCGTATTTGGAACGTTGCTCATACATTTCTCTTGTACGATAGGTTGTTCCATACACATCACTTTCCTCTGGCATCCCCACCCACCATTCAGGGTTATTAAACCCATCACTAGCGTCCAAAAAGGTCTGGAATTGCGCATACGTTACCGCATACCGCGATAGCTGGTACGGTTCTTTTATCGTCGCTTTGCCATCTTTATAGCTATACTCCCCTGCTGGAATTGTCGCCCACACAATGTCCGGTAAGCCATTCGGCAATACCCCTACCCCTGGACGTGGGTCGCCCAATTCGCTTAAAAAGCGCCCCATCTTTGCGCGTCTTAACGGGTTTGGCTCCACTTCAGGTTTGATTTTCGCTAATGCACTCTCCACAATCGCTTGCCGTGTTTCGGGCATGAGGTCTTTTTCAAGCGTTAAACCTGCGCCGTTCAGTGTTATCACTTCACAAGCAAGTTCAGGGGTTATGGGGGCTAACCACTTCGCAACCCGATTCGCCCCTTCAGCGCCCCCTAAAAATTCACCTAATATCACCACCGTCTCGCGCCAAACCCCTGGCTCCCACCACTTATCACCAAAAAGTTGGCTTGGGCTTTCATCTGCTTCCAACACTTCCAATAAAATTTGTGTCGCAAAATATTCTTGCAGCAATTGGTGGGCAAATTTATAGCTTGAGCCGTCATCCACTAGGATATTGGCATCCACTGCCGCTTTCAGCAGATTTTCCGCTTTCAGTGAGCCATGTGCTTCCGCATAGGCGAGGGTTGTTTCACTTTTTGCTTGCAAATAACCTGCCAATTCAACCAGAATAGCTTCTATTTCGGCTTGCTCTGCGAAAATAATCCCGCGATTTTTAGCATTTCTCTGTTCGCGCTCAATTAAATACGTCACAAATCGTTCAAACAGCTTGGCACGATTATTCGGCAAATCTCCTTCGCTTTCATAAATGCCACAAATCATCTGGGCATTAAAAGGGTTGCGTGCCATGCTCATCAGCCGTGCGCCACTGTGCATTTTACGCCATGCCTCATCTTGGTCACGAGACGTATAAGAAGGTACATCATCGTTCTGCTTCCAGAAACGCTCCGCTTCTCCTTTGTCACGTACCGCTTTCAAGAACGAGAGTAACATCTCACTTCCACCCAATTTTTGCCACAAGGTCGCGTTTTTAGGGGCAAGCAAACGTCGCTCAATAAAGCTCTGGATACCCTCCAAGTCCATATCGCGCAATTGCACCCGTTCTAACGGATGAAGTGCCTTCAGTTCGTTGTCATAATCACGCACACGGCACGATACCACAAAATGCTCAACCTTACTCAGTAGCTCACACACCTGCTCAAGCCCTGTTTTCGGCATCTCATTTAACGCATCACAAAGCAGAACCACTTGTTCATCACGGATAAGTTGTGTTAGGTGACTCGCCAGACCCCCCGCCCGCGAGCGCACAAAATCCATAAACTCACCCTCTTTATAAAGGTTTAGCGGTATCAAAAGCGGAATCCGCCCCGACCCCGTTTTATCTTTGTACGCTTGGATGTGGGCAAGTGCCAGCCGATACATCATCCACGTTTTGCCTGCGCCCGGCTCCCCCACCAACACAACCTTGTTGAGTTCCAGTAAGCGTTGATGAACGTTTGACACTGCCTCTGATTTGTGTTCATCTTTCTGAATGTGGTCGGCTTGCACAGGTGCGCTTACCGTCTGAAAAAATTGGTCGTAATCGTTGAAACCTTCTATCGGGTCAAAGTCTGCCTCTAGTGCTTGCTCTAACCGTTCCCGTAAGCGACTTTCGTCTCCCGCCAGTTCCACAAACCGATTCAGCACCGAATCACGCAAGCGTTTCTCTAGCGTACTCATATAAGCGTCAATCACAGGTTGTAAGTTCGCGGGGTCTTTTTGCCAATTCCGAAAATCCACCATAAACGCTTCGGTAGTGGCATAACGGTCGCCTGGGTCTTTAGCACACGCTTTGGTCAAAATGTGATGCAGTGAATCGGGTAAAGCCGTGTGTTTGGGTAATTTTTCTCCCAAATGCTTTTGGCACAACACCACCTTGTTCGCCCCTGAAAAGGGTACTTCACCCGTCAACATCTCGTATGCCAGAATACCCAGTGCGTAAATATCGCTTCGATTGCTGACTTTAGCATGGTCAGGATTGCATTGTTCCGGTGACATATAACGCCCCGTCCCCACAATGTCGCCATCCCCCGTGATATTCGTCTCAATATCCGAGCTATACACCAGACCAAAATCGGTCAAATACAGGTGGTCTTTCTCACCGCGTTTGCTGTACAAGATATTTTCAGGCTTCACATCGCGGTGAATAAATCCTTTGTTGTGCGCTTCCCCTAAAGCATCCGCGATTTGCTCTAGCCACTGAAGCACCAATTCCGTCGGTAACGGCTTCTCTTTTAATTGATAGCGTAGCGTGCGTCCCGCAATAAAATCCATCACCAGATAAAATTGCTTATTGTGCATCCCAAAATCCAGCGCACGCAAAATATGCGGATGATTAAGGTCACGTGCCGCGCTAATCTCTTTCATGAAGCGATTGATGCGTTGCTCGTCGGCACTCCACTTCGCTTGTAACATCTTAATCGCACGCGATCCATACGTGCCGTCGGGTAGGCGTTCACGTCCCCGCCAAACTTGACCGTTTCCGCCTTCGTCTATCATTTCATCAAGAAAATAGCGTGTGCCAACGGCTGAAGTCTCTGCTCCACTAGCCACCCCCATGCTTACCAAGCGTTTTTTATCAAGCTTGTGAAGCACGTCCAAACTCTGGGTATGGATGTCTTTTTCATCCGTGAAAAACGCACTCACCGTACGTACTGACACTTCTTCACGCCATTTTTCTAGCTGTGCCAGCTTAGTGGCATCTCTTTCTACTTGGTCAACTGTGCGTTGATGACTTTTGTCCATCAAGCACGTCAAAATAACCAATTTCCCCTCCGCAGCACGTTCTAAAGCCCTACGATACTCAAGCTCGGTATACGACAATTGACGGGGGTTGCGTGGGTCATTTGGCACACTCCCATAACGAAAACCCAGTATCAAAATATAATAATCGGCTTCATTCACCAAGCGTAAAGAATACGTCAGCGCATCTTCGGGCATCATCCCTTCTTCTTCCATGCTACG
>DAOTTQ010000052.1:0-10024 GCA_034437555.1 Anaerolineae bacterium | reverse complement strand
ATGATGCCGACTACCGCGCCAAAGCAGAAGCGTAAGCCACGCTAAACCTGTGCATTTAAGATGAGGTGATTAAGGTAGGGTGGCACTTCTTGACCAAGCAGCGGCAGGTTCTCTTTTGCCCACTTTTGCCCCGCTAAAAAGGCTTCTGGGCTTACCTCATAGTAGGCTGCCATGTCTTCGATGCTGGCGGTCATAAAGTCGATGCCGTAGTGGGTCTTTGCCCAACTTATGTCACCGCTTAAACAAAAACGCCCATCATATAGGCTATTGTCAGGCATCGTCGTTCGGCGCAAGTCGTTTAGGCAGGCGAATTGCTGGTCGGTAATTCGTGCGTCTTTCAGGTGACAACGATATATCCCTAGCCCATTCATCCGTGCATCTCGCAGGTCAATCCCTTCAAAATTGGCGCGTTTTAAGAACCACCCATACAATGAGCCATCCTGTAGCCAACCGCGCTGGCGAAGCTCTTGAACAGCCGCTTGTACTAGCCCGCTTTCATGGTTTTCTAGCCGTCCTATCAGGCTATTACGCGTGGTGGTATCATCTTCGTTTCTGGAAATCAGGCGGTCTATCAGTACAAACGTAATTACGCCTCCCATGAGTTCTGTGGATAAATTCCCTAATAGGCTTCGCCAGTTAAATATGCCGTCCTCATACGCCGAAATAACCCCACTAATCAAGGCGATTGCCAAAATGATGATTAAAATTAGCCCTGTGCGTTGCCTAAACTTTTTGCGAGGCATAATAAATTGCATCGGTTACTCCTTTTTGGGTTAGCCTTGCCCTGTTTCTGTCGGCGTAGGCGCGGTGGTTTGGGGTAATGTGAAGGGTCCATACAGCGTACCATCTACCACCAGCGCAAAGGCTTGTCCAGAGGATGCATCAATTAAGAACGTGCCTCCGTCAAAGCGTTGGATGCCGATGGCGATTTCTTGTTCGGGCGTAATGCCATAGCCTAGCCGTGTTTGCAAACCGTCTACCAGCACCCACACGCTCCCAAATGTGCCAGAAGGCGTAATGCGCCCGACAACATCAGGCGCAGCAGGATTTGTGAGGGGGGGCGGTGATTCTATATACTCATAACTTCCTACGCCAATCGTCGGCAATACTGCCCATACCGCCTGAATATCGGGCTGTAAGTACATTGCGCCGTTCTCAAACAACTGAATATTGCCAAAGAACCCAAAGCTCTCTTGAATGGGGCAACCGAGCGCACGGCTAACGGCGTTGTTCGTTTGCCAAATGCGTAGCACACGCTCATCAATGGGCGTTAAGCACCGTCGATTGTCGGGTGTGGGTTCGCTATTAGCACTAGAGGCAAAGAGTGGTTCTTGAAACGATTGAAAGCCCAAGCTCCCTTCTGCACGCCCCAAAAACACCCCCACATAGGGCGTATTGGTGGGCGCAACCGTGGCGGTGGGCTGTAATGGCGTGGGCGTAATTGCGCTTTGTGTCGCCGTAAGTTCGGCTTGGTTGGGCGTGGGCGACAGAAATGCCGTTGCCAGTGGCTTCTCGATAATCACGGGGGTGGGAAGTGGCGCAGAGGTAGCATCACACGCGCCCAATAGCACGGCAAGTACCACCAGAAGTCCTTTAAGAGATTGGTTTGTCATACGCCTTACACCCTTCTGTGACAACGATTGCCCTGCAAAATGAGGCTTAGGATTGCCGAAACAGCACATACCAGCACCGCTTATCCGAGTTTACAAAGTCGATGGCATGATACCCTTGCGCCAACGCGCTTGTAAACACATCACGCACCGCCACCCGCCACGCCAACGCGATTTCGGGGCTTTGTGCTTTCACTTTGGCAATGTCAAATGGAATTTCGACAAAATAGCAAATATCCTTTAGGTCATTATCCACGCGTATCGGTTGCCCATCATCGCCCGTTTTAAGGATAAAGTGCTTTTCATTGGTTTCTACTAGCACCGGTTGGGGGTCGCCTTCGGCATGGTCAACCACTCGCGCATTCGATAGTTCCCAACTGACTTCTAAACGGTCACTGGGTAACCCCCTGTTAATGACATCGGTCATATCGCCATAAATGTTGATGAGGTACTTGGTGCCACTTGCGCCCAAACGACGCAAGTTGAAGTTTGCGTTCACGCGCTGTAACGGGTCGAATGTCCAGCCGATGCGCGTATAGCCGTTTTGCAATGCCCAATGCCGTTGGTACTGCTTTAAGCCAAAGCCCACGCCCTGCCCACGATGCGTTTCTGCCACGCCTGCCATGTGTGACCATAACCGCCAATCATCGCCATACCGCGAGGCTAACGCCATCGTAAAGCCCACCATGTTATCGCCATCAAATGCGCCGGCAATGTGTCCACCACACTTCATCATCACCATCATAATGGGCGCAGGCACAATGGCGCGGTCTTCTAATGCCCACACCGCTTTTTCAAGGTCTGCCACCCGTTCAAGGTCGGCTTGGGTGTGTAAATCTCTAAAAATAAACATGCTGTTTTTGTCCCTTGTATATGTGCTTCCCCACCTAACATTGTGTCACATCATGCCCAAAGAGAAAAGAGTTTGCGCCCCTTGCCAATCAGCCACGCCATGCCTCTTACCAAAGGTTCGGGGGGGGCGGGCTGGCGCACCTCATAAGGGGCTTGTCCCACGCTTAATAACACTTCATTGGCGGCGGCGATGCCCGTTGTGACGGCGCGTTCCATCCATAACGATGGTGACTCATAGCCCACCCAATCTCCACACGCAAAAAGCCCCTCAAAAGGCGTTTTCACAAATAGGCTATCGTTGGTTGGCACACGAAAGCGCGTGTGCGTTTGGCTATTACGTCGTACTGCCCCATACACAAAGCTGTTCTTTAGCTCTGGAAAGGCGCGGTACACTTCGGCGGTGGCGTGTGTTAAAAAGGCAAAGTCGGGCAAATGCACCCACGCTTTGGGCGCGTAAAAATGCAGTTCAATCACGCTTCCGCCTGTGCTTGTGTGCCATTCACGGGCATCATCATACAACCGATGCAACCAAAAGAAGTTATCTGGCACAAAGTCTCCCGTCATCATGCCCCCTTGTGTGCCTTCATGGGGGGACGCGCTAAACCACAGCCTCACCGTGCTGGTATTCACAGCCGTAGGAAAACGAAGCGTGCTTGCGATGCTTGCCGTGTCAGGGCTATCGTTGAGTAAGCGTTGTGCGCCAACGCCGTGTGTCGCTAGTACAATCTGTTTGGCATAAAACGTGCGCGTGGTTTGGTGTGGATTGTCGTCGGCGATAATGCGCCAGCCCGTTGCGGTGCGCTCTAATCGGGTGGCAGTATAGCCCTTTAGCACGCGCCCTCCGCGTGTTTCAATGGCTTCTATAAGGGGCTGTATGACGCTGGTATTGCCATCCTGTGGAAAGTAAGACATTTGCCAGCTATCGCGCCGAAGCATGGTATAAAAGCGCAACGCCGCAATAAAGCCCGCCAGTGAAATATCGTCCTCATCGGCGGCTAAAAGATTGACACCCACGCCCGTAAATGTGGCTTTTAGGTTGGGTGTCCAGCCCCGAAAGAACTCTTTAAGCGTTAAGCCATCCCACGCTTTGCGCTCCGCAATGGGGTCTACGCCAACAGTAAGAGCAATGCTGACTAAAATACCCGGCAACGATAAAAAATCCCATGGGCTAATGCTTGCCCAAATGTGCGGATGAAAGAGCAATTGCAAATAGTGAAACGGTGCTGGAATCCATCGGCTACGAACAGCGTTACCGGCTTCAATGCGCCGAATGTGCTTGTCCCATCGGTTAACCCACTCCTCACCATAAGAAGGAATCAGGCGCGTGTGGGTAAAACGCTCTAACGTGGCACGCAGGTTCTCATAGCCTCCCCACACGGCATGGACGCCGTGTTCGCCCTTAAATGACCATTCGCGCCCTTGATAGTGAAAGGTGTCGGGGTCGCCCCCTGCCAATCGTCCGCCTGTCCAGTGGGCATCGGCATCTAGCACAATGGGGAAAATGCCCCGTTCTGCCAAATGAACTCCTGCGGTTAAGCCCGCCAAGCCCCCACCAATGACAATTACAGGCACTTCTTCGCTCATTTACCGTTCCTTCGGGTATTCATTGTGGGTGTGTTTTTATGGTGCGTAGCATACCCGTTTCTAGGGATGCGTGCTATGCCCAACCCTTAATGTGAAGGGCTTGTTAAATGTGTTATAGTTTTATTTAAGATACGAGAGTTTATATAACAGCCCGTTTTTTGAAAGGATTTTTTGAAATATGGAACTTAAAGAAGTAACCGCACTTGTGACGGGTGGGGCATCGGGCTTAGGTGAAGCCACCGTGCGCCGTTTTGTACAGCAGGGCGCAAACGTGGTGATTGTGGACGTAAACGCCGAGCGCGGTAACGCTCTTGCCCAAGAACTAGGCGCAAACGCACGCTTTGTAAAAGCGGATGTGTCTAATGAAGCCCAAGTTTTAGAAGCTATCACAGTGGCGACTACGACGCTGGGCGGGCTTCATGTGGTGGTGAACGCGGCGGGTATTGGGCTGGCACAAAAGACGGTGAGTAAAGACGGCGCACACCCGCTTGATGCGTTTGAGCGCGTCATTCGTGTCAATCTGATTGGCACATTTAACGTCATTCGCTTGGCTTCGGCACACATGATAGGCAATACCCCCAACGAAGAAGGGGAACGCGGGGTGATTATCAATACGGCTTCTGTGGCGGCATTTGATGGGCAAGTGGGGCAAGCCGCATATAGTGCCAGCAAAGGGGGCATTGTAGGCATGACATTGCCTATTGCGCGTGACCTAGCGCGGGATGGCGTGCGCGTGATGACCATTGCGCCCGGCTTATTTGATACGCCCCTTTTGGCAGCCTTGCCCGAACCCGCCCGCATTTCATTAGGGCAACAAGTGCCGTTTCCATCGCGCTTGGGTCGCCCCGAAGAATATGCTCACCTTGCCCAACACATCGTAGAAAATGCCATGCTTAATGGAGAAATCATACGATTGGACGGCGCAATAAGGATGTCGCCCAGATAAACGTGACAAAATACCCTTTCATGTGTTATCTTTATTCAAACATTGCGTTTTGTGAAAAGGATCAGGCACACGCCGTCAAAAGATGGTTACTGAAAATAATATCCTGCCATTGCTTCTCATTATTATCACCAGCTACCTGATTGGTTCTATACCCATCGCTTACTTTATTGCCAAAGCCCGTAACATCAATATCTTTGAAGTGGGTAGTGGCAACATGGGCGGTACCAACGTAGCACGCGCTTTAGGGGGTGTTCATTGGGGGGTACTGACAATTACACTCGATGCCATGAAAGCCGTGGTTGCCATTGGATTGGCGTGGAACTTTTTATTGCCTAGCGAAAAGTGGACAGCTTTTACCATTAGTTCGGTCGTGGTGGTGGTCGGTCACAATTGGTCACTTTTTGCTACTCTCATCAATACCGCTGCTAATCAGGGCAAGCTCACCATTAGGGGGGGCAAGGGGGGCGCAACCGCCTTTGGCACTATGCTGATGGTTGCCCCTGTGCAAACGATTATTGGCATGTTGACCATTGGCGTATTGCTGGCGATTAGAACGCGCTATGTTTCATTAGGTGTGCTTTCGGCGTTTGCCAGCGCGATGCTGTGGATGTTGGTTTTGGTGGCACAAAGCTTGCTACCCCGCGAAATTTTGCCGTATCTTTTGCTCATCAGCTTGCTCATTATTTGGCGATTTAGAGAGAACATCCAAAGCCTTTTGGCGGGTACAGAGCGCAAACTGGGTGAAAAGGCGCAAGCGTAGACTAACCGCCCGTTTTCTGAACCATAAACTTTGCTAAAATAAAGCGCATGAAAAATAACTTCGTGTGCTTTTTAATTCTCTGTATGGTAGGGCTAGTGTCTTTGCCAACGCTGGCACAAGATGACTTGCTGTCGCGTATTAACGGCTTGCGTGCTTCGTTGGGGCTTGCGCCCTATAGTGTGAACGGGGCATTAGCCTCTGCCGCTAGCAACCATGCCCGTTGGATGGTAGACACTGGACAAGTTAGCCACATTCAGTTTGATGGCAGTAGCCCCCGTGATAGGGCGCGTGCTGCGGGCTATAGCTCTACATGGGTAAGTGAAAATATCTATATGGGAGGCATTGCTGGCAGTGGCGATGCGTGGAACTTTTGGGTAAATTCGCCTATTCACTATGCGGGTCTTACCAGCCCCAATTATGACAATGTCGGCATTGGCACAGCCAACGGTTCGGGTGGTAATTCCTTTGTGCTGGTCTTTGGTAATTCAAGCGGTGCTGTTCGCACTGTAAGCACAAGCAATAGTGCCACATCAGGCAATGATGGGGGTGGCGCACCCTCACAACCTTCTTTTGTGGTGGGGCTAGATGCCAATGGCAACATCATGCACGAAGTCCAGCCCAGTGACACGCTGGGCGAAATTATGCTGATTTACGGCTACTCATGGGACAGAATTCCTTCGGTACTAGAGCTGAATGGGATGACACAGGCGGATATACGCTTTCTAAAAGTGGGGAGTGTGCTGCTTGTGCCGCCGCAAAGTGGCACCTATACGCCCACTGTTGCGCCTACTAGCGAATTTACTGCCACGCCAACCGCTTCGTTTACGCCACCGCCCACGTCTACACAGCCCACGCCTGTTCCTACATTGGGCGAATTGCCTCCCCCGGCGGTCTTTAACGCGCTTACGCCACAACCCACCGACACGCCCCCTCCCACACAAACACCCATACCCACAGAAACACCCTCGCTTACGCCCACGGAGTCTGTGATTATTCGCACGCTTCCACCGCCCACAACGCTGGCAATGCTAAGCACGCCTATTCCGCTTATCAACGTCAACGCGCCTTCCCCCGTTGAAGAAGGCGGTTTGCCGTGGTGGTTGGGGGTTGCGGTCTTGTTTCAGTTAGGGGTTTTGGCTTATGCTACGGTAACTTACTTCCGTAAACGATAGTGTCTCTGTAGAAAGGTCATGTATGCCCCAACCTTTGCTTGCGCTGGGTGGACAAGAAACCGCCCCTGCGCTTCATATTGCGCCCGCCAATGGCTTTGTGCCACAAGTGTACTTGCCCCTCTTACGCCCCTTCTTTAGCGCATATCGCGTGGTCTCGTTGCCACCGCGTGCGCTATGGGGGGATGGACAACCGCCCGCCCTTAAAAACGCCCTCGATTGGCGACAGATTGGCGATGACTTGATAGAGGGCATCACGCAAAACGCGCTTTCGCCCGTTATTGCAGTGGGGCATTCATTTGGGGGTGTCGCCAGTGCTTTAGCCGTCATGAAGAACCCCGAACACTTTAAGGCATTGGTGCTACTAGACCCCACGTTTTTACCTGAACACATTTTAAGTGGGCTAAAGCAACTGACAGAGATGGGAATCCCCGACCAGCACCCGTTGGCGCAAGCCGCCCTAAAGCGTAAACGCGACTTTGAAAACACCACTGAATTTTATTTGCGCTATCGCACGCGCCCTCTCTTTGCCAATTGGGATGAGGAAGCCTTGCGCCTCTACGCCGAACACGGCACACATCCTCTGCCCGATGGCAAGGGTATTACGCTGTTGTGGACACCCGAATGGGAGGCGTTTTACTTTAGTACAGGCTTTTTAGGCACATGGGAAGAACTGCGTAAGCTAGAGGGCAAAGTCCCCATGCTCATCATACAGGGCGCAATGAGTGACACATTTACACAAGAGAGCTATGAGCGCACAAAAACCCTGATTCCCAGTGCTACTTACAAGCAAATAGAGGGTCACGGGCATTTATTCCCACAATCTGCCCCCCAAGAAACGGCAAGCATCGTGCAGGCATGGCTAAACGAACAAGGCTTGTAGAGCATCACCCACAAAAAAGGGGCTTGGCGCATTGCCAAACCCCTTTAAGGTTTATACGAGTTTGTTGCCGTTACTGTCTCGATAGCTTCGTGTGATAATCATCACAAGGTCGATGAGCCACCAAATACCCAGCCCACCCCCCGTAAACATCTGAATTAACCCAATACCGATATGTCCCGTATAAAAGCGGTGAAACCCCAAATATCCGAACAAGACGCAAAGAATGATGGAAATACCCCAGTTTTTACCTTCGGGGTTATCCAATGACATCGACTTTCTATATGCCTTTTCTTCAAATAAGCGGGCATCTAGCCGTGAAATCCACGACTGCGCCGTAAGGTTATCCTCAATGAGTTCGAGAACAGCTTTTGCCTCTGAATACTTGCCGTCTTTAATAAGCTCTTTGGCTTTGTCAAAAATAGCCAATTCATCAGGTGTATTAGACGCGCCTCTTTGCGACCTTACATCATCCATCAGCACATCATCTAGCTTGTCCAGAAGCATGCGTGCCGATGAATTTGTGCGAATGGTTTCGAGTAGTTCACGGGCTTCATCAAAGCGTTGTCCTTTAATGAGTGAACGCGCTTGTGCTAGAGCATCTTGTGACATTATAACCTCTATTGAGTTGATTTTTATCTGTTAGACCTGTCTTTTAATACGCAACGGTGGTATTTGTGGTTGCAAATAGGGGTTTTAGACAATAAAAAAGGGCTTGGCGCGTTGCCGAACCCCTTTGAGTTCTGCGTAAACCGATACCGCGTTAAGGTACAGCAATTGGGGTAATTATGGCAACTAGAGCAAATATAAAGCTACGCCCCCACGAACCGTAACTCGTTGTGGTAATGCCGTTGCGCGTAGACGATGTGTTAGAAGACTGTCCGGGCTGAAGTATTACCAATACCAAGCCCAGCAGGTTGATAGAAGCGTTTGAAACTGTATTATGGCGTGGAGATGGCGTAAAAGCGTCCGCGAATATCGCCGAAGTAGGTTTGCCCCTTTGTATGAAGGTTAAAGTAAATCTCGCCTTCTTGGGCAATGAGTTGCAAGCCTACGATGTTCTTTCCTTATGTGACCTTCTTATCCCCCCGTTTTGCGCTGTCCTTTTTCCCGTAAGCTTTTCGGCTTAGGCTTTTTGAACCCATCGCTGCTTGGCGGTTTACTGCTATTGCGACTATTTTTTGCCAGTTGGTCTTCTAAGGCTTTAATCCGCTCATTTTGCGCTTGAATAATCGCTTTAAGCGCGGTAATCTCCTCACGCAAATCCGAGATGATGTCGATGAGCTGTTCTTTATCTAGTTGTCTAAGTTGTTCACGTATTTTTTCACTCATGCTTAAACTATACCCTATATCCTACCTTTTACGCTACATTGGGGGGGGGCTGAGTAGTTACGATTGAACGCTTTAGCCCACAGCACCCATCAGATGTAACACATCCAGAGAATGCTGTGCCATGATGGCATAAAGACCCTGTTTGTTTATGAGGGCTTGATGTGTGCCGATTTCCACAATACGCCCCTCATCCAAAACAATAATGCGATCCATTTTCTCCAACAACGTTAGACGATGCGTGATAAAAACCATTGTCCGCGTTTGAGTGACGTCCAAAATGGCGTTCACAATCATCTTTTCTGTAACGGCATCAAGGTTAGCAGTCGCCTCGTCAAAAATGAAGAAGGGGGCATCTTTTAAGAGCATACGTGCCAATGCAACACGCTGACGCTCGCCACCGCTTAGTTTTGCGCCTAATTCACCCACGAAGGTGTCGTATCCATTAGGCAATTGCTGAATAAAATCATCAATTTGCGCCAATTGAGCCACATAGCGAACCTCGTCGTCAGTTGCCGAATCTTTTGCAATTCGAATATTGTCACCGATGCTCGTATTAAAGAGATGCGTGCGTTGTGACATTACCGCGAAAAAGTGATGTATTTCTTGAAGGGCAAGCTGCTTCAAGTCTACACCATCTAATTGTATTGTGCCTTCTTGATACTCCCAAAAGCGCAACAACACATTAATGAGTGAGCTTTTGCCTGCGCCACTTGTACCAACAATGGCAATGTGTTCATTGGGTTCAATCGTTGAGGTAATGCCATCAAGCGCGGGTCTGGCGTTTTCATCGTACCAGAAACGCACATTATTAAGTTGTAAACGCCCCTTTTGAGGTGTCTCTTGGGACTTTTCAGGATGAGTAACAGCGGGTGGTATGTCTACAATCTCAAA
>DAOTTQ010000051.1:0-10782 GCA_034437555.1 Anaerolineae bacterium | reverse complement strand
GGGGAATCCAACCTTGCAAGTGAGACGGCACTTAAAGCGTATCAATCGGCATGGGCAGATGGGGAACCGTTCAGCTGGTGGTGGGAGTTGCAACGAGCAAAGCGCGTCCTGGATGCTTTGGGGGTGGCGCACCCCGTCTTGCCCGCTTTCAATCCTGCCAAACTGGGCAAATTTGCGTATGAAGATGAGATTCGGGCATATTTGGCGGAGTTGCAAAAATAGGATGCCCGTTTACCGACTTATCAATAAGAATATTTGTGCTAAACTATAAGAAAAGTACAAAAACAGGCGAATATTATGAAAAGGCATCGGATTTACACAATGCGTTTTGCAAGGGTCTATCCCGAATATGTCGCTAAGGCAGAGAAAAAAGGACGCACAAAAGCAGAAGTCGATGAGGTTTCTTACTTGCCTCGCAAGAACACCCGTGCTATTCTTTTAGGTAATGCCTAAGCACCCTACACAGGAGCAAGCACCATGAACGCCGATGCCTTTCGCCATATTTATGAATACCATTTTAAGGAAAACCGTACCCTATGGGATTCCCTCATCATGCCCCTGCCCCAAGAGCAATTCATTCAGCCCATCCTCTATTCTGTTGGCTCTGTCCATAACCAAATTGTCCACATGATAAGCGTAGACGATTCTTGGTTTACTAGCATGCGCGGGCTAGACATTCCGTATATGCTAGAACCCGATGACTTTGAAGATAAAGCCACCATTCGGGCATATTGGGATAAAGTGGAACAAACCATGCGTGATTATCTGGCAACACTAAGCGATGACATGTTGTTTCAAAAGCCCTTCACAATAGAAGAAGATAAAGACCTTATGCTATGGCATGCCTTGTTTCAGGTGGCAAATCATGGCACAGACCACCGCGCCCAAGTGCTAAGGCTACTGCACGACTTTGGCGCAAAAACCACCTCTCAAGACTATATTTTTTACGCCTACGACAACCCGTAGCCCGTTTGCCATTCAGCAACAATGCCCTCATTTATCATCGCTAATAAAAGAGGGCATTTTGTCTAAGTTTTAAGGTGATAGCGATAATTTAGTCGCGCTTGCCTCAGTCACTATATCAACATCGCTTTTACTTGTGCTAATGTGGGTGCATTGATTGCCCCACCATGCCCCTGCGTGGATAGCCCACCGCAGATATTGCCATAGCGCAAGCATGTTTTTAAGTCTAAGCCCTTACGCCACGCCGTCAAGAAGCCCGCATTAAACACATCGCCCGCCCCTGTGGTATCTATGGGCGTAAGCGATAGCGCGTTGTCGTCATTCATAAAGCCGTGTTGCCACACCGAAGCCCCGTTTGCGCCGTCCTTAATCACCAAGCCATCCACAATCGGCAACAGTGATTTAATGGCATCACGCAAACTTAGCGTTTGGGTGATGCGTTGCGCTTCAACGGCATTCGGCATAAACCAGTTCAGTAAGCCTAGAATCTCGCTCACAATCGGCAATTCCAGCGTCTCTTGACGATGTTGGCAATCCATAGAAAGCGTTTTGCCCTCACTCCGCCATTGGCGCATCAGGTCGGGCAAACGCTCATCGGTCATTAGCCGTGAAAAGTGTAAGTGCTTAAATGCTACGCCCGCCTCTATTGCCCACAAGAGCATATCAAGCGTGTTTGGCGTGTCATCTACATACGTAATAAAAGCGCGGTCTTGCGGATACGATACGGCAGCCGTGACGCGCTGTAACGCATAGGGCAAGCGTTGTGCTAGGGATAGCGAAACGCCCTCTTGCTCTAGCACATTTTGCACGTATTGACTAAAAAAATCGTTACCCAATGCGCCCACCCACCCCACGCTTGCGCCCAAACGCTGTAATGCCACAACCGTATTCAAAACACCGCCCACTGTCACGGTTAAGCCTTCGGTGTAAACTTCTGTACCCAGCGCAGGAAACGTCGGAAACCCCGTAAAAATAAGGTCACAGAAGTAATTACCCGGTATGAGTATGTCAACGCTTATTGCCATGTCCCCACAAGCTCCGCGTGTGTGCTTAAGAAGGTGTCCATCAATGTTTCTGCTAAGGGGTATGAACCCACTAAAGGATGTACAGCAAGGGCTTCGATACCTAGCGCACGACTTTTTGTTAAAATGGCTTGTGATGCTAAACGCTCATACTGCTTCACATCGCGCATGAGTAACCATTGATGCGAAGGAATTTGCCCCACCTTTGCAGGGCGCACGCCATCCCCATCAATCCAGCACCCCACTTCGACAATGTCATCGTCTGCCATGCCATCAATTGCGCCCTCGTTCGGCACATTTAAGCCCGTATAGTGCAAGATGTTGTTAGCAATCGCCTCCACACATCCCAAAGCCACCGCCGCATAACCTTCTTCATCATCGCCAATGGGTTGCATCTTTACGCGGTCTTTGCCATCGCGGGCGTGTGCCATATAGGTTTTGCTTCGTTGCCCCATCACATCATGATAGGTTTCAAGGCTTGCCACGGCATCTTCTTTTACGGCACGCAGGCGTTGAAGCAGGTCAGTGGTTAAACGTAGCACTTCTTCACCGCGTGTTTCGGGTTTTTTAAGCAACGCGCTTAATGCCTCATCACGATGATAAAAATAGTGCAGATACTCGTTTAAGAACGTATTTTGCCACTCACGCAAGCCCTTTGTAAACATTTGCATGTGCGTTGCTTGCACAAACTTCTCATCATGCAAAAGGGCGGGGAACATTTCTTCGCCCCCGCTCCCGTCAGGGTCTACCAGCACGCTATCCGTCCAAGACAAATGATTAAGCCCATACACGCGATGATGCACGTATTTAAGAGGCACATTAAGCCAACGGCTAACGGCGTGCTGTGCGCCATTGGCACTGTCACAAATGCCCACAATGCGCTCAACGCCTGCATCGTGTAACGCCTGTGCCACCAAGCCCGCCGGATTTGTAAAGTTATAAATCCACGCGTTGGGTGCGCCAATCTCATTCACCATTTGGGCATAATGTAAAATAGCTGGCACACTTCGCATTGCCATCGCAAAGCCCGCCGCCCCTGTGGTCTCTTGCCCCAATACCCCGTGTGAAAAGCAAATGCGCTCATCTTCTGCACGGCTTTTTTCTAAGCCGGGGCGAATAGAGGTAATGACATGGCTTGCCCCCTCAATGGCTTCATGGGCGTTGGTCGTTAGCTTCATGGTAAAGGTTGCGCCTGCTTGCTTTGCCATGCTGATGCACAAATTGCCAATCAAGTCTAGTTTTTCGGCGTGGTCGTCCATCAGCCACAGTTCCGTGAGTCCCATGCGCTCGGCACGCTTTACCAAGGATGGAATAAGACGTGGTGTGCGTACACCCCCACCCCCAATAATTGTAAGTTTCATCGTTTTATCTCCTATGGGATTGATGATAAGCTTTAAGCATAGTTCTACTGCGGGCATTTTAGCAAGATGAGTCATAACGCCATTTTATTATCTTTTTGTTATACATTTTATATATAAAAGGTAATGAAATGGTCTTGCGGTTATCGTTAAGATGCGTTATGCTTAAGATTGAAAGTAATACCTAAATTTTGTTGTTGGTACTACATGGAGAAAATTTTATGAAACAAGGTTTACGCTTTGGGCTAGTTGGGCTAGTTACGGCTCTGTTTAGCTTTGGCGTGATGGCACAAGACGCTGCCGTCACCGTTGCTTTTGTGGAATCACAACCCACATCATTAGACCCACACGCAGGACGTACAGTAGATGATTTTCTTGTGTTACGCAATGTCTGTGAAGGCTTAATCAATTACGACCCCACCACCCTAGAACCCGTCGCTGCCTTGGCTGAAAGCTGGACAGTGAGTGAAGACGGTACAGAATACGTCTTTTCCTTGCGTCAGGGCGTTATGTTTAGCGACGGCAGCACATTAGATGCCAACGATGTGAAATACTCCTTCGACCGCCTTGCAAGTCCCGTCACTGGCATATCCTATACCGCACGTTTGGTATTGGGTACAGTCATGGGCTGGAGTGCAATCCGTCCTGCCGCCGTTGGCGAAGGCACACCCACTCCCGAACCCGTTCTTAGCATTAGTGGCGTTGAAGTGGTAGACGAAAGCACGGTTAAAGTCACATTGGCTACCCCCACTACCGCCTTCCTCACACGCCTTACCCTTCCCGGTGGCGTAATTATTGCCGAAGGTTCTGCCAATGATTTTGCCAATGGTCCCGTTTGTACTGGTCCTTATGCTGTTGCTTCTTATGTGCCTAATGACCGCGTGGAATTGGTCGCCAATGAAGCCTATTGGGGCGGCGAATTTGACGTGAAGAGCGTTACCATTCGCGTTATTCCAGAAATCTCTAGCCAAGTGTTAGAATTTGAAGCCGGTAGCCTAGACATTTCGGTTGCTCCAGAAGCCGACCTTCCTCGTATTAAGGAAGACAGCGCACTAAGCAGCCAATTGGTCACGATTCCTACCCTTTCCAACTATAACCTGCGCATGAACCTAAAGGAATTGCCCTCTGGCGATGTTCGTATTCGTCGCGCTCTGTCGTTGGCGATCAACCGCCAGTTGGTGATTGACACCGTTCTACAAGGGCAAGGCGTACCCGCCGATGGCTTGTATCCTCCGGGCTTAAGCACCTATGATGCTGATTTTGCACCCTTTGAACGCAACATTGAAGAAGCCAAACAATTGTTGGCAGATGCCGGCTATCCTGATGGCATTGAACTCATTGTGCGTACAGACCAAAACGAAACAGAAAACCGTGTGCTAAACGCCATTTCTGCCACCGTTGCCGAAGCAGGCATTAACCTTATCGTCAACAGCACCGAAGCCAGCATCTACACCGAAGACCGTACCAATTGCACCATGCAATTTGGTGGTATCCGCTGGACAATGGACTATCCTGACCCCGAAAACATGGTAGTTTTGTTGCTTCCCAACGCCGCTACCCGTGTTAATTGCGGTTATGGCGAAACCGAAGCCTACCCCGAAATTCAAGCCCTTTATGACCAAGGCATTGCCACCCCATTAGGTGAAGAACGTGACGCTATTTTCCGTCAAATCGAACAGATTGCGATGGAAAACGTTCTTATTCTTCCCGTGTACCATGGGGCAACCACACGCCTTGTCAGCAGCCGCTTGGGCGGTCAACCCCTAGATAACAATGGGGTGGCTCGCTTCCACTTGATTGAACTAGGTAACTAAGGTTACAATCGCTGGGGGTGCAGAACCTTGCACTCCCCACTTTATCAACCACACAACAGTTTGTAGGGAACGATGTCGCTTTATATTGTTAGCCGTATCATCCAACTCATTCCAACTGTTTTGGGCATTTATGTCATTACTTTCTTGATGATGCGCGTTCTGCCTAGTGACCCCGCCAAATTTATTGAGGGTGACCGTGGCGATGCCCAAAGTTTAGCCGAAACCCGCGCCCGTTTACGCCTTGATGACCCCCTCTCTGTGCAATTTACAACGTTTTTGGGTGGCGCACTGCAAGGTGACTTGGGCAGGAGCTTTATTCATAACCGCCCCGTTACCACCATGATTGGCGAGTCCTTTCAGCCCACCGCCCTGCTTGCCCTAACAGCCACCATTATTGCCATGTCCATTGGTATTCCATTAGGCATCTTTTCAGCTGTCAGGCGCAATAGCCTATGGGACTTTCTAGCGCGTTTGGTCGCGCTTATTGGTGTGTCTATTCCTGTTTTTTGGCTAGGCATTCAGCTTCAAATTTTGTTTGGTGTTACGCTAAAGTGGCTAGACCCCACAGGCTCTACCAAACTTTCGCACCTTATTTTGCCCTCTATTGCAGCGTGCTTTGGCATGTTGGCTATTCTTACACGCATCACGCGCTCTTCTTTGCTGGAGGTGCTTAACCAGGATTATATCCGTACTGCACACAGCAAAGGCTTGCACTCGCAGCGCGTCTTTGTGCGCCACGCCCTGCAAAACGCCCTATTGCCTGTCGTGACGGTGTGGGGGGCTGCGGTTGCCAGCTTGCTTAGTGGCACTATTTTAGTAGAAACTATTTTTGCTTGGCCCGGCATGGGGCGGCTTTTAGTCGCTGCCATTGGACAGCGCGATTACCCGTTAGTGCAGGGCATCGTTATTGCTTATGCGCTGGTGTATGCAGGCTTAAACTTGCTCATAGACATTCTCTATCCGATCATAGACCCAAGGATTCGCTACTAATGACCCTCACCAGTGGCGTTCTTAAGCTAAAGAAAACCGAAGCAAATCACCCATTTAGGATGGCGGTTATCCGTCTATTCTCCAATCCCACAACAATTATTGGCTTAACACTGGTGCTGATCGCTATTGGGTGTGCCGTTTTTGCCAACGTCATTGCCCCCTATGACCCCATTCGTGGCGACCTTGCAAACCTTTACGTTAAGCCCCCCTCTTTAGAACACCTTTTTGGCACAGATGAAATTGGGCGTGATATTTTTACCCGCGTGCTATATGGGGCGCAAATTTCGCTTAAGGTTGCGCTGTTTGCCCAGTTCATTGGATTGTCTATTGGGCTATTCGTCGGGCTAGTATCGGGGTACTTTGGCGGATGGATAGACATTATTCTCAGCCGAATTATTGACATTATTATGGCGTTCCCCTTGTTGATTATTGCCATCGCGCTTACAGGCATTTTAGGCAGTAGCGAAAACAACATCATCCTGGCGTTGGGGCTAGTTAGTTGGACGACCATCGCACGTATTGTTCGCAGTCAGGTACTTTCGGCAAAAGAGCTAGAATACGTGAGTGCCGCGCGTAGTTTGGGCGCAAACAACCTACAAATTTTGGTGCGCCACATTTTGCCTAATATCATTGCGCCGGTGGTTGTGTTTGTTACGCTCGGCATTGGTTCTGTGATATTAGCCGAAGCAGCCCTTAGCTTTTTGGGGCTAGGGAGCGCACAACAATCTACCCCTAGCTGGGGCAAAATGCTCACCGAATCACGCGGGTTTATCCGTAGCGCGTGGTGGATGTCCTTCTTCCCCGGGCTGGCAATTTTGTTTACGGTGCTGGGCTTTAATTTGTTGGGCGATGGCTTACGTGATGCGCTTGATGTTCGTACTTAAACCAACCACACACCCCTTCTAAGGAAATATACAATGAATGTTCTTGCCATTGGCGCACACGGCGATGATTTAGAAATGTTTTGTGGTGGCACACTTGCCCGCTTCGCCGAGCGTGGCGACAAGGTGTTTATGTGTGTGGTCACCGATGGGCGTGGACGACCCAAAGGAGAGCTAGAAACCGTCGTACGCATTAGAAAAGCCGAAGCAGAAGCCTCTGCATCGGTGATTGGCGCAGAAAATGTGTGGTTAGGGATACCCGATGGGGGTTTGTGGTTTAACGAGGACACGCGCCACTTGTTCATCGAAACCATCCGCGCCTGTAAACCCGACCTTATCATCACACACCCCGAACACGACTATCACCCCGACCATAAAACCACCAGCCGATTGGTGATGGATGCCGCCCAAATTGCACGCACCGCCAATTATCCTTCACAATATGCGCCACACCGCGCCATTGTGCCAGTTGCCTTTATGGAAGCCGAGCGTGGCATTAACTTTATCCCTGAAGAATATGTAGACATTTCTTCTGTGTGGGAGAAAAAACTGGCAATGCTGGCAAGCCACGTGAGCCAAATGATGCCCGCCGAATATGACCCATCGTTTGTTGCCCCATCGCCCGATGACAGCATGTTTGCTCATTATGCCAAAGCGTTGGGCGCGTTTAGGGGCTTGGCGGTAAACACGGCTTATGCTGAAGGCTTCCGCTGGTGGCGCGCTGCAAATCGCCTTGTGACGCACCGCGTAATGCCGTAAGGGGGGATGATGGCGCGATATTTGGTAACAGGGGCAAATGGCTTGCTTGGACGTGCCATGGTCAATTATCTCTTGGCACAGGGCGAAAGTGTGCGCTCATTTGACCTTACTGCGCACGAAAACCCCCAAGTAGAAAGTGTCATAGGCGATTTACGCGATGCCAATGCTGTAAAGCAAGCCTGTGAAGGGGTGGATGGCGTGTTTCATGTTGCCTCTATGGTGTATGTGGGGCTGGGCAAACCACGCTTTTTATACGATGTCAACGTTGTAGGGACGCAAAACGTGATAAATGGGTGCGTGGCACGGGGTGTTTCGCGCTTAGTGTATACCAGTTCCATTGATGTAGTGTTTGAGGGCAAGCCCCTTCACAATGGCGATGAAACCCTGCCTTATGCCACGCAACACCTGGATTATTATGGCGAAACCAAAACACTGGCAGAAAAAGCCGTCTTAGAAGCAAATGGCAAAAACAGCTTGCTCACTTGCGCGTTAAGAACGGCGGGCATTTATGGCGCAGGCGATAAGCACCGCTTCCCCGCGCTTATTGCACAGGCAAAAGCAGGACAATTGGCACGCATTGGCAATGGAAGTGCAAAGTTTAACCACGTCTACGTTGAAAACGTGGCTCATGCTCATTATCTTGCCTTAAACGCGCTTACGCCACAGGGCGCAGTCGCAGGCAACGCCTATTTCATCACAGACCACCCCGCCAAAAACTTTTTTGATTTTACCTTGCCGTTTCTTGTGGCACTCGGTTTTCCCATGCCCACCCAAGTGATACCCCAATGGGTCGCCGATTTAGGCGTGCGCCTATTAGAGCTACGCTGGCGTTTGTCCCCTACGGATAAGCACGCCGATATTGTGCTAACGCGCTATTCGGTGGCTTCGTTGTGCAATGATTTTTGGTTTAATTCGGATAAAGCGAAGCGCGATTTTGGCTATGAACCAATTGTTGACGAGCAAACTGCTTTCACACGCACCCTAGACTGGCTAAGATTTAACAACGTGAGATCCCCTCTCTAAAACTTTTAGAGAAGGGATGAATTACGTGATACTTTTTCACTAAAAGTTATGGTAATTTGTTAGAAAAATAACCTCAAACACTCTTAAACCACTCATGATTTACTATAACACGCTCTTCCGTGATTTCATGCGTTTCTATGCCCAGTCCCAGTTCTTTGAGTTTCTCAGCTAATAAGTTGCCATCTATCAAATCAATTGGCTGCGCTCCTTCACGAGTAGCCTCCTTAATCGCATCTCTCGTGAAACCTCCTGTTGTTATTAGTAAACCTTTGTCAGAACGTCCAGCCATAGCACCACGAAAATCGCGTACTTGTACTGAGGACACAGCGCCACGATACCTTTTACACTGGAAATAAACATGAAAACTCAGTAACCCACCTAGGCGCATAATACCTTTACCATCGATACCACCATCACCACTCTTACCTAACACCTCAACATGAATAAACCCAGACTCTCGGAGTAATCTTTGGGCTAATCGCTCAAATGCAGAAGGATCCATTTTGAGTAAAGACTCAAGCACTTCTTGTTGCCAAGACAAAGATTCTGAGTCACTATTGACGTTTTCAATAGACATATCTGTACCAGGTTTCTGCTTTAATGATTCTACGACATATTTTTTAACTTCTTTAGGATCAACATGTTCGGTAATACGCCCCTTTTCGGTTAAAGTCCATATGCCCCGATTGGAGTTTTCCAGTAACCCGTATTTCTTCAAATAAGTTCGTGACCAGGCAATTCGGTATTGCACTTCTGTTTGTGGGCTTTTAGCTGAATTATGTAATACCTCAAGCTGTTCGTTAGTCAATTTCATTGTCTCAGCAACTGTTGTGTCAATTTCTTCGATACTACCCGATTCGCCGAGTTGTTTAAGAGCTTGAATAACAGGATTGAAAAAATTGTCAAAAGAAGGGATGTATGTCATCAAGTTACTCCGTATAAGCTATAATCACATAATTATACCTAACATATACAAAAATAGTAGTTCAGACTATGGTATAAATTTGGTGCTTTTTATAGTTTTATTGCCTAAAAGTGCCTGTAGGTATGTCCTTGACATTGTTTTTCCATGACCACCCAAATGATAGCCTAAGGGGTTGGTTTAGCCCTCTATGAACCCGTAGAGAATGTATAGACCTCTTCTATGATAAAAAGTTCAAACTGGGCTTTTTCGGCAACACTTACTGACCCGCGATTAGATTCCATTGTGATGTATTGGGCAATTTTTCCGCGCTGTATGATGTTATTACGCACGTAAACGGCAAGTTTTTCGCCAATTTGCTTGGCGCGGTGAGTGGGATGCGTGATAACGCCAATGTCATAGAGGTCGTAGTCCTCTTCTAAAAAGGATGCCACCCCCACCAGTTGATTGCCCTCAAAGTAGCCAACGGCAAACGGGTCATCAATGCTTATCTTCGCTAAGTCTTGTTCTTCTGGAGTGCATTGCGCCTGCAATTCATCAAGAGCGATAGCGTCGTCATGGGTTAGCACCCGTATATTGGGTGTTACAACATCGAGAGGCGTTGTAGCGTAGTAAATAAAGTCTCGCTCTTGAAGCGTTACGGTGATTTGTAAGTGGTCGGTTAAAGCATCAAGTGTTTGCCAGATGTCCTTTGCAACATCAATTGCTTCTGCGAACTGTTGTGGCAACACAACAATTTTCAAGTCACCCCTTGTATACACCATCAAAGGCTCATTCGGATTGTGTGCAACCTGAACCACAAGACCCGTTTTAGTAAAAGTGCTGATGTCAATGTGTAGAATTTTAGACCAACTTTGTAGAATACGTTCATCCCAATGGTTCATTTTTGACCCCTTAAAACTATTTATAACGCTTAAATAATACCTTTGCCGTAACTACTCAGCCACCCAAAATGTAGCGTAAAAGGCAGGATATAGGGTATAGTTTAAGCATGAGTGAAAAAATACGTGAACAACTTAGACAACTGGATAAAGAACAGCTCATCGACAT
>DAOTTQ010000050.1:0-41772 GCA_034437555.1 Anaerolineae bacterium | reverse complement strand
TTACAACAGCAAGCTAACGCCCATAAAGAGGGTGAAGGCGGTGATTATTTGTGAGAAGCGCGCGCGGTTGATGTAGGGGTCTAGCCAAAAGCCCGCCACCATCCCCAACATGGCAGACGGCACGCCTATGAGCAACAATACCAAAATGTCAGGGGTCACGTTGCCCCCCACCGTGTGAATGACGCTGGTAACAATGCTAATCATGAGTGCGGCTGCCTGCAAATTGGCTTTGAAGGTTTCTTTATTCCATTGTCTTGCACTAGCGTAAATAACCACGGGGGGTCCAAAGATATTATATGCGCCCCCCAAGACCCCCGATATAAAACCCAATGGGTACGCCCAAAATTCATGAATCGCAAGGTGTTCCGCATTGCCCCGTAGTCGTTCTCCAAAGGCGTTATAGAGCGCGTAAGCAATGAGTACTAAGCCCATAACGGCACTAACAAATTGCTCATCTAGCAGGCGCACGCCCCATACCCCCAACGGAATCCCGACTATGCTGGCAAATACCAAACGCCACACATCCCTAAAATGGAAGTCTTTCCAGTAATGCCATAGCATCAAGGGGCGCATAGACAACGCCACCAACGAAATAAAAGGCGCAGCCATGATAATTGGCACACCCAGCAAGCGCAGAAGGGGCATCCCGACAATGGCAAGCCCAAACCCTGTCATGCTTTGGGCAAAGCATGACACCAAAATAATTACACCGATGGCGATAAAATCGTTCATCTAGGAGTAAAGGTACGGGCTATCAGGAACGTCTGTCGGGGTGATGGTTATGGGCTGTACAATCGGCACGCTTTCGCCTTCAAACATGCCTGCCTGTAGTGTGCCTTCTATTCTTAGCCATGTCCCCGTGGTATATTGCCCACCCCCTTCAATGCGAACAGGCAAGCCAATCGCAAAGGCATCTGCAACACAACAACTCATGGTAAAACGAGCAATCATGAACTCATTATCGCCCATGCCCGCCTCACGATACACAAAGCCGATTATGTCCACTTCTTGCCCATTAAAGCTGGCGGAATTGTTAATACGGTTAAACTCACGAAGCCAATCCAGGATGTTACGGTCTTTTGGGGAACGACTAAATGTTTCTGCGTTGCCCACCCCAACAGGGTTTAGGCTAATGCCCCCCATCACCGCTTCTGCACCCAGCGGGCGCGAGGGAAACACCAACGCTAACAAAATAGGCACGCTTACCACCAAAATTGCGCCCCAAGAAAGGCTGTGGTCATGGTCATGGTCGTGGTCAGGGGGCAATTGCACGCTTACGCCCCCCCATTGGGGCTTAATGGGCGTGGCGGGTTTGCTGGCAAGCCACGCTTGCCACACCTGAAACACGCCCAGTACGCCAAAAATAACGCAAGCCAGCACCACCAACCATTGAAAGCGTTGATTGATATAATTGTTGACGTTACCTGTTAGCATCAGGAGTGCCATATACACCGAAAGCGACAGGAGCAAGGTCGCTTTTGCCCACTCTTGCAGGGTGGGGGCGTGATGATGGTCATGGTTATGGTTGTGAGAGTGTTCTTGAAGATGTACGGTCATGAATCACTATGCTTTCACTGTTGACAAGTAACCTTGTGAAACGCATTGTACCCTTAGTATGCGCTTTATGTAAATGATAATGCGCCAGAACGCAAAAGGGGCGCGTGTACGCCCCCGAATAATCTGTTTTGCGAAAGCGACCCAACGGGTGCGCCCTGCGACATTATCTTTAGAAATCTGACCAAAGCAATTGGTTGTAAACTTCGTGGTGGTATTGAATTTCGGCAGTCTTGATTTTTGACCCCAACAGGCGGGGGCAACGGTGCGCCGATTCTAGCTTTAGTTCGGCATATTTGGCTTGCACGTCTGCGCCCAAGATGCTCTTCACATAGGCACTCTTTTGGAAAGGTGTAATGGCATCATAGATGTTGTCGGGCAAAACGCGGTTAAAGTTGGTGCTTTTGGGCAAGCTGCCTTCTACGGCGGTCTTAAACAGCGAGTAGATGGTGAGGTAAGGGTTACTATCGGGGGCTACCGAACGCACTTCAACACGCGCTGACTTTGAATTTGCCAAAGGCACGCGAATCATAGAGCTGCGGTCAATGGGCGAATACTTAATTTGGTTGGGGGCTTCGTAGTGGGGGTCTAAACGGCGATAGGCGTTGACGCTAGGGTTAAGGATTAAGCAAATATCCAGCGCGCTGTTTAGGATGCGGTGAATGGCTTGTGTCCCAAATTCAGAAAGCCCATATT
The DNA here is from genome assembly GCA_034437555.1 of Anaerolineae bacterium. GTDB lineage: Bacteria > Chloroflexota > Anaerolineae > Aggregatilineales > Phototrophicaceae > JANWYT01. The sequence continues at coordinate 39,522 of DAOTTQ010000050.1, read as the reverse complement.
CGCCATCTACTTGATAGAACAAGTTGGTTTTGCCCTTAGAAATCGACATATTGGTGTGCATACCACTACCGTTAATGCCAGTAACAGGCTTGGGCAAGAAGCTGGCGGTTAAGCCTTGCATACGTGCCACTTGACGGGCGATGAGCTTGTACAAAATCACTTGGTCAGAGGCAATGACGGCTTCGGTGTAGCTATAGTTCATTTCAAATTGCGAAGGGGCAACTTCGGGATGGTCTTTTTCGTTTTCAAAGCCCATCGCGCGTTGTACTTCGGCAGAGGTATCAATAAAGGTACGGATGCCATCACCGGGGAGGGTGTGGTAATAACCGCCTTCGCTTAAAAATTCAAACTTGCCGTTGACAGCATAGTTTTGTTCGGCGTGTTCACCCTTAAACACGAAGCCCTCAATTTCGTTGGCAACGTTACAGGTGAAGCCTTGCTTTTCAAACAATTCAAGGGTGTAGGCTTTTAGCACAGAACGAAGGTCGGCGGCATAGGCTGCGCCACTGCGTTCTAGTACTTCACCAAACACCAAAACCTTGCCTGCACCAAAAATGTCGGCGGGTAGCCAATAGAACGCACCCCAATCAATGCCAAGACGCAAGTCAGATTCAACAATTTGCGAGAAACCACGAATGGAAGACCCATCAAATGTGAGGTTATCATAGGATGACAACAAGAACTTCTTGTCATAGTCTAGCATGTGCAAACGACCTTCAAGGTCTACAAAGCACACAGTTACGGCTTTAATGCGTTTTTCGTCGGTAAGGTATTTAAGGCGTACTTCACGGGTGCTATCCGCAGATTTGCGCTCTAGGCGTTCTGCTTTAGCCTTCAAGTTAAGTTCTTCTAGTTCTTCGTAGGATAGGGCAAGAAAATCGCGCATGATTGCTCATCTTTCTCAATTTGTAGGAATTGGCTAAAGATGAAAGCATTGTAGCATCTTATAGGCGGGTTAAATTCCCCAATCCATCCAAAGATTTACTTGCATTTAATGTGTAAAACTTACAAAGAACGAGATGATTAGGGGCTAGAGGGCTTACATACACAGGATTTATTAGTCATAATCACTAAAAAACTCGTGTAACGCCCCTGTAAGAAATATCCGCTAGGATTGAGAGTAACGTAAATGAAAAGAGGCTTTTATGAAAATTTGGTCGCGTTTTCTCATCATTTGGGTATTGATAGGGGCAAGTGTGGAGGCATTGCACGCACAAACAGGCGATAAGTGTACCCCGAGCCAATTTAGCGGTTCAGCATGGAGCAATACCAACTTTTGTAAACTTTCGGTAGATTTGAACGAAATTATCAGTGGCGGTCCGGGCAAAGACGGTATCCCTTCTATTGATAGCCCCGTGTTTGAAAGCATTGCACAGGCACAAACGTGGATGAGTGACAAAGCCCCCGTGATTGTGGTAGAAATAGACGGCATTGCCCGCGCTTATCCACAAGCCATCCTCATTTGGCATGAGATTGTCAACGATGAAGTGGGTGGCGTGCCTGTAGCAGTCACATTTTGCCCTCTTTGCAACAGTAGCATTGTGTTTGACCGTCGCGTTGGGGATGCGGTGCTGTCCTTTGGCGTATCGGGGTTATTGCGTAAGAGCGACATGGTGATGTATGACCGCCAAACCGATAGCTGGTGGCAACAGTTTGTCGGTGCGGGCATTGTGGGCGAATACACCGATATTTTGCTGGACATTGTGCCTTCACAGGTGGTAGGCTTTGCCCAATTTGCCCAAAAGTACCCCGATGGCGAGGTGCTATCACGGGACACGGGCTTGGGGCGAAACTATGGGCAAAATCCGTATGTCAACTATGACCAAACGCAACGCCCCTTTTTGTTCCGTGAGCCTTTAGATGAACGACTCGCTCCTGTGGCGCACGTTTTGGCGGGCGTAATTGATGGCGTGGCTATCGCATACCCGTTTGAAGCGTTGCAAACCGATGGCATCATTAACGACGTGATTAACGAAACGCCCGTTGTGGCATTTTGGCAAAGCGGCACTGCCAGCGCGCTCGACAAAAGCGACATTAACACCTCACGCGATATTGGCACAGCCGCACTTTATTCGCCGGTTGTAGATGGTCAAACGCTCACCTTTTATGTTGGCGAAAATGGGACTATCATGGATGAAGAAACCGCCAGCACATGGGACGTTTTTGGCACAGCAATAGAGGGTGAACTAACAGACACACAGCTAGAACGGCTGGTTGCTGCGCCCCATTTCTGGTTTGCATGGGCAGCCTTTCAACCGCAAACATTGATTTTTGGGCAGTAATGTGAAACATCTTTTTCAAAGAACACAAGCGTTTTTTGTGGCTGTCGGGATGATTGCCCTCTTTGGGGGGGCAGGCTTCTTGATGATTCGCCAGCTTACATATACCCCAGATGCCGAAGCGTGGCGCACTGATTTTACAAAAACCAGTGCGCCGATGTCGAATATGGTGGATATTGGCGGACGCAATAACTTTATGCCCATCGACCACCCCCGATGGATGAGCGTAAATGAAGTGACGTGGCTGGCGGATAAATCGCCTGTCATTGTGCTAGTAAACGAAGATTCTGCCAGAGCCTACCCCATTGTTGTGCTAATGGAACATGGCATTGTAAATGATATGCTAGGCACAGAACCCATTGCCGTGACGTATTGTATGCTGTGCAACGCGCCAATGGTGTATCAGCGCACTGTCAACAATGTGGTATTGCGCTTTTCTGCCACAGGCACAGTAAACAATAGTGGCTTTGTGATGTGGGACGACCAAACCGAAAGCTGGTGGCAACAGTTTACAGGACAGGCGATTGTGGGACAGTATGTGGGCGTGTCGTTGGTGGTTGTGCCTTCGCAGGTGGTAGGGTATAGGGTATTTAGAGACCGCTATCGCGATGGCAAGGTACTTACGGGCGATGTAAACAAGCCCCCGATGAGCTACGGCACAAACCCCTTTGTGTCTTATGATAGTAACCCGCAACCGTTTATGTATAGTGCGCCCTCCGATGACCGACTTTTTCCTACAGAGCGCGTGTTGGCGGGTGTTGTAAGTGGGCAAGCAGTAGCGTATCCGTTTAGTATCTTGTCTCGGGTGGGGGTGGTCAACGACACTGTAAACGGTATGCCTATCGTGGTACTATGGCAGGCGGGCGCAAATAGCACCCATGACCAAGCCAGCGTAGAAAACTCAAAAGACGTGGGCATGGCTGCCTTGTTTATGCGCGTCTTTGATGGGCAAACTCTCACGTTTGCGTATGATGAGGGGCGCATCATCGACACCCAAACAGGCAGCGTGTGGAATATCTTTGGTGAAGCGATAGAAGGTGAATTGACGGGTGCAATTTTGCCCCCCATGAACGGCTCATCATGCTTCTGGTTTTCTTGGGCAGAATACTACCCCGACACGGTGATTTACACAGAATAGACAAAACCCCATGAAAAAACTGCTCTTTCTTACCCTATGGCTGATGACAGGCATTACGTTTGCCCAAACAGCTCCGCGTGTTCTTATAGATAACGTAACAGGCACACGCTATATCATCGAAGAAGTGACAAAAGCTAATTTTCCTGTGGGTATGGTGTTTTTGCCCGATGGCAGATTGCTGTATAACGAAAAGACAACGGGCAACGTGCGCTTGCTTTCGGCAGAGGGCATCCTACAACGCGAACCCGTTTTAACGCTTCCAACAGATGCCCTACAAGAACGGGGTATGTTGGGCTTGGCGATAGACCCCCTCTTTAATGAGAATGGGCGTGTGTATGTGGTGCATACACGGCTTGGCGATAGCCGTAATTACCCCGCCAATACGTTGGTGCGCTTTAGATTGGTGGATGGCGTAGCGCAGGATGTCGAAACGCTTGCCAGCTACCCCATTACCACTGGCGAATTGCTTCATAACGGGGGTAACGTGCATTTTGACGACGAGGGCAGTTTGTTCTTGTCGTTGGGCGATTTTGGCAACCCCAGTAATTCGCAAGATTTAGATGTGCCACAAGGCAAGATGCTTCGCTTTATGGTGGATGAGGCGGGCATAACGCCCCACCCCGATAACCCTTTTGGTGAAGATAACCCCGCGTATGCCCTCGGCTTTAGAAACCCCTTTGACTTTACATTTGACCCCGTAACGGGCAACCTGTTTACTGCCGAAGTAGGTCCCAGTTGTGATGACGAAATTAACTTGGTACTAGAAGGCTTTAACTACGGGTGGGATGCAAACTATAAGTGTACGGGCAAGGCGGTTTTAGGGCAGTATACGCTCTATATGCCCCCGCTACTCACCTACACGCCGGTGATTGCGCCTACGGGCATTGCCTTTTACACGGGTGACGCGTTTCCAGAGTGGCAAAATAACCTGTTTGTGTGTGACTGGAACTTTGGCGAATTGCGCCGCATTGTGCTAAACGAAGCGCGAACTGCGGTCATCAGTGAACAGCTGATTCCATTGGGCAACGCCACCTGTAAACTGGACTTGGTGATAGGGGCGGATGGCGCGTTGTACTTTGGCACTGTGGGGCAAGGGGGCGGGGCAATCTTACGCCTAAAGCCCGCGCCCTAATGCCGTAAAAAATGATGAGTATCCGCTGTGTGTGGTTAGATCTTTTGTGCTATCATGCTAGGATAGTGCATAAACACCCACACATAGGAAACAATGAATGGCAAACATCTTCATTTCGTATGGACGTAAGGACGCAAAAACGCTTGCACTTCAGCTTCGTAATGACCTTAGCACGGTTGGCTATAGCGTTTGGCTAGACCTTGACGAAATTCCGAGTGGGGGTAGCTTTACCCAAGACCTAGAACGCGCCATTGATGGCTGTGATGTCATGTTGGTGTTGCTTAGTCATTCGGGGGTGGCTTCTGTGTGGTGCAGGGGCGAACAAATGCGTGCCATTCGCAAGGGCAAAAGCATTGTCCCGTTGTTGGTTCAGCCCGATGCCGAACCGCCCATTTATTTAGAACACCTCAATTATTTAGACTTTAGCCTGCAAGAACGCTATGACGATGGCTTTCGTAACCTCATCAGTGACCTTACATCGTCGATGGCGTTTAGAATGGCACAAGAGGAGCGTCGCGTCCCTGCCTCTACTAAAAGCACACAAAAGCTCTTTAAGAAACCCGCCATTAGCAAATCAGACCGCACCTACAGCGCAGAACGCCGTAATGCGGGCGCGTTTCGCCGTCACATTAAAGCGTTGCGCTTGCAACAATGGATGGGCGGGCGGTTTTGGTGGTCTTATTTTGCGTTTATGCTCCTAGACCTGCATGATGTTGTAGACATCCTAGAAAAAAATGAGCTACTTGCCCCGTATTTACGCCACCAACAGCACAATAGCCGATGGGATAGGATGATACGGATGCAGTTTAGACCGCGCACGCCCTACTCTTATAATGCTGAAGGCTTTAAGTTTGCCAATGACCCCAAAACAGTGGCGTATGCGCCCCTGCCTATTTACTTGCTCTTTGACCTTGAAAGCGTGCTATTGCAACCCAACGTGAAGTTTAGTGACGGTGACGTTAACGAAGGTGCGTCCACATATAGCACACCCCAAACTTTTGGCGAGTTGCCATTTGAGCTAATTTATCATGATAGCTGGCTAAAGAGCGATGAAATGGAAGAAGTGTTGCGCTATCGCAAATCGGAGCTACTAATACCAGAACGCATGGGGCTGGAAGGCTTACAAGTGATATGGACGCGCAGCGAAGCCGACTATGAAACACTACACCAAATTATGAACGCGCGTAGCCCGCACTTGTGGCGCAAATGGCGCGATAAAATTACGCCACGCACCGACTTTATTTTGTTTCATAATAAGCGTGCCTTTGTTCATTCGGCAACATTGGGCGAAAAAGAAGCACGCCTGCGTTTTAATAGCACCCAATCTGATAACATGGGGCAGGCGTTTATGGCAGAAGTGGCGGTGCATTATACCGATGGGCGCGATTTTCACTGGCAATATGAGCAATTTAAGGCACAAGGCGAACTGGTGTTGCAGTTGCCACATGAGGGCAAATATTCGTTAACCTTGCTTTTGGATGGCGATTTGGCGTACACGGGCGAGTATAAAGAGACATTGCGTGTCTTGTAGTGTGGGCGTTCATTGGTTAAAATCACACTCTAATCTTTATTGAGAATGGTATTGTGATGACCTTTGACGCTTATAAGCCAAAACTAGACTTTGTGCCAGCCGACGAATTTATTGTTGAGGACTTAGAAACGCTTAAAGTGCTTTCTGACCCGTTGCGCTTGCGGATTAGGGAGCTAATGAACAGCCCTTGCACCGTCAAACAGGTGGCAACTGACCTTAAAATCCCGGCAACCAAGCTGTACTATCACATCAATTTACTGGAAAAACACGGCATCATTGTGATGGTGGATACGCGGTTGGTATCAGGTATCATCGAAAAGCATTACCAAGTGTCGTCAAAGACCATCCGAGTGGCTAATCATTTGCTACAGCCCACCGCCTTACACAGCACAGAAGGCATAGAAGTTTCGCTCAACGGCTTATTTGAGGATGCCCGCGCCGACTTTTTAGCCAGCGTTGGCGATGGCGCAATTAACACCGCCGATGATGCGCCCGCACACCATGGGGCAAAAGCATTTTCGATGCGCTTAACGCTAGATGATGCTGAAGCCGAAGAATTGTTTAAGCGTGTGGATGAGCTAACGAAGGAATTTTTGGCAAAGTCACGCGCTAACCGTGAGCGCAAAACCCCGCAAACCAAAATGCACAAGTTTTTTGGGGTGCTATTCCCCTCTAGCCGTAACGACAAAAGCGAATAACACCCCGTAGGTTATGCCCCGTTATTCGGTAATGGGGTTTGTGTGATTGTGATTGTCAATGTGTGGGTAGCTATTGCCAAACACAAAGCGATTCTTTGGCAAAAAGTCGTGGGGGAAGCCCATCTGGATAGCACTCACTTTGGTAAGGCGTGCCAACTGCTTTTCAGTCAGCGTCCAGCTAAGAGCCTCAACATTATCTTGCAATTGCTCTAAAGAACGCGCTCCCAAGATAGGGATAATTTGGGCGCGATGTTGCTGTTGGCGCAGCCAGTTAATAGCAACCTGTGAGGGGCTTTTGTCCACTTCTTTGGCAATCTTCACCACTTCTTTAACGGTGGCAATTTGCTCTTTGGTTAAATCAAGCGTCGCGGGGTCAACACGGGTGGGCGCGTTGGTGTCGGTTAAAAATTTGCCCGTCAGTACGCCCGCCCCCAAAATGCCCCAAGGCAATACCGCCAGCCCAAGATGTTTCGCCATCGGCAAAATTTCACGTTCCACATCACGGCGAATAAGGTTATAGGGAATTTGCACGCCCAAGAACGCCGACCATCCGCGCAACTCTGCTAAAGTATTGGCTTGTGCCACAATGTACGCCGGTGTGTCACTAATAGCAACGTAAAGCACTTTGCCCATCCGCACAAGGTCATCTAGCCCACGCATTACTTCTTCTACGGGGGTCATGTAGTCCCAGGCGTGCAAGTAAAGCACGTCAATATAATCGGTGTTTAGGCGTTTAAGGCTGGCTTCCACGCTTTGCATCATGTTCTTGCGTTGGTTGCCACTGCTGTTAGGGCGAATTGATGTGGTGTCCCCTTGATTGGGAGCGGGCGTAAGGGTGTACTTGGTAGCCACGACAAAATGCTCGCGGTCAGAATGGACAAATTCGCCCACCAAGCGTTCACTGCTACCATTGGTATACAGGCTGGCAGTGTCAATAAAATTGCCCCCTTGTTCGGCAAAATAATCAAACTGCTTCTTGCTTTCTTCTCGGCTTGCGCCCCATCCCCAGTCATCCCCAAAGGTCATGGTGCCAAGGCTAAGCTCGCTGACTCGTAACCCACTTTTACCTAATAATTGATAACGCATCGTCTAAAACTCTCTTTGGTATATTTTGTCGTTAAAGTTAAAGGACGACACACACGGTATCGTCCTTACGTTTTTTACAGTCTAGCGAGAAATAAGCACGCTCACGCGCCCCGTATAGCCTCCGTTGGCATGGCTAACCACCAGTGTGTACGTGCCTGTTTGGGGCAAAGTGAAGCCTGCAATACTAGAATCTAGTTCGCCGCCAAAGTCGTCATCACCCGCAAGCACTTGTCCATCAGGGGCAAGCAACGCAATGAGGGGGTCTACGCCCACGCCTTCAATGTCACGGGCAATAAATGACCACACATCGCCACCTGTGCCTTCAAAGGTATAACGCGCCACTACGCCATAATCCATTGCCAAATCAACGGCGGTGTTGGGGGTAATGGGGGCGTTGATGGTGTTGCTTTCTAAAATTTCAATACGGCGATAGAAATCACGCCCCGCCAGTTCGAGCTGGTCGTTTTCACGATAGGCAATGCCACGCCCTAAAAAGCTATCGTGCATGGTGGGGTAGTTCTCTAGCGAAAGGCTGTAATCAAGAATTGCGGTCTGTACGTCATTGGCAAGGTACGTGGTAAGAGCGCGGTTGTAAAGCGCATACGCCAATGTGCGATTATCAGAGGGGTTGCTATTGATGGCTTCTGACAGGCGAAGGATGGCACGGGTAAAGTCACCGCGTCCTTGTATCTCAATGCCTTCTGAAATAATTGAATCAATGTCTGAATTGGCGCGGTCACCTAATGCCAAAAACAAGTTACTACGGTAGTTGTAGGCGGTGACATAGCGTGGGTTTAAGTCTAGGGCTTTATCATAGTCCAGCATGGCTTCGCCTGTTTCGCCAATGAACTGGTAAGAACTGCCTCTAAAGGTATAAAATTCCCAGCTGTATGGCACAAGGTCAAGAGCGCGGGTAAAATCATCAATAGAGAGCTGGTAAGCCAAATTAAGCTGGTGTGCTACCCCGCGAAATGCAAAGGCTTCGGGGTTATTGGGGTTAATGGCAATCAAACTCGTAAGTTCTGTAATAGCTTGGTCATATTGCCCTGTTTGAATAAGGGCAATGGCTGCGTCTAGCAAGGCAATCTCATCGGCTTGGGGCGGGATGGGAACAGGTGTCGATGCAAAAGGCGCAGGGGTATTTGTAGGAAGGGGTGCAACGGTGGGTGCAAGTGTAGGAACAACCGGACTATTGGGCGTGGGTGTAATTTCGCCAATAGCAAGGGCTTGCCCCCCTATGACGGCTACACAGAACAGCACAATCAAACGTTTTTTAAGCATTTTAGGCTTCCTTTTACAATGTTGGCAAAACAATCATAGGGCTATTGTAGCATGGTTGTTTGTACAAATTTCTTAAAGAGGTGAGGTTTCTCATAGGGCATTTAGGACGCATGGTTTATAATGTGTCTGCACAGGCGGGAAATATGTGAAAGGGTACGTTCCATGAAACGTTGGTTACTAGGCATATTATTGGGAATGACGGCATTTGGGGTAAGCGCACAAACACCCGCACTTTCTCCAACAGACCAATTACTGTTATGGATAAAACCCCAAGATTCAGTAGCGGGGCAAATATTGCTTTTTAATGGAAATGGTGAAGCAACTCCCGTATTACAAACCACAGGGGCAATGAGGCGCGTGCATGGGTGCGGTATGGTAACCTCTCCTAATGGTCAATACTATGCGCTGTATGCGGGCGATGATGCTAAAGGCACGCTGTTTTTGCTAAATGGCACAGGCACAGAACTCATTAACCTGCACGAGGGCTTATCCCCAATTGCCTGCGTGGGCAGAAACCTACAATTCTCACCCGATAGTACGCGCATTGGGTACATTGCTTATAACGAAACAGCGGGTTCTGACCCGTCACCTTCGGGGCGTTTGCTGGTGTACGATATTGCCCAAAACACACTTCTTCAAAATCAAGAAAACGTAGCGAACTTTAATTTAACCAATACAGGCGCAACATGGGTAAACTTCTTCAAAGGTCAGCTAAGCCGTGCGGTAGAGCTGGCAGTGCAAGTGTGGGATGGCACAACCAGCCGCGAAGTAAGCACACTGTACGCAGATGATGCCAACGATTGCTATTACACCACCAGTAGCGTGTATCCTGTATCGGGCGATAGGCTATCACTGGTAACAGGCTATAAGTGCGGGCGTGGCAATTTGCGCCACCAATGGCAAACGTACTTGATTGACGTTGCCACACGAGGCACAACCCAATTGCTACAGGGTGACGCGGGCGGTGCTTACTTTGGGTTTACACGCACCACCACAGTGTATGCGGTGGGTGATACCCTGTACTTTACGGCAGCCGATGGACTAGACAACAACACATCCAGCCTATTCGCCACGTCTACCACCTCACCTGCACTGGTCGAAATTGTCCCTCGCTATGGCATTATGCCTTCGTTGACAACACGCCGAAATAGCGCGTTACAGCTATCCCCCGATGGTCGATTTTTGGCGGTGGTACAAAACGACCCCAATAACAACGCCACCCTGTACATTGTGGACATGGGCGCACCCAACTTGCCGCCTATCACCATTAGCGCAGGCACGCGCGGCAGTGTGGTAGAACGGGTGATATTTGCCCCTGATAGCCAAAAGCTGTTCTTTATTGCGGGCGGTGCATCCCCCGAAAACAACGCCGCCTTTACAGTAGATTTACTAACAGGCACCAGCGAGCGGATTGCCAGAGGGCGGTTTGCATCGGGCGCAATTTCACCTGAGGGCGATAAAGTGGCATTAATCAACCATGCAACCTTCACCGAGCGCGAACCCGCCTATCCTACGATTTCTATCCTTAACCTAGCGGATGGCGGTTTAACGGTACTCTATACGGGGGCGCAGATTGTGGATAATAGAGTAACGGCTTTACAAAATATCAGTGTGCTATCGTGGCGACGTGGGCAGTAAAACGCGCCAAGAGAGGTTATAAAGCATGTTTGCGTGGCTAAATACAAGAACCTATATCATCATTGGTGTGGTTACGGGCTTATTGCTTTATGGCATGAGCCTTTTGCCGGGCGTGGGCGCAAGCCTAAGCAATATCGTCTTTGGGTTTAAGCAGGGCGCAGAAGCCGCCGGCTTAGGCGGTGGGATTCCGACACTTATTTATGAACCCATGCGTTTGGTGTTTACAGGCAATTTAGCAGCCATCATCATAACGGGTATCCTTTGGCCCCTAGGCTTGGTGTGGATTATCCTCATGTTCTTAATGATGATTATCTCCATTCTTGGACCGGGCATTGGGGCAGCAGCTGGTACTATTGGGGGATAATAAATGAGTATTCCAAACCCAGCCCACGCGCTTCTAACTGCTCCGTTAGGCGAGCTAGTGGTGGTGTTGCTTAAACAGTTTCGACGGTTACTACAAGAGGGAAGTATCCCTCTCACTGTTCAAGATATGGAAGCATACGGGCAAGCGGTAGAGAACAATGCCGACTTGCCCGCCAATGCCCCCCTCTTAAAAGAACGCCTGTTGGCACTGATTGCCGAAAGTGAAACCGACCTTCTGCAACGCTTTGGGCTGACGTTTGAGCGCGCGCTAAACACGGATATGGGCGGGATTGACGGGTGGGAAACCACATCAGAGTTTATTGAACTGGCAAACCACAAAAGCAATGCCGAGCTTCGTATTTCCGCAAGCGCAACGCTTTTGGCGATGTTTGGCGATGCCACCCATACGGCGCACTTGTGGGATGTGATTAACGAAGATAAGAATGTGTGGGATGTGGACGCTTGCCTAGCAAAACGCGCCCTTTGCCATTTATACAGCGTTTCGCCATCCGCCCCCGATTGGCGTGAGCAAATTGGTTAATACGAATGGTTTATGCCCCTAAATCTTGCAAAATTGTAACCTTATTTACGGTTCAGGTTATTGTCTTCGTGATATAATAACGAACGTCCTAACCTAAATTACACCACGAATTGTAGAGCCATGTCTGATAGTAAACAGCCCGTAAACCGCAAATATGGCGATTATCGCTGTATCGCTCTTCTGGATTCGGCATCAGATAGTGCGTTGTATCATGCTTTGCACGTTAAAACGGGCAAAATTCACACGCTACGCACCATTAGCCTGCGTCGCGACAAAGAAAACAGGTTAGAGCAAACGCGCGACTCTATCTTAAGTGAAGTAGAATCCGTTAAAAACATCACCAACCCCGCCATTATTCCCATCGTAGACTATGGCATTGATGGGCAAGTGGTGTATATGGTGATGCCCCTGATGCGTGGCAATAGCCTTCACAATCGTTTGCAATCGCGCAATATCACGGCACAAAACACAGAAGGCTTGCCAAGTTTGGGGCAAATTTCGGAATTAGTGGCACGCATTGCCGATGCGCTTCAGACGATTCATGATGCCAAGTATGTGCATGGGCAAGTAGAGCCACGCGCCATTTTATTTGACGAGGCGGGCTTGCCGTATTTGGCTGATGTGGGCTTAATACGGTTGCACAAAATCATCTTTCATCTGGATAACACCAATTCGTTTTCTGTGACGCGCTATAGTGCGCCCGAACTGTGGGAAGGCGATAAGCCTGTTCCCCCCAGTGACCAATATGCGCTGGCGTGCATTGCTTATGAACTCATTACAGGACGCGCCCCTTTTGAAAGCGAAACCCTATTTGGCTTAATGAAGTCGCACGTTAACGATGCGGTGATGCCCCCCAATTACATTCGGCGTGACTTGCAATTGCCCACCGAACTTGCGATGGTATTTTGGCAAGCCCTTGCCAAGCCGATTGACCGCCGTTATACGCACATCCGCGAATTTGCCAACGCTTTTGCACGCGTGACACGCGGTAGTGAGGGCGTTTCATCGGACTTCTTTACGTTTCCCTTACCCTAAATGCGCCACGATATGTTAAAATAACGTGCTAAAAAGAGCTATTAGGTTATAGGAGAGAATGTACGATGTCGCTAGATGCCGCACTCAAATTTTTAGAACGCATGGAAAAAGAAGAGACCCTTCGCACACAAGCCTATATGAGTAGCGTGAATTCATTGTCACAGCTACGCCAATTTGCACACGGCAAAGGCTTCGTCATTAGCCCCGAAGAGCTAAAGACCGCGCTGGACACCTACAAGCCCAAATTAAAAACAGGCACCATCGACCCCCTAAAGCACCTACCAAGTGGTGAATAGAAAGCACACTGAAACCCCAATGACACAAACCCATGAGTTTATCGTGCAGGCAGGCGGTGACCGCCTAGACAAAATGTTAATGGCAGAACTGCCTAGCCTGTCGCGCGCACAATTGCAAGCCGTTATTAAAGAGGGTGGCGTAACTGTCAACGACAAGCCCGTTAAAGCCGGTGAAAAACTGCGCTATGGTGACCGCGTTCACATTGTATTGCCCGAAGAAGTGCCAGTGGTATTGCCACAAGCCGAAGATATTCCCCTTGATATGGTGTATGAAGATGAGGTGCTGGCAGTCATTAACAAGCCTGCGGGCTTGGTGGTGCATCCCGGTGCAGGCAATCCTACGGGTACGCTGGTGAATGCGCTCTTGTCACGCTATCCCGAACTGGTGCAATTGTTGCACACCGAAGATGACACAGACGACGAAGAAGAAGGCGACCGCGTGGGCATTGTGCATCGCCTAGACAAAGAAACCAGTGGGCTGATTGTGGTGGCGCGCACCCTAGAGGCTCATCGCGCCCTTTCGTTACAGTTTCAAGAGCGTACCGTAGAAAAAGAATACATCGCCCTTTTAGAGCGCGTGCCAAAAACACTTACGGGCATGGTCAACGCGCCCATTGCCCGCGACCCACGCCAACGCAAGCGCATGAGCGTACAAGCCAAAGGCAGAGCCGCCCAAACGCAATTTGACGTGACCGACGTAGACTTCAAAGAGGGGCAATGCTTGGTACGCCTAAAAATCCTTACAGGGCGCACCCACCAAATCCGCGTTCACATGGCGTTTATTGGGTGTCCTGTGGTAGGCGATAGTGTGTACGGTTTTCGCAAGCGGCGGGTGGCAATGAACCGCCAATTTTTGCACGCCACCCATTTAGCATTTACGCACCCCGTCACGGGGCAACGCCTAACGTTTGATGTGCCAATTCCCCAAGAACTCGCGGACGTGCTGGCACGATTGCGATAAGCCCTAAAAAAACGACCAAATGTTTGAACAAGCGTTCAACATCAACCCTCAAAAAGACGACATGATTAGCTGATTATGTCGTCTTTTTTGTTGGTATTTAAGGTCATAAGGAGTTTTGCCCCATGTGGTCACTTCGCCATTGGCTATCGCAAGCCACCAAGTCTTTACGCCCCCAAGCCCCTCATGTGAGTGCTATTGCCCATCATAATGGATTTGCGAATGTCTTGGCTTCGCAGGGTACACACGGCATCGCCTATGAGCAATCGCCCTATGTGTATGTAGCCGTCAATCGCATTGCCGAGGCGTGCGCCCTCGTGCCATTGCACGTTTACCAACACACGCCACAAGGCAAGCAACGCCTAGAGGCGCACCCCATCCTAGACTTGCTGAATAACCCCAACCCCACGCTATCGCAATTTGAACTACTGGAGCAAACAATAGGCTTTTTAGAATTGATGGGTAATGCCTACTGGTTTATTGCGGGGGATGAAAACGGAAAACCCCGTGAAATTTGGTGCTTACGCCCCGACAGAGTCAGCATTGTGCCAGATAGCACCCGTTATGTGCGCGGTTATGTGTATGAGCTAGATGGCGCACGCATTCCATTGGAGCCGTTAGAAGTGATTCACTTTAAGCGGTGGCATCCTAATAACGACTATTACGGCATGTCTGCGCTAAGTGCGGCGCGTTTGGCAATCAAAAGTGACCGCGCCATGGCAGAGTGGAACGCCAATACGTTTGGGCGTGACCACGCCATCCCGGCAGGTATTGTGAACGTGAAGGGCAACCTAACCCGCGATGAGTTTGAGCGCATCAAGCAAGAGTGGCGCAGTAGCTATGGCACAGGGCAACGGCGCACCGCCTTCTTACAGGGGGACGCGCTGGAATGGGTGAACGTGGGGCTAACGCACCAAGACCTCGATTTTTTGCAGGGGCGCAAAGCCCACCGTGACGAGATTTTGAGTGTGTTTGGCGTACCCATTGGCTTAGTGGATGCTAATGCCACCGAAGCCAACGCCACTGTTGCAGAACGCCATTTTATCGAGCGCACGCTGTACCCCAAGTTGGTACGTATTGGGCAAAGACTCACCCAAGAGCTTACGCCGTTTTTTGGGCAGGGCTTAACACTGGAATTTGAGGATATTCGCCCCACAGATGTGCAAGCGCGTTTACAAGAAATTGCCACCGCAAAGGGCATTTTAACCATTGATGAAATTCGGGCGCGGTTTTATGACTTGCCCCCCGTGTAAAAAACCGACCAAACGTACAAACAGGTGTTCGTCTTTTATCGTGGGGTGCGTGGTAGCTTAACAGTATCACGCACCTTAACAATTGAATCGCAATAAACGAAATTCAAGTAACGTACTGCCCTTTGGGGCAACACCCCAAAACACCAAAACACATGGAGTTTATGGATGATGCAAACCGCCGTAAAAATGCTAAATCCCACCGAACAGCGCATCGGGGGGTACTTGGTGGTGTGGGGCAGCCCGCACCAAAAGGACTTGCAGGGCGATTACTTTACGCCCCAAACCGAGCTAGGGTTGGCATGGTATCCACAACGCCCTATGCTATATCACCATGGGCAAGATGATGAGTTAGCCGAACCGCTCATTGGCGCAATCGACCACCTGCACACCGATGAAACGGGCGTGTGGGCAGAAGCCCAACTGAATACTCGCCATCGCTATAGCCAGAAAATAGCGCACCTCATCGAACAGGGTGTGCTGTCGTGGTCATCGGGGAGCTTGCCCCACCTTGTACAACGGGAGCGCGATGGACACCTAAAGCGGTGGATTATCGTAGAAGGTAGCCTAACGCCCACCCCTGCCGAACCGCGCCAAACGGACGTAAACACGCTAAAGAGCGCGTACCTTGCCATCGGGCAAAATATCGCCCCCCTATTCACCACACCCACAACAGAAGGAGAAACACCCGTGACGGAACTAACGCCATCTGTAAAACGCTTGCCC
The DNA here is from genome assembly GCA_034437555.1 of Anaerolineae bacterium. Lineage (GTDB taxonomy): Bacteria > Chloroflexota > Anaerolineae > Aggregatilineales > Phototrophicaceae > JANWYT01. The sequence continues at coordinate 23,570 of DAOTTQ010000050.1, read as the reverse complement.
GTTGCCGATGCCCAAGACGCATTGCGCGTGCAAGTCACCAGTGAATATGACCGCCTAAACGCCGATGATATGCTGTATGGCTATCTGATGTTGCGTGCCAGCAAAGGCTTTAAGGGCGTAACAGAACGCTATGCCAACGCACTCGCCCACAAAGTGCGCCAATCTAGCCTGACTGCCATCAAGAGCGATGAACTCTCGTATAGCACACAAACGGCATATGGTGATGAGTGGGTTCCAGAGCTATGGAGTAGCCAGGTGTGGCAAAAAGCCCGCACCGATAACGTGATTTTGCCCCTCTTCAAACAGCTAGAAATGCCCAGTAACCCGTTTGACTTGCCCATAGAAGGGACATCGCCCAGCGTGTACTTTGTGCCAGAAAGCAAGGACGAAGCGCACCTAACGCTTGGCGCAGGCAACCCCATCCCCGATAGCAAGACGGGCAGCGGCAAAGTAACGCTACAAGCCAAAAAGCTGGCGTTGCGCGTGGGGTTTAGTAGCGAACTGGTGGAAGATAGCATTGTGCCTGTGCTGGCGTTGTATCGTGAACAGGCGGTGCGTGCCATTGCTGATGCGATGGACGGGGTGCTATTGAACGGTGATGTGGTCACGGCAGGAACGGGTAATATCAACAGCGACCACACCGCGCCCATTGGCAATAGCCCGTTTTTGGCAATGGATGGCATCCGCAAGCTGGCACTAGTGACGGCGACAGGCAACGCCATTGATATGGGTAATGTTGCGCCCACGCTGGCAAAACTGCGGGAAGTTCGCTTTGCCATGGCGTATCGTTACAGCGCGCGCCCTAATGAGCTGGCGTGGATTGTGGACGGTGGCACCTACGCCAAACTGCTGAACATCAGCGAGTTTATCACGATGGACAAAGCAGGCGCACTCGCTACCGCCCAAACAGGGCAAATCGGTTTCATTGATGGCATCCCCGTGTTTGTCTCGTCGGAATTGCCCCTTACAGAAGCGGATGGCAAGGTGGGCGGTGGCACAAATAATCGTGGTACGGCGGTTTGTGTGTATCGCAATGGCTGGTTTGTAGGGTATCGCCGTAAGATTGCCGTGAACGTGGATTATCTGTCGTATACCGATAGCTACCAACTTACGGCAACCGTGCGCCTTGCGTTAGCGCGTTTTGATGATGATGTCGCCAGCGTACTGTATAACGTGGCGGTATAAAACACACGGGTGGGGCAACCAACGGGTGCGCCCTTACTCAAAAAATGATTGCGTTTGGGCATCGGCGGGGAACAGGCTTTCAATGCGTAGTTCCTGTACGGTAATGTCAATCGGTGTACCAAACGTGGTTAGCGTAGAGAAAAACGATAATTCACGCCCGCCCTTATACAAGGATAAAGGAATTATCGGCATGTGCGTTTCTAGTTCTTGTGCCTTTGGGAGCATGGGGGGCGCATGTTGCGATAATTCGGCGTGCAAAGCCAGCAGCCGCGCGTCTTGGCTGGCAATGCTCTCATGATACAGCCGTTTAAGCAAAAGCGTCTGTAGCTGGTCACAATGGCGGATATAGGGGCGTAAGCCTTGCGGGTCAAACATCATGCGGTACAAATTGGGCGAGGCTTGATTGTCCAAATTTAAGCCGAGCCAAGTGGCTAAGTGTTGAAACCCCTCGTTCACCATCACCGCATCATATGCCCGATTGACGACCAACGACGGATAAGGATTGTGATGGCTAAGGATGTGTTGAAGCGCGTGACGAATCATGCCGCTTTGGTCATCATTAAGCGACCAATGGCTATAACGTGGGGCATAGCCCGCCACTGTCAGCAGGGCGTTAGTATCACGGTGTGCCAATTGTAGCACTTCTGCCAAGCGCAAAATGAGGTCATAGCTGGCACGCGACCGCCCATTTTCAATAAAGCTAAGATGACGGGGGGAAATATCCGCCTCTAGCGCCAAGTCCATTTGGCTTAAACGGCGCACCTTACGCCATTCTCGTAGTAAATCACCAAGTGTATCGCTCATCACAGGGCTTCCTGTCATTTTTTTACCTCTCAGGTAATTGTTTTCACGATGTGGATAGCATACGCTATAAGCAATCCTAACGACAGAGGTAAGCTGTGATGAACGATGTGCTTTTGGTGGTGTTTTTAACGGGCGTGGGGTGCTTGTTTGTTCATGAACTCGATGCCATTCAGCAAGGCGAATATCGCTTTTTCTTTGGCTGGCTAGGGATGAACGATACGATGGCTTATCGCTGGCTTACCGCCCTACACTTGCCGCTTTTTGTGCTAATTATGGCAAACGTTAGCAACCCGACCTTTTGGGCGGTGTGGGATGTGTTCTTGGTGGTTCATGCCCTGTTGCATTGGGCATTACGCCGTCACCCGTTGATCCAGTTTAACAACTGGTTTTCATGGGTATGGATTTTGGGTGGGGCAGGTATGGGCTTGTTACACCTAGTAGGTTTATCTATTCTGTAAAAAGAGAGGTTGTTGCACCATGAAACGCTTTTACATTATCATGATGGTGGTGGGTACGGTATTGCCTTGGGCGTTCTTTCTTCAGTTCTTTAGCCAAAATGGGGTGGATATTCCCCTGTTTATCAGTGAACTGTTTGGAAATAACGCGGCGGGCGGTTTCAGCATGGACTTGATCATTTCCAGCCTTGTGTTTTGGGTGTGGTCATATCGTGATGCGCGTCAGCGTGGCATTAAGCATTGGTGGGTGGTTGTGCCGATGAATCTGCTGGGGGGGTTGTCATTGGCGTTGCCGTTCTATTTATACCAGCGCGAAGAATCCTAGCCCACGAAACCAGCGTCATTGCAATCGTTTCTATCTAACAACGATTGGGATGACGCGCCCTTGTTGGCAAGCTTAAGCAACCCTTTGCTAAAACAGGGTGAAACTGCGTATAATAGAGATGTGTGTTCATCAGTTTGAAAGTGTTAAGCGTGTCTGACAACGAGAAACTGCCTCCTGACGACGACAACGAAAAAAAAGATAGTCCGTTTGAGGAATTTATCAACCAAAATCTGCCCCTAGACAGCGTACCCAAAGAAGGCGTAACGCCCCCTGCTGATGACGCATCTTCTAAAAAAGAAGCATCCGCAGGCGATGATGACCCCTTTGGTGACGACGACGATGACGATGAAGACGAATCAAACACCCGTCCATCGCCCGGCACGTTCCCACGCTTTCCTAGTGGTAAAAGCCCTTTTTCCTCTTCTTCTAGCCCATTTGGGTCTTTGCCGCCGTTAAGTGGATCACGGTTGGGTAGTGGTTCCTCTGATAACAAGCCCGCTTCGCCCTTTGGTAGCTCACGTTTCGGTTCGCCTGCGGGCAGTGGTGGCAATCGCTTTGGGGGCGGTGGCACAACACCTCCTTCTGGCAGTGGAAGCAACAATCCCAATAACCCATTTTCGCGCCCTTCCGCCTTTGGTCGCCCACCCACAACTACGCCACGCATCCCCATGAGCTGGGGTGAGCGCGTTTGGGATGACATTAAGCAAAAAGGCACGCCCGAAGTAATCTATGGGCTGATTGCCTTTGTGGTGGTGGTGGTGGTGCTGTTTACGGCAATGAGTGTTGACCGCTTGCGCCTGACAATTGCCTTACGTGAAGGGCAAATTACCGAGCTACGCTATCAAGTAGAATCTTTAGAAGCACGCCTAAACGGTGCTGAGCTTCCGCCCACGCCCGAAAACGGCGAAAGCAACCCATAAAATAGCCTTATTTTTTAAGCAAATATTGCAGGGGTACGGCACATTGAAAGCCGCTTATCGCTCATCATCCATGTAAAAGGGGCTTGGCGCACTGCCAAACCCCTTCTCTGTTTTGTTTAAGCATAGGGTGTGTTGATAAGGGCATAACACCCGTTACGCCCCTATAATGCTGTTCCATGCGGTAAGGATTTTGCGCCCCTACTGGGTAAACCTGTTCGTAATTTCGGCAAAGAGTTCCATCACGTGCTGGGTGCGCTCTCCCACTCTGCCATCGCCAATAAGGGCATCGTCTACTTGGCGAACGGGCATCACCTTTTTGTTAGCAGCCGTTATAAACACTTCATCCGCCTGTAGCAATTCCTCGCGGCTAATGTCGCGCACGTCTACTTCGTAATGCCCATCCACAATTTCAAGAATGGTCTGGCGGGTAATGCCGGGCAAAATACCTTCACGCGGTGTCACCAGCTTATTGCCGTAAAACGCAAACAAATTACTGGTGGTGGCTTCTAGCACTTGCCCCGCGCCATCCAGATACAAAGCCTCGATAGCGTCTTGGGCTTTTGCCAACCGTAACGCCACAATGGCAGGGATGTAATTGGTGCTTTTGGCATTTGGGAATACGCGCCCAATATCTACGGTAATCACCTTTACTCCATTGGCGTACCATTCTGTCGGGTACTCTTTAAGGGGAATCACCATCACCATTAAGCCCGCATTGCCCGATGGCGTGATGTTGTCGGGGCTAACGCCCCCCGTAAGCACAATGCGCACGGCAAAGTTTGGGGCTTCGCCACGATTGCGCTCTAGCGTCTCTAGGACAATCTGCGAGATTGCCTCATCGGTGTGGGGGTACTCTAGCCCGATGATGTCCGCGCTACGGCGTAGGCGAGCCACATTCGCATTTAGGCGAAAGGGCTTGCCATTGTAGGTGCGTAAATAATCAAACACCCCAAACCCACGCAATACGGCAAGGTCAGTCGCAGGAATGACCGCTTCTTCTGAAGGCACAAACTGCCCGTTGGTGTAGTAAATGCTCATGGTACTGCCCCTGTGCTAAAGATTAGCGAAGTTCACTACGGAAAGCGTCTTTTAATTCACGCTCAAAGATGGGCGCAATAAACCCAAGCATCAGCGCATCAGAGGTTACTTGCGACAAAATGGTGTCGCCAAACTTGCCATAGATGGTTACTAAGTAACGTCCACGTAGAGTATACAGGCGTTCAATGCCACCGGGGGCTTCGCTACAGGTGGCTTCGGGCTTTACAAAAGCCAGTGTACCGTTAACGGCTTCTACAGGTTCAAAGCCTTCTGTGCTGTTTAGTGCCACCAAGAAGGGGTCGTTAAGGGCATCACGGGCTTCTTCGGGCGTGTTAAACGCATCTACCACATAGCCCAATTGCTCAAATTGATAAGCATCGGTACATTCGGCGACGTTTACTTCTTGTGCCACGCGGTACTCATGGTTATAGCCTGTTAGATAATTAAAATAGGCTTCGCGTACGTCTTCGGGTGCGCCATCGGCAACTTCTTGGGTGCTAAAGCTCCCTGCGCTTGCGCCTCGTTGAAGGTCGGGGGGCAAGTTATCGGGGCTAAGAACATTCGCCAGCCCGACTTCAAAGGTTTCTTGGTCGGCGAATGGGGCATCTTCAGCGAAGGTGCTGGTGACTGTGGCGAGGTCGGTGATGATGACCACTGTGTTCAGCGATGTGCTGGGTGCATCGGCTACCTGTGGGTCACGGGGGGGAATCGCTACCACGTTGTCATAGCCTTCTAGCACATCCCCAAAGATGGTGTGTTGATAGTCTAGCCAATTGGTGAGTTCGGTAGTGATAAAGAACTGGCTACCATTTGTCCCTGCGCCTGCGTTTGCCATTGCCAGCAAGCCCACGCGGTCAAACGTTAGAAAGCCTACGACTTCATCTGTAAATTGATAGCCGGGACCGCCTGTACCTGTGCCTGTGGGGTCGCCAGCCTGCGCCATAAAGTTTTCGATGACGCGATGAAAAATGGTGTTGTTGTAGTAGCCACTTTGTGCCAAAAACACAAAGTTATTGACGGTGATAGGGGCATATTTCTCATAGAGGTCAATGTAAACTGCGCCAGACGTGGTACAGAAAATAGCGCGATAGTCCACGCCTGCTTCTAGCACTTCTTCGGGCTGGCTGTAGCTACGGGTTTCTGGCTCATCGTTAGATGCACCCGCACAAATCTCATCGGGGGTTTGGGGCGTTTGCGCCACACTCACCAGCATTACACTCCACAACATAACAATAACAAGCAAGGCTTTTTTCATGATGAAGTCCTTATTTTTTTGCGGTTGGTTGATTTTTATCGCCTCTATAGTACCACTTTTTGCACGCTCACATAGTCCCATCAAGGAGAATACACCATGCACACACTCGCCACACTTTACGCACTTAAAGCTCATCTAGGTATTGCCCAAAGTGATACCGTCCATGATGGGCGTTTACTCCAAGCCCTCATCGCCAGTACCAAAACCCTAGAGCGCACTTGTAACCGCGCCTTTTTGCCATACCGCGCCACTATCGCGCACCCCTTGCCCCGTGATAGGCGCACACTGTCGCTCTTGGAAGATTTGCTTTCGTTAGAGGGCGCAACGCATGGGGATGATATAACCATCGCGCCAGAGAACCTACGGCGGGGGCGTGATGGCACGCTGGTCTTGGCAAATGGTGAGGCGTTTATGGCGCATCTTTTGCACCAAGAAGCCATTTGGATAACGGGGGTGTGGGGCTGGCACGATGACACCGACACCGCATGGCAAAGCACAGGCGACACACTTTTAGCAACGCTTGGTACAGAGAGCTTATCCGCAAGCATCAACGATGCCGACGCGCCCAACGACCAAACCACGCCACGTTTTCAGGTGGGGCAGTTGTTACGGCTACAGAATGAATTTGTACAGGTGATAGGGGTAAACACGACAACGAATGTTCTCACGTTATCGCGTGGGGCAAGAGGCACAGAAGCCACAGCGCATGACGCAGGCACGCCTATTTTGTGCTACGCGCCACCCAATGACCTTGTGCAAGCGTGCTTGATGTGGGCAACGTGGCAATTCAAAGAACCCGATGCCCCCCAAGACCCACTGCCTGTTGCTCTATTAACGCTCACGCACCGCTTTAAGAAAGTGCTAGTTTAGGTGTCCCATCGCTGAATGGGTGTTTGGGCGAGGCTACCAAACGTTTCCTTTAGAAAAGTGTACCAGTCTTGTTCAGGAGTATCCTCAAACTGTACTTTCTCTAAGGACTGTAGCACTCGGTTGACCAAACGCCACCGTTCTGTTAAGGGGAGTTGTTCGGCTTCGCTGATAAGCTGTTCAAGTGTCATCGTGATAACCTCCCTTCATTTTTTCTATTTTAACCCATAGTTTAAGAAAGTGAGGACGGATATATGAGCATTACACTGGCTTTAGAAGCGTTGGGGGCGTTACCCGTTACGGGCGTGGCGCACCACTTTGGTATAGAAGCTCTGCCCAACCAACTCTCACGGGCGCAATTGCCGTGTTTGCTGGTGATGCCCCTGGATACCGAACAGGGCATTTTTCAAGAACGGGGACAAGGCTTTGTAATGAGCGCGTTTGAGAATGGCGCAAAAACCGTGCAATTCACCACCTCGCATTGGCTTTTGGTTGCGCCCGTGTCGCAGGGCGTGGGGCTTCGCGCCCATTTGCCCACCCTCATCACGCTGACGGATGCTTATCTGATTGCGCTAAAAGATGACCCGTTGCTAGGAGGCGCATTGCTAGAGCCTGCCAAAGTAACGCTAGAGTGCAAAGTGCTGGCGTGGGGCGAAGGCGCGTTTTATGGGTGTGTGTTTCGGCATACATGGCTGATAGGGCTATAGCAGAAAAGAGGCAAACATGACCACATTTGACCTACGAATAGACCACGCCGATGACAATAGCTTTAGCAGCAGCCTCATCCATGATGCCCTAGAGCTACATTGGCAATTAGGCACAACAAGCCATGATGAGCGCGTAGCCTCACCGTCATGGGCAAAGGTGCGCCTGATAGACCGCACACAAGCCTATACACCCGCCCTCATCGGCAAACGCCTTCGCATTTACGCCCACGATGGCACTATAGAACGGGTGATGTTTACGGGGCAAATCACGGGATTACAACCCGTTGTCGGCAGTAGGGCAAGCCGAGAAACGCTCCTTATGGCACAGGATGCCCTCACAGAACTAGAGACGTGGCGCGTGCGCTTGCCGATGGCGTTTGAGCAACGCGCCGATGAGGTTGTACAAACGGTACTTTTAGGCGTGCCATTGCGCCCTGTACCGCGTGCAGAACGCTGGCAATTGGGCAGAGTCGGGCGGGGTGAACTAGGGACACTAACGCGCCTTTTGCTATTGCCCCCCATGAGCCTACAAACGGGCAAGACGGCTTTTTCTGTGGTAGGCGATACGTGGGGAGAGGGCATCCGCGCCCGTGATGCCATAGCCGAAGTGGTCAACGCCGAAGCAGGGCGTTTCTTTATCAGCCGTGAAGGGGTGTTTACGTTGTATAATCGCCACCACGCCATCAACGCGCCGCCGATTGCCACGCTGGATAATGACTATGAAGCTCTCTTAGTTGCCCACGAAAACGCCCTCAGCCGTGTGAGTGTGCGCTATTTGCCCCGCCTCATTGGCGCACCCAATAGCATTTTATGGCACGCCGATACTAGCCTAGCGTGTGCGCCACAATCTGTTAGGCACATTCGTTTAACGTGGCGCGATGACCAAGACCGTCCACAAGGGGCAGTGACTGTTATACCGCCTCAAGCCCCCCAAGACTTTACTGTTAACACGCACGCACAGGGAACGGGTATCACGCTAAAGGATGGCTTTACGGTGTGGCTTTCCGAAGTATCGCTAAGTGGCTGTGTGTTTAGTATTCGCAATGGGCTAAACCAAACCGTGTATGTGCGTGATGCTTACGTACGTGGCACGCCCCTCACCGCGCACGATGCCCAAACTGTGAGCATTGATAACCTGAACACGCGTGCCATGTATGGCGCACGTGAACGAGTGGAGCATCATTCACCGCTAAACACCCCCGAAAAAGCCGATGCAATGGCACGCTATACGCTTGGGCGACACGATACCGCCCAAACGACTGCCAAGCGTGTTACGCTCTCGGCAAGGCAACATGCGCACGCCATCCTTAACGTTACGCTCTTGGATACGGTGCGCGTTCTCTCGGCGTATCCCGCCCACCAGGCTGATTATTGGGTGGTGGGTGAAGAACACCACGTCACCCACACAGGCACACGCCACCACGCCACATGGACGCTAGAGAAGGCGAACACACGGCGGTATTGGCAATTGGGCAATCACGCACTCGGCACAGAAACCCGTCTCTTATACTAAAGGAGCAACACATCATGACATGGAATACTCCTATCACGTGGTTGGTAGACCAATTGGTGACAGAAAGCGACCTTAACGAACAGGTGCGCGATAACCTGAACTATCTCAAGGGGCGCGTGGACACGCCTGCCACCGCCCACTATACGCTAACCGAAACCACTGATTACAGCACCTCTAGCCTGACGTTTGTAGACGTGGACAACGTGAAACTAGCACTCACGCTAAACACAAACGGCGGTGATGTGCTAGTGAGCTTCTTTGGCGCAATTTATGCGCCCAACACACAAGAGAACGCCGTCTATTTTGATGTGGCGGTGAATGGGGTACGGCGTGGCGGTGACGAAGGGGTTATCATGGTTGCCTCTAAAAACGGTAGCGGGCTGACCATTCAAACGGGAACGTTTGCGTTTACGCTCTTGGTAACGGGCTTATCCGCTGGCACACATACGTTTAAGCTCCAATGGAGAGTGCTTCAATACCCCATGTCACTACGTTCTGGCGGTACAACGCCCTATAACGTCCGTTCACAATTTTGGGTAAGAGAGGTGAGCTAATGAAACAGGTCTTGGTAAAACGCGATACAGTCAACATTATGGCACTAGACGCAGAGGGCAAGCGGGCGTTGGGGGCAATATGGCGCGGTTTGTCATTGGGTAATGGGGCAGTAACGGCACACCTAGAGGATACCGCCACCCCCGAAGAAATCGTGCTTGTCGAAGCCTTGCTAAAGACACACGATGAAACCCAGCTTACGCCCGAACAATCTAAACAGATAGCACAACGCCACGCCCTAAAGCAAGCCCGCCAAGCGTTTGATGTGCCTCTTGTGCTAGAGGGCTTGCCCCCAGCGGATGCCCTAAAAGCCGTAGTACATCGGCTGACGTGGCTAGAAGAGGAAGTACGCCTGATGCTGGGTGAATAGGGGAGAGAAGAAAGAAGAAGGCTATCCGTTATCGCGCCCCACACGCCAAATTGCCCACGTCACCATTGCCACAGACGCGACCAAATAGCCTATCACCATCACCACCCACGCCACCAGCACCCTAAAGTTCTCGCCACTGCTAACCAATTGCACTTCAAACGAGAAGGCTTGTTCGTGCAGGGTGAGGGCTTCTTGGGTATAGAGTGCGGCTAAGAGGGGATTGAGACCACTCACCACTAAATCGGCGGTAATGGCAACCGTTTCATAGTCCACAGGCACATCAAACGCCCTAACACCCTGAAGCGCGTTGCCATACGCCCCATACGATGAGAGCGTGGTAAACACAGGCTCACCTAGTGCGCCATTCACGATATACGCCAAAAACGGTACGCCCACAATTAAAAATAGTGTTGCGCCATACACGCGCACAGTGGCGGTGAGGGTGCGTGAGGTACTGGCACTAATGGCAATTCCTAGTGAGGCTAAAAGAAGCGCAGTTGCCAACAAACCCACCACGCCAATGGCTACATCCGTTAGGCTAACACCCCCAAATAAGAACGCGATACTTTGTAAAGGAATGGCTGCCAAAATGAGCAAGCTGGTATAGCCCAACGCCGACCACAGCTTGCCCATGAGCAACGCCCCCCCCGAAAGCAAGGTTGTACTAAGCAAGTCATACGTTTGGCGTTCTTTCTCGTTGGTAATTGCGCCCGCCGTTAATGACGGCACAATGAGGATAACGAGAACCAGTTCTAGCCCCATCACGCCTCTAAATACGCCCCGCCCCAACTGCCCCGCTTCTACAACGCTTGTGCCTGCCAATTGCGACAGTGATAGCAGATATAACAGCACAGTAAACGCCCCAAGCAACGCCAGAAAAACGCCAATCACAGCAAAAGAGCGCACGCCCCTCATTCTGCCACGCAGTTCTTTTACGGTAACGGGGTTCATTTGGAATACTCGTGATAAGCGCGAGGCACGCACTTGAGCGTTTTGGGAGGGGGGGAGCATAAGGTTTATCCTTCTCCAATAAATGCTTCGTAGGCTTCTTGAGTGCTTTCTGTGCCATCCGTGATGGTCTTATTGGTAACGTTTAGCCCACTGGTAAACCACACTTCTACTTCTACAGGAAACGGGCAACGCGTTCCACGCGCAATCTTACGCACATAAAAGCCGTTGTCGTCATCGGTGCGTGATAATTCGTTCATGGTGTCAATGCGTACCGCCAACACTTCACGGCACATCTTGGGTTGCACATAAACCGTATAATGGCGCGTCTTAACAGAGGGCGCATTGCTAAAGATGCGTTTAAGAAAGTTCATCATGATGGGGCTACTGCCCTTTCTTTTTGGTGGGTTTCTTGGTGCTAGGCTTTTTAGGTAGTACGGGCTTTAGTGCTTTTAGAATGTGCTTTTCTACAATGCTGGCTTCGGGGTCGGCAGGGACAACCAGCCAACGGTTAGGGTTTTGGGCAATAAGAGCTTGGTAGCCCCCATACACGCGCTGATGAAATGCCAGTTCCATATCGTCCAGCCTGTTCCATTCTTCCATCATCATCAGCCGCCCCTTTTGACGGCGTTCTAGCCCAATGCGCGGGTCTAGGTCTAGGTACACCGTCACATCGGGGGTAAGCCCTTGCGTGGCAAAGTGCAAAATGTGGCGTAGTGCATCTAGCGGCAAGCCATGCCCGTAGCCCTGATATGCCAGTGTGGAATCGGCGTAGCGGTCACAAATGACAATGCCCCCGTCTTGCAAAAATGGCACAATCACTTCGCCCACCAATTGCGCCCGTGACGCACAAAACAAGAGCAATTCGGTTTGGGGTATCATGGCAGTGTTGTCGTGGTTTTCTACCACAATATTTCGCACTTGCTCGCCAATATCCGTTCCGCCCGGCTCACGGGTTAGCAAAATACGATAGCCCTGCTCCCTAAGTTTAGAAGCGAGGGCTTTTGATTGTGTGGATTTGCCAGAGCCATCAATGCCTTCAAACGTGATAAACATACGTTTCTTTTTGTCCTTGTGTGTTTAGCTAGGTAAAGGTGGGCAAGTGGTAATTTCTTGTACAAGGTCGGCACGTACCCACCCCTCAACTTGGCGGTCTGATAAATTAACGCGCACGCGATACCAAATGGGCCCCGAAGCAATACCCCGTTGTTGGGTGCGCTCCAGCGCGTCCATCGTTTGCCCCACATTAAGCACCACAATACTATTACTTACGGGCGTGGGTTCTTCTCTCAAAAAGATGCCCTGCGCCCCTAGCACAATCAAACGGCACAGTTCGGGCGGCGTGGGCGTAATGCTTGGCGTAAGCGTTTCGGTGGGCGTGGCGGTTTCTGTGGGCGATGGTGACGGCGTGTACGTCTCTGTCGGCGTGTTGGTGTGCGTTGGCGTTAGCGACGCGGTGGGTGTCCATGAGGGTGTCCATGAGGGCGACGGTGTCCATGTCCACGTGGGGGTTAGCGTGGCTGTGGGCGTTAGGCTTGGCGTAAGCGTGGGCGTAATGGTAGGCGTTTCGCTGGGCATAGGCGTATCACTGGCGGTGGGCGTTACACTAGGCGTTTCTGTGGCGGTGCTAGTGGGCGTAGCCGATGGGAAAAGCGCGGCTTCCCATTGCGGGCGCGTGAACAATGCCACAATACCCAGCCCAATAATAAACAGCAAGAAGAAACCCCCCAAAATGACACGGCTACGGTTGCGCCGAGCGCGGATGCCTGTTTCTAAACGGAACATCTCGGTGCGCCTGCCCAAAATCCTAAACGGCTCATCACGCATCGAATCGAGCCAGCTTTGTGCGGTAATCATGTCCCCCTCTAAAAGAGCAAATTCGGCGCGTTCCATATACCGCGAAAACAGGTCATTCACCACCATGCGATAGCGTTCATCTTGGGCATAGTCTGCCAGCCCTGCCAGCATCGTGCGTGCCTGTGATAGCTCACTATCAAAATTTTGAGCAATCAGTGATGCTGCCCGTTCTATCACTTGTCGGGCGCGTGCCATATCCCCACTGGCGGCACGGGCTTCCATCATCAGGTCGGATGTACTGTTGTCACTGGGGTCTAGCTGGATGGCAAAGTCCATCAAGCGCAACGCCTCATTCGTTAGCATCAAGCGGTCTTCTAGTGCGGTTGCGCTTTTCACGCGGTTAAGAGCGGCACGAGCTTGGTCATTAAGCTGGGTTTTTACGCCGTTTAGCTTGGCATCTGCGTCACGTTGTAAATTAGCAAGGCGTTGGCTGGTGGGGAGCAATTGGCGCACTTGTGCCAATGTAGCGCGTACCGCCTGTAATTGCGTTACTTGGTCATCCAGTGTACCGCCTAACATATTCAGCTTTACGCCCACTTGGTCGGCATCTTGCTGAACTTTACGCACCACCGCCACGCGTTCTTCAGCTTGGGGGTCATTAGGGACAACGCGCAACGCCCCCTCATACTTACGCAGGGCTTCTGTCCAGTTGTCCACCGCCATTAGCCTATCACCCTCATTCAATAGCTCACGGGCAAGCGCAAGGTCTTGGATATCCAGCAGAGCTTGCTCTACATCTTTCCAGCTTAAAACGCCATCGCGTTCGGCGGCTTGTCGCGCTTCACGATACAGCTTGCTGGCTTCGTCATAGTTGCCCGCCCGCACCAACGAGTTAGCGCGGTTGTAGCTTACACGCGCCTCAAATGGGATGCGGTGGTCGGGAACAATACCCCGTATCAGGTTATCTTCGGCTTTTTGGCGATAATCTTGGGCGGTAGGATTGCTAGGGTCTTTGCTAAGGATGCGGTTTGCCACATCAATGGTTTGCTGATAGTCGCCTGCGTAATAGTGTTCGGTCAACAATGACATCATGTCGTCAAAGTCATAATAGGTGCCACGCGGTTCTTCATACGCAGAAGCATCATCGTCATCAAATTTGGGTTTTGGCATCGCACGTGGCAGGGTATTGGTTTGGCGTGTGGGCGGTTCGGGCTTGCTAGGCGGAATGACTTTGGCGTTTACCCCGTATTGGTTAAACAGGTCACTAACGCGATGGGCGGCGGTGGCGTTGTGTTGGGCGGCTTGTTGTAAGAGCGCAATCACCTCACCGTCGTTCGGGTTTTCGTTTAAGGCTTGCGTTAAAATGTCGATGGCTTCATCAATATCATCGGTATCGCCCGCCATTTCAATGCGAATCCGCGCACGGCGCACAATGCCCCGTGTAGCGGGGTTCATGGTAATCGAGGCGGGGTTAGCGACTAAACGCGCAATATCAGCAAAGAGGGCTTGGGCTGCGCCTTCTAAAGAGGTGTTCTTTGCATCCCCCAAAAGTTCACGCGCCCCACTTTCTAGGGCGGGCAATTGTGAAGGGTCGTTGAGGGCTTGTAATTGCTGGCGCAATTGCTCAATCCGCCGTTGAATGTCGCGCATGGTGTCCCCTTATTCGTAAGCACTTTCTCACTGATGATAGACTATAGCAAAGGTTGCCGATGGATGCAATTCACTAAACCCACAAAGAGACCCTACACACACCCCGACACACCCATGCAAACTAGGGCGTTTTGTGCTACATTAGCCTTAAATCAATGGTTTTCATCAGGGAAATGCCCATGCGCCCCATTAGGATTGTGCCACAATACACGCTTCTGCTTCGGTATGATGTTCACCCCCATACCCAAGACACCTACTTTAATTACATCATACGAGAGTTTACGCCCGCGCTTCAAGAAATGCACCTGTATTTACAGAACGCATGGCAAGTGGTTCACGGAGAATATCCCGAACGCCAAATCGAATTTATTACGGACGACCTGGCAAACATCCGCCACCTGCTACAAAGTGACCCATGGGAAACAATGGAAGAACGCCTAAAGAAATTTGTTTATAACTATACGCGCCGTGTCATACGCTATAACGGCAATTTTAAGGTGTAATCATGATGGACTTTACTAACAAAGTGGTACTCATTACAGGCGCATCACGCGGTATTGGGCGGGCATGTGCCGTACAGTTTGCCCGCGCTGGCGCAATTGTTGCCGTGAATTATGTGCGAAACGTAGATATGGCAAACGAAACGCTAGAATTGCTAGAGGGTGACGCGCACTTCTTGCTACAAGGGGACGTAAGCCAACCCGAAGAAGCACGCCGTATGGTGGATGTGGTGGTGCAAAAGGCGGGCAAAATTGATATTGTCGTCAATAACGCAGGCATTTATGAAGAATGTGCGCCCGACAAAGTCACCTATACCGAATGGCAAGACATTTGGACGCGCATCATCGCCACCAACCTTACAGGTGCAGCTAATTTAGCCTATTGTGCTTCACAGTACATGATGAGGCGCGGTGGTGGGCGCATTGTGAATGTGTCATCACGCGGTGCGTTTAGGGGTGAACCCGATAGCCCTGCGTATGGCGCAAGCAAAGCAGGCATGAACGCCATGGGGCAATCACTTGCCAAAGCCCTTGCCCCCCACAAAATCTTTGTCGGTACGGTTGCGCCCGGTTGGGTAGAAACCGAAATGGCAGAAGAACATTTGCGCGGTGTAGGCGGTGACGAAATCCGCAACCAAAGCCCGCTTAAGCGCGTGGCAACAGTGGATGAAGTGGCGTATGCGGTGCTGTTCTTGGCTTCGGACGGCGCAGAATTTACCACAGGAACCATTATTGACGTAAACGGCGCAAGCTATTTAAGAAGTTAAAAAGGCAAACCTTATGAGTGAAAATGTTTATGCCTCATTAGACAACTACCCCGATATTCTGGGCTATATCACTAATAACGTGCGTGCCAATATCGGCGTGCTACAGGTGGCTACGGCACTCCGTCCGCGTGTGGTGATGGCAGGCAAACCCCTAGAAATGCTTCTTTTGCTACAAAACGCCAGCGATGCCACCGTTGAAATTACCGCCACCCTTACTTTGCCCCAAGTGGATGCAAAAAAGCAAAAGGGTCGTTTTATCACCAAAGCAGAACGCCTAATTGTGACACTAGAAAACGCTGCTGTGGGCTTGGTAACGTTGCCCTTGTCTACCCTGCCCGATACTGCCGTAAGCGCAGATTACAAAGTAGGCATTGAGATTAAAGTAACGCCCACCAGCAAAGAAAAGCCCAATCGTATCCGCTTAATCACAGGGGGCGGTGCTGTCGTAGAAGAACTGTTGCCAGAAAAGAACCGTGAACTCATCAACACGCTTAAAAAATCGGCGTGGCAAGCCACTTCAAGCGGAAATAGCATCACCGCCACCCTTACGATTATGAGTGGCAAGGTGGGTTCTTTTGCCGATTTACAGCCCTCATGGACAAACCTTTGGACAACGGGCGACTACTGGGACGAAACCTTCTTGCTTCATCGTTTCTCTGGTGTACTGGCAAAACAGGTCATTCCTAATTTTACGCGCCCCAACATCTTCCCCGTTGTTAAAGAGTACACCGAAGCGCGTTTTGCTAATGTGGGCTATCGCCTATTGCCCGAAGAAATTGACGTGATTACACGCCTGCTGACGCTCATTTTGGAATATGCCAATCCGCGTGAAAAAGATATGCTGTACTTGGTGGGCGAAGCGTATAGCCTAAAGCAATACTTTGATGCCGATGGCAAACTCATTCGCAACAACAAGCGCATCTCTTTGCCACGTTGGGCTGCCGAGATGATACGCCTGTTTAACCGTGATGAGCGCACCCTGCAGTTTCCGATTAAAACGGTGGCACACTTTGCTTATGATGCTCTCCTGCGTGATGCCATGTTGCATAGCTTTGAGCGTGTAGAAGCCATCCTCAGTATGGAAGTGGGTACACTAGAAGAACGCAACCTGTATATTGACCAAGTGCTAGAAGCCATCAACACCAAAAAACTTACGTTTGACTTGCTCTATATGCCCCTCATGATGGGTGCGTTTGCCTTAGTGGATGGCGTGATGATGAAGGGCGAAAAATCGCAAGAGATTATCATGTCTATGCGCCCCTTGCTAGACAAAAGGCATGGCGAACAAACCGAAGCCACCCTGCCCGTTTACCAAATGGCATCGCAAATTTTAGAGCAAACCGCCAACAAATATAACTTTAGCAATTGGTAGTAGGGGCGCAGCCTCACCCTTTTTGCCCCCTCTCCTAGCGAAGCGTGCAGGAGAGTGGGTTCTTTTTTTATGTTCCTTCTCCAATTTTTAGAGAGCGCGATGAGGTATCTCTGATACCCTCAATCATCTGGCGATATACCGCCACCGTATCACGGGCAATTTGGGCATGGGTAAAGTGCGAAAGCACGCGCACGCGCCCACGCTTGCCTACTTCGGCGCGGGCTTGGGGGTGGGCTTGCCAATGCGCCAGTGCGTCATAGAGCGCGTCCAAGTCCCCCTCTGGCACAATCACGCCACCCTCCCCCACTACAGACGGAATTGCCCCGCTATCACTGCCTATCACGGGCAATTCACACGCCATCGCTTCTACTAAAACGCGCCCAAACTGCTCTTTCCAATTGGGACGGGTGAGCGAAGGCAAGACCAACACATCCAGCTTGTGATACTCATGAATCACTTGTGTGCTGGGCATTTGCCCGATAAAGCTTACACGCTCGGCGATGTTCAGGCGTTCTACTTCGGCATAAAGCTGTGGCAACATATCGCCCCCCCCCACCAGCCGTAAGTGCCACTCACCCTGTAAACGGCTAACGGCTTGTAGCAAAAGCAACACGCCCTTTTCTTCTACCATGCGCCCAATATAGCCTATCGTGAAGGGGTGGTCTTGCGTGGGGGCATCCAATGGCTTAAAGAGGTCTGTGTCTGTGCCAAACTGGGGAATGGTTTTCATCTTGCCCGTGTAGCCTTTGTCACGCCACACCTCGCCTGCGCTGTCCGTTCCCATCAGGGCATAATCACTGTGGCGTATCACCCATTCCTCACCCCACGAAAACGGGGGCGGATAACGCCGTAAGATATTTTGCCAGCTAAAGAACAGCGTTTTTGCTTTTACTCGTTGGGCAAAAAACAGGGATTGCCACGTTGCAAGGTTATAGGGTTCTTCATCAATATGCACGATGTCGGGCTTAAACTGGCGTATCTCACGCCCTAAGTGTGGGTAACAGTGCAAATGGAAATTGCCATTTAGCCAAATCGGTGTTTCGATGAGGTCATAGCCCGCTGTATAAACGCGCTCTAGGGCTTGCACACCGCGCTCATCGCGCCAGCTGGGTGGCACTAGCACGCGCAACGTCACCCCTTCCTGGGCAATGTGTTCTAGCTTGCGCTGATAAATGCCCACAATACACGCCTTAGATAACATCAGTACGCGCATGGGCTATAGTATCCTTCGCCGATTGGCTTGCCAGCGTTGCCACGCCCACACGATGACCATTGCGCTTAGGATAAACAGCAACGGGTCACTCGGCGAGCGATAGCGCGTAGACGGATGAAACGTCATGTACATAAACGTCATGCTGATTTGCACAAACCACAGCAACGAAGCCTCGCGCCAATGCCTAAACGACCAAAACAAGCCCACCGTTGCCAGCAATAACAGCGTGCCAAAATAGACGAGGTGCAACGGACGACCTATCGTGTCTAGGGGCGAATCGTTATAGGAGACATTCGCGTTTGTAACGCCCGTAATGCTACTTTCGGCTTGAATGATGCGTAACTGCCCGTTTTCGTCTAGTTCCCATTGTTCGTTTTCGCGCGGGTTATAGTAGGGCGTAATGTTGGGATTCCACAACACAGTAAATTTTACCCACAGCAATTCTGGGATGAGGTTCGTATTTTCGCTTAAGAACTGCGTGGCAAGCCCCATAAACACACTATTCGCCTCTTTATCGTTAATCGAGGGGCGTTCTTCGGGGGCTGTCCATTGCACATCATAGCCTGCGGTGAATACAGGAATCACCCACTCACTGTTGCCCTGCCAAAAATTTGAGCCGCTGGTAGTGGTCATGGGGATAAACGCCCCAAACACCATCCAATTGCGGGCAATCCACACGCCCACACAAAGCATGCTGATAAGGGCGACAGGCAACAAGCGGAACACGCTTTGCCAAAACGACAGCCGAAACAAAAACCACAACGCCACAAACAACGCTAACGGGGGCGTAATAGGGCGCGTGAGGGTAGCAATCCCTAGCACTAGCCCACCCAAAATACTCCACACCCAAGCCTGACGGCTAAAACGCGCTTCTTCGCGTAGGCGTATCATCAGCCAAACGAACAGGTGTAAGAGCGTTATCCAAAAGGGTGTATCCACCACCGTTAAATTTTGGAACACCAAGTACGGATAGCACGCAAAAAATACGCCCGCCAATAGCCCAATCCACAGCCCACCCTGTTCTCTAAACAAACGGCGTGCAATGTCAATGAGCAAGATCGCGGATAGCACATCGAGTAAGATGTGAAACGCGCCCACCACAATAAAGTTTCGCCCAAACAGCCCATACACCAACGCCAGCGCGTAGCTATAGAGGGGCGGAATTTGAGCATCTGGCTCGCCAAGTGTGCGCCCATATACCCCACTTGCCAGCAAATTTTGCGCGTAAGCATCATAAGCCTCACTGCCGTGGATGGCGTTGCCTTCGCGGTTAAAGTCCAGGGTGGGCGCAAGGATGACCAACGCCACCACGCGCACCACTATCAAGAGCGCAATCACGCCCCACACTCCACGATGGCGCAATAAGCGCACGATTTTTTGCTGAAATGCGTCACTCATCACGGCGGGCTTAACAGCTTGCATGGGCATTACCTTTCTGATACAGCGCGTTCTGATAAGGCTTTGATGATACGGGCGGGGTTGCCCCCAACGACCTGATACGGTGGCACATCACGGGTAACCACGCTCCCTGCGCCCACCACACAGCCCTTGCCTAGCCTTACGCCCTTTAAGATGAGGGCGTTCATGCCAATAAAAACATCATCTTCTATCACAACAGGCTTGGTTGCGCCCTCTTGTGGGCTATCGCGCCGTTGGTCGGGGTCTAGGGGATGAAAATCGGTGTCGGTGATGATGCTGTTTGCGCCCATCGTCACATGATGCCCAATGGTTACGCGCTCCTCACACACAATGCTTCCGCCCGTCATGCCAAAGCCATCCCCAATAATCAGCGTGGCGTGGGGCGTGCGCGTACTAAGCACACACGGATGATTTGCCCCTAGCGGATTGCTTCTTACCGTGGAGCGAAAGTTTGCGTTTTCACCAATCATCAGCGTGCTTTGGGTGTGCTTTTGCAGGATGGGCAAGCCGTAGCACGCCCACCCCTTCGCAATCGTTACGCCGTTGGTGCGCCACATCGCCCACGCTAGAGGCGTTAGTGCCAGCCGTTCTAGCTCATTCCACGCTTTCCAACGCATTTGCATCGCAAGGCGCAGGGCTTGTAAGGGCGACAGTTTCATGATGCGCTCCTAACCGTTTAAGCCTGCGGGTTCTGCCACAGGAATATACTCGCTTTCCCACCAAGATGGGAAGGGAGCTTCTGGCACACCAAAATAATAGTCCAAAATCCGCCGAGCCATTGGCGCAGAGACTTCTGAACCTTCACGGCTATTGGTGGTAACAATGGCTATCACAATTTGCGGGTCATCGGCGGGCGCATACGTCACGTACCAGCCATGCGGTGCAACGCCACTGCCCACCACACCTGCTTGTGCTGTGCCGGTTTTGGCACAAGTGCTATAGGGCGCATTACCAAACGCAAGATAGGCTGTCCCTAGCCGTTCATCTGTTGTAACACCGCACATCCCTTGTTTTACCACGTCATACACCAACGGATTAAGGTCAAGTTTGCTAACTTCACGGGGGGCAAAAGTCTCTTGAAGGGCTGTGCCATCAATACCCCCCACCTGTTGCACAATATACGGCTGATACAACGTGCCACCATTGGCAATTGTCGCTACGGCACGCGCCATTTGTAGTACCGTCACTTGCACATCACCCTGCCCGATGGCGTTGTTAATGGCTTGCGTTACTTCACGGGGGGCGGCAAGGTTGCCCCCAGCTTCGGGCGAGAGTGCGTTAAAGCCCATCCGTCCCCCAAAGCCCAAATCTTCGCTATAGTCCACCAGCATATTCGGGTTTTGTCTAAACATCAGTGCGCCTGTTTCCCAAAAGAAAGGGTTGCATGATGTGGTCAGGGCTTGGGGCATGGTAATTTCACCCGCAGCG
Organism: Anaerolineae bacterium; assembly: GCA_034437555.1. Lineage (GTDB taxonomy): Bacteria > Chloroflexota > Anaerolineae > Aggregatilineales > Phototrophicaceae > JANWYT01. The sequence goes on along the minus strand of DAOTTQ010000050.1, from coordinate 2,485 downwards.
GGCAATTGGTCTACCACGCGCCAATCTTGCCGTACTAAGAGCGCATCGCCAAAGCGTTCTTGCCCACGCCACTCTAGCGCACAATCAAAAATTTCTGTGGGTGACCACGTGCCAGAATCTGCAACCGCCACTGTGGTCATGATTTTATATACCGAGCCTGGCGTGTATTGCTCTTGCACCGCTTTATTGGACAACGGAGACCGTCTATCACTGGTAAGCGCAGCAATAAATGGCGTGGGGTCTGTGTAAGAATTATTGGGGTTAAAGAGGCTAGGGTCAAATGTGGGATAGCTAAACAACGCTAAAATTGCGCCTGTTTTGGCATCCATCACTACCGCGCCTGTGCCTGTTGCCACGCTCCCCCAATTGTTGATGGCGTAGTTGTGAGCATCGTTAACGGCGCGTGCAGTAACCAGTTGTAGCCCCAAGTCTATTGTCAGTTGTACGGGGACGCTTTCGCTCCCACTGGATGCGCCTAGCTCACGGAGTACCGCGCCGCCACTTTCAACAATGCGTAGTGTACGATTGGGTCTTCCTGCAAGCTGGGCGTTATAGCTGTTCTCAATGCCCATCAAGCCTACAAGGTCGGTTTCTGTAAATCCGCGCCCCTGCCAAATGCCCAGTTGGTCGGCGGGTACGCGCCCAATATAGCCCGTGACGTGCGTCGCTGCGCCCACTCCCACATACCGCCGAGAGGTATATTCACCCGTCTTATTAAAGCCCGCGCTTGTATTGTCTATAGCACAGTTGGCGTTAATGTCATTTAGGTTGGCGTTGTAAACGTCGGGGTCTATTTCGCCCACATGAAACCACGTATCGGCGTTATAGCCATCAAACAGGCGTTGCATCTCACGGCGACTGCGAATCATCAGGCGCGTTAATAGCGTGATGCAGTTGTCTACATTGTTCATGTCTTGCTTAATCACTGCCAGCCAGCGAATCGTGCCACCTTGTTCAACCATCGCTGCGCCGTTGCGGTCATAGATGTTGGCGCGTTGGGGTAGCGTGCGGTCAACTTGTAGGCGCACCTCGCCCGCCAAACCATCCAAAATATCCATCGATGACCACGCCACGCCCCACCTCGCCCCATTGTTGGTAAGGCGCATGGTGCGGTTGGGGTCGGTCACTTCGCCAAAGCCCCCTGTTTGCAGGGTAACATCATAAATAAGCCGTGCGCTATTGCCCTGTAGCGTGATGTTTTGCACGCGATACGTTAGCGTTTGATAGTCGATTGCGCTATGCACTTGCAGATAACGCGCCTCAAAGTCGGTATACGAATAGCGTTCTTTGGCTTCGGAACTCAGCAAGCCATACATCGCTTCAACAGAGTTCACCGCCCACGCATCTAAAAAGCTACGGGCAATTTCCTCTGGGGTGTTCATATTTAAGCTAAAGAGGGGTTGGGGTGCGCCTGCGCCATTCTCATTAGAAGTGGGCAAGCATGCCCCCAGCACAAAAAACACCAGCACAAAAAATATGCCCCTTATAAATTTCAAACCTTGCATGTGTTGCCCCTTGTTTCATTGGGTGTACCAAAACAGGCTTACTATAGCAAGAGGGTGCTAGATTGCGTAGGGTGTGAGGGCAAGGCGTAGGGGGATGGGGGGCTTGCGAGAGTGAGCGCGAGTTATCAAGAGATCCCCTGAGTTGTAATTTCAATAGGGATAAAGTCGTCCGAGACACAATCAGAAAGATTTATCAAATCTAAAGCACAATCCATGAACCTACAGTATAATGATACGCTGAAGCCACTGTACAATCTATTGGAGGTAAAATGTTCGAGAAAGAAAAAATCTATAATCGCCGCGATGATCTTCATAAAAAATGCGGTGGGCAAATGCAAGCTGGCATCAGTACACCATCCAAGCATAACTTCATCACGTTGTTCACAACCACAACAGGCGAGCAATATGGTTATAAAGATGGTTGGACAGAGGAAGGTTACCTCTATACTGGTGAAGGTCAAGAAGGTGACATGGTATTTAATCGTGGGAATCTCGCTGTCAGAGATCACGGCAAAAATAACAAAGAACTTCACTTATTTGAGTATGTCAGCACAGGACATGTCAAATATCTAGGACAGATGGCATATAAAGACCATCGCTTTTACTCTAGAGTTTGTAGTGTAACAGCTACCCTTCAGCCAATTTTTGCAGAGGTACTTCAACTCTCCTTCCCTGAAGCAGTGATTGGGAAGGTTGTTCGGACGATTTTATACCCAAAGCCAGGGAGTCACCCATGGCTTCTAAAATAATATGTGATACATTTTTAAGTGCGGGGTGGTATCACAAACTATGAAAAAAGGGCGATCCAGCGAATCGCCCCTACAAGACAATTTACAATCAATGCAAACTTTAGTTGTATCTGTTACAGCGTTACACTTTCTTTAATGCCAAGGTGTGGGCGCAAATAATAGCCTGTATAGCTTCCTTCGATGTTTGCCACTTCTTCGGGTGTGCCGGTAGCAATAATTTCACCGCCACCG
>DAOTTQ010000049.1:0-9255 GCA_034437555.1 Anaerolineae bacterium | reverse complement strand
CGCGACGTTTACCCCGATATTTTTAGCACGATGCTTGTGCCAAAGGAACCCGAACTGGTGGCTACCCCCTATCGTTTTGATGGCGATAAAGCCAAAGCCAACCAATTTTTCGAGGATGGCATGGTGCAGGCGTTCAGCAATATGCGCCGTTTTAGCCATCCCGATTATCCGTTGACGGTGTATTACGCCTTCAAACAGCAGGATAGCGAGGCAGAGGAGGATGAAGAGACCCTCACCCTAAATCCCTCTCCCACTGTTCGTTCCTCACGAGGAGAGGGACTTGAGACTCCCCTCTCCCCACGCAGTGTGGGAGAGGGGGCAGGGGGTGAGGGGGATACCTCCTCACGCAGTGTGGCAGAAGGGGCAGGGGGTGAGGGGGATACCTCCTCGCGCAGTGTGGGAGAGGGGTCGGGGGTGAGGGGAAACACGGGAACAGGGGCGAGGGGAAAATCCGCCGCCGTCTCCACCGGCTGGGAAACCATGCTGACGGGCATTATCCGCGCCGGATTCCTGATTAATGGCACATGGCCCATGCGCACTGAACTGGCAAATCGTATGGTAGGCACGGGGACAAACGCCCTTGCCTCCTCCATCGTCCTTGTGTGTCGTCCACGCCCCGAAGATGCGCCTACCACCAGCCGCCGCGCCTTCCTTGATGCGCTACGCCGTGATCTGCCGCACGCGCTTAAAGACCTGCAAAGTGGCAACATCGCGCCGGTAGACCTCGCGCAGGCAAGCATTGGTCCCGGCATGGCAATTTACAGCCGTGCCAGCAAAGTGCTGGAAGCCGATGGCAGTGCCATGAGCATCCGCACCGCGCTGGGCATCATCAATCAGGAATTAGATGCCTATCTCGCCGAGCAGGATGGCGACATTGACGGCGATACGCGCTTTGCTGTGGCGTGGTTTGAGCAGTTTGGCTTTAAGGAAGCCGAATTTGGGCAAGCGGACACGCTGGCGCGCGCGAAAAATACCAGCGTCACTGGCGTACAAACCGCGCAGATTGTGGTCGCCGAGCGTGGCAAGGTGCGCCTGCTGCACTGGAAGGAATACGACCCCGGCACGTGGAATCCGCAACAGGATAAACGCCCAACCGTGTGGGAAGCCACCCACCACCTGATTGAACGGCTAAACACGCACGGCGAAACGGGTTCTGCCATGCTGATGACTAAAATGCCATCCGATATGGCAGCCGAAGCGCGTAATCTGGCGTATCGGCTGTACAGTATTTGTGAGCGCAAAGGCTGGTCAGACCACGCCCGTGATTATAATGCGCTGGTCATTAGCTGGGCAGGCATCGGCGAGGAAACCGCCCGTCTGCGCCAACTAGAGCAAAGTGAGGACGCCACCACCCAACCCCGATTATTTAAGGATTCGTAGGGGCAACGCAGGATAGGTATAATAAAATTATAGTGGCTATCGTAAGGGCGCATGAAATGGCATACATGCGCCTAATGGAGAGGAATAAATAGACTATGGCAAAATCAAATCGTGACCGCGTTGGCGAAATTATGGACGCACTCAAGGCGGGCTTGGGTGCTTTTGTTTTGCGTGAATACAAATTCACCTACAAAGCCTCGCGTTATCTACAAGAAATTGAAAAGACGCTTAACACCAATGCTTACCCTGCGCCAAATCTGCCCGATGAGGAAACTGCACTTAGTCTAATTGACGTGCAGGGCTGGCTAAACCTGATGATTCGCAATTGGAACGATGTGTTTAAGAGCAAATTGGGGCATAACGAGCGTTCTTATGTGGGCGAATTGCTAACGGCACGCAACGAGTGGGCGCATCAAGCCCCGTTCACAAATGACCAAGCCCATCGCGTTGCAGATACCGCCACCCGTCTATTGCAATCCATCAGCGCACCCAAAGAGGCACAGGTTGCGCGTGAAGCGTCACAAGAACTGCTACGCCTACGCTTTGACGCAGAACAAAAAGCCTCTAAGAAGGCAACCAACCCACTCAGCGAAGCCCCCACCAATACCGCGCCCGGCTTGCGCCCATGGCGATTGGTGGTAAAGCCCCATCCCGATGTCGCCAGTGGGCGTTACATGCAAGCAGAGTTTGCCGCCGACCTCGCTCAAGTGGTGCGGGGTGAAGCCGACCCTGAATATGGTGACCCGAAAGAGTTTTTCCGCCGCACCTTTCTTACCGAAGGCTTGATGGATTTGCTGGTAACGGGCATCAAACGCCTAACGGGGCAAGGGGGAGACCCGGTGGTGCAACTGCAAACCAGCTTTGGCGGGGGCAAAACGCACAGCATGTTGGCACTGTATCACATTCTGGGCGGGCAAATTAGCTTTAACGAGATTCCCGGTGGCGAAACGCTCGCTGGGCGCATTGGGGAGGTTGATAACCGCGTTGAAGCACGCCGTGCCGTGATTGTTGGTACTGCCTTTAGCCCCACCGAACCGCGTCAATATCCCGACTGCACCACGCACACCCTTTGGGGCGATATCGCCTATCAAATTGGTGGCTTAGAAGCCTACAACGTTTTAGAAAAGGCAGACCTCGCAGGGGTTAGCCCCGGTTCGGATACCCTTCTTAAACTGCTAGAAACATATGGTCCCGCGCTCCTTATTGTGGATGAATTGGTTGCCTTCGCCCGTAACCTCTACAATGTAAGTGAACGCCTGCCCGCTGGTTCATTTGATGCCGTAATGACCTTTGTTCAATCGCTCACAGAAGCCGTTAAGCGTTCTAGTGATTCGATGTTGCTGGTATCTATTCCAGAAAGTGACATCGAAATTGGGGGCGAAGGCGGTAAAGCTGCGCTCGACATCCTCGCCAAGACCATTGGGCGCATCGAGTCGGTGTGGAAGCCCGTCACCGCAACAGAGAGCTTTGAAATTGTGCGTCGCCGACTCTTTTCATCAGAGATGGATTACGCCGCCCGTGATGCGGTACTGTCTGCGTTCCGCGAAATGTACGCCAGCAATAGTAGTGAGTTTCCGCCTGGCGTATCAGGTAGCGATTATCTGCGCCGTATGCATGATGCTTACCCCATTCACCCCGAACTATTTGCCCGCCTCTATGAAGACTGGTCTACACTAGACCGCTTTCAGCGCACCCGTGGCGTTCTGCGCCTTATGGCAACCGTGATTCATCGCTTATGGCAGGATAACGACCAATCGCTGATGATTATGCCCGCTTCAATTCCGCTATGGGCAAACACCGTGCGTAACGAGATACTGCGCTATCTACCAGAGAACTGGCCCGCCATCATGGATGCCGACATTGACGGCGAGGGGTCTAAACCCTACCAAATAGATAAAAGCATTCCCACATTGGGGCAGTACACCGCCAGCCGTCGCGTTGCCCGTGCCATTTTCGTGGGGAGTGCGCCCAGTGTGGCAGGGCAAAGCGTGCGTGGCATTGAAGAAGTACGGGTGCGCTTGGCAACAGCACAGCCCGGCGAACAACTGTCAACTTTTAACGACGCGCTACGCCGAATGAGCAATCAGCTAACCTATCTATACTCAGACGGAAGCCGTTACTGGTATGACACCCGCCCAACGGTCAACCGCATTGCACAAGACAAAGCGCAAAACATCCCTTCTGACGACATTTATCTGGAAGCGATACGGCGTTTGCGGGCAGAAAAACTAAATAAATCAGACTTTGCTGCCGCGCACATTGCCCCACAAAATTCGGCTGATGTTGCCGATGAATCGCGAACACGAGTGGTCGTTATTTCGCCCGACTATATCCATCAACGCAACGGCACGCTGTCCTCCGCGCAAGAATTCGCCAAAGAAGTCCTGGAAAACAGAGGGAATTCGCCCCGCCTGTATCGTAATATGCTGGTATTCATTGCGCCAGATGCCAATAACATTCAGGCGTGGGAACAGTCCCTTCGGGAGTATTTGGCATGGAAGTCCATTAACGATGAAGCCGAACAATTAAACCTAGATGCCCAACAGCGCAAGCAGGTTGTAACTGCCCTTAAACGCACCGAAGAAACCTTGTTGGCGCGTTTACAAGAGGCGTATTCATGGCTCATCGTCCCCACACAACCCGAACCCACCGGTCCCATCGACTATCAGGCGCATCGCATCAACGGGCAAGACAGCTTTTATGACCGTGCTGCCCGTAAATTACGCCAAAGTGAGCTACTCATCCAACGCTGGTCACCCGATAACCTTCGTATTGAACTGGATCATTATCTTTGGCGTAATGAGCCACATCTGGGGCTAAAGCAGTTGTGGGAATATTTGGCGCGTTACTGCTACTTGCCACGCCTCTATAATGAGGAAGTGTTGCTAGAGTCGGTAAATAGTGGGGTCGCTCGCCCAGATGCACCTTTCGGTTATGCAACGATGGTCGGGCAAGATGGCATATACAAGGGGCTGACGTTTGGACACAGTGCATCCGTCTACTTTGATGATAACGCAGTCATTGTGCGTCAAGAGGTCGCGCAAGCGCAGATTGAAGCGTTGCGTCAGGCGCAACCCCCCACACAAACGCCATCATCAAGTCTATCAACAGGGTCTGAAGAGAGACCTTACACGCCAGTACAGCCACCCCCACCCAAACGAATCACACGCTATCACGGCACGGTCTCCCTAGACCCACAGCGCGTCAACCGCGAGATGGCAACCATTGTTGAGGAGATTATTCAACGCCTTACCAGCATGACAGGAACACAGGTTGAAATTACACTAGAAATTAGTGCCGAACGCTCATCGGGCTTTGATGATGCAACAATCCGCACTATCAACGAAAACAGCCGTACCCTAAAGTTTGAAAATCATGGGTTTGAGGGGGAGTAGCAACAAAGAAAACCCTTATCGGGGCGGGTTATCTCACCCCGACTGAACATGAGGCAAACTGTTTGGCGTTACTTTGGGTGCGATTTTGGAGGCTGAAGCACGATACGGGTTATTTACGCCAATTATCCAGTAGATGCTAAACTTCCTTTGGTTAATTTCTTCTAGTGCTTATCGCTGTTTGAAAAGAATATGGCACAGAGTGATGGGATGTCGTATCATACAGTGATGATACGTGACAAAGGAAATAGGCTGTATGAACGAGTTGGTGCTTCATTGTAGCTATCATGCTGAAGAATCGTTATTTTTCTTGTGGGGTGAGGAGCAAGAACTACGCAAAAGACAAGGGAGCAAGTCGTTAAATGTGCCATCGCACCCTTTTAGCAGCAATCATATTACAATGTCGAAGTGGCAAGGATCCTACAAAGCTGAAGCCGAAAAACTGTGGTTAGCTAGTTTTGAAAGTATGCCACAGCGCTCTCTCGAGCAAGAGATTCGAGGCGCTCCGCATGAAAAATTTAAAGGAAATCTGAGCCTGAAAGAATGGCAAACGTCTTGTGTGGCGTATCATTCTTATGAGCTACTGTCACTCTTCTGGAAATTACCGAACAATAACCGAATAACACTGGGCAGTGACTTATTGTGGTTTAGAAGTCTGATGCTAGAGATTGTAAACATTATCGTCAAACAAGCCTATCTCCCCTCAATCCGTCAAAATAGTACCACGCTTCTTGCTGCGACATGGGAATTTGCAGAACAAGATGAAGCGTTTGTCACGTTTTTGGGTACAATGCCGTGGGCATGTGTTGCCGCTAATCCCCAACAGATTTTTACTTTGCCACGCAATGAAATTGCAGAAAAAATCGCCTACGAACTGCTTAACGAGTGGGTGCGCTTATTTGTAGAACCCCAATACTATAACTTCGCGTTTATCGATAAACCCATGGGAAGCCGAGAGCGCGGACGTGCTTCAAGTGTGACACAAAAATCAATTAGAGCCATCAACGATTACCTTGGTAGTTCTTGGATGGTGGCATTACTTGACGAAGTTGGGTTCGTCAAACTGTGGAATGCGGACACAGAATATCTTTTCATCATGTGGCAACAGTACAAAAGGCTAAAAGATTTACAGTTTCGGTTCGTATTACGCTTAGAAGACCCCCAAGGCGAGGATGAACTATGGACGCTATCCTATCTTTTGCAGTCTAAAGGCGAAAGTAGCCTGTTAGTAAGCGCACAAGAGATATGGTCGGGTAATGCGCTAGGCGACATCGGCGAAGAAGCAAAAATGTTCCTGTCGTTGGGACTTCAAAAAGCGGGCGATTATTTTGCTCCCATCAAGGCATCGCTGGCGTATCCCGAACCGCATGAGGTGAAACTAACGCTAGAAGAAGCGTATGACTTTCTAAAGGAAGCCGCGATTAGGTTGAAAGAATCGGGGATGACGGTTTTTCTGCCCCGTTGGTGGCGCGATGAAATCCTTAAAACAAGCGCACGTCGCAAGATTCAAAGTGCAGTAAATCCTAGTGGATATTTGAGCCTGTCTGAATTGCTGACCGTTAAAACAGAGGTACTTTTAGGCGGAAAAGTCGTTGAGCGAGCAGAATACGATAAATTGGTTGCGCTAAAGCAATCACTCATCAAGTTTCAAGGCGAGTGGGTGGTCGTTGACCCGTCACATTTACAGGCGGGGATGAAACTCTTTGGCGAACAAACCGTTTCATTAAGTGAAGCCATGCAACTATCCCTCAACAGTCGTCCATCACAAGATGGCATAGAGATAGAAGTTGACGAAAGCGAAGGCTGGTTTAAGCAGGTGATGCGGTCACTTTTGGACACTAAGACGCTTGAAACAGTGCCACCGTCACCGAATTTATCTGCCACCCTTCGCCCGTACCAAGAGCGCGGATTGTCTTGGTTGTTATTTTTACATCGTTATGGCTTACGCGCCTGTTTAGCGGATGATATGGGTTTAGGAAAGACGCTTCAAGCGATTGCCTTTTTGCTTCATCTGTATGAAAACACACCCCAAATGAAACCTGTTCTGGTCGTATGCCCCACTTCTGTGGTGAACAATTGGAAACGTGAAATAGAAAGATTTGCGTCCCCCCTTAAAGTAATGACGCATCAAGGAAAAGAACGGGCAACCAAGAAAGAACTTGCTCAACATCTAAAAAAGTTTGCAGTGGTTATAACGAGCTATCCCTTATTAACACGCGACCGCGAGGCACTAAGCCCAATCAATTGGTCTGTAATGATTTTGGATGAGGCACAAAACATTAAAAACAGTAGCACAAAGCAAGCACAAGCCTCGCGGGCAATGACCACTGACTATCGCATAGCACTTACAGGTACACCCGTGGAAAATCGCCTTTCAGAGTTGTGGTCGATTTTTAACTTTCTTAATCCGGGCTACTTAGGCACAGAACGGCACTTTCGTGCGCGGTTTTCAACCCCCATTGAACGCCATCAAGACACAGAAACCTTACAACAGCTACGCAAGCTCACTAGCCCGTTCATCTTACGCCGTCTTAAAACAGACCCAACGGTTATTGACGACCTACCCGATAAAATTGAGACGAAAATAGATACCCCTCTGACAGAGGAGCAAGCGGCACTCTATGAAGCGATTGTCAAAAGCACGCTTGAGAAAATTGCTTCTACAAAAGACGCGATGTCACGGCGCGGATTGGTGTTGGCTTTGCTAACGCGCTTAAAGCAAGTGTGTAATCACCCCGCGCACTATTTGAAAGACGGCAGTCTTTTGGCGGGGCGGTCGGGTAAGCTCAACCGATTGGGCGAGATGCTGGAAGAAATTATGTCAACCCAAGAGGGCGATAAGGTTCTCATTTTTACCCAATTCGCAGAAATGGGGGAGTTGCTTCGCACGTATTTTAAGGAAAGTTTAGGCGAAGATCCTCTGTGGTTACACGGTGGCACGCCCGTTAAGGAGCGTGAAAACATGCTAAACCGTTTCCAAGAAAGTGACGATGCTCGCGTGTTCTTGCTTTCCTTAAAAGCAGGTGGCGTGGGCTTAAATTTAACCCGCGCAAACCATGTTTTTCACTTTGACCGTTGGTGGAATCCATCGGTAGAAAATCAGGCAACCGACCGCGCCTATCGGATTGGGCAGAAACGGACAGTTCAGGTTCATAAGTTCATTTGTCCCGGAACCCTAGAAGAGCGCATTGATGAGCTGATTGAAAGTAAAAAGGCACTGGCTGAACAAGTTATCGGTAGTGATGACAATTGGTTGACAGAGCTAAGCACAGAAGACCTGCGCGATTTGGTTCAATTGCGTTTGGTAGAAAGCTAGAGAGGTTAGCAGATGAACAATTATAAACACATCAATTGGTGGGCAGAAAAATGGCTACGGTTTATTTACAACAGCGTTTACGATGAAGGACGCTTAAAGCGCGGGGCGAACTATTTTGCGAATGGCTATATAAAAAAAATTCTACTTTCTCATGGTTGCCGAGTGAGCGCAACCGTTGAGGGGTCGAATAGCGCCAATTATCAGGTTGAACTCAAATTTGGTGGCTTAACGGACAGACAATGGGATGTGTTCTTTGACAAAATTAGCGAACACCCTATAATTACTGAGGCGTTGTTTAGGGGTGAGCTTCATCCCAAAGTCAAAGAAATCATTTCTGATGAATCATTACCACTTTTGTCCGCCAATTTGTCAAACATAAAAACGAGTTGTTCATGCCTTGACAACGACTCTTATTGGTGCAAACATCGCATTGCGGTCATGTTCGCGCTTCTAGATCGCATAAATGATGACGCGTTTGTTTTATTAGGTGTCAATGGTCGTTCTCAAGAGCAGGTACAATACGAATTAGAATTACGTCGGCAGATTCACGAAGTTAAAGACGATTTTGTAGGGACAGAACCTACTGCAGAAGACCTTCTCTCTATTGCACAAGGTTTTTGGGGTGAGCCGAAGAGTTATACGCCCCTTCCCAACATCATGCTTAACAAACGTAATGCGCCGATTACCGTCTTAAACGATGATTTTGAGTTACCTTTTGACCTTAAGAGTGGGCTTAAAATTACCTATCCCGCCGTCAGCAAGAACCTTTATGAGTGGCTTAAACAAATCGAATCTAGCAACTTTTTCAACAGCCGATTTAAGTTTGACGATTACTAAAACCCGTTGAGCGAAATCTGCGAGACTTTAGAAGGATCAATGTGTCCGTGCTGATGAGTGGTGAGATGCGTTTTGACGATAACGACAACGTTGAGCCTATCGGTATAGTCGTGGTGATAGACTTCAATCTGATAGATGTCGGTGCGATAATCGCTTTGAATTTCACTTGACACGAGCCGATTGGGAGGTAATTGAGCGTAGTTGAGTTTGTCGCCATAACGTCTTTTAGGTCCGCGTGATGATACTTGGCCAGCGCAAGGCAAGTAGAGTGCCGCATCCTGTCGCATCTTAGAAATGATGTGCAGGTTATGATGACGGATCATCGCGGTG
>DAOTTQ010000048.1:0-1876 GCA_034437555.1 Anaerolineae bacterium | reverse complement strand
ACGTCCACCGTTACGAGCTTGTACACGGGCTTTGATTTGCCCACCTTCCTTTTAAGGGGAGGGATGTATTTTACGCCGCGCTTTTTCGCTTCCTTTTTCGTCAACCGTTTAGGTTGCTTGGCCTGCTTGACGCGTTGCTTTTTCGTTTTGTCCACATGCAAAATGCGCTCATACGTGAACGTGTCCTCTGTTAAGGCGGGTTGGCCTATCAGTCCGTTTTGTGGCGATATCTTTAATACAGGTTGCCCAACGCCTTTACCGCGCGTCGTGATGATAAGCACGTTGTTGACGATGCCCCACACGCCCTTGACGTAGCCCAGCACGTCGTCTAACGCGTCGGTTGCCTTGCCTGAATGGGTGTAGCCTGATTTTAAGGGGATGTTTAAATCAATGTCTATTTCTCGCGACTTAATGCCCATCTGTGCCACTATGCGGGATAGCGCGTGTGCGACGGTGACGCCTGCCTTAAAGGAAAGGGTGATCTCTTTATCACGCAATACCTTCAAGCCGTCCATGCACGTTATTTCAGTAATGCTGTTAGGGGGTTCAAAGGTGGTGATACTCTTAAGCACGTCGACTCTTGCCAGAAGGTCTAGCGCATCGCCATAGCCTGTGTATATCTCAATCGTGCCATTGGCGCGGATGAATTGACGGCTATCTAGGCTAAGGTTTAACGCTCTAAACACTAACTCATTCGGCGTACTGCTTCGGTCTTTCTTGCACTCGAATTGCAAGTCTAAATCTTTATTGATTATGAGCGTATCCGTTGCGCCAATGATGCGCAGCTCGATCTTACGGTTAAATTGCTGTGTCATAGCACATGATCACTTTCCCACTGGCTAAATCCTCACGCGTGGGCACATCGGAATCCATTGTGCCTTGTGCAAGGAAAAACAGAACGCCTAAGGGGTCATCCTCGGTAGCTCCCCGAAAGACATAGCGCGTTCCCAGCACAACCTTCATGCCCAGCTCAATCGGTTCGTTATCCGTCGTGAGTAGATCAATCTGATAATACGGCGTTACCTGTGGTGGACTTACCAATCGCCCTCTAATGATGTAAACCGTCTCGTCTAACGCGGTTTCGTACTGCCAACGCTCAAGGTCTGGAAAGGGAAGGGTTTCAATGGCCATTACGCTACACCTCGTTTGGGCAACTTGGAAAGAAGGCGCGATCCAATCGCCTCAACGCTGTTGTTTGCAATCGTGCCTGATTGTCTGCCTGTGTTACTAAACCCGCCTGTCTTAGAGGTGTAGGCACTTGGCAAAATGGTAATTTGAACCATGGTGACATTAAACTTAATAGACCGCCCGTCTTCGTTAGCGCGGGGAATGTCAATGCTTGTGATTGCCATATTGCTAAAGGTCTCGAAGCCTGTCACGACATCAATCACGCCCTTGTTTTGCCACAAGTCCTTTAGCGTCTCGTAGGCGTTCACCCGTGCGCTCACCTGCTCCTGAATGCCTTCACCGCTGATAAGCCCTTGCACCCCGCCAATGATGTTTTGGATAAAGCGCGTGGGGTCGTCGTCGCTTACAATGCAGTCCATCGATATTTCAATAGGCTCATTAAACATGTGGTCGCTAATGCTTTCCCCTGTCTCGATGGGGGAGGCGGTTACGGTATTGTTCATGCGGATGCCTTCAAACATAACGCAATCAATCTCAAGAAAGCCGATGCGCTTACGTTGAACCACGCCCAGCGCGTCGAGTAGTGCGATTTTGGTACTCATATGCCAAATGCCTCCAATGCTCTGAATCCACTTAATGAACCGCTTGCAAACGAACTCCCTAGCTTCTTAGCCGCTGCGGGTGTCATGCCCCCACCGTTCACGTTTACAACCGTGTTAGCGGTATTGTTAGCGGTTAATGACTTAGA
>DAOTTQ010000047.1:0-1679 GCA_034437555.1 Anaerolineae bacterium | reverse complement strand
ACGGGCGTAATGACGATTATCTAACACCTGTTCCAATTGAAGAAGAGCATACCTACCATCATGACCCCGCACGAAGCTTTACCCGACAACTGTATAACGCACTCATTACGGCGGGTTTTTAAGGGATACTTAAAGGATACATTCTTCAATAAACTAGCGACGATGAGGCGACAATGACAGAAAAAAAGATGCTTTTTATTAGCCACAGCACCAAAGATGACGACCGCGTAGACCAGATTGCCAATGCCCTAGAGGATGCAGGCTTTACCGTGTGGGTAGACCACCGCAACGGGATAGAACCCGGCACCCCCTCTTGGGATAAAGCCATTCGCCACGCCATTGATAAAGCTGATGTCGGGCTTTTCGTGATGTCAGAGGCATCGCTAGCAAGTGAGATTTGTGGTAGTGAGTGCTTGCTCGTGCGCGAACTAGGCGACCCTCTGTATGTGCTAAAACTGGAGGACGTAACACCTGTGAGCGTGTGGCTGTATATCAAGCAAATTCAGTACGCCGACCTTGCAAAAGACTTCAACGAAGGCATGGGAAAATTGATTGCGACGCTAAAGGGCGAAAAGGTAACAAACGCCCCCCAAGCCATCGTAAGCAAATTTACAGGAGAAGCCGCGCTTCGCCAATACTTACCCTACTTGTTTATTAACCCCATGCGTGGGCGCGAAGACGACCGCCAACGCCTAACCGAAAGCCTAAACGGCGTGGTGCAAGTGACGGGGACGGGAGGGCTAGGCAAGTCTCGGTTGGTGTCCGAGGTGGCACTCAACCACGAGCAAGGGGCGGTGTGGTATCGCTGTTCGGCGTTCTCTACGCCCGCGGATGTGCTTACTTTACTCATCGAACATCTGCGCTTAGAGAAAGATAGCACCCAGCGCGAGGTACTAGACCGCTTAAAAGCGCGTCCGAAAACCCTCATTGTGTTAGACAATGCCGAGGATGTGCCAGAGGAACAAATTCCACCCTTCGTCACCTTTATTGCCCACTTGCAAACCGCGGGGGCGCACGTGGTCTTAACATCAAGGGTGCGCTGGGAAGGACTAAAGCCCATGAAAGAAATAACCCCCACTGCCCTAGACTTGCCGACTGCTGCTCAAATTGTGAAAGATTTTGCATCCTCCCAAGACATATCTTTAACTGATGCAGAATCAACAACGCTGGCTGAGAGCGCGAAACGTTATCCACGCCTGATAGAGTGGGCAGTGGGGCAATTGGGTAAGCTCCCGTTGGAGCGCGTGATGGCACAACTAAACGACTTGAAGGGCAAGCGCGTGCAAGAGGCACTGGACGAGATGATTCATAAGTCCCTGCGCCAGATGACAGTGCAAGAAGGCAACGATGCCCCCGAATCCTTGCTGAAGTGCCTAACGGTGTGTGGGGGGCGTGTGGACTATGATGCCATTGTTGCGTTAAAGCCCGAAGCCCTTGATGCGGATGACTTGGATGAAGCCCTTGATGCGTTACAGGCGTGGCGGTTTGTGCGCTATGACAAAAGCGAAGCCCGCTATAGCATGGATGAAATGGTACGCCTTGCCTTGCCTGCCCCTGATGAAACCGCACAAGCCCGCCACTTTAACCACTTCTTTACGCTTCACAGTGATTATGATGCCAACCAAGCCTATAATGACGAAGGTGAAATGGCACGCCATGCCCTACTCTCGTTAGATTGG
>DAOTTQ010000046.1:0-69552 GCA_034437555.1 Anaerolineae bacterium | reverse complement strand
TGCCGTTCGTATTGTTCTGGGGTACTGTAGCCCAGAGCTGAATGCAGGCGCGTGCGATTGTAAAAAGCAAAGACATAGTTGAAAATATCCTCACGTGCCTGTTGTCGGGTGGCGTAAGTTCTCTGAGCGCACTCTGCTTTCAAGGTCGCCCAGAAACTTTCCATCGGGGCGTTGTCATAACAATTGCCCGTACCACTCATGCTCACAATTGCCTGAATGTTAGCCAGGCGTTCTTGATAAGCATGGCTGGTATATTGACTGCCACGGTCGCTGTGAATCAGAAGCCCTTGGGCATCACGCTCATAAATTGCCATCTCAAGAGCGTTCTTGACTAGGGAAGTTTCCATGTGGTCAGCCATTGATAAACCAACAATCTTGCGTGAGAAGAGGTCTTCAATGGCTGCTACATACAGAAACCCCTCTAAAGTAGCAATGTAGGTCATGTCCGATACCCACTTTTGATTAGGATGCTGAGCCACAAACACTTGGTTGAGATGATTAGGGTGCGCCAATGCCCCCTGATTCACACATGTGGTGCGTGGACGGGCGCGTTTTGGACGCAGACAGACAATATTGGCTTGTTTCATCAGCTTTCTAACCCGTTCTTTGCCCACATCAACCCCATTTTGTTGGAGCTGGGCGTGGAGACGGCGATACCCATAAACCCGCCGTGATTCATCCCAGACCTGCCATAGCTTTCCCATCAGCACACCATTCTCAACTTCACGACGACTTTTTGACCGATGCTTCTGGCGATAGTAAGTACTTCTTACGATGCCTAGTAAGCGACATTGTTGGCGAATGGACACACTTGTCCCCCTGACTTGCACTGCTTGGCAACGGTCTTCTAGTCGCTTTGGCTGAAAATCTTCACCGTTTTTTTTAAGATTTCTCGCTCCGAACGCATCTGCTCTAGCTCACGCCTTAACTGGCGATTTTCAGCTCTCAGCTTCGCAAGCTCGCTGGTTTCCAGCTCGCCACTGTCCACATTGACACTTAGCTTTGCCTCCCAGTCCCTCAACAACCCATGTGTGATGCCCAGCTCGCGCTCTAGCTGAGTCACCGTTTTTACACCTGCTTTGAGTTGTTCCAGTGCGTTTTTCTTAAATTCTTCGCTGTATTTTTTATGTGCCATTGTTGTTTCTCCTTTTTGAATTTTACCTCAATCGGAGACTTGCTTTTGGTCTATTTTATCGAGGGCATGCCAAACCTCACCCTAAATCCCTCTCCAAAAATTGGCGAGGGACTTGAAGAAGGCGGTGTTTTGTACCCCTTCCCCTCGGCGTAGCGGTGGGGGAAGGGGCAGGGGATGAGGGGGCGTTTTGGGCGACCTAACGGGTGCGCTTGTACGGAAATGGTATTAAAAACGTCCTCACCCCCTTGACAATTTTGCAGAACCTCGCTACAGTTTTAGTCATTAAAGACGTTGAACCAGAGTAGTAGTTGTTAAAACGGTGTTCAGAGAGTTGCCTCTTGGGTGTGAGGGCAATACACACGAAAACAATGAATGGGCTGGGGAGTTGCACAGGCAAACGTAACCTTTGCTAGTAGTCTGTGACGGCACGCGCTCCGTAATCTTGGCGCAAGGTATCGGCACATCGTTGCCCGTACCGTAAAGTGGGGCTAGTGTACATTAGCCCAAACAAGGTGGCACCGCGGGAAGAAAGCTTCTCGTCCTTGTGAGTTAAGGATGACGGTTTTTTTTATTTTATAAGGCGGACGACACCATGTTTACGACCCCCCAACGCACCCGCAATGACATCAAGCCTTCTCGTGAAGAAGTGCATCAACTGTTTCAAAAAGGCGACCTTGTACCCGTGTATCGTACACTGCTTGCCGACTTGGAAACTCCTGTTTCTGTGTACATGAAGCTCACCCAAGACGGCACACCCGCATTTTTACTCGAAAGCGTAGAAGGCGGCGAGCAAGTTGGACGCTACTCGTTTATTGGCGTAAACCCCTCTAGCGTTATCACTGTTAAAGATGGCGTAGCACACATCACAAAAGACGGCATAACCAAGCACCTTCCGCTTCAGGAAGGCAAAGACCCCCTGCACGTTATCCAAGATGCTATGAACCAGTTTACGCCCGTCACCATGAGCGGCTTGCCTCGTTTGGTGGGTGGCGCAGTGGGCTATTTGGCATACGATATTGTGCGCTATTTTGAACGCCTGCCCGATACTGCCGAAGATGAGCTGGATGTTCCCACAGCCGCCTTTATGCTTCCCGATACGCTTGTGATTTTTGACCACGCCAAACATCAGCTTATGGTGCTGGCAAACGCCTATAACACCGACAACAACCCCGATAAAGCCTATCAGGATGCCATTAACCGCATTGACCAAATGGTCATTTCGTTGGGTAAACCCTTGCCCCCTGTTCATTATCACGGCGAGCCTGTGGACGATGAAATGAACTCGAACATGAGCAAAGAGGTGTTTGAGGACAAGGTGCGCCAAGCCAAAGCGTATATCAAAAACGGTGACGCTTTCCAGATTGTGCTGTCGCAACGCTTTAGCCGTCAAACCACTGCTTCACCCTTGATGATTTATCGGGCACTACGTGCGCTAAACCCCTCGCCTTATATGTTCTTGCTTCAGTTTAGCCCCGACCTTACGCTGGTGGGCGCATCGCCAGAAATGATGGTACGCTTTGAGGATGGCATTGCCAGCACACGCCCCATTGCAGGCACGCGCAGGCGCGGGCAAACCCCCGAAGAGGATAAGCAACTGGCGGACGAACTGATGAACGACCCCAAAGAACGCGCCGAGCATGTGATGTTGGTGGATTTGGGAAGAAATGACTTAGGGCGTGTGTGTGATTATGGTACAGTTAGAGTAAGCCAGATGATGCAGGTAGAAAACTATTCGCATGTGATGCACATCGTTAGCCAAGTAGACGGCAAATTGCGTTCTAATATGAACGCCTTTGACCTAGTGAGGGCAACATTCCCAGCAGGAACGCTAAGCGGTGCGCCAAAAGTCCGTGCGATGGAAATCATCGAAGAGCTAGAAGGCACACGGCGTGGGACGTATGGGGGCGTGGTGGGCTACTTTAGCTATGATGGCTCTATGGATACGTGCATCACCATTCGTTCGATGCTGATGAAGGGGCAACAAGTGTATTTGCAGGCAGGCGCAGGCATTGTGGCAGATAGTGACCCCGAAAGCGAATATTATGAGTGCATCAACAAGGCAAAAGCGGTGGCAGTTGCGTTAAAATATGCAGAAAGTGGACTCATGTAGCCTTGCCAAGCGCAGGGGGACTTTTAATAGGAACTTTTAAGGAGCGTGTATGGCAATCAAAAGAGTAGTGTTTATTCGTCCCGGTGAAACCGATTGGAATAGACTAAAGCGATGGCAAGGGTGGGTGGCTGTGCCACTCAATTCTTACGGCAGGCTTCAGGCGCAACGCTTGGCAAACTTCATTCGCCCCATTGGGCTATCTGCCGTATATACCAGTGATTTGCGCCGTGCGATGGATACCGCCAATATCCTCGCCGAACAGCTTGGCTTTTCGCCACGCCCCGAACAACGCCTAAGAGAACGCGCTGTGGGCAATTGGCAAGGCTTAACTAAAGAAGAGATTATTAGCTGGTATCCAGAGGACTATTCTCGCTTGCAAAGCGACCCCCTCAATTATCAGATACCGGGTGGCGAAAGCCGTAAACAAGTTGAAGACCGTGTTCGTGCTTGTTTTGGCGATATTGTGGGGCGTGGCGGTGGCGAAACCATAGGCATTATTACCCACACCACCGCCATTCGTACCTTACTAGAGGACTTAGTGCCAGATTATGACCCAAATTCTCACAATTACTCTAATTTGTCGGTAACCACTATTGAATACCAATCCGAAAACGCTTGGCGCATTAGGCTTTTGGACGATATTTCACACCTACAGGGTATGGAAACACTCTCTTTCCCAGAGATAGAGGACGAAAAACGATGATTTTGATTATAGACAATTACGACAGCTTTACGTACAACATCGTACAAGAGATGGGCGAACTAGGCGCAGAATTGCACGTTGTTCGCAATGACCAAGTGACCCTTGATGAGATTCGCCAGCTTAACCCCTCACACATTGTTATTTCTCCTGGGCCGGGCTTTCCTAAGGATGCGGGCATTAGTGGCGAAGTGATTCGCACGTTTGGCACAGCTATTCCTACGCTTGGGGTGTGCTTGGGGCATCAAGCCATGGGCGAAGTGTTTGGTGGGGTTGTCATTCACGCTAGTAAGCAAATGCACGGCAAAACAAGCCTCATTCATCATGAAGGCGACCCCCTCTTTGAAGGCTTGAACAATCCGTTTTGTGCCACGCGCTATCATAGTCTTGTGGTAGAAAAGCACACGCTCCCCGAAGAATTGCTAGTAACGGCGTGGACAGATGAGGGAGATATTATGGGGTTGCGCCATCGTGAATACCCGATTGTGGGCGTGCAGTTTCACCCCGAAAGTATTCTTACAGACAACGGTATCCGCATTTTGGGGAACTTCTTAAAAATGACCCCTATTAAAATGACGGTATAAAGGACAGGCGACGTAGTGGGCAAGCGTAAAACACCCGATTTTTTGACGGCAAGGCACTTTACGCTGTATTGGAAGATCGACCCCGTCAAGCGAAACGACCTGAATGCACATTACGATACCCTATACGCCAGTAGTAAGTTCTTAAAGAATGTGCAGTTTGGCGATACACTATGGATTGTGAACGTGCATGTGGGGCGGTTATATCTGCTAGGACGTTTGCGCGTGATGATGGTCACTTCGGATAGTGAACTTGCCCAAAGCATTGTGGATAGTGATAAAGAGTGGTGGGAAGCAGAAACCTATGCCATTGCCGATAAGCGTGATGTAGAACCGCTTCGTGAGATAGACATCACAGAACAGCGTGACCAAGTGACGTTTGGGGGGGGCGAGGGCTTGCGTCCGCCCCCCATTGATGCCCTACAAGTAAGGGTAATGCGTGAAATTACGCCCGAAACCGCTGAATTGTTTAATCGGTTGTGGCACACACAACAGCACACCGAAACACTAGACGGCTTTCTCGAAGATGAGGATCGGCGTGTCTATAAAGAAGGGCGCAAGATTACGCGCACCCTTAACCAACGCGAACGCAATCGCCAGCTTATAGAAGAGGCTAAACGCCACCATAAGCAAGAAAACGGGCATTTAACCTGCGAAGTGTGTGGGTTTGATTTTGAAGCGTTTTATGGGGTGAACTACATTGAAGCGCACCACGAAACGCCACTCTCTAGCCTTAATGAAGAAACTGAAAATACCATTGATGACTTGCGCCTGTTGTGTGCAAATTGCCATCGTGCTATTCACAGCCAAAAGACACCCATTCCCGTAGATGTGCTACGGCAACGGCTAAAAGAGAAGGGAAAAATTTAATTCTTATGGAAACAATGACTATTCAAAGAGCAATAGAAATTTTAAGCCGTTTTGGGCATTTGCAAGCTATCGAAGCCGAAGCGGTAATGGAACAGATTATGAGTGGCGAAACCAGCGATGCCCAAATTGGTGCGTACCTTATGGCGTTGCGGATGAAAGGCGAAACCCCCGAAGAAATTACTGGGAGTGCGCGTGCCATGCGCAGCAAGTCCTTTAAGGTAACCACCAAAACATCAAGCGACCTGCTTTTAGATACTTGTGGCACAGGTGGCGATAGGTCACACACGTTTAACATTAGTACCACTGTGGCGTTTGTGGCATCAGGGGCGGGCATTCCTGTCGCTAAGCATGGCAACCGCGCTGCTTCTAGCAAAAGTGGTAGTGCGGATGTATTGGGCGCGTTGGGATTAAACCTAGACCTTACACCCGACCAAGTGGCACAGTGTATTGATGAAGTGGGCATTGGCTTTTTATTTGCACCGAAGTTACACCCTGCCATGAAGCACGCTATCAATCCACGCCGTGAGATGGCAATCCGTACTATCTTTAACATCTTGGGACCTCTAACGAACCCTGCTGGGGCAACACGGCAACTTTTAGGCGTATTTGCCGCCGACATTACTGACCTTTTGGCGCATGTGTTGGGGGCGTTGGGGGCAAAGACCGCCCTTATCGTAAATGGTTATGGTGGCTTAGATGAACTTACTGTAACGGGACCCAATCGCATTAGCCACCTGAAAGAAGATGGTAGCGTTGAAACATTTGAAATTGACCCCCTAGACTATGGCTTTGAAGGGGCAAGCATCACAGACCTTAAAGGCGATGACCCCCAGACCAATGCAGATATTTTGCGTGGTATTTTGGATGGACGTATTGAAGGCGCGAAGCGTGACGTGGTACTCTTAAATGGTGGGGCTGCAATTTGGGCATCGGGCAAGACGCAAAACCTGCAAGACGGCATTGTGCTAGCAAAAGAAAGCCTAGAGGGTGGGAATGCCCTTAAAAAATTAGAGGCATTGGTGGCATTCAGCCAGTCCTTTGCTGGATAACGGAGTGTAAATGTTCACTAAAACGGATACCATCCTAGATAAAATTTTGAACGAAAAAGTGATAGAGATTGGTAAGCGTATCGCTAAAATAGGCTTGCCTGCTGTGCGCCAAATTGCTGAAAATAGCACAAGCGACACACGCTCTTTTGCACAAGCACTACAAAAAGAGACGGTTGCGCTGATTGCCGAAGTTAAAAAAGCATCGCCAAGCAAGGGGATTCTGATTGAAGATTTTGACCCCGTTACCATTGGTAAGCTCTATGACCAAAACGGCGCAAGTGCAATTTCCGTACTTACAGACGAGGCGTTCTTTATGGGGCATTTAGACCACATGCGCCAAGTGCGAGAAGCGGTAAGTATTCCTGTGTTGCGTAAGGACTTTGTGGTACACGCCTATCAAATTTATGAGGCGCGTGCCAATGGCGCGGATGCTGTGCTACTCATTGTGGCATCGCTGGATGATGATAAATTGCGTGATTTTCGGTTGCTCATTGAAAGTTTGGGCATGACAGCGTTAGTTGAAGTGCATGATGAAGCCGAGCTAGACCGCGCTTTATTGAGTGGGGCAAGTGTGATTGGGGTAAATAACCGCGATTTGCGTACTTTTCACGTTGATTTGGCTGTTACCACGCGCATCGCACAACGCCTAACACCCGAACATGGGGTGATTTTGGTGGCAGAAAGTGGCATCGCCAATGTACAAGATATTGAAGGAATGGCAGAAAGTGGCGCAAGTGCCGTCTTGGTGGGCGAAACGCTGGTAAAATCGGGTGTATCCATGCAAGAGCGTATTCGTGAGTTTGCGAGCGTAAGAAGGGTAAAAACTTCATGACACTGGTCAAAATTTGTGGTATCACACGCCTAGACGATGCGTTCAACGCTGTTGAGGCGGGTGCAGATATGATAGGGCTAAATTTTTATAAGAAAAGCCCACGCTATATTTCTGTACTAGATGCAACTGCCCTATGCCATCTTCTTAAAGATCGTTATGGCAAGCGTGCGCCCCTGTTTGTGGGGGTGTTTGTAAACGAAGTCGTCAGCAATGTGGCTTCTACGATGGCAAAAGTGGGTTTAAATTTTGCCCAGTTTAGTGGCGATGAATCGGATGCCATGTTAAGAGAGATGAATGGGCGTGCCTTCAAAGCGATTCAGCCGATGAACCCCGAAAGTGCAACCGCAGATGTAGACTACTTTGGACGTTATTTTCCATCAGATGAACGCTTTCCTTCGTTGCTATTAGACGCATATCACCCTAATTTACGCGGGGGTACAGGCGAAACGGCTTCTGTAGAAGTGGCTGTGCGCGTGCGCGAAGCTGTGCCACGCCTGATGCTGGCGGGTGGCTTAACACCTTCTAATGTGGGTGAGCGTATTCAAGCGATTCAGCCTTGGGGGGTGGATGTTGCAAGCGGTGTAGAGGGCGATACCGTAGGGATTAAAGACGCTAAGAAGATGACTTCGTTTGTGAAAGCTGTGAAAAAGGCTTGATGAGATGGCAATCATCCGTATATTACACCCCCAAGATTACCCCGAAGTAAGGGCTATCTACGAAGAGGGGATTCAGAGTGGCATCGCAACCTTTACACCCCAAGCCCCTGAATGGGAAGGATGGGATAAAGCCCACTTGCCCGTGTGTCGCTTGGCGGCAGAAGTAGAACATCAGGTGGTGGGGTGGGCGGCTTTAACACCATACTCGGCGCGTGATGTTTATAAGGGTGTGGCAGAAGAAAGTATTTATGTTGCCTCATCCATGCGCGGGCAAGGTATTGGCAAAGAGTTGCTAGAAACGCTTGCGATGGTTAGCGAACATCAGGGCTTTTGGACGTTACAAGCGGGCATCTTTGAAGAAAATACGGCGAGTATTCACCTTCATAACGTCTGTGGCTTTGAGGTAGTGGGGATTCGTGAAAGAATAGGGTGCATTAAGGGTGTTTGGAAGAATATCGTTTTGATGGAACGCAGAAGTAATTGGGTAGGTTGTTGAGTAAAAGGGATAAACCGAGATGGCAAAGTATATTCAGACTAATGTAACGAATGTTCCTAATGAGCGTGGGTACTATGGCGAGTTTGGCGGGCGATTTGTGCCAGAAACCATTATCCCCGCGTTGGACGAGCTAGAGAAAGCTTATCAAGACGCAATGCAAGATGACGCATTCCATGCTGAACTTGCTCATTTGCAAAAGACGTATGTAGGCAGACCCACACCGCTAAGTTATGCCAAACGCCTAACGGAAATGCTAGGTGGGGCGCGAATTTATCTTAAGCGTGAGGACTTGGCGCATACAGGGGCGCACAAAATTAACAACGCGCTTGGACAAGCCTTATTGGCGAAGCGTATGGGCAAAAAACGTGCCATCGCAGAAACAGGCGCAGGGCAACATGGCGTTGCCAGTGCAACAGCATCGGCTCTTTTAGGGCTGGATTGCCATGTGTATATGGGGAGCGTAGACATTGCTCGGCAAATGCCGAATGTCTTTAGAATGAAGCTTATGGGTGCAGAAGTAATTCCTGTTGAAAGCGGTAGCAAAACCCTCAAGGACGCTATTAACGAAGCCATGCGTGACTGGGTGACAAATGTTCGTAATACATTCTATTTGCTGGGTTCTGCGTTGGGCCCCCACCCTTACCCAATGATGGTACGTGACTTTCAAAGTGTCATCGGCACTGAAGCCCGCGAACAAATTTTAGAGGCAACGGGGCAATTGCCCGATGTGTGTATTGCTTGTGTGGGTGGGGGAAGCAACGCTATTGGCTTATTCCATGCGTTTAGAGATGATGCGAATGTGGAATTGATTGGCGTAGAAGCGGGCGGATACGGTACTGAAACCGACAAGCACGCCTCACGCTTTGCAAACCCTGATATTAGCAGACCTGGTATTTTGCATGGCACGCGCTCTTATGTGATGCAAGACGAAGATGGGCAAGTACGCGAAACACACAGCATTAGTGCCGGGCTTGATTACCCCTCTGTGGGACCGGAACACGCCTATTTGCGCTCATTAGAACGTGCCTATTACACTTCGGCAACGGATGAAGAAACCATGCACGCCTTCCAAACTCTTTCGCAACAAGAGGGCATTATTCCCGCCCTAGAAACGTCGCATGCCATAGCGGAAGTGCTAAAGCGTGCGCCTACAATGCCAAAGGACAGCATTATTTTGGTGAATTTAAGCGGACGTGGCGATAAAGACCTTGACACGGTGATTCGTATCCTTGGGGACAAATTGCTTTAGCTAATGATGATTTATGGTGTCGATTTTAGTGGCGCAATGTCACCCAAGATTCATTATGCTGTGGGGCATTTAGAGGGCGATGACCTAACGATTGAGCGCGTTGTGCCGTGTGATGACCGCTTAGATGTTTTGGGGGCAATCATTACACGGGGCGGGCTATGGGGGCTGGATGTTCCGTTCAGCCTGCCAGCAGTGGCTTTTGAACGCTTAGGCGTAACCAATTGGCTTGGCTTGGCACAACTAGCTCAAGAAACGCCTCGCCCTGATTTTATAAGGATGCTGGAGGCACTAGGGCGGTATGAACAGAAGTGTGGCACACCCAGCCTACTGTGTAGGGCGACTGACTGCCAAATGAACGCCTATAGTGCGGTTAAAGGGGTTAATCCTAACCTGAAAACCATGTTTTACAGTGGGTTAAAGTTTTTGCAGTACGCAATGGCTTGTGGTGTTGGGGTGTATCCTTTACGCCACAATGACCCCTCTAAGGCACAAGTGTTTGAAGTGTATCCATCGGTGCTGTGGGGGCGTGTGGGCATAAAGCGCACCCCAAACCTAGCCGAGTTTATCACACGATTCAACGCAATGAGTCCGTTACAGGTATTTTTGCCACGCTCTTATCAGCACGTTGCCACCCAAGATATTGCCGATAGTGTGGTGGCGTGCGTGATGTTGGCAAGCGTGATCCATCGTAAGGCGATACAGGAAAATTGGACAAAGCCCCCTCATTTTGCAACGCCTAAAGAGTGGGCGGTGGCACATCAAGAAGGGCTTATTGTAAGGGTGGAACAATGACAACAACGCAACGACTACAGGGCTTAACCGCCATTAACGCCATGTTTGAGAATGCAAAAGCCTCACAACGGGCAGCCTTTTTGCCCTACTTTCCTATTGGCTTTCCAAATTATGAGCAGTCTTTAGAAGCCATAGAAGCCATGTCAAACTGTGGCGTAGATGGTTTTGAAATTGGGATTCCATTTAGTGACCCCATAGCCGATGGTGCAGTAATACAGGCTGCCACTCAAAAAGCACTAGAGAACGGCATTACTGTCAAGAAGTGCCTAGAAGCGGTAAGAACCCTACGAGAACGTGGGGTAACACAGCCTATGATGATGATGGGGTACGCTAACCCACTGTTTGCTTATGGGGCAGAACGCTTTGTACAACACGCTAAAGAAGCTGGTGCAGACGGCTTAATTGTGCCAGATTTACCTGTGGAAGAAGCCCATTACTTCTCACAAGTTTGCCAAGAACACGGCATGGCATTGGTATTTTTCCTTGCGCCCACAAGCGGTGAAGCACGGATGGACTTGGTGGCAAAAAGCGCGACAGGCTTTATTTATGTGGTGTCTTTAACTGGCATTACGGGCGCAAGAACAGACCTTCCTGAAGATTTAGCAGAGACCATTCGGCGTATCCGCCAGCGCGTTAGCATCCCGCTTGTGCTGGGCTTTGGCATAAGCCAGCCTGAACACGCCAAACGCATGAATGGCTTAGTAGACGGGTTTATTGTGGGGAGCGCGATTGTTAGGGCAGCAGAACGTGGGGTAAGTGATGTACGCGACCTGACAACCAGCCTGCGTTCCGCACTAGATAGCGAAACCATTGTGTAAGCTATATAAATGGTGATGGGCAAAGTAAACCTTTTTGTGCCAATTTACAATAAATTGTTGACAGAAATCGGCGATAGGGATATGCTGTTATTCGTCTTGATTTGACTAAAGAAGAGACCCAATGACACAGTTTGAAAAAAGCTATTATCGCTATTACTTTTACAATCATTCTCAAGAGTGTGGGTATTGGCGTTAGCTGTTCATTGGTTAGTTTAGGAATATGAGCAAGAAGGCGTAAAGTATCCCACTTTGCGCCTTTTTTATTGGCGATGATGGAGGACAATACAATGATGAAAGTACGTGGGATTCGTGGGGCAATTAGTATAACCATAGACACAGAAGAAGCTATCCTAGAGGCAACACGCACACTACTAGAGGCGATTGTGTCGGCAAACAGTGTTGAAGAAGATGACGTTGCCAGTATTTTGTTCACCACCACCCAAGACTTAACGGCGTGCTTTCCCGCAAAGGCGGCGCGTGACATGGGTTGGCAGCAGGCAGCACTTTTGGGCTTTCAAGAAATGAACGTGCCTAATGGCTTGCCTAGATGCGTGAGGGTACTCATTCATTGGAACACGACCAAGCCCTATAGTGAAATTCAGCATGTGTACCTGCGTGAAGCCGAATCTTTGCGACCTGATATAAGCAAGGCGAAGAAATTTTGACTACCCACCTATTGTTGCTCAAAGTAAAGAGATAACACATGAACGGCTTTAAGACGAAACATCTCGCAGTTGTAGGTTTGGGGCTAATGGGCGCGAGCCTTGCGGTCGCGTTGCGCTCGCGTGCAGAGCGCATTACGGGAATTGATGCCTTGCCAGAAACGCGCGAATACGCTATTAAGCATGGCATTGTTGACCATGTTACTGATGACTTGCGCTCTGGGGTGATGGACGCCGAAACGGTGATACTGGCTGTCCCGGTGCGCGTGATAGAGCGCATGGTGAGCCGACAAATTGGCTCTTATTTGCGCTCGAACACGCTCCTTATTGACATTGGTAGCACAAAACACGATATTTGTGAGGCAATGGGCAAGCTCCCAATAGGTGTACATGCCATAGGTGGGCATCCCATGACGGGTAAAGAAGTGAGTGGCATAGAAGCTGCTGATGGGAATCTCTATCGCAATCGCCCGTTTGTGCTGTGTGCCACGCGACGCACCACGCCTGCCACGCGCATTAAAGCATTGTCATTGGTAGAGGCATTGGGTGCAGAAGTTATTGAAATGGACGCAGAACGCCATGATAAAGTCGTGGCGGGCATTAGCCACTTGCCCTATATTTTAAGCGCGTCCCTCGTAGCCACTATTGCCCACGAAGCGCGTAATGAGGATGCTTACTGGCAATTAGCCGCAGGTGGCTTTAGGGACATGTCGCGGTTGGCGGGCAGCGATATTAAGATGATGGGCGATATTATTAGCACAAATAGTCGTGCAGTAGCCACACTTTTAGCACGTTTTAGGGTGCAACTTGCCATTATGGAATCTATGCTGATTAGTGGTGAGCATGATGAACTAATAGAGGCATTATTTCCTGTACGACAAGCACGAATTGATTGGGCGACTAACTACGAAACAAGGCGGAATAAGGATGAAAATGGCAACGGACAAACTAACCATCAAGTCACACCAAGCCCTTAAAGGCACAACGCGCGTTCCGGGCGATAAATCAATTTCGCACCGCGCCATATTATTTGGGGCATTAGCAAAGGGCATCACACAAGTGCGGTATTGGTTAGCGGCGGGCGATACAGAAGCAACACTCGCCAGCACTCGCCAATTAGGGGTGAACATAGAACGCCATGACGAACACACCCTAACGATTCATGGGGGCGAACTTCATGCGCCCACACAACCGCTTAACTTTGTGAATGCAGGCACAGGGATTCGTTTGGCGGCGGGCATTTTAGCAGGGCAAGCGTTTGAAAGTGTGCTAGACGGTACAGAACAACTTCGCCGTCGCCCCATGAAGCGCATTATAGAGCCGTTGCGTTTGATGGGCGCAAATATTGAAGGCGCAGACGATAAAGCCCCGCTAACGGTGCGCCCTGCAAAACTTAAAGGGATTCGTTACCCCATGAGTGTCGCATCTGCACAAGTAAAGAGTGCCGTCTTGTTGGCGGGCTTATTTGCAGAAGGCGTAACCGAAGTCGTGCAACCTGGGCCAGCGCGTGACCACACGGAACGTATGCTATCTGCAATGGGAGTAAAAATTGAAACAGAGGGTGAAGTGATTCGCTTAACACCCCCAAGCCATCTTAACCCCATGAATGTAAACGTGCCGTCTGATTTTTCATCTGCGGCTTTCTTGATGGTGGCGGGGTGCATTGTGCCTGATAGCGAAATTGTGATTGAAGGCGTTAATCTTAACGAAACACGCACAGGCTTATTGGATGTTCTTTTAGAGATGGGCGCAGATATTACCGTCAGTGAACGCTCTATGGAAGCAGGCGAAGAAGTGGGAACGCTCACCATTCGCACCAGCCAACTTAAGGGCGTTACAGTGGGTGGCGAAACCGTTGTCCGCATGATTGACGAGTTCCCCGTGTTTATGCTGGCTTGCCTGATGGCAGAAGGCGAAACTATTGTGCGTGATGCCAAAGAACTGCGCGTTAAAGAAACCGATAGAATTGCAGTGATGGCAACCGAACTTCGTAAGATGGGTGCAATTATTGAAGAACGTGAGGACGGCTTCAAGATTGCGGGCAAACAAACGCTAAAAGGTGCAGTTGTTCATGGGAATGATGACCATCGCGTTGCGATGAGTATGAGCATTGCGGGCTTAATTGCAGAAGGTGAAACTATTGTGATTGACATTAAGTGTGCTTCTGATTCTTTCCCACGCTTTCCCGAAACATTGCAAGCGTTGGGGGCTGATGTAGTGTTGGAGGCATTGTCATGAATCGTGTGGGTATTGTGGGCTTTCCGCTCCACTACACACTTAGCCCCGTCATGCACAACGCTGCTTTTAAGGCGTTGGGTATGGAAGATTGGCTATATGATGCTATGGCAATCCCTTCGGATATTCCGCGCCATGCCATAGAAGAACCGCGCCGTCACGGGTATATTGGGCTAAATATCACCATTCCGTTTAAGGAAACGTCCTTGCGTTATTGCAAACCTGACGACAAAGCGCGGGCGATTGGTGCTGTAAATACGATTGATTTTAGGGACGACGTTGGCACAAATACAGATGTAGATGGCTTTATGGGTGACTTGCAAGCTCATGATGTGCTGTTAAAAGGACAGCGTGTGATTGTGCTGGGGGCAGGTGGGGCGGGGCGTGCTGCAGTGTATGGCTTATGGCAGTCAGGCGCAATCGTGGGCATTGTCAATCGCACGCGCCAACGTGCCGAAGAAATGCTTACAGAACTTACGCTGTCGGCGGGTGTGCGCGATGTGTCGCTCTTAACACTTGAAGAAGCCGAAACTTGGGGCGCGTCATTGATTGTGAACTGTACATCGGTTGGCACAGTACCCAACGTCAACGAAAGTCCCTGGTCAGAAGACAGGCTCTTTCCAAGTGGCGTTACCGTGTATGATATGGTGTACCGCCCTGCAAAAACGGCATTTATGCGCCAAGCCGAAGCCAACGGTGGACGTGCGATTGGTGGCTTAGGCATGTTAGTTCGTCAGGGCGCAAAGGCATTTGAAATTTGGACGGGGCGTGAAGCCCCCATTGATGTGATGTTTGATGCAGTACGTAGTGCGCTTGAATCAAAAACCGAGTGATAATGTTAGAGAGATAAGGAACGAGACCTAATGCCAATACGATTTTTAACGGCTGGTGAAAGCCACGGACCACAATTAACAGCTATTTTAGAGGGGATGCCCGCCGGTGTGCCTTTTGACGTAAGTTTTATCAACGAAGACCTTGCACGCCGACAAACGGGCTATGGTAGCGGTGGGCGAATGCACATCGAACAAGATGAGGTGTATGTGTCTGCGGGGGTTATGGCGGGCAAAACCACAGGCGCACCCATTACGCTTACAGTAAAAAACCGTGACTTTAAGAACTGGAAAGAGAAGGACATTACCCCTCTCACCATTCCACGCCCTGGACATGCCGACTTAACGGGCGCGATAAAGTATGGCTACCGTGAGTTACGTCTGTCATTGGAACGCGCCAGCGCACGCGAAACCACCATGCGCGTGACAGTGGGGGCAGTGTGTAAGCAATTCTTGGCGCAGTTTGGCATTAAAATTTTGGGCTATGTTACTCAAATTGGTGATATAAAAGCTCACATGCCCGATATGCCCGATTATGAAGCCCTATTTGCCATTGCAGAAGCCAATGATGTGCGTTCACCCGACCCTGAAGCTATCCAAGCCATGCACGATGCTATTCATAGCGTTAAAGTGGGCAAAGATACGTTGGGCGGTGTGATGGAAATTGTGGCATTGGGCGCGCCTGTTGGGCTTGGGTCTCATGTGCATTGGGATAAGCGTTTGGACGGACGTTTAGTGGGTGCGATGACCAGCATTCAAGCAATGAAGGGCGCAGAAATTGGGCGTGCCTTTGAACAAGCTGGGTTACGGGGAAGCCAAGTTCATGATGATTTGTTTGTGGATGACGAAGGCAACATCACCCGCGAAACCAACCGTGCAGGCGGGCTAGAGGGCGGCATCACCACAGGTGACCCCATCGTTGTGCGCGTGGCAATGAAGCCAATTGCTACCATGCTACAGGGCGCGGAAAGCGTTAATCTTGCCACAGGTGAAGCCGAACAAACTGTGTATGAACGTAGCGATTTTTGCGCCTTACCCCGTGCGATTCCGATTGGTGAGGCGATGATGGCAATTGTTTTGGCTGATGCCCTCATGGAAAAATTGGGTGGGGATAGCATTGAAGAAATGCAACCTCGCTTTCATGCCTTAAAGAAAAACCGCGTGCAAGATGTCCCAATGGATAACGTCGCGTGGCGTTTTGGTTATGAATAATAAAACCATTGTTTTAGCGGGCTTTATGGGAACGGGCAAATCGACAGTTGCCCATTCTGTTGCTCGATTGCTGGGTCGAAAGCACATTGATACGGATAAACTAGCCGTAAAGCGCATGAAAATGAGCATTACGCGAGCCTTTGAGGCAGTGGGCGAACCGTTCTTTCGCGTCGTTGAAAAGGGTATTTGCTATGAAATGGCGGTTTCTAGTAGGCTGGTTGTTTCTAGTGGGGGTGGGGCATTGGTAGATGTGCAGACCCGTGAGTTGTTGGTAAAGCACTGTTTTGTGGTGTGTCTTACTGCAACCCCTGACACCATTGCACAGCGCATTGAAAAAGATGCGGAACGCCCGTTAGCTTCGCAGTGGCAAACTCGCCTCTTAGAACGGCAACCCATGTACGACAGTTTGCCCTATCACGTAAAAACAGACGATAAAACGCCCGAACACATCGCACAGGAGATTATTGCATTATGGCAAAACAGCTAAACGTTAAAACGCCAGAAGGACAATATCCTATCGTGATAGAGACGGGTGCATTGGCGCACATTGAACGTCATGTTACCGACTTTGGTTTAGATGGGCACGTGGTGATTGCCACTGATGACACGGTGCAATCTTTATATGCCGATGCCTTACGTACAAAACTGCCCAATGCCCAAGTGGTAAGCATGCCTAGTGGCGAACAACACAAACACCTAGATACGGTAAGGCGCTTTTATGATGAACTCATTCGCCTAAAAGCCGACCGACATACCACACTGGTGGCGTTGGGCGGGGGCGTGGTAGGTGATACGGTGGGGTTTGTGGCAGCAAGTTATATGCGTGGCATCCGATTTGTGCAAATGCCTACGACGCTACTTGCAATGGTTGATAGCAGTGTAGGGGGCAAGGTGGGCGTAGACTTGCCACAGGGCAAGAATCTCGTGGGCGCATTTAAGCAACCTGCCCTTGTACTGATTGATACTGATGTACTACAAACACTGCCCCCCAGCCAATGGCGTGCAGGGATGGCAGAAGTCATTAAACATGGTTTTATTGCAGATAGTAGCCTTCTAAACCCCACACAATATAGCCCAGATAACACGCCTGATATGGTAGCGAGAGCCGTACAAGTAAAAATAGACATCGTAGAGCAAGACCCCTATGAAGAAAATATACGGGCTTTTTTGAATTTAGGACATACCTTTGCCCACGCTATAGAACAAGTAACGCATTACGCATGGCTTCATGGGGATGCGGTGGGCGTGGGATTGCTTTTGGCAGGCAAACTTTCGGTGCAATTAGGGATTACGAACAATACTGACCTTGTGCCAATGATTGATAACCTGTTACAAAAAATTGGCTTACCCCGTTCTATTGGCAACCTAGACCCTGAAACGCTTTATAGTGCGATGGCAACGGACAAAAAGTGGAAGGGTGGTAAATCGCGGTTTGTGTTGTTAGAAGATGTGGGCAAGCCTGTGATTGTAACCGATGCACCTAAAGAACTGGTTTTGGCAGCATTGACAGAAACGTCATAAGTGGCTAAAGAGGTTAAAGATGAAAAACGCTATTTTGCTTTTGCATGGGCCCAACTTAAACTTGCTAGGCGTAAGAGAACCCGAAGTCTATGGCAAAACAACGCTTGAGGATATTAACGGGCTGTGCACACGCTATCTTGAGCCACATCATTTTAGCCTGCGCACCCAACAGTCAAACCATGAAGGG
The DNA here is from genome assembly GCA_034437555.1 of Anaerolineae bacterium. Classification (GTDB taxonomy): domain Bacteria; phylum Chloroflexota; class Anaerolineae; order Aggregatilineales; family Phototrophicaceae; genus JANWYT01. The sequence continues at coordinate 51,617 of DAOTTQ010000046.1, read as the reverse complement.
GTGCTGATAGATGCACTTCATGAGGCGCGCGCATGGGCGGACGGGGTGGTCATCAATCCCGGGGCGTATACACACACTTCTATTGCAATCCGAGATGCTATTAGTGCGACACAGCTTCCTGTGATTGAGGTGCATCTTTCTAATGTCCATGCGCGTGAAGCGTTTCGCCATCACTCTTATCTTGCGCCAGTGTGTGTGGGGCAAATTAGCGGTTTTGGTTGGCGAAGTTACCTATTGGGGATGCAAGCACTACTCGGTCATTTGGGTGTTTTAGAATGATTGTGAGGGATGGCTAAGATACTTGTGCTAAAATTTAGCTATCTCGAATAAGGTAACGAACTCATTAACCGTGCTATGCTTAGGGATATGATGATGAAACTAGACCAAAATAGGCATTATGTGCCTTCAACCAAACAAGAAGTGCTATCCCTTGCAGACGAACAAGCCGTGCGCTTTATTGCCTTGTGGTTTGTTGATATTCATGGGGGGGTAAAAACTGTTACCTTGCCTGCCAGTGAACTAGAAAACGTGCTTGATAATGGTATGCACTTTGACGGTTCATCACTGGAAGGTGGCGTGCGCGTTGCAGAAAGTGACATGGTGCTTGTAACCGACCTTGCGACTTATGCGATTTTGCCATGGACACAAGGTGAAGATAAAACAGCCCGCATTATTTGCTCTGTCTACACAACGCAAGGTGAGCCTTTTACGGGCGACCCACGCAATGTTCTTGTTAAGGCATTAAAGCAAGCAGAAGATATGGGGTACGTTTTCAAAACAGGTATGGAACTAGAGTTTTTCTTGTTTCGTACCGATGCGCTGGGCAAGCCAATTCTAACCCAACCGAGTGACCAAGCGAGCTATTTTGACGCAACAGACGAATCTTCGTTGAAGGTGTTGCGCCAAATGATGTCCAAATTAAACGAAATGGACATTCGCGTAGACTCTACCCACTCTGAAATTGGCTATGGGCAACATGAAATTGACTTTCAGTACAATCATGCCCTCGTTTCTGCCGACCATATTCTAACCGCACGCAATACCTTAAAGATGATTGCACAAGCAAACGGGCTATATTGTACGTTTATGCCACGCCCCTTAGCAGATATGCCGGGTAGTGGGATGCACACGCATCAAAGCCTGCACGACATCAACACGGGTGTTAATATGTTTATGGATAGCAGCGATAAATATCGCCTGTCCGAAGTGGCAAAATACTTCTTGGCAGGGCAACTGGCTCATGCGCGTGGCATGTCGGCTGTCCTCGCCCCTTTGGTTAATTCGTATAAGCGACTAGGCACAAGTTTTGAAGCCCCCGTGTATGTGACATGGGCGCATGTGAATCGTGGTGCGCTTATTCGCGTGCCGGGTATGTCACCCGGTAAAGAATCACATACACGCCTAGAATTACGTTGCCCCGACCCTTCTGCAAACCCCTATTTAGCAAAAGCTGTGATGTTGATGGCGGGGCTGGATGGCATTCGTCGCAAAATGCCCCTACCAGAACCTATTGAAGAAACGCTACTTCGCCACGATAAAAGCCGTTTGCGTCGCGTAGAAGAGCTGCCATCGTCCTTATCAGAAGCTCTTGAAGCCCTTGTAAACAGTGATGTGGTGTCTAGTGCTTTAGGGTCTTATGTTAGTGACCGCTATCTGGCAGTAAAACGCCAAGAAGCAGACGCATACAACCGCCAGATTACACAATGGGAAATAGACAACTACCTTAACCGTTTTTAATAATAAAATCGTGAACAGAGCGCAGGGTTTGTTCGGCGGTGTTTGGCTCTACGATAATGGACAAGCTACACCGAGAGGGACCTTGCGCTAACCCTAATACCTTTACCCCTTGTAGTTCCTTCAAAATTTGTGCGGTCGTGCCTTGTATTTCGTCTAGGCTTTCGCCGATGGCTGTTACCACACTAAGCGGTTTTGCTTCCCAAGAGACTTCATCACGGTATGTATTTAATCGCTCGCTAAGGGCGTGGCGGATGGTGTCTATAGCTTCTAGTCCTGCACTGGTTGGCACAATAAAACAAAGAAACGTTTTTGAAGATGATTGTGATGAAATCATCACGTCGGCGTGTGCGCCAATGCTTTGGAAGAGGGCTTCGTCCACCAGTTTTGCCACATCAGATACAGAACCACTTCGATTTGCCGTTAAACCAATCGCACTAATGGTTGTAACGGCTTTAAGAGAGGGTTGCTGTTTTTCTGAAATGTGGTGAATGAGTGTGCCACCAAGCTGAGGCTTGTACACATTTTTGATGCGTAATGAGATGCCATGCTCTTTTAGGGGAATAATCATACGGGCGTGTAAAATACGCGCCCCAAAATAGGCAAGTTCGGCGACCTCATCATACGAAAGCTCTGCAATGGGGCGTGCATCGGGAATTTCGTTGGGGTCGGTGGACATCATGCCGTCTACATTTGACCAAATCCACACCTCATCGGCTTTGGCACAAACAGCAAGAATGGATGCTGTATAGTCACTACCCCCGCGCCCCAGCGTGGTGGTTTTGCCGTCAGGAGTTGCACCAATAAAACCTGTAACCACAGGAATAATGTTACGGGTCAACATGGGCATCAGAAGTTGCTCTACTTTTTGCGCGGTTTGCTGAACGTTAGGTGTGGCGTTGCCATAGACGGCATTGGTGACAATGAGGTCGATGCCATCAATAGCAACCCCCAGCAGGCTGTTTTGGCGCAATAGTGCTGCAATAATGCGTGCCGAAACGCGCTCTCCTACACTAACGATGCTATCGCTGATGTGAGGCGACAGGGTATCTGTAGGGATGCTAGCAACGGTTTGGCAAATGTCCAGCATTTCAAATAGCAGGCGGTCAACATCCGCCTGAACAGCGGCGCGTTCTGCCGTACCCAATGGCAGTTGGTCTATGATGGCAAGGTGGCGGGTGCGGAGTGTGGCGGTAATACGCCGATACCCACGCTGGTTGCTCACTTGTGCCAGATAAGCTGCTTCTAAAAGCATATCGGTTACGCCGTCTAAAGCGGAAGCGACAAGGATTAAATTGTCCCAATATTTTTGTTCGTGTAAAACAATACTTAGCACCTGTGTAAGCGCGGTTGGCGTGCCGACAGACGAACCACCAAATTTCATGATGAGTGTACTCATGAGTTCCTCGATTGTGTTGTGCGCGATGTGTGTAGAATACCGTGAAATTATAGCAAAAAAATAGGCATTATGCCTAATATTGCAATTGATTTTCTTTTAGGCTACAGTTACGTTGTCGGTAACGACATCTATCAGGACACTACCAGCAAAAAGCTGATTGAGGTTATTTATAATGAGTCAATCTCCTCTTGAAAAAGAGCAAGCAGTAAACGCCGAACAGATGATTTTAGGCGTGCGTTTTAGTAAGGTGGGCAAGCTGTACCAATTTGAGTTTCGTGAGCACCCCGACGTAAAAGCGGGAGATTTTGTGATTGTAGATACAGCACGCGGACGACAAATGGGGCAAGTAATGGGCTTAACACCCCGTGACGAAAAAACAGATTATCGTGCTATTCTACGCCCTGCAACTGCCCGTGATATGGCACTTCGGCAAGAATGGGAACTAAAACAACCCGAAGCCATTATTATTTGCCAAAATAGGGCGGATGAATTGGGTGGTTTCAGGGATGTTAAGTTTGTGACGGCACAGTACAACTATGATGGTTCTGTGCTGACGTTCTTATACGCCACAGAAGAGAAAGCCGACATCGCAAGGCTTCATCGTGAGCTAAATAAGATGTTTCCTGCAAAGGTAGAAATGCGACAAATTGGGCCCCGTGACGTTGCAAAATTATTGGGCGGATATGGCGCATGTGGTATTGAGCGTTGCTGTAGCACATTCCTAACAGACTTTAGCCCCATCTCTATCAAAATGGCAAAGGCGCAAGGTATTTCTCTTAACCCCTCCGAAATTACAGGGATGTGTGGTCGTTTGCGTTGTTGCTTGGTGTATGAATACGAGCAATATGTTGACGCTCGCAAAGTGTTACCCCGCCGTAATAAGAAGGTGGGTACGCCCTTTGGTGAGGGTAAAGTGATTGATGTGCACCCATTACGTGATGCGGTTACGGTCTACATTGAGGACACCGGCTTAAAGGTCATCCAACGTGAGGACATTGTGCCTTTAGATGAGCTAAGAGCCTTAGCTCAAAAAGCGAAAGAACCATGTAGCAAACACGGTGATGAACCCTGTGACTGTGGCAAGCCTAAAGGGCAACGCCGCGCTGATGGATAACTTTTAAGAACTGACGGGCGCAGTAATGCGCCTTTTTTTATAGCATAACCACAAATAAGCAACATCCATGCTGTTTAGGTGAGTGTTGCGTGTTACAATAAAGTCGGGCTAAAAAGAGGTATTTTGCTGCTAAGGAGTGTTGTATGAAGATTGATTTTTTGGCACAAGCCAACGCCATGCGCGATGAGCTTGTTGCAAGACGGCGCGATTTTCATCGTCACCCTGAACTTGGTTTTGAAGAAGTTCGGACGGCGGGCATTGTGGCAGAAGAACTTGTAAAATTAGGGTTAGAAGTACAAATTGGTGTGGGCAGAACAGGTGTTGTGGCTATCCTAGAAGGTGATAGCGAAGGACCTACCGTGCTGGTTCGCGCTGATATGGACGCTTTGCCCATCCAAGAGACCAATAAAACAGATTATGTCTCTGAAGTGGCGGGCAAGATGCACGCCTGCGGACACGATGGACATACCGCAATTGCGTTAGGGGTAGCAAAACTACTCAGCGCACACCGCAACTCACTTAAAGGGCGCGTTAAATTTGTGTTCCAGCCTGCCGAAGAAATTGGGCAGGGTGCAAAAGCAATGGCAAAAGATGGCGTACTCGATAACCCCCGCCCCGATGTTTCCTTGGGCTTGCACCTTTGGAACGGCTTACCCGTGGGCAAACTGGGCGTAGCTGATGGCTATGTGATGGCAGGATGTGCCGATTTTACGATTGACATCAAAGGGAAGGGCGGTCATGGCGCAGTTCCAGATTTGGCGAATGACCCTGTAGTGTGTGCATCACACATCACAACCGCGTTTCAAAGCATTATTAGCCGTAACCTTAGCCCCCTAGAAACAGGTGTAATTAGCGTGACACAAATTCACGCAGGCACAGCCTCTAATATCATCCCGGATACAGCCATGATGAATGGCACGATTCGCTTCTTTTCTGATGAAGCGAAACAACTGATGGACAAACGGATCCGAGAAGTGGTCACAGGGGTTTCTACTGCGCTAGGGTGTGAGGCAACGATTACTATTCGTTATCTAACAGAACCCGTGTACAACAATCCTGAAGTGTCTGAGCGCGTTAAAGCCACGTTTACAGAATTAGGCAGTGGCAGTGATCACTGGGTGTACGAACGCACTATGGGCGCGGAGGATGTGGGCGTGTTTATGACCGATGTGCCTGGTATGTTCTTCTTTGTGGGATCGGGCAACGAAGAAAAAGACCTTCATTACCCACATCATCACCCACGCTTTGATTTTGATGAAGATGCGTTACCTTTAGGTGTGGCTTTGCTATCGGCAGCCGTTGCAGAGTACGTGATGGGTGACTAATGGCGCAGAGTGCATCTCTTCGTTGGTTGGATGGTCACGGCTGGTTGGTTTTTTCGGGCAGTGTGATAGAGGGAAGTGAAGTTCGCGCCCAAGCCTTATCGCGCTTAGCGGCAGATGGCGCAGTGGCTTACATTTCTTTGGCGGATGATGGCGGTGACGCGCTTTTAGATGACATGGAAGACTTGGGCGCACCTACAGGCTATATTGTGGACATTCAACATGAACCCTTGCCCGTCATCCTAGAACAGCTAAAAGATGTCTCTATGGTGGTCATCGAAGGCTCAAATAGCATCAATGCACTGCGTCAGTTGTTGTCTGTGGAAGTGCTGGCGGGTGTTCGTGATGCTTATGAGCGAGGCGCAATTGTCTTGCTAGAGGGCTTAACCATGAACCTGTTTGGGAAGTGGTTTATGAGCGATGAGGGCGATATTTTTGAAGGGCTTGCTTGGTTAGAGGATGCGTTCTTAGAGCCAAACGTAACAAGCGTTACAGAATCAAAAGCATTACAAGATGTTTTAGCCACACAACCCACCGCGATTGCCATCGGAATTAGTGAAGGTTCTGCGCTGGCACTATGTGGAGACGGCAAAATTGAACTTTGGGGCGAGAAGCAAGTGACCATCTCGTTGGGTCGGAATTATCATGATTAACAGAAGCGGAGCAATAAGAGCATGTCGGTTACAGTTTTAATTGGCGCACAATGGGGTGACGAAGGCAAAGGTCGGTTTGTAGATTGGCTGGCTAGCGAGGCAGATATTGTTGCCCGTTATTCGGGTGGAGACAACGCAGGGCATACTGTGGCAGTGGGTGATACGGTGTACAAGATGCACCTTATCCCATCAGGTATTCTACACCCCAATATTGTTACGGTCATGGGGAACGGTATGGTAATTAACCCCATAAACCTAGTAAAAGAAATAGAATATCTGCAAACAATGGGCATTACAGTGACACCCGATAATTTGATGATTAGCACACGGGCGCACATTATCACTCCTGCCCACATTGAGATGGACAAAGCCAAAGAAAAAGCACTAGGGACAGAAGCCATCGGCACAACGCTTCGTGGTATTGGACCTGCCTATTATGATAAAACGGGGCGTAAGGGCGTGCGAATGGGGCAAATGCTAGACCTAGCTGCTTTTGCAAATGCGCTTGAAGCTACGATTAAAGAGTCTAATGATATTTTAGCGCGTGATGGATTTACCACCATTGATATAGATGCGAGCATTTCGGCTTATCTTGCTGTGGCAGAACGCCTACGCCCTTATATTAAAGATACGACTGTGTACCTAAACCAACGCCTAAAAAACGGAGCAAAAGTGGTAAGTGAGGGCGCACAAGGCACATTACTGGATATTGACCACGGCAGTTACCCCTTTGTAACAAGTTCATCACCTACCGTTGGGGGCGCGTTGACGGGTTTAGGAATTGGTGCGACCCACATTAACCGTGTGATTGGGATTGCAAAGACATTTAGTACCCGTGTAGGTGGGGGCCCCATGCCCACTGAACAAGAGAATGAAATTGGTCGGCGGTTGCGTGGCACAGGTGAAAATTTCTGGGATGAATTTGGTACAACAACGGGACGCGCTCGCCGTTGTGGGTGGCTAGATACGGTAATGCTACGGTACGCGGTGGCAGTGAATGGCTTTACTGAACTTGCCTTAACGAAGCTGGACGTATTGAGTGGTTTTGAGACTTTAGAAATAGCTGTTGCTTATGAATTAGATGGGCAAAGAATGGACTATCCGCCAAGCACCGCCGAAGAACAAGCCCGCGCTATCCCTATCTACGAGACCGTAGACGGCTGGCAAGAGGATATTTCTGGTGCAAGAAGTTGGTCGGAGTTGCCTAAGAACGCGCAAAACTATATCCAACGTATTGAAGCCTTGTGCGACGTACCTGTAAGCATGGTAAGTGTGGGGCCCGAACGGAGTCAATTGGTGGTTCTATGATGTTTGATGCAAACCGCGACACGTCTTCTATGCAAGAGATTCCTGTAAGCGTTCCCCCTCGTCGGGTGGTTTCGCTTGTGCCAAGCATGACAGAAACGCTCTTTGATCTTGCTGTGGGGCATACTGTTGTGGGGCGCACAGACTATTGTATTTATCCAAAGGAAAAAGTGGACGCAATCCCAACGGTGGGAGGGACAAAAAATCCTAACATCGAGCAAATTGTGAGTTTGCGCCCCGACCTTGTGATAGTGAACCAAGAGGAAAATCGTAAAGAGGATGTTGAGGCACTACGGGCGCAGGGTATTTCTGTGTGGGTGACATTCCCTAAAACGGTGCAAGACACGCTCAATCTTTTGTGGCAAACGATGAACCTGTTTGATAATACTAGCATGGTGCCACGAGTACGGTTGATAGAGTATACATATGACCGCCTTAATAATATGGCTGAAGAGCAAGAACTGATAAACCCTATTAAGGTGTTTGTTCCCATTTGGCTAGACCCCCTCATGACCATTAACGGGAATACCTATGTTCATGATGTTTTAAGGCTGTGCGGTGGCACGAACGTCTTTGTAGACCGTGAACGCCAATTTCCATTAGCAGCCGACTTGGGGCAAACAGCACCTTATGAGGCAGATGACCCCCGTATTTTAGGACGCGATGTGCGTTATCCGCGTGTCTCATGGGATGAAGTTGTTTTAGCACAACCTGATGTTATACTATTGCCTAGCGAACCCTTTGCTTTTGACGAAACACACCTGCCGTTATTTGAAGGGTTGGATGTGAGCGCATCTAGGAATAAGCGGATTCATTTGGTAGACGGTTCCTATTTAACTTGGCATGGCACACGCATTGCCTATGCGATGGATGTACTACCAAATATGATAAGAATGATGGGGTAGCCATGAGTTCTGATCCTAAGGGCAAGAATGAGCTAATTGAAACTTTTGCACATGACCTAAAATCCCCGATTTCTGGCATTAAGGGTTTTTTGCAGATGGTGGAGCAATTGGGAGATGTAAACGACAAACAAGCCGTTTACGTGCAACGCATCTACGATGGTGTAGACCGACTGTTGAAGATGATTAACGATATGCTGGATTATTCACGTTTGGAAACAGCGACTTCTTTGCAAAGAGAACAAGTTGATTTGGCGTATTTAATCCACATGGCGCTGGCGTTGCTAGAATCCCAAATTGCCTCAAAAAATATTGAGATTAAATTAGACATCTCACAAGACTTGCCCACCGTGCTAGGTGACAAAGAGATGCTTAATCATGCCCTCATGAACTTAATGAGCAACGCGGTTAAGTACAACGGTGCTAATGGTATTGTAGCAGTACGAGCCTATCGTGATGATATGTTTGTGTCTATTGAAGTTCAAGACACGGGTATGGGGATTCCCTTAGATGAGATAGAGCAGATTTTTGACCGCTTCTATCGTGCGAAAGCATCTAAACGACAACGTATTGAAGGTACGGGCTTGGGATTATCCATTGTTAAGCGTGTGGCGGAAACGCACGGCGGAAGCATTTCTGTGACAAGCGAAGAAGGTGTTGGGTCTGTGTTTAGGCTGTCCTTGCCTCTTGTGAGTAGTAACGAACACACAGAAAAAGAGAGTGAACGCTTACGCCATATTGAACGAAACGAAATCACACCTCATCTTCGCCAGATGGCGAGCGAAGCCCTAGATGCTGTAGACGACGATTCTCAAGAATCACCAGAAGAACATGACACCGATTCTAAGCATGACCAACGCTAAAGGAACACACACATGACCACTTTGCCCATAACAGAGATTGTTTTATACAAGCATGGTGTCGGTTTTTTTGTTAGGCGCGGAGAAACAAGCGAGCGTGAAATAACGCTTAGCTTTCGTCCTGACGAAATTAACGATGTTCTTAAAAGCCTAACCGTGTTTGATGAGGCAGGTGGTAGTGTAGAGGGCATCCATTATCAAACACCCATCGAAAAATCGGTAAAGCTCGCAGATAGCGCACTACACTTATCTGATTTTTCTAGCATCCGTGACCTTATTCGTGACCTGCGCGGACGGCAAGTGATTTTAAGTGTAATGGATACAGATAAATTGCGTACTGTAGCAGGACGCATGGTGGGCATTGAAAGCGAAGGAAAAGGTGCAGAGCGCGTTGGTGTTTTAAGTAATGATGGACAGGTGCGCGTTTTTGCGTTTGATGACATTCGTTCGTTTAAGATTGTTGACCCTATTGCCGAAAAAGACCTCTTTTACTTTCTGGACAGCAGTATTGTTGAGGACAATCGGCGCGGTGTTAGGGTAAAACTCTCTGAAGGGGAGCATCGGTTGTCATTGTATTATACCGCCCCTAGCCCCGCGTGGCGCGTTAGCTATCGCTTGGTGGTGCAAGGTTCTGGCGATGCTGGCGTGGCTACACTGCAAGGATGGGGTATTTTTGACAATCGCCTAGACGAAGATTTAGAAAATGTTGCCTTAACGCTGGTGGCGGGGCAGCCCATTTCGTTTGTGTACGACCTTACAAACTCGTCAATTCCCCAACGCCCTAGCGCACAAGACGACTCTCGCGTTCTAGAATCGGCAATAGAGTTTGATGCTTTTGGGGGTGATGAACCACGAGTTGCCGCTGGATTTGCAAAGAGGGCGGCACTAAAAAGCAGTGCGTCACAGCCTCAAGCGGTCTCTGCACAACCGCAAAACTTACGAGAACTTTTTGCTTATAAAGTGCTTGCGCCGGTTTCGGTAAAGCGTGGTGAATCGGCATTAGTGCCAATTTTAACCACAACGCTAAAGTATCAGCGTGAACTGTTGTATAACCGTGAAAAACATCCCGATAACCCTATTGCTGCATTACGCCTAGATAACAACTCCTCCCTTACTTTGGAGCGCGGTCCGGTAACTGTGATGGAGGACAACACTTATAAGGGCGATGCGATTGTACCGTTTAGTTCGGCGGGGCAGCAAGTATATTTGCCGTATGCTGTAGAATTGGGCATTAAAATTAGCAGTTCTGAGCAGACTGAATATGTTTTCGCAGGGTTGTCTTTTACAAAAGACATGTTCATTGAGAATCGGTATCGTGTAGTGCGCCATACCTATCGCTTTGAAAATAGCACAGGAAAAGCCACAGGCGTGGTACTAGAAGTTCTTAATGAACGGAGTATAGCACCACAAATTGAGCTAGTGGATATGCCAAATCCTGATGAGGAAACCGTACAAGTTTGGCGGTGGCGCGTGCCTATATCCGCAAAGGGTATTTCCCAATGGCAATACACTACAAGGCAATTGATAAGTTCGCATATTGCAATCAAGAATTTGCCCTATGACCGCTTGGCGCAATATGTGAATGGCAGATTGCTTGAAGGCGAAGTGCAAGCCTCTGTGCGTGACCTAGTGCAGGCACATCAGATCATTACCCAACAAAACGAGAAAAAAGAACGCCTAGAGCAAGAACAACTTCGGTTGTATGCGCAACAAGCTGAATGGCGACAAACGCTAGGCGTCTTGCGTGATAGTGCAAATGAAGTGACGTTTAGAGCGCGTTTGCTAAAGCAATTAGAAGAAAGTGAAAATCGTGCAACAGCGATTCAGCGTGAAATACGGGCGTGCGAAGGAAAGGCTTTGGCAGGAGAACGGCGCATTGGAGAACTGATAGAGAAACTTGTGGCAACCTAAGCCAAAGACTTCTTATTTACGGATATTGTGCAACGCGGTACAATCTTGACATATTGGCGACTTTTGAAACAAGGAGATACTTCCTGTGAAGGCATTAGCAATTTTTGTGATTATTCTATTGGTGGGTGGCGCGTTTTCTTCGGGTCTTATTCCTAGCGCACCCGTTTTGACTCAGTCGATAGACCCGAACGCTTCGGTGATGGCAGTTACATCAGAACAAGCTAATCAGTTAGTGTTTTGGGTGATTTTTGTGCTTGTAAACGTCATTGGCGTAGGTGTGACGATTGCTGTTCTTATTTGGTTGGGTAGCCGTGCCGTAAAGAACGCAAAGGCTATGCCAAAGGCTTCGGCAACAACCAGCGAACAATTGCCAGAGAGTGCCACCTAAGGCTATACCCAGAATACTGTGGATAAGGTACAATTGTAAAAAATTTCACAGTTTGATGTTAGGCGGTGTGATATGGTAACTGAAGGAAAAAGTTCAGGCTCTGAACGCTGGTTTTTAACCCTTACGCTGTCTTCTGTGTTCCTTACAGTGGGCTTAATTGTGTTTGGTGCGGTGGTGCGGGTTACTGATTCTGGGCTGGGTTGTGGTAGTGATTGGCCCCTTTGTAACGGTACAATTTTCCCTCCATTAGACAATTTGACGGCGTGGATTGAATGGCTTCATCGCTTGTTTGCGCTCTTAATTGGTTTGTTTGGTTTAGGAATGCTTTTTACGGGGCTTCGGGCGTATCGTAAGCGTAGTGCTACCGTGCTGAACTTTGTGTTTTTGTCGGTATTTTTGTTCGTGGTTCAAAGTGGCTTGGGCGCAATTGTTGTGGTCTTAGAGCTTCCGCCTACATTTGTCACACTGCATTTAGGTGTGGCGATGGTGTTTTTGGGTGCGTTAATTGTGTCGGGGTCAGTGGCGTGGTGGCGTAATCCGCAAACAAAACAAAGTGACCAAGTAACCGCTTTAGCCTACACTAATGCGGCATTTGTTTTGGTCATTATTCTTACTGGCGCGTTGGTACGTGGTAGTGGCGCAACGCTGGCATGTACAGATTGGCCCCTATGCAATGGCGAAGTATTACCCACTTCACAAGGTCAATTGGCACTTATTCACATGCTTCATCGCTTTGCGGTGGTGGCACTAGGGGTTAGCCTTGCGGTATTGGTTTGGCAAGTCTTAAAGAACCGCCAAGATAGCCTGTCACGTGGTCTGGCAATGGGTGCTTTCGTGTTGTATTTGGCGCAGGCAGCTGTTGGTGCTATGTATGTTCTTAGCGTAGCAGGCGCATTATGGGGCGCAGCGCATGTGGGTATGGCAGCTGCTACTTGGTCATTGTTGGTGGTTTTAAGTGCCATTGAAGCCATCAACGCAGGGCATTTGGTCGTTAATCAATTACAAGAGGCAGAAACGTGGAAGCCACACTCACAGAACGCAAGCTAAACTTACGCGAAGTCTTTAAGGCGTATCGCGAATTAATGAAAATACCCATCGTTGCCTTGCTGGTGTTTACCACCATTACAGCGATGTTTGTCGCGTCGAACGGTGTTCCCGACCTGAACTTGTTGCTTCCTACGGTGTTTGGTGGGGTGCTGGCAGCAGGTGGTGCAAGCGCACTTAACCAATATATCGACCGTGATATGGACGGCAAAATGGCGCGTACTGCTCGCCGTCCTATTCCTTCTGGCAGGCTTGCTCCCATCAATGTATTGGTGTTTGGGTTTGCGCTAGTGGCGTGGGCGGTACTTATTTTGGGCGTGTTTGTCAACTGGCTTGCGGCATTTTTGGCGTTGTTGGGTGCGGTGTACTATGTCGTGCTGTATACCATGATTCTTAAGCGCAATACTGTTATCAACATCGTTATTGGCGGTGGTGCTGGCGCAATTCCTGTACTAGTGGGGTGGGCTGCGGTTACGGGTTCACTTTCTGTAGAGCCGTTCATCTTGTTTGCGATTGTGTTCTACTGGACACCCCCACACAGCTGGGCATTAGCCATCTTGGTGAGCAAAGACTACGAAGCGGCTAATGTTCCCATGATGCCTGTAGCGCGTGGCGAAGAAATGACGCGCTGGCAAATTTTCTTGTATTCGGTGCAATTGGTACTCATTACCCTTATCCCATCGTTAGGGTTGCTCATCAATCAAGAACCTATGCTAGGTTGGTTTTATGGTTTGGTTGCGCTTGGGCTTGGGCTTGGTATGATTTATCTGTCGATTAGACTTATTCGCGTTGCTGATAAAGCAATGGCGCGAGTGCTTTACAAATACTCGTCCATGTATTTAGCGTTTTTGTTCATGGCGATGATTATTGACCGTCTACTCTAAAGGAGATAAACGTGTCGGAAAGTAATACGCCCGCTAAGGGAAACAAAGCCCCCATTATCATTACAATCATTATGATGGCTGTGGTGGGAGCGTTTTTTGTGATTGCGTTTGCTGCTTCTAGCGCACAATCCGCACAGGATTTATCCGTTACGCCGATTGCCGAAGCGTATATGGATATTGTTACACCACTTTTGGCAAATGCAGACCCCGTACGGGGCGAAAAGCTGGTAAAAGAAACGTATGAGTGTTATGCCTGTCACATTGCAGGCAGTGGCAACCTTGCACCTGCATTTGAGGGACTTGGTGCAATTGCAGCCGAAAGACGCGCCCCGATGAAAGCAGAGGCTTATCTTTACGAAGCCATCGTTTATCCAACGGTGCATGTGGTAGAGGGGTACGCGGCTTCAATGCCCGCAAACTATGAAACGCGTATCTCTGATGAGGAGATGGGCGACATTTTGGCGTATTTATTGGGGCAATGATGCCCTTAATGCGGTACTCAACCGATAATAAGAGTAGGGAAGGGTTTGGGGAGTCTCCAAGCCCTTCATGCTATCTATACAAAGGAGCTAACCATGTACTTTGATGCCTTTACATTGTCGGCATTAGTAGATGAAATGCTAGATACGTTGGTGGGTGGGCGTGTACAAGATGTGCTAGATGTGGATGGAACGGGGTTTGGGCTAGAGATTTATGCCAACCATAAACGCCATTACCTGTACATTAGTGCTGACACACATACCCCGCGTTTGCACGTTGTACCCGACCGCTTAAGACGGGGTATTGAACGCCCTACGCAACTAGGGCTGTTGCTACGTCGTTTTATTGAAGGGGCAAAACTAACGCACGTTAGTCAGCCGGAATGGGAACGCATTGTTCACCTTGTTTTTGAAGGTGAGGCAGGTGAATTTACGCTTATTGTAGAACCGATGGAACGGCGCAGTAACATTATTCTCGTGCAAGATGGCATGGTGCTAGACTGTACAAGGCGGGTGGGCGCAGATGAAAATCGCTATCGTGTGACGTTGCCAAATCATCATTACCAACCTCCTCCCCCTATGACGAACAAACTTAACCCGTTTACGCTAAATACAGGACAGCTTTCGGATGTGTTGGCACAAAATGATGACCCAAAGCGTAAGTTGTCACATTGGCTATCGGCGAACTTGCTGGGTTTTAGCCCATTGTTGGCAAAAGAAGTCGTGTTTAGGGGCTTTCGTGAGTTAAACATCACTGCTGATAAGGCGGATGTATCGCTATTACATGAAGCTATCGAAACACTCATCACGCCCCTTAAGACACGGGACTGGCAAACAGGGGCTTCTTGGGATGGCGAAGTGGCAACAGCATATAGTGTTTATCCGTTAACGCACTTACCCAATTGGAAACGTACAGAAACCGTCAGTGATGCGCTAGTAGCCTATTATGGCGCATTGGTGGGTGTAGATGCCTATAACGAAGCTAAGAAGCCCGTAAAAGCCGTTATTGATGAGGTAAAGGCTAAGATTAACGCCAAACTAGCCTCATTAGATATGGGTCTAAAAGATGAGAGTGAAATGGAACACCTAAAGCAAAGTGGCGAACTCATCTTAGCGTACCAATACACGCTTAAACCTAAGCAAACGGTTTTAAAAGCACAATATGAGGTGGAAGGCGAACCCGTTAGCGTTGTGCTTGACCCCACGATGACCCCGCTGGATAACGCCAAAAAATACTTTGACCAATACAATCGCGCCAAGCGAGCGCAAGCAGGCGTGCCACAACTGATTGAGGAGACAAAGCTGGACCTATTCTACACAGGACAGCTTGAAAATGACTTGCGCCAAGCCATGAATTACCCCGACATTGAGGACGTGGTGAATGCATTGCAAGCGCGTGGATGGTGGCAAAGTAGCGCGCGTGCTAAACGTGGTGGTGGACGTAGCGGGGCGTTGCGTTTAACCAAAGATGGTTATGTGGCATGGGTGGGGCGTAATAGCTACCAAAACGAAACGGTGACGTTTAAGCATGGTAATCCACAAGATTTATGGTTTCATGCGCGGGGTGTGCCAGGTGCGCATGGCGTACTTCGTAATGATGGACGGCGCATTTCAGATGAGCTGATTGCCCAGATTGCTGCTATTGTGGCGTACTATAGCGCAAGTCGGAATGAAAATCGGGTTATTGTGGATGTGACTCGTGTAAAATATGTAAAGAAGATAAAAGGCGCGGGCATTGGCATGGTAACGTATCGCAATGAAGAAACCGTGACCGTAACCCCAAAAAATGAGGAGATTTTACAAAATGGCTAATCAATCCCTAGTACCACCCTTTGGTAAGAGTGTAAAACTAAGTGACTATAACCCTTCGTATGACGATGATTTAAAAGAAGTGGATGTGCGCCCCCAAACAGCACAACTTCAAGAGCGCTTAAATGAGTTACAAGAAATGCTATATGCACAAGGAAAATATTCGCTTCTGGTGGTGTTGCAAGCGATGGACGCGGGCGGTAAAGATGGGACTATCGAGAAGATTTTTACAGGCATTAATCCCCAAGGCGTGCGTGTGAATAGCTTCAAAGTGCCAAGTAACCAAGAACTAGCACATGACTTTTTATGGCGTATTCATAAACAAACCCCCCAGAAGGGGCAAATCAGCATTTTTAACCGTAGCCATTACGAAGATGTGCTGGTGGTGCGCGTAAACAACATTGTGCCAGAACCCATTTGGCGTGGACGCTATGACCACATCAATAACTTTGAAAAATTGCTTGCAGATAATGGTACAACGATACTCAAATTTTTCCTGCATATTAGCAAAAAAGAACAAAAAGAACGCTTCTTGTCGCGTCTTGAAGAGCCACATAAACACTGGAAGTTCTCTAAGGGTGATTTGGTGGTGCGTGAACAATGGGATAGCTATATGGAGGCTTACGAAGAAGTTTTTATGCGGTGTAATGCGCCTCATGCCCCATGGCACATTATACCCGCCAATAAAAAATGGTATCGGGACTTTGTGATTATGCAAACGATAGTGAAGACATTGGAAGGTCTGCCTCTTGCCTACCCAACGCCCGAAGAGGGGCTAGACAATATTGTTATTCCGGATTAGATACGTTTGCCAGAACACAATTTTCTAGGATTAAGAAAAGCCCCATTTTACGGGGCTTTTTTAGTGTGGCATTCAATTGAAATTTTATTCTACTGTAGAAGCTTCTATTTGGGCGATGAGGGTTTTGAGGCGTTCTTTGCGTTCTTCTGTTAGTCTGTTACTGCGTAATGCCATCTTGCCCAATGTAGAAATGGCTTGGGCGGGGTTTAACCCCTTAGGACATGCTCCAATGCAATTGGTGACTTTGTGGCAACGAAATGCGCCATTGTCTGTGGCAATTTGGTCAAGCCTTGCCTCTATTTCAGTGTCGCGCGGGTCCATAACGCGCAAGAACATCTTCAGCAGGGCGTGGGGCCCAATATAGGCTTTATTGCCGGCAATGACAGGGCAGGACGAATAGCACGCCCCACACATGATACACGTTTCTGCACCGTGCATCGCATCTACTTCTTCTTGGGACATGCGAAATTCTTTTTCGGGAATGTCATCAGGGGCAATGACCCATGGTCTAACAGCTTCATATTGTTGCCAAAAGACGCTTTGGTCTGCGACAAGGTCTTTGATAATGGGGAGGTAGGGCAGGGCTTCAATGGTAACTGTATTCTTTTTGTCAAATAGCCCCGTTTCTTGGCTGGCTTCTGTCAGTGATTTGGTACACACTAACCCATTTTTGCGGTTAATCATCATGGCGCAAGAGCCACAAATGGCGTGCCTGCATGACCGCCGAAACGATAATGACCCATCTTGCTCGGCTTTAATTTCCTCTAGGGCATCCAACACAGTCTTTTCGTTGTCTAGCGCGACTTCAAATTCTTGCCAGTAAGGGCTCTTATCGGTGTCGGGATTATAGCGTTTAATGCGAATGGTGACGGTGTCCATGTGATTTCCTCTGTGATTGTCGTTTAGTATTGGCGCACTTGTGGCGGATATTTTTCCCAGTTAATGTTGACCGATTTATAGGTGAGATAAGGCGAACCATCGGTTGTTTGCATTGCTATGGTGTGCTTTAGCCATGCCTCATCGTTGCGAGTGGGATAATCGGTGCGGGCATGTGCGCCACGACTTTCGCGGCGAGCAAGTGCGCTTTTTACAACAACTTCGCTAAAAGTGAGGATATTTTCTGCTTCAATAGCCCCTAGTACGTCCGTGTTAAATCGTTTGCTGGTATCGGTAACGCGCACATGCTTAAACTGTTCTTGGAGTTCATGAACAATGGTGAGAGCTTCTTCTAGGGTGGCTTCACTGCGATAAATGCCTACTTTATCCGTCATTGTTTGCTTAAGCGTGTCGTTGATGTGCTTTAGTGAAACCGTACGGTCATTGGTGTGGCGTTCCATCAATTTTGTAATGCGTTTTTCTTGTTTTTCATTTGCGCCTGTGCGGTTTAGAGGATGAAGTGTTGCGCCCCCTTTGATGAAACGAGCAATTTCATAACCCGCACGCCGACCAAATACAGAGGCTTCTAGGAGGCTATTTGTCCCTAAGCGATTTGCGCCATGCACACTCACACAAGCACACTCGCCTGCCGCGTAAAACCCCTTAATAATATCCTCGTTTTCGTTGGCAAGTACGCGCCCGTTTACATCTGTCGGAATACCCCCCATGCTGTAGTGCGCGGTGGGCTGAATTTTGGCAGGCTCATTGATAATATCTACACCCAAGAAGTTCATGGCAATTTCGCGCACTTGGGGCAATCGTGACATAATCTTTTCCTTGCCTAAGTGACGCAAATCAAGATAAATACCCTGCTTATCGTCACCTACGCCACGACCCTCATTAATTTCTGTTTGCTCGGAACGGCTTACGAGGTCACGTGGGGCAAGCTCCATTTTAGAAGGGGCGTAATTTTCCATAAAGCGTTCCCCTTTAGCGTTCAGCAAGTAGCCTCCTTCACCACGGCACGCTTCACTCATCAAAATGCCATGACGGTAAACGCCTGTAGGGTGAAACTGGACAAATTCCATATCCATCAGAGGTGCGCCTGCGTTATAGGCAATTGCTACGCCGTCTCCGGTGTTTGCGGTGGCGTTAGAGGTAATTTTCCATGCGCGCCCGTAGCCTCCTGTGGCAAAGAGAACTGCTTTTGCGCGTAAGGTTTGAATTTCGCCAGTAATGATGTCCATTGCGACAACGCCGCGTGTAACGCCATCTTCAATAATAAGTTCCAGTAACTGCCATTCGCTATAGAAACGAACGCCGTGCTTTAGGCATTGTTCATGAATGGTGTGCAATAGCACATGCCCCGTCCAATCGGCGGCAAAATTGGCGCGCGGCGCGGAATGACCCCCAAAACGGCGTTGATTAATGCGCCCATCTGGGGTACGGCTAAAGACACAACCCATGTGTTCATACTCATAAATTACGTCAATGGCATCGTGAACCAAAACGTCTATTTTGTCTTGGTCGCCCAGCCAGTCAGAGCCTTTAATCGTATCAAAAAGGTGAAGTTCGGGGCTATCAGAGGGTTCTGCGCCTGTTGGCACTTGTTCAAGGGCATCTTCGGCGGTGCTATTGGCAATGGGGCGAACATTGCCCAATGCGGCGGCGATGCCGCCCTGTGCTGCGCCACTGTGTGAACGTAGGGGATGGACTTTACTGAGTACCCCAATGTTTTTTACACCTTCACGGGCGGCTACCATGGCTGCCCAACTGCCTGCTAAACCTGCTCCGACAATAACAACATCGTGAATAATGGTTTGACCGCTCATGTGTTCTCTCACTAATAGGCTGATGTCATGCTCTTATTGTGTCAGACAACGTGCTTTTTATTCAGTGAATAAGGTCAGAGAGAGGGCATTACATTTGGTCTTATTTGACGGTTTTTTGTTATTTGGGGATGTTGAGCAAGATAAATAACCCACCCAAGAAATTCGTAGAACTGGATGAGAATACGTCAAACAAGCCCTAAAACAGTGAAATTCTTCTGATGAAGGTGTACTTAGTTTGACGCTACGCTGATTAATGAGAGGAAGTGTGGTTATTTTAGATATCACACTGGCGAAAAAGCAATGCGACTGTTACTTATGGGTCATTAGAAATGAGCTAATCACTCTAGCTCCGTTCGCTTTTTGACAAAACACGCTGAAAGACTTGTTGGATGATGCTCATCTCATCATCACTAAGGTGACTTAAAAAATAATCTTTAACGCGCTGTTGATGCTGTGGAAATACACTCTCGATTCTCTGTTTGCCCACTGTTGTAAGTGATACAAAGACCATACGGCGGTCTTTTGCCCTGTTTCGTTCGATAAGCCCTGCTTCTATTATGCGGTCAATGAGCCTCGTTAGCCCACTATTACTCATCATAATAGTATCTGCAAGTTGATTCATGCACATTCCGTCATCAGTATCATAGTGATATAAAGCTACAAGTACATCGTACCACGCCATGGGTAGCCCGTTTTCTTGTTCCATATCTGCACTTAATTTTTGTTCTAGTGTTCCGAATGAACGCACCAGCGTTAGCCACATGCGTTGTTCTTTATTGTTCCAGACGTTAAACATGATTCCCCGCCAAATATAATCCCTTTGGAAGACCTCATATTACAGCACAGTACAGTTTAATTCTCTTGACAATATTTGCAAATGCAACTACATTTTAAGGTAACTATAAAAACAAATAGAGAGCTTCTAATGACATTTAATACGCCAGCAACAGATGAACAAATTCGTACTGCAGCATAAATTTTATCTGAACGAGGCGTTCAGGTTGAGGTGTTTGAACAAAAATTAGAGGTTTTATCTCGTGTGGTTGCCCTTATTCCACACAATGCAAGTCTTCTCACTGGAAGTTCAAAAACACTACAAGACATCGGTTTTGAAGAGTTATTAATAAGAGGTAATCATGGGCAAGTGCTAATGAACTTTACCGCTTATACCGAGTGGAGTACCATGCTGCTTCCACAACAAGAAAATCCACCCCAATTAGGTGACTTCATCACGTTAAGGGTTAAGCTCCCTGGTGGACTCGATTATACTTTTTCGCCTGCGGTGATTACACTTGAAAACGAAAATCATTTTGCTTGGTGACAAAAAACGGGGTTTAAGGGTGTGTTTGATGGTGAACATCACTTTATGCTAACCGAGCTTGAAAATGGGGAAACGCTGTTATACAACTATGAGCATTATAGTGGTTCATTGTCCCCAATATTTAAGCGGTTACCTATGATGAAGGACGCACCAGAAGGTTTTGTAGCTATGAACGATGAAATTAAACGTCGTGCAGAAAGTCTAAAATGACTCATCTTATCATGAGCAATAAATCTTTTGAAAGTATCCCTAAGCGGTGCTAGGCAATGACTTTGGGTTTGTGCTAAAGTGTGGTAAACCCGATAACTTACTCTAATAGTGCTAGGTAGGACGAATCATGACCCACTCACCACAAACACCCTTTATTCAACGCCCCCAAGACGGCGAATATGGCGCATTTTATGCAGTCTATATTCAGCACGTGCCTGACGGCGACATTTTTGATTTACTAGAATCCCAGATGAGTGCTTTGCGTGAGGTACTTGCGCCCATTAACAACACGCAGGCAGACTTTCGCTACGCACCCGATCAATGGAGCATTAAAGAGATGCTCGGACACATTAACGATACGGAGCGTGTTTTCTCGTATCGGGCATTACGTATCTCTCGCAATGACAAATCACCGCTAGAAGGCTTTGACCAAGACGAATACGTTAAGGAAGCGTTCTTTTCGCAACGCACCCTTGCTGACCTATTAGATGAGTTTGAGCATTTAAGGCGTGCCAATCTCCTTAGTTTTCGAGCTATTACCAGCGAAGTCAGTGAGCGTGTTGGGATTGCCAGTGGCTATCCTGTGAGTGTTCGCGCCCTTCTGTATATGATGGTGGGTCATGTGATAGAACACATCAAAAGCCTGAAAACCGAGTATCTACCCGCATTAGCCTAACATAGCGTCCCTACAGCGTACATTGCAGTATAATGACATGCGATGATTTAGCTTTCACACAAAGGGAAAACCCAAATGTCTTTAAGTTTATGGGCGCAAGTAGACCGTTACTTTAATCAACATATCCTCCATGATGACCCCATTTTAGACGCGACCCTAAAGGAATCTGAAACAGGGGGCTTGCCTAATATCGCCGTTGCGCCTAATCAGGGCATGTTGCTCACGCTTTTGGCACAAATTCAGGGCGCAAGAAAAATTCTTGAAATTGGCACTTTGGGCGGATACAGCGCCATTTGTTTGGCGCGCGCACTCCCCAAAGATGGCAAACTAATTACGCTAGAATATAGCCCTGAATATGCCAAAGTAGCTCGTAAGAACATCGACCATGCGGGCTTAGCAAGCCAAATAGAGGTGCGTGTGGGGGAAGCAATTCACACACTACCAGAATTGGTGTCCGAAGCCCCCTTTGACCTTGTCTTTATTGATGCGGACAAGCCCAATAACCTGCCATATTTTGAGTGGGCAATAAAATTATCGCGTGTTGGCACCTTGATTATTATGGATAACGTGGTGCGCGATGGCAAAGTGATTAACGGCAATAGTGACGATGCCAATGTTAAGGGCGTACGTGAATTTACAGAGGCTGTGGGGCGTGAAAAAAGGGTGAGCGCAACGGCGTTACAAACCGTCGGTGAAAAAGGCTATGATGGGCTGATGCTGATTCGCGTGAATGAGTAACTTAACTGGTGTAGCCATGTTCGAATGGTTATAGACAGTGGGGCGTACTGTGGTCTAATGAATGGGTAGCCCATTTCAAGGAGACCCGCAATGGCAAAAGCATCGCCATCTGTTACACCAACCACGAGTGTTTTTTCTTGGCAAAATCGTGAGGATAATCGTCGCACTACCGTTATTCTTGCGCTCATTAGTGTTTATATCATCTGGGGGTCAACATACCTTGCCATTCGCATTGGTTTAGAGATGTTTCCCCCTGTAACATTGAATGCATTACGCTTTGGTCTTTCTAGCGTGCTGGTGATGGGCTATCTACTATGGAAACGCCAAGCCATGCCCCCCTTAAAGCAAATTTTGAATGCGATGTTTGTTGGCGTTATGACGCTGGGCATTGGTACAACCAGTGTTTCTTTTGCTGAACAATGGGTTTCTAGTGGTATTGCCGCGCTTTCGGTGGCTTCTGTGCCGTTGTGGGTGGCTATTTTCTCGGCATTAGTTTGGCGGTCTTCTTCACGCCGTGAGTGGTTTGGGCTGTTCATAGGCTTCTTAGGGATTTTATTACTGAATAGTGGGGGCGATTTGCGTGCTAATCCACAGGGCGCGCTTGCGCTTTTGTTGGGACCTCTAGGCTGGTCACTGGGGTCTATTATCAGCCGTAAGATTGAACTACCTAAGGGCATGATGGCAATTGGATGGGAACTGGTGGGTGCGTTTTTGGTACTTGGCGTGTTGGCACTACTTATCGGTGAACCTATTCGTGAATTTAGCTTTAACGCAACGCTTGCCATGCTTTACTTGGCAACGTTTGGCTCGTTGATTGGGTTTACCTCTTATATGTATTTGCTTGACAACGTGCGCCCTGCGCTTGCGACGAGTTATGCGTATGTAAACCCTATTGTGGCGGTGCTTTTAGGTGTGATATTTGTGGGTGAAACGATTACACTTTTGGGCGTGGTTGCGATGGTGATTATTCTAGGGGGTGTTGTTATTGTTGTAACGAACAAAACCCCCTAGAAATATACAAATGGCGGGACCAAACTAGGCTTTGCTGATGTTGGGCTTCCACACGTCCTGATAATCTTTGACGAATTGCTCAAATAGAATCGGGGCGCGTTTTAAAAGAGTTTCAACATCATGCGTGATTTCTTTGGCGTTACCAAAGCGTGTAATGGTGTATAACGCCGCTACAACGAGGGTATAGCCTAGTTTGTTGTTCTCTGCAAGCATGTTTTGCACAAACAGGATGACATTAGGATTGGTGTAGCGAATATTCCGCTTTAAGATTGAAGAGAATATGCTTGCTACTTCGTAGTAATCTAAGGCTTCGCTCCCTGTGAGAGTGTAGCTTTTATTGTAGTGGGTTTCTTCTGTAAGCGCACACACGGCAACCGCGCCGATGTCACGTACGTCAATAAAGCTGGTTTTGGCTTTGCCAACGGGCAGACCAATTTCGTTACGTTCACGAATTTCTTTTGCTTGTGTGGTAGACAAATTTTGCATAAAGAAGCTAGCACGCAGGAAGGTATACTTAACATCCACGCTTAGAATGAATTGCTCTATCTTATAGTGTGGCACAACGCGATTGTTCTCTACGCCCTGAAGTGACAAAAACACAATGTGCTTTACACCTGCATCAACTGCCGCACGGACGGCAGGTGCAATGTCACGATCTACATTAGAGAGGGCGGGGGGTCTAATTAAGAACATGCGCTCAATGCCTTCAAACGTTTTGGCAAATGTTTCTGGATTTAAGAAATCGAAGTGCGTAACCTCAATGGTTTCACCAAATGTCGCACGCGCACTCTCTGGATGGAACGCGCCTACTCGAATGGGAATCCCTTTCGCTTCTAGCCCACGTACGACTTCACTGCCAACATTACCGGGTGCACCCGTTACTAAAATTGTAGGTTTCATTCTATATCCTCTTATTTTACCTCTTGAGCATAGGCGATACCTCTCGGTTAAAGTAGTGATAAACATCCCCAAACACCTATTACAATGGAATAACAATCATGTTTTGGATGTGCATCCATTTGCAGATACGACTTATCGGTATGTTTCAAAGTGGTATTTAACGGGTAGCATCATTAAAACAGCCCTTTGCAGATGAGAGGGCTGTTTTTTGCCTTTTAAATTAGGGGATAACGCTAAAATTTTACGTTTGTAACGCCAAAACGGTAGCTACACCTAAGGATGTTGTGGTGTCGTAGCGCAAATGTGCGTGGGGAAGACGGTCTTGCGTGCCAATGCCCACCACCCAGAACCCGCCAGCAAGCGCAGCGTCTACCCCAGAAGCCGCATCCTCAAAGACCACACATTGCTTAGGATTCAGCCTCATTGCGCCTGCCACCCAAACGAATAAATCGGGGGCGGGCTTGCTATTGACTACACTATGTCCGTCACCAATCACATCAAACAAGGTGAGGGTGTTAAGGCGTTTGAGAACCGTGAGAGCGTTTTTGCTTGCGCTTCCTAAGCCTATCAGAATCCCAGAAGCCTTTGCTTCTTTTATAAAATCAAGGATATTTGGAAGCAAATCTTTGGGCGTAATATGCTCTAAGTAGGCGAGATAGGCATTGTTTTTATCGTCTGCAAGACGTTGCTTTGTTTCATCGGGCAGGGTTATTTGGTTAATCTCTAAGATGATGTCTAGGCTTGCCATGCGTGATACCCCTCTTAGACGGTCATTATCTTCTTTTGTAAATGCCCATCCTTGATCGTCACACAGTTTTTGCCACGCCAAATAATGATATTCGGCAGTGTCTGTAATCACACCATCCAAATCAAAGATAAATCCTTTGAAGGTCATTGTTCTTTCCTAGTATAAGGGGACAGAGCATTTGTGCCTTGTCCCTATTGAGAAGTTTGCTTATTTTTGAATGTCAAATATTTGGCGTTTGCCCTTGTAGTAGACGTTAAACTTAACCCGTCGCCAATGAGCAGGTAGGTTTGGTGAAACCTTCACTTCACCGTTGGCAATGTGTAAACCACAGAACCCAAGCACCACAGCTTGCCACACACCGCCACAGTTTGCGGCGTGGATGCCATCGTGAACGTTGCCTTTATGGTCTTCAAGGTCAATGGTAGATGCATATACAAAAAGCTCATAGGCAAGCTCTGGAAGCCCCAGTTGTGAGGCAACCCAACTATGTACGGCGGGACTTAACGATGACCCGTGGTCGCATAAAACGCTGTAAACATCCCAGTTTCTTTTTAAGAAATCCTTGTTGCCTAGTTCATTGCCTAACAACGCCATCAACATGACAACGTCTGCCTGCTTAATGGCACGGATGCTTTGGATGTCGTGATGCCCTAAAATTGCATCAATATTGGTTGTTTTTGGGGTGTAATCCTCCAGGTTCAAGGGCTGTAGCTTCTCAAAGAATCCCTCAAATTGCTCAAAGATTTCGCCTGTTTCGTGCTGTATTCTAGGAATAAACATCTTCTCTGTGATGGTCTTCCAAAGTGCTGTTGTGCTTTCGTCTATGCCAAGCGTGGTGACGAGGCGGTCATAATCGCTAACGTGATTTACTTTTAGCCATGCCAGTAACGATAGGGATTGGCGCAAATGCCACACCACAATCCGATTGGTAAAAACGCTGTTATCAATGTTTTCGTGGTATTCATCGGGACCTATTTGCATTTTTAGCTCATAACGGTCTTTTTCTTCGTTATGCTCTACACGGCTTCCCCAAAATACAGAGGTATCTAGCACAATTTCTGCACCATATGCGGTAAACCACGCGTCATCCCCTGTCCAATGCCAAAACTGTAGTATGGCATAGGCAATGTCGGATGAGATGTGCTGTTCGTTATCGCCGGTATAGATGCGAATGTCTTTATCTTTACCCACCCAACGCGGAGTTGTTTCTTCGCCTGTATCGGTGCTTTCCCATGGGAACATTGCCCCCTTATAGCCCGCTTCTCGTGCTTTGTTGCGTGCGCCTGTTAGATTGTGATAGCGATACATGAGCAATCGTTTGGCAAGTTCGGGTTGGGCAAATGTCATGGGGGGTAACATAAACAATTCTGTGTCCCAAAATACATGCCCTTTGTAGCCATAGCCACTAAGCGTTTTTGCGCCAATGCTCACGCGCTCATCTTGGGTGGAGGTGGCAATAAGAAGGTGATAGGTGCAGAAACGCACACCACGCTGTGCCACTTCGTCACCTTCAATAAGAATGTCGAAGTTATCCCAGTACGCTTCCCAACTGGCTTCATGCGCTTGTTTGATGGCTTCGTATCCCATAGAAAGAGCTGAATCAAGCGTTTCGCGGGCTTTTTGTAGCGGTGTATCCGTATCGCGTGTGCTATGGAACGCTACAATTTTGGTCACTTCTATTTTTTCATTTTTATTTAACTGAAATTCAGTTAGGTGTTTGGGGGTGTTTGCTGTTGCATTAGAAGTTTTCACTTCCAAGCCCGCTTTAGAGAGAGTGAGAGAGGCGGACATTGCTACTTCATAACCGCTTTGGCTTGCCTTGCCATGAATGCTAATGGTGTTCTCTTCGGCGTAGCCCGTTAAAACTGCCCAATGATTGATATTGGTTTCGTCAGCTTGTGAGCCGTCTAGCGCACTACTAATAACAATATTGGCGTTATGAGTAAGAGGCTGGATGAGAACGCGCAGGGTGGCAAGGTGTGGGTTTGCAAGGCTGGCAAAACGCTCGAAGGCAAAACGAATGACCTTCCCTGATGAGCTTTGCCAAAGAACACCACGCGATAACACCGCGTTTTTCATGTTGAGGGTGCGCTCATAACCTAAAATTTTACCACTGCTAAGCTGAAAAGATTCGCCATCTATTTTGATGTTAAAGTCTAGCCAATTAGGTAAGGCAATGAGTTCGGGTACAAGTTCACCTTCGGGATGATTAAAAATACCTGCCATGAACGTTGTCGGGGTATTGTTAGGATACCCTTCCTCAAATGTGCCTCTAGTGCCAATTAAGCCATTCCCGATGGTAAAGATCGTTTCGGTATGGGGTAGCCCATCTGGACGAAAAGGGCGTTCAATAAACTCCCATTGGCGTTGGATGTAAGTCTGCATCGAAGGAATCCTCTATGAATTAAAGTGATTAAGTGCCTATACTGCTGTTACGGATGATAAGTTTTGGCAGTAAGAGATAGGTTTGCTGTTTTGGTGTTCTGCCAGATAATTGGTCATCAAGTAACTCCGTTACTCGCTCTGCTATTTCTATAATGGGCTGGCGCACTGTGGTAAGCGTGGGATGGGTGGAGCGTGAAATAGGGTTATCGTCAAAACCTGTAACGGCTAAACGCTTTCCGGCTGCATTAAAGTAACGTAGCGCACCCACCGCAAGCATATCACTAATTGCGACTATTGCCGTTAAATTAGGCGCATTTTGGAGTAGTTCATGAGTGGCATTGTAGCCTGTATCAATAGCATCTTCGGCACGAATTACCCATGCTTCATTAGGGCTAAGGTTGGCTTCGTTTAATGCCTTAAGATACCCCTGAAAACGAGCATCCCCAGAGGCGGAACCTGGGGGCCAGCCAATAAAACCAATGCGTTCATGTCCTTGTTCAATAAGATGTTGGGTGGCTTGGTACATACCATCTTTACCATCTACGTCTACCCAATGCACAAGGTTGTCATACGGTGATAGACTACGACCAAAGGCGACGAATGGAATACCCTCATTGTGTAAAAATTCAAAACGCTCGTCGTTTTCCTCTGTAAAAGAGAGAACGAAGCCGTCTACAACATCAGTTTCTATCAGGCGACGATAAACATCGGTAGAAGAAGTAACAGGATTAGAGAAGAGCAACAAGTGGCGTTGATAACGTTCTACACCTTGTACTAAATGCGCTAAAAACTCGCTTAGCACAAAGTTATACGCGACACTTTGCGATTTGGATGCATAGCCGATAATGCGTGATTGCTGATTGCGTAGATTTTGGGCGCGAAAACTGCGCTTATAACCCAGCGTCTCAACGGCTTGCATTACCCGCGTGCGCGTTATTTCGCTAATGTTGCCCTTGTTGTTAAGAACAAGAGAAACGGTAGTTACGGATACATCAGCTTCTTGTGCCACATCTCTAATCGATACCATTTTGATAACCCGTCACTTTGTGTTTTTTTGATATAGAAGCTCTATTGTAGTCGCACTGCTAAGTGACGCAATCATAGAAACAGTGAGTACCACCCACAAGGCTAAAAACCACAAACTGATGCTGACGAGTAACATCACCAGTGTCATCAAGAAAAGCGTAAAGAATGGGTGACGTAAGACCATCACAAACGCATTCTTTGTTGCCTCCCAGACATTGGGCGTTTGCATGGCGGCGTAAATGCCTCCACTGTATAGCAGTATGCCTAGCCATAAAAATAGAATGACACCCCATACGATATTTAACACGCGAAACAGGGGTTCGGGATTATTGGCATAGGCAATCATATTGCTGATGTGAACTATTGCAAAAGCAAGATTTAACGCTCCCCAAAGGGTGGATTGCCAAAAGTTTTGCTTAAACGTTTCCCAAAACAACGCCATGTTTGCAGTGTCGGGTTCTTTGTGCAGGGTATACATCAAACGCCACAGCGCGAAATATGCGCTAGGCAGAGTAATGATGGGCAAACATGCCACAAAAAAGGCGACATTTGCCCAAACATACAAATAGCCACGATGCCACAAAGATTGGGCGGTTGTTTTGAGAATGTTCGTTACAGATTGCACTGATTACCCCTTAATGCCTGTATAGCTAATACCTTCAACAAAGTAGCGTTGGAAGATAAAGAAGATAATCGCCATAGGCAAAGTTGTCATCACTGCGCCCGCTAAAAACGTATTCCATTCTAGCGTATCGCCAAATTGCCCACGCAAAAGCGCAAGACCTAACGGTAAGTTATAAAGATTGGGAGAGCTACCGTTAATAATTAGCACATCCATGAAGTTATTCCAAGTGCCTTGAAAACTAAAGATAGCCAACGCTGTGAGCGCAGGTGTGGAGATAGGTAGAATGATTCTAAAGAAGATGGTGTAGTGGCTTGCACCATCCACAAATGCCGCTTCTTCTAGTTCTTTTGGCACAGACTCAAAGAATTGCTTCATCAAAATAACACCGAAGGGGTCGGCGGCTAAGGCAAGAATTAAGCCCCAATAGGTGTTGAGCAAGCCTAGCTCGCGCATGATGATAAACTTGGGAATAACGAGGACGATGCCCGGCACCATCATGATACCCAATATGCCAAAGAAGTAGGCGCGTTTGCCTACAAACGTCATGCGTGCCAACGCATACCCCGCCATAGAGTTTAGAATAAGCCTAAGGATGGTAACGTTGACGGCATAAATAATGCTGTTGACAAACCACATCGGAAAGTCGAATTGGAAGATTTTTTCATAACCTTCTAGTGATGGCGTAAAAGTGTAAGGAGTTGTTGTGGCAGTAGCGGGCAAAGTGATGCCATTTTCGTTTTTGCACCCTGTGGGCGTAAGCGAATTAGGAACAAAGACCTGCGGAAATTGCTCTACGGCAGGCAAGCACTTAAACGAATTGGCAATTGTCAGTACAAACGGCATTGTTTCGATGAGCGCAAAGAGAACAAGGAAGACAATTGCCACAATAGACAAACCCCGTTTTGTGAGTTTGCTCGCTGTGCTTTCATGAATTGCTGCAGTAGCCATGTCATTGCCTCCTAAGTCTCGTCTTGGTCACGAATGAATGAGCGTTGTAGTAGCGTAAACAAGAAAATAATGACAAACAGCACCAGTGCGCTGGCGGCAGCTAACCCCATTTGTGAGTTACGGAAGCCGCTTTCATAGACTCCATAAGCAATCGTCAGTGTGGTTTTGGCGGGACCTCCTGAAGAGATTACAAAGATTTGGTCGAAAACCTGAAATGTGCCGATTAAACCAATTGTTACCACGAAGAAGGTTGTGGGACCCAACAGAGGAACAGTGATTCTTCTAAAGGTTTGCCACATTGATGCGCCATCAATAGAAGCTGCTTCATAGACGGATGATGGGATACTTTGTAGAGCCGCAAGGTAAATAACCATCATTGTACCGATAGTTGTCCATGTGTTCAAAATCATGATGGTAAACATGGTGACACTGGGCCCACTGATCCAATCCCAAAGCGTGATGCCTGCCATTCGGGTTTGCCAAAACTCGCCCGCTGTCGCTCGATTAATGCCAAAAACGCCAAAGAGATTGTGTAGCACGCCGTTAGCATCATTAAGCCATGTCACCGATTGGTAATCCGTGAATATGCCACCTAAGATGGTATTTACTAGCCCACCGCGTGTAAACATCCACATAAACACCAGCGAAATAACCACGCTAGAAGTGATGGAAGGGAAGTAAAAGGCTGTTCTAAAGAAGCCTTTTGCTTTTAGCCAACGTTGGTTTAGGATGACAGCCAAAACAAGCGCGAGAATTGTTTGTGTGGGAACAACCCCTAGTACGAAGTATACTGTGTTCTTTACAGAAAGAAAAAAGTCGCGTTGCGTTAACCCCTCTTCTGTAAGCAGGCGTTGATAGTTCGTCGTGCCTACCCATTCATAGGCGTTATCTACACCTCCAGAAATAGGCAAGGGATTGGTAACGCTTACTCTTTCTAAGAGGGCATCGGGTAAAAGTGTGACGGCATTGGCACGAATATTGGTCTCTCGCCCTAGCGAATTGTTGGATGCTTGGACGGCACCCTGTTGTGTAGACCCACTTCCAGCAGGAATAATCACATCTTCAATTGTGACGTAAATCACACCGTCTTTAATCGGGGACTTTAGCTCTGTGCCTTTTGGAATAAGAATTTCTTCGTTTGCTTGGTTTGTAAAGATAATTTGACCGCTTGCGCCTTTTGCTGTTTGCGAAAGTGGGCTAATTCCATTCCAATTGGTAAGGCTGATGGCAACGGTGGCGACAATGGGTAAGAGCAAAAAGAGTAGAAAGATGACGAATGCGGGTGCAACAAACATGTAAGCAGCGAATTGTTCTGTGTTTACTAAACGTCTAAAGAAGCTGGCTTCGCTTTTGTGCGGAATAGAACTAAGTACAGGTGAGTTGGTCATCGCCATAGCTCCCATAATTTTGTAAAAAAGATGATGCTTTTAGTTTATCTTATTGTGAAGCATCATAAGCCAAAACAGGAGGCGAAGGCTCGCCCCCTGTTTTAGAGTAAAACTAACGGCTAGACCAATCTTCAAAAGCAAGTTGTGTTTCAAAGATAACATCATCTAGGGTGGCATCACCCTTTACGGCGCGTTGTAGGCTGGCGTTAAATGTATCGCCTACCACATTAAAGCCGACAGGGAATTGCCAACGATAGCTATAGTCGGCAGCGTCAATGAAGACTTGCACGTCGGCGGGGTCGAAACCAAGACCTTCGGTGCGTGGTTCCCATGTTTCTACATAGGCTTCTGCGGCAGCAGAGTTAGAAGGCATGGGCCCAAAGCTCACTTCTGCGGTGCTAATTTGTCCTTGTGCGCCTGTCAAGAAATTCACTAATTGCCAGCTTGCGTCTAGGTTATCGTTGGTTGCGCCCACACCGTAGCACACGGTAAACGCCATGGTTGCTTGACCAGCGGGACCGGCAGGAAGGGGAGCTACACCCCAGTTTAATTCGGGGTAATTTTGGAGCAAGAAATTAATCACCCAGTTGCCTTCCATTGTCATGGCAGCGCGTCCCTTACCAAAGGCTTCACCACTCCAACCACTGTCTACTTGGTCGGGGGTGCTGGCGATACCGTCGGCATGTAACTGAATGAAGAATTCTAAGGCTTCGCGGGATTCTGCGCTATCTAGCCCAAAAGTGCCGTCATCTGCAAGGACTGTGCCGCCGCCTTGATAGATGAAGGGCAACCAACGTGCTAATTCTACGGGCATAACGATGCCAAGAATGCCATTTTCGGGGTCATTAAGGGCTTCAGCTGCGGTACGAAGGTCTTCCCATGTCCACTCGGCAGTAGGATAAGCGACATTCGCGGCATCAAACAAATCCTTGTTGTATTCTAGCGCGAGGGTAGAAAAGTCTTTTGGTGGGCAATAGAGGATGCCATCCACGGTAAAGACTTCTAGCAAATTGGGGTACAAGCCCTCAACATCGGCAATTTTGCCTTCGCCTACGTCAATAACACCTGCGTTGACCCAATCGGGCAAAATGGAGCTATCAACATAGAAAACGTTGGCGTATTGACCCGAAGCAAACGATGTTTGCATGGTCAAGGGATGGTTAGGGGAGGGGATGAAATCGACCGTGATGCCTGTTTCTTCCGTGAATTGTGTAAGAAGGGCTTGTAGAGTTGCATCTTCTTCTGCGCTAGATGACCAACCAGCTAACACAAGGTCAGAAGTGCTTTCGGCAGCAAGGCGCGCTGCTTCGCGTGCTTGTTCTTCAGGGTCTTCTTGGGCAAATACGCCCCCAACAAGTCCAAAAACAATAACTAAAATCATTAGCCAATAGCGTGAGGATTTCATTTTCTAAGTCCTTTTCATAATTTAACTTTTTACGGTTTAGTAAGATACGCAAGTAAATCGTTTTACTAAATCGTTTTACTTATTCTATTCAAAATTACAATTTTTGTCAAGTAACTGTTGTGCGTGCAAGCAACATTTGAATTTGGCTTTATTTTAGAGTGAGGATTGTCCAAAAAGCATGAGGCAAAAGAAGTTTATATCAACAGTTGCATTCTTAAGGTTTGGTATAGGGTGTAAAAGTACCACGGTGGTACTAACGCCTATTATCGCGCTATCGTCACATAGTAATGAGGTATACTTAGATAAACGACAATTATCTAAAGAGAATGCCTTATGTCATCAGAAAATTCTAAGCTTTCCCCCTTAATTGTTATTGTCTCTAACAGGGGCCCCTTTCAATTTGAAACCATGCCCGATGGTACATTTAAGAGCAAGCGTGGTACGGGGGGATTAGTCACTGCCCTCATGAGTTTGGCACAAAAAATGGATGTATTGTGGATTGCCACAGCGCTTAGCGAATCAGACAAAGCCTGGTCACAGGCACAAACCGAAACTACCCCATTGGTTGACGGCATTAAAATGCGCTTGGTTATTGCCGATGAAGACACTTACAACCAATACTACAGCACCATTGCAAACCCTCTTTTGTGGTTTATCCAGCACAGTATGTGGGACATGACGCGCTCACCTGTGATTGACGTGAACACATGGAAGGCTTGGAACGAAGGCTACACACCCATGAACGAGTTGTTTGCGGATGCTGTTGCCGAGTGTATTGCAGATGAACTTAAGAAAAATGAACGCCCCATCATTGTTTTTCCACAAGATTATCATCTGTATTTGTTTCCTAAATTCCTTCGTGAGCGCGTGGGCTATGGCGTACAAATTCAACCCTTTGTTCATATCCCTTGGCCCGGTATTGATGGGTGGCGCATTTTACCCCGTGAGATGCGAGAGGCTATTTTAAGCGGTATGCTCTACAGTGACCGTATCGGATTTCAGACCAAACGCGATGCTTTTAATTTTGTGCAAACAGCGCGTTTTTATTTAGAGGACGCACACACCTATGGCGCACGCGATAGTATTGTGTATCAAGAACGCAAAGTACACGCGACCAATTACCCCATTAGTATTGATAGCGATGCCATTGAGCAACTGATCCATGAACCTTTGGCACATCTCTACAAAGGGCAAATGTTAAGCCAAATTGGTGACCGCAAACTGATTTTGCGGGTTGACCGAGTAGAGCCTAGCAAGAATATTTTGCGTGGGCTACAAGCCTACAAAGCAATGCTAGAAGCACATCCCGAACACATTGGTAAGGTACAAAAGCTCGCGTTACTTGTGCCATCACGAATGGAAGTAGACGAGTATCAAACCTATTTGCGGGATATTATGGCAGAAGCTGGCATGATTAATGCGCAATTTAGCAGTGAATTTTGGGAGCCTGTGCGTGTTATTGTGGGTGAGAATTATCATCGCGCTCTTGCCGCCATGCAACTTTATAATGTGTTATTGGTCAACCCATTGGCAGATGGCATGAACTTGGTGGCAAAAGAGGGGGTACTTGTTAATCAGCGAGATGGTGTGCTTGTATTAAGTGAACATGCTGGCGCGTTTTACGAATTGGGCGAATACGCCCTAATTGTTTCACCGTTTGATGTGTATAGCACCGCTAACGCGCTTCATGACGCGCTAACGATGCCAGAGGATGAGCGAAAACGACGCGCAGAAGCGTTGCGAGCTATCGTGCAAAATTCAAATGTTCATCAGTGGTTTGAGCGCCAGGTAGAAGATGCACTTAATAGCCATGCCAATAAATCACCTACATCATCTACACTAGAGGCAATCATATCAGCAGATGACAACACGGCTTGAGGGGTATTGCCATCTTTAGCCAAAACCGCTACGCCTAATGCGTGACAACGCTTTTGGTGGTTTAAGGTTTTTGCCATTTGTAGCGCGTCGGCATCTGTAACGTCATCGCCCAAGTAAATGGCAGCTGAGAGCGCGTACTCTTCTATTAACTGTGCAAAAATTGTACCTTTGTCTACGTTAACAGGCGGACGTACTTCAAAAATATTGCGCCCCTCAAACAGGCTTAAATGATATGTTTGTGTAAGGGTCATCATTTGTGGCAAAAATTCTTCGCGGAATTGTAGTGGGTTAGGGTGGGCGCGATAGTGTATAGAAAGCGTGACGCGCTTGTCTTCTACCCAAACGCCTGAGGGCGCAATGGCTTCAATGGCGGTTTTAATCTGTTGAAGGTGTGTAAGATAGGGGTTCACGGCTGGCGCGACTTCCACATACCCACCGTTACCATCATTGTGCCAGCGTTCTATACCATGATTGCCCACATAGACCAATTGCGGTAGACCTACACGCTGGCGCACATCTTCGGCAGAACGCCCACTGACGACAGCGACCAAAGCAAACCGTTCGTTAAGAGCCTCTAGCAAACGCCGATTTTGTGGTGTGGGATAGGCTTGGGTGGGGTGCGGAACAATGGGGCTAATTGTGCCGTCCATATCAGTGATAATGCCAATACGTTCATTAGAGAGCCAATCTTGTAGGGTGTTACCGCACAAATCACGCCAGTGGGGTAGTGTGGTCACAAGCAAATACCTTTCGTTTTACTAAAATTTGAACGTGTTGCGCCGATATGTGAGAGTACATACTCTATAGCTTTTCGGGGGCGATGACAGTCTTTGCATCATCTTGCAGGTTACCTGTGTTGAGGGTATCGGTTGGCTCGAATAACATCACTTGAACTTCTTCATCGGCATAAGGGCGATGCTCTACACCCTTTGGCACAACAATAAATTCACCTTCTTCAAGCCATACTTCTTTGTCCCTAAAATCCATTCTAAAACGCCCGCTAATTACCAAGAACATCTCGTCAGCGTTATCATGGTGATGCCAAACGAACTCTCCTTGAAACTTAACGAGTTTTACTTCTTGTCCATTAAGTTCTGCAACAACTTTAGGACTCCAATGCTTTGTGAATAGGCTCATTTTGTCGGCAATATTGACTTTGTCCATGTTCTAAACCCTTTGTTTTTCAAACGATTGTCTTTGAGGATACCTTGAATGTCTAAGAACAACGTTAAACAAATGCGCCTCTTTTAAGAATAAGAGGCGCGTGCGCTTAAGTGATTGGCTTACAGTAATTCGTTAGAGTGTTCGATGTACTCTAGTGATTGATGGCGGAAGTAGGTGTTATACAGTTCCGCGTAGTGTCCTTTTTGTTTTAATAATTCGTCATGTGTGCCTTGCTCTATAATCTCGCCCTGACGCAAAACAACAATGCGGTCTGCTGTTCTAATGGTGCTAAGGCGATGGGCAATGACGATACTGGTACGGTTCTCTAATACCTTGTCTAAACCCTCTTGAATAAGAGTTTCTGTCAGCGGGTCAACGCTGGCGGTAGCTTCATCCAAGATGAAGATAGACGGATTTTGAAGCAACACACGCGCTAACGCCACAAGTTGCCGTTGCCCCATTGAAAGGCTTGCGCCACGTTCTCCTACAGGTGTATCGAGCCCCTGTGGCAATACCTTCAGCCAATCACCTTCGCCCACTTGATGCGCCACCTGTACAACTTCTTCTTCTGTGGCGTTGGCACGCCCATAACGGATGTTATCGCGTACTGTGCCATCAAATAAAAAGGGTGATTGTGTAACAATACCTAATTGGGGGTGATAGGCTTCTAGGTCTAAGGTGCGAATATCATGACCATCAATGGTAATGATGCCCTCTTGAAACTCATAAAACCGCGCAATCAGCTTACCAATAGAGGATTTGCCAGAGCCAGTATGCCCCACCAACGCCATGGTTTGCCCGGCAGGGATGTGAAGGTTAAAGTTCTTTAGCACTACTTCGCTGGGGTTATAAGCAAAGGTGACGTTGTTAAAGCGAATGTCGCCTTGTATGGTGGGAAGTTGCTTGTTATCTATTTGTACAACGCGCTGTTCTGCATCAATGAGGGCAAAAATACGCTCACCTGCCGCCAAACCCAGCTGAAACTGACTCCAGAATGAGGCGATGCTGGTAAGCGGATACCAAAACAGAGCCATGCCCTGAATGAACAAGTACCAATCGCCTGCACTAATTATGCCATCACGCACATTTAACCCGCCAAAGTACACCAGGAACGCCGTACCAATGCCAGAGATGGTTGCCAATATCGGAAAGATACTAGAGAAGGTGTAGCCTGTACGGATATTGATTTGGTAGCTTTGTTGATTGACCTCTACAAACTCATCGTAGATGACTTTTTCTTGGCGAAACGTTTTAGCCACAGAAATGCCACTAATTGTTTCTTGAACGTGGCTGTTGACAACGGCATTGACGCGGCGTGATTGCGTGATGGTGTGGCGTGCAATGCGCCTAAATCCTAGCGCAACGGCAATCACAAAGGGTGAAATGCCCAACAAAATGAGCGTTAGTGAACCGTTGACAGTGAAGAGGTAAAATACAAGGAATACTACTATCAAAATCATTGAAAGTAGCTCTACTGCTAAGTTCACCACATTAGCGAAGTTAGTAGAATCACTGGTAACGCGGCTAACGATTTTGCCACTAGCGTATTGGTCATAAAATGAGAGGTCACGTTTAACGACAGCATCAAAGGCTTCTTCGCGGAGCATCAAAATGATGTTTCCTACGGCGACAGACTGCAACCATTGGCGCAATGCCCCAAACAACCAGCCTAATACGCCCGTGATGGTCACTAGAAAAGTGGTATTCACCATCATTTCTTGCGTGGGTTTCAGTTGGAGTTGGTCTATGGCGTATGAAATGACAATCGGAGAGATTGTCCCCATGGCACTCCCTAGCACAATCACAGTAATGACCCACGCAATACGCCGCCATTCCTGTGTAAAGTAACTAAAAATCCTCCGAACGAGTACACTGTCGCTGTATTTGCGGTCATATTCTTCGGCATCTAAGCCGTCCATGATAAAACCCATAAATGTCTATCCTTCGATTGGGTTACGATTCTGCTTGTAAGGGGGGGAGTTCCATGTCATAGCGTGCAAAAATGCGCCGATAGTGTGGCGATGTTCTTAGTAAATCTTCGTGTTTGCCATTGGCAACCACACGTCCACCATCCATAACAATGATGCGGTCTGCCCAACGAATTTGTGATAGACGATGCGTAATGAGCAATGTTGTTCGCCCCTGTTGTGCGCGGTTGATGGCTTTTTGGATTTCATCTTCGGTTGCGCTATCAATGGCACTGGTGCTGTCATCTAAGATGAGGATGCGCGGATTGCTAAGAAAAGCACGTGCTAGGGCAATCCGTTGACGTTGCCCTCCAGAAAGCGTTACCCCACGCTCGCCAACGATAGTTTCGTAACCCTTTTCAAAGCCTGTAATAAAGTCATGGGCTTGGGCTTCTTTGCTGGCGCGTTCCACATCTTCACGGCTAGAGAGGGGCGCACCAAAGGCGATATTGTCATGAAGGCTACGCGAGAACAAGAAAACATCTTGCTCAATACGGCTAATTTGAGAGCGTAAACTGTCTAAACTCCATTCGCGTACATCAACCCCGTCAATGAGAACGCGCCCTTTGTTGACATCATAGGTGCGGTTAATGAGTTCTGTGAGGGTTGTTTTACCACTGCCTGTTTGCCCGACAATGGCAACGGTTTCGCCTGCCTGAATATACAAGTCAATGTCTACAAGTAAATCACCGTCCTCATAGCCAAAGGTAACATTTTCAAAGCGAATATCACCGTTTACAGGGATATTATAGCCTTTTTTATTCTCGTCCATGTCGGCTTCGCTCTTGATGATTTCTAGGACGCGTCCGCCACCACTAATGCCTTGTTGCACCAGTGACCAAGAGAATACGCTCACTTGAACAGGCCAACGAAGCACCGTCATCAACGACATTACGCTAACAATTTGAGAGAAGGAAAGCATGCCATTTTGGTTAAGAATGAGGCAATGTAGAAACGTGAAGCCCAACGCAAACGCATAAAGCAGGTTGGGTAAGTAGGTTGCTTCTGTTTGCCCTTGCTTTGCAAACCAACGGCGATACTCTTTAGCATTTTTGCGAAACTTTTCACGTTCAAATTTTTCACGAGCAGTTGCTTTAACAACTTCTATGCCACTGATGGTTTCTTCTAGCCCTGCGTTCATTGCACCAAAAGCTTCACGTTGGCTATCTACAACCTTAGACAAGCGTCCTGCATATTCTCTGGCAGCGACCACATAGCTGGCAACAAAAAGAAGGGGTACGAGCAATAGCTCAATACGCACTGTTGCTATGATGAACAAAGGCACAACAATGCCAATAACCGTATCACCAATGAACAATAACCCCGGATTAATCATAGCATTAAGCTGGTTTATGTCGTCAGTAGACCGCGCCATAATGTCACCGACGCGCTGTTGATTATGGAAGGTTTGGCTTTTGCCGAGTAGGGATGTGTAAAGCTCTTTACGACTATCCCTAGAAAGGCGTTGTGCAATGGTTTCCATAGAGAGCGCACCCATTAGAGAAGATAAGCCATCTGTAATAAGAATGCCCAAGATAATAAAACAAACTAGCGCAAGTCCATCTGGACGTGATGGGTTGATAATTTCTTCTGCAGCCACCCCAAACAAGTAGCGCGACAATGAAAAGCATGTATAGGCAGTCATATAGCAAAGCGTGCCGAAGATTAGGATAAAGCGATAGCGTAGAACGTGAGAGATAATCCATTTTAGGGGGCTGTAGTGGTTATAAACAATATCACCCTCTATAACAAACTCGGCGTTTGAGGCTTGTACCATGTGTAAATTCCCTTGTGGAGTGTTTAGAACATATTTTCTTATTTTATGACAAATTAAACCAAAAGGCAATAAGGGAATAGGGCGTGTCTGATTTTTTCTATACTCACAATTATCTTTCACAAGAAGGGGTGGGTAAAGACTAGGGTTTTACATAAAATGCTTGCCAGTCATGAGAGGTAACTTTCTACTTAGAACAAATCGCATTGTAGTCGCGTATATACGGAGGGCATCTTTACACTCTACAAGGAAACAGACATGAGCAACATGGTAGTTCTTAAAGACCTCAAAAAGACGTTTTATCGCTCTGATGGCACTGCCGTAGAAGCGGTGAAGGGCATTAGCTTAACGATTCCAAAGGGCGAAATTTTTAGCATGTTGGGACCCAACGGGGCGGGCAAAAGTACCACAATCAACATGATGAGCGGTTTACTAGCGCCCACATCAGGCGAGGCAAGTATTGGTGGATTTAATATCGTAACGCAAGCCTTAGATGCAAAACGCTTAATAGGGGTTGTGCCACAAGAAATCGCACTCTATCAAGAACTGACAGCACGCCAAAACCTAGAGTTTTTTGGCAAGATGTACGGCTTATTTGGTAAAGAACTAGCCTTGCGTGTAGATGAGGTGCTAGAGTTTATCGACCTTAAAGACCGTCAAAACGACCGCGTGAGTACGTTTAGTGGGGGCATGAAACGGCGTGTCAACATTGGTGTAGGATTGCTACATCGTCCCCGATTAGTATTTATGGATGAACCTACTGTAGGCATTGACCCACAAAACAGGCGGCGCATCTTAGATACTGTTCTTCGCTTGCGTGATGAGTATAAGATGACCGTGCTTTATACAACACATCTTATGGAAGAAGCCCAAGAACTAAGCCAACGGGTTGCTATTGTTGACCATGGGGAAATTATTGCGCTAGGCACACAAACCGAGCTGATGCAACAAGTGGGTGAGTCCGACCGCTTAACGTTTAACATTGGTAAACAAACGCTTGGCGATGGCTTGTTAAAACAGCTTGAAAACAACAACCAAGACATTACAAAGTTGCTGTATGACGTGGCAGATAATAACGATAGTGGCGATAGTAATGACGGCTATTTAACTGTTTTTGCCAAACAAGGGCGAAAATCTCTGCCACACATTATTACTGCACTAGACGGTGCAGGGATAGAAATTCACTCGGTGGAAGTGCGTGAACCTGACTTAGAGGCGGTTTTTCTTCAGCTTACGGGCAGAGCCTTAAGGGACTAATGCGATGAGACAAATTTGGGCTTACGCATGGAAAGAAATTTATGTCACCTTTAGGGATAGAAACCTATTATTGATTATGATTGCAACACCGCTTGCGCTGTCTGTCATTATCGGGCTGGCGTTTGGTGGGTCGGGAAGTGTTGCCTCATTCGAGAACTTACCCGTTGCTTTAGTTAATTTAGATTCGGGAACAACTGTGAATGGGCAGGCGACAAACTATGGTCAGACCCTGAGCGACATTCTTACAGGCAACGCGCCGTCAGCAACAACGACCTGTCAAAGTGTGGAAGATTCTCCACAAAGCATTTCATTAGATACTTTGCTTGATGTCACCGTTTACGAAAGTGTAGAGAGCGCACAAACCAGCGTTACCAGTGGAAATAGTGTGGCAAGCGTTGTTATTCCCGCTGATTTTACTCAATTACTCACCGCACCCATTGGCAACCCATTGGCAATCCCCGCCACAAGCGTTATACAAGTGACAGGGAGTGGTGCATCACCCATTTCGGCAAACATTGTAAAAAGTGTGGTAGAAGCCATTGGTAACCAATTGTTGAAGGGTAATATCGCCATTGCAACTACAATTAACGGGCTGGTGGAACGCGCCCAAACAAACCCCGTTTTTGGGTTAGCGTTTGGTGCTTCTAGTGCCAGTGGGGCATTTGCCCCTGACTTTTCGTGTGCTTTTACGTCCGCTTATGATACGTTGGGCATCAATACCCAACCCCTCACACTTGCCCAAGAGAAAAGCGCGTTTGTGCAAATTTTAATTTCCATTGGCGCAGGACAGGCGGTTTATTTTGCCTTATTTACTGCACAAGGGGCGTTTCAGGCACTCTTTGAAGAACGCAAACAGGGTACGTTACAACGTTTGATTATTGCACCCATTCCACGCATTTACATCATGGCGGGCAAAGTGGTAGGCACGTTTTTAACTATACTCTTCCAGCTTAGCTTGCTGATGCTGATGTTGACGATTATCGCAAGCATTGGCGACGGAGAGCTACAGTTCATTTGGGGCAGTTCACTTTTGCACTTGGTGGCGGTTGTCTTGGTGATGAGTTTGTCTGTGTGTGGTGTTGGGGTATTGATCACAGGAATTGCGAAAACACCCCAACAAGCGCAAGTTTTTAGCCCTATTATTATTACTTTACTGGGTGTTCTGGGCGGCATCTTTACCTTCACCTTGCCTTTACCCTTGCCGTATCTTTCACCCATTTACTGGGGCGTGAATGCGTTGCAAAAGCTCAGCGATGGCGATTCATCTATCGGGCTAAATTTAGCGGTGTTGTTCCTATTGGGTGGGGTGCTTTTTAGCATTGGCGTTTTCTTCTTTAACAAACGAGTGGATGTGTAACTATGAAAAACATCATCACCATCGCCCTAAACGATTTACGGGTATTCTTTGCAGATACGGGCAATTTGGTCGGTTTATTGGGGTTGCCTATCGTATTAACCATTGTGCTAGGGTTTGCTACACAAGGCGACAGTCGGGCGGTTTCATTACGCGTGGACTTGCTAGACCAAGACAATAGCCCCACCTCACAAGCCTTAATCGCTGACCTAAAAGCAGCGAATAACGCACTTTACTTTTGTCCACAAGATAATGCCACTCAAGACTGTGCGTTGCCCTCATCAGACCCCACACTCACCCTAGAACAAGCACAAAAGCGCGTCAAAGACGGTGTTAGCTACTCACTCTTAGTCATTCCAAACGGGTTTGAGAGTGCGATATTACAACTAGAAAATGTCGATATTACCTACTACTCACGGGCAACCTTGCAAACAGGTGATGTCGTTTTAGGCGCGTTACAATCGGTTATTGCAAAGCGTAATGTGGCGGTGGTTTCTGCGATAACGGCTGTGCAGGTGGGTGAGAACTTTTATACGGGCAACATTTTCACTGATGACAGCGACGAGCAAGCATTTAGCACCCGTGCTATTGCCACAGCAAATACCCTACTGAAAGCCGAGCCTTTGGCGGTAACGCTAACGTTGGATGACCGAACTTCTATAAGTGCCACACAAGGTTTTGGACAAAGTGTGCCGGGTATTGGCTCGATGTCTGTGATGTTTACGGTGTTCGGAGGCTTATTTGTGCTTATTAGAGAGCGCAAACAGTGGACACTACAGCGATTGGTGATGTTGCCCGTTACCAAAGGTGAGATTATCGGCGGTAAAATTTTAACCTATTTTACAATTGGGATGTTGCAATATGGCGTGGTGTTCCTTGTGGGCATTGTGATGGGGACAAGTTTTGGAAATGACCCTCTCGCGCTCGTATTAACGATGACCTCGTTTGTATTGTGTATTACGGCAATTACGTTTGCGCTGGCAACATGGCTAGAAACCGAGCCTCAAGCCAATGGTTTAAGCCTGTTATTGACCATGACGTTAGCTCCCTTAGGTGGTGCGTGGTGGCCCCTAGAAATTGTGCCTTCGTTTATGCGTGTCATCGGTATGGCATCTCCTGTGTCATGGGCAATGGATAGCTATCGTAAGCTGACTTTCTACAACGCGACTTTAGGGGACATTTGGAGTAATTTGGCGATCTTGCTGGTGATTGCAGGGGTGTTCTTTTACATTGGCGTAAGGCACTTTAAGTACGAATAAGTTAAAAAGTACGTGTCTTTTGGGTTATATAACCTATTTGGGGTGTGCTTTTTCATTGAGCTGATTTGTGAAAATGCCCTTTACTTACGGTTGTTGTAAGAGAGGGCGCTTTGGTTTCGTGGTAAAGATCGCCTAAATGGGATATAAACAACAATACCTTTGCCAATTAAGCGGCGAAATCGTCGTTTTGCGGAGAGCGTATGCCGCTGAACTGAGCAAATCGTTGCCAGATACGCGAAATTAAATCAGGTCGGGGCATTTCGGGAAGCATTTTAATTATTTCAGAGAGGTATCGCTGCGCTCGACAACGCGCTTTGAGGTCAAGGACACTAAAATCAGGATCATGGTTGCGGTGAGGCTGAAGTAGGATGTGCGAGACATTCACCATGAGAAAAGCGAGGTTAGCAGCACATCCGTCACGCCCTGCTCGGTGACGTTCATAAAATCCTCCAAACCCCAATGTTGCTTGGCATCGCGGAAGTTCATCACCGATTGCATCAAACCCACACTTTGACGGTAGGGCAACCTATAAACCGCCTTAATCATCAATACACATTCAATCGCTTGATCCGAATACTGGTATCGTCCCCCGCGTAACCGTTGCGTTGGCGCTTTAGGATGCTAATTAGCGATCACTTCCTCACTGATCCACACACTGATAGATCCACGTTGGACTAGGCTTTGGTTATACTGTGACCAGTTCCGTAACCGATAAATTGCTTTGGGTTTGTCGGATGAGTTTTTCGATCTCTTTGTCATACCAATAAGTATAACGCAATTTGAACTTCACCATTCATTCAACAGTGCTGTTACTTACCGTAAGTGTGCTGGTGTTTTACAACATCTTTGAAGAAAACTTATTTCATACCCCTAATGCCTATTGGGCGGTTTACGTTTTTATAGCCAGCACAGTACTTACCAAAGAGACACACACCCAGTAACCCCCAAAAATGTTAGCCTCAAAAACGCTCAATAATTAAAACATGATATCTAGTTCCCCAAACAGTCTGGCTTATCTTATTAAAAAACTTAACGAGTTTTTTATAAATTGCGACTCGGTTTTATAAACCGTGATGTAAGATAAAACTCATGTGATTATCTTCACCTTACTTTCACAACACTTGAAGAAAAGGGCTTAAAATGCGTAAAAAATGGATGTCAGGCGTTATGTTTGTCGTATTATCAGTTTTTTCTGTAATAGCACAACCCCCTGCGCCAGAACTTAGTGGTGATATTGTTGCTGGTGGATTAAATGGACCACAAGGCTTGTTTGTAGATAGCAGTGGTGTTCTTTGGATTATTGATAGTGGTTATGGTGGTGATGAAACTATCGATTTTTTTAACCCCACTACACTTCAATCCTCCCCTGCTACATTGGGCAACACAGCACGCATTATTCGCCTTTTAGACAGTGGTGAACAAGAGGTTGTTGCATCACTTCCCTCTATTGCCGTGGGCGAAGATTTCTTGGGCGGCGCGCGCCTTGTTGAGCTAGACGGATCGATTTATGCAACAGT
Organism: Anaerolineae bacterium; assembly: GCA_034437555.1. GTDB lineage: Bacteria > Chloroflexota > Anaerolineae > Aggregatilineales > Phototrophicaceae > JANWYT01. The sequence goes on along the minus strand of DAOTTQ010000046.1, from coordinate 6,752 downwards.
CGGCGCGTGGCAAATCAGCGCAGGCGAAGAAGTCAACTTTCCGTTCCAAGCGCAGGTTGTACGCATTGATGAAAACGGTGAAGCTGCTACTGTAGCCGACCTTTGGGCGCACGAACTGGCTAATAATCCTGACGCGACAGATAATATTGAATCTCACCCCTATGGCATTGCTGCTGGGGCTGACGGCTTGCTTTATGTAACAGATGCGGCTGCTAACGTGCTTTTAAGCGTTGACACTGCAACGGGTGAAACAGTCACTATTGCTGCCTTTGATGGGTTGCCGGGCGTGTTCCCTAGTGCGTGGCGTGGTGGTGAATTGCTTACCGACCCCGTACCCACCGCAGTTACTTTTGACAGTGAAGGTAACTTGTATGTTTCATTGCTTTCTGGTGCGCCCTTTATTCCTGGTTCTGCAAAAGTCTTGCGTGTTACGCCAGAAGGCGAAGTGAGTGACTTTGCAACAGGATTCACGATGCTTACAGACCTTGAAATGGGGCCCGACGGCAATTTTTATGCTGTACAATTTGGCTTATTCACCCAAGAAGGTCCCGTTTTTAATTCGGGTTCAGTTGTTCGCATTAGCCCTGAAGGGGTTGGCGAAGTGATTATAGAGGGCTTGCCTTTTGCAACCGCGCTTGCTATTGATGCTGATGGTAACGGGTATGTAGCTATCAACGGCATTGCAATTCCTGATGCGGGTGCAGTCGTCTACTATGAAGGCTTAACTTCACTAGAAGCACTAAGCAATTAACCCAATCATTCGCTGTTTTGTGGGAGGGCTTGTTAGCTCTCCCATCTGTTTTTTGAGGGATTTTCATGCAAACAACACGATTTATTTTGTGGGTGGCGGTTATGATTCTCGTGGCAGCGTGCGGTTCGGTTGCCGTGCCTGTGAGTGTTGCTGTTCAGCCCACCGTTGAACCTGTGGACACTGCGCTGATTGAACAAGGCGTTGGAGTATACAGAGTAAATTATTGCGGCTCGTGTCATACGCTAACGGCAGCCAATACACGCGGTACATTTGGGCCCAACCATGACACAGCAGGGGACATGGCGACTGTGAATGTGACGCTTGGTAATTATGCAGGCGAAGCTAAAAATGCTTTAGAATACTTACACGAAAGCGTAGTGAACCCCTCCGCATTCTATACCCCTGGCTATGAAGCTTCTAATCATCACATGCCTGCTTTTAAGCACCTGCCCGATGAGGACATTGAAGCGTTAGTGTATCTTCTTTTTCATCAACGAGGTTAGTATAAGCGGGTATGTCTGCTGAGCGAGAATCGCCTTTGCTGGTGCAATTGCGGGCTTAATCGCTGCGGGTAAAGATGACAGACAATTTTTTACCGATGTCATTTGGGTAAAACTATCGGTAAACTTTAGGGATAAATCCAATATTTTTTGAGGTTACGCCCTTGACGAAATAGCCGTTCCACGCTATGATTATCCACACATTAAGCTTGTACCTGTAGCTCAGTGGATTAGAGCGAATGTCTACGGAACATTAGGCCGGGGGTTCGAATCCCTCCAGGTACACACAAAAAGCCACCCTATAAAGAGTGGCTTTTTTGTTTTGTGTTGACTCTAACATCTTCAAGATAAACACATGGCGTGTTTCAATTGTTTATCAACAGCCTTTGAAAAAAGATCAAGATAGAGCGCGAGAGCGATGATGCACTTAATTCACTACATGGCACAAAAGAGCGATAACGCAAAAACAGGTCACATCGCTATGGATGCCACCTGTTTTTGTGATTTAGTAATAACCGCTGACCGTTGTTAGGGGATAGAGTTATTCTTTAATCTTGTCAGCCCATTTGTCAATTTGTGCTTCGGCTTCGTCTTTTCCAATGCCGTACTTTTCTTGAATTTTGCCCGCAAGAACTTCACGGTTGCCGTTGATTTCCATCAGTTCGTCATCAGTGAGGCTACCCCATTGTTTCTTGATTTCGCCACCCAATTGCTTCCACTTGCCAGTAATTATATCCCAGTTCATGATAATGCTCCTTAGATAGATTGCTAAACAGAATTTTTATTGCTTTAAACCTGGACATTACGCCCTTTAAGCAGGCGTATAACGTAAAGAAGCACTACCGCGCCAATAAAGGCAACAAAGACGCTCCAGATACTAAAACCAGTCATACCTACTTCACCGATGGCACGGAATAAAAAACCACCTACAAAGCCACCAATGATACCGACAACGATATTGCCGATAATCCCTAACCCGGTAGGGACGACGAGGCCTGCCAGCCATCCAGCAATCCCGCCGACAATTAGCCACGAGAGAAATCCCATTTGTGCGTCCATAGTATTTGCTCCTATAGTGCCGTTTTATATACGACATCTAACAACAAGTATAACGATTGGCACAGATGATTACATCCACCTTTGAATGGATTATTGTGTCATCCTTTAGTACGATAGGACAACGACGGGTTGTTATTGCCAGGGGAACTTAAACGTGCGACGATATTTCGGCGGCAGTTCAAACCGAAATTCATGGCGTGGGTGAAGGATTCGATGTCGCTGTGATGCTTGCTGTGGATGTGCCATATCATCACGCGCTCTGACGACGTGCGCCCCCTCACCGTAGCGCTCAGCAAACTCCTCAAAACGAGCGAAGTAGGGGCGCAACATGGGCAATTAATGGCAGGAACGCTTTTAGTCATCTTGCTTTTGGTGGGACTGTTTATGCTCTTTCAGCGCCGTTTTATTGAGAGCTTTATGAATAGTGGTCTAAAGTAAACGCCTATTGTGGCAAACGATAAGCCACAGGCAATTGAATGGGTGATGGACGACCAAACATCACAGCGGCAAATTCTTGTTCGTTGACGCGCCGAGAAGGGCGTGGTGCGTCAGGATTGGTCTCCAAAGACTCTATCAAAGGCTGATACAGTCGCGCTAATTCTAGGTCGCGGTCTGCTTCTGTGGGTGATGTTTCGCGTGAGGCACGCGCACGGCTAATATAGTAATCGCCCCGATGTGCCGAAGGGTAGGGCATCACTTCTAAGGCGCGGGTAAAGGCTTCGACTGCTTTTTGTGGATTTTCCTCTTGAGTAAGTGCAAATTGTCCTACAACCCACCATTCTGCATATTTTTGGGGGGTATCTGGTATAAGCGATGCTAAGCCCTCTGGATTGTGGACTTCCCGCAGGCGATATTGCCAATCAAGCGGTGCAGTGCTGAAGAACTGCGTTAATGCTTCTTGTCTAAGGGGTGTTTGCATCCAGAACGTGCTAGTGGGTAAAGTGCGATAAATATCGTATTGGTCACGAATGCCTGTGTAATAGCGCAACACAATTCCTTCTTTATCAGGATTGTCTAATTCTTCTGCCAACCTTGCCCAATGAGTAGCCGAGCCATTGCGATGGTTGATGCGATAAGCGCGGTCTATTGCTATAAAGGCTTCGTCAAGTTGTCCCTCTTGCTCATATAAAAATGCCAACCATTGCCATCCTGTGTCCCATGTTGGCTCATTTTGTAAACTGTTTTCAAATGCGCTAATGGCATCTGGATGACCTTCTAAGCCCAATAAATAAGTGGCTTGAAGGTCGTATAGCCTCATGGTGGGGTCTTGTGAACTGGCGATTTGTGTTTGCTCTAGGGCTTCTTGTATTGTAAATGCGCTAAAGCTGGCGATATAAGAGCCTTGCGCTCTATCCAGGATAAGAACGCGCCAAATCCCAAACGTCACAATCATGATACACAACACAATCGCAGGCAATCGTTGACCTTTAAGTTGTGGTGTTAGCTTGCTTAGGGGTAGGGGTGTGATGGCATACGCCAAATACGCCAAGACCACTAGCACGACAGGCGTTGTTGTAAATACATCCACCATACTGTGCGCTGCGATGCCCATAAGTACGCTAAAGGCAGCTTCTCGCCTGATTTTTTGTGGGCGGGTGGGCGTGGCTTTCCAGGTGTGCCACATAGCGCGAAGGGCAAGAACACTTATTCCTAAAAGACAAATCACCCCAATAACGCCTAGTTCTGCAAAGGTGTTTAGTAAAATGTTGTGGGCAGATGCCAGTTTATCTTGCACGATACTAGGGTCACGATACTCACGGAAGGCTCGCCCAAACATGCCGTAGCCTGTGCCTAATAGGGGGTGGTCTGCGCCAATGCGAAGCGCACTTTGCCACATATCTAAACGACCTGCGTTGGATAAGCCCTGACCTTGCGGGAACGTAAGATACACAAACCCTGCGAGACCTATTGCAACGGCAATAAGCCCTGCCCCCACAATGCCTCTTGTGGGAATGCGCCTCGTAATTTGTTCATTACGCGATAGCTGTATGAGGGTAAATACCCCAAATGACACCATCACAGAAATGCCACCGCCCCTTGATGATGTAAGCAAAAGCACAAATCCTAACAATGCAGCAAGACCCCATAGCACATTGCGATAGCCTTTGTTGACGGTGGTACTCCCCCACACAAAAGCCATCAAAATGAGAGGGGCAACAAAGCCTGCCAAAAGCGTGCTAATGCTCATGGCAAGTGATGCGTTTGGAATTTCACTTAGTGAAGGAATCCATCGCCCACCTGCAATCCATCCTATGGACGTATTTGGCAGAATACCTAGCCCAAAGTACCACGAAGAAAACTCTAATACAGAGATAAAAACGGTCATGCTTGCCATGATAAACACGGTATCCATAACCAAGCGTTGATAGCCTCTTTGGATAAGGTCTGTGATAACGAAAAATAGGACAACGTGAATGATGCCAAACCATAAGGCTTCAAAAGAGTAGCGCGGATACCAAGATAAGATTGCACTTAGTCCCCAAATGCCTATCGTGACAAAAATCATCCTGTTGAGTGGCGTGGAGGGCAAGCCATTTTTGCGCCAGCGATGCAAAAGCCATCCGCCAAGCAAAATAGTCATAAGAATGTGATGTGTAACGCGAATAGGAAAGAAGAGTGTGTAGTAGCTTGCACCCCCTAAAAAGACCAGATAAAACGCTACCATGATATAGAGCAAACGATTAGAGCGCATAATCTATCCTTGTTTGGAAATGAAAGCAGGTTATCATGATTTTAGTCGTAAATAGATAGTGTTAAAGGGTTAGCCTGTGTTTCAGTGGTTACTAAAGGTCTTTGCAGTTCTTTCTTTGTCGGCGTGTGGCTTGTTGGGAGAGCCTGACGAAGCTAACTTAGCGCGTCTTGAAATAGATGCCTATGGCACGCAAGCCGTTCAAATTCAAAGTGAGGCGCAATTGGCGCGAACACAAGCCGTTCAAACAGTGCAAGTCGCGGATGTACAATCCACACAAATGGCAATGTTTAACCAAGTGCTTGTCACAACCGCACGCGCCAATCAAGAACCCACACTGGCACGCATTGCCATGTCGGAAGGGGGCGCGATGTCCTTAGAAATGCTAGACACAAGTGATGGTCAGATGCGAATCATGCAAACGGGGGTTGCGAGCTTTATTCGTCCTTCTGACGGTTGTTTTGAAACACATCAGCAATACTATACTTTGCCCAATGCCAATGTGGTGTATATGACAGGGTTGGCTGTGAACTTGCCAGCTGGCACAACATTTGCAGTTGATTGGTTGTATGAGGGGCAAGTTGTGTATCAGTCTTCTTGGACAGCCCCCAACAACGAAGTGAGGCGTTGTATTGCGGTGCCAATGCGTGCCGATAATGTGGCATTTAGGCAAGGAAACTGGATTGCGAGACTTTATGTGAATGGCTCATCGTTTACCAGTTCTGATTTTCAGATGAACTAACTCTGCATGACGTGGTTTGCCATGATGAACGCGCCTGTGCTAAGATTGAGACGTGCTAAGCGTTTGAAAGGGCTTTATCATTGCGCCAATTAAAATGGCTAGGCGGTGGCATCCTCATCCTTATTTTGGTGGTGGCGTCGCTGGCTCAGACGGATTCTCCTGTAACTCAAAACACAGTTATTCCCGAGAGTGTTTTTGTGCGCTCAAATCCTAGCCTAGAGGCGTTGCCTGTGGGGAGTTTGTCGCGTGGGAATACTGTTTCTCCACTTAACATTAGCGAAGATGGGCAATGGGTTCTCATTGTTTATGGTCGTGGTTACGGGTGGGTACAACGCCGACTTGTGAGCTGGGTAAATGACGCATTACTGGATGACTTACCCACCTTAGAAGCAGATATCACGCCAACGCCTGCCAGACCTCCTTCTGCTACCCCATTTTTCCCTACCTCTACGCCCGAAGGTAATTGGGTGGCAGTGCAAGATGCCGCTAGTGCCTATGTGCGTGCCGGTCCCGGCAGAGGCTATCTTCGGATAGGGGATTTGTTGCCCGCCGCAACCGTTATTCCTGTGTCTAGGAATGAAGACGGCACTTGGTACATGATTCGCTTTACTGATGAAGAAGCGGGGTTTGATGGCTTTGGGTGGATTGGGGGTGGGCTAATTAATTGGGTAGACCGTGCTAGTTTGGATGAATTGCCCATCATTTTGGTGCCTGACCTTACACCCACAGCCACGTTTACACCCTCACAAACGCCATCGGTGACGGCGAGTACAACAGCGACTGAAGTACCTAGTGCGACTGCGACAGAAACAGCGACGCTCACGCCATCGGTGACGGCGAGTACAACAGCAACTGAAGTATCTAGTGCGACTGCGACAGAAACAGCGACGCTCACGCCATCGGTGACGGCGAGTACAACAGCGACTGAAGCGTCTAGTGCGACCGCGACAGAAACAGCGACGCTCACGCCATCGGTGACGGCGAGTACAACAGCAACTGAAGCGTCTAGTG
>DAOTTQ010000045.1:0-55586 GCA_034437555.1 Anaerolineae bacterium | reverse complement strand
CTATCATTGCCATTGCCAAGCCTCTGATGCCCTCTTGGGCAATCCACACCACGCCCACCCCCAAGCCTAAAAACGAAAACAGCAAATAGGTAAACACAAAATGGTTTAAGAAGCGGTAGCTTTCTCGTCCAAATAGGGCAGTGCGTGGCACAATTTCGGTAATGTCTAGGGCACTTGCCAGCGCAAGATACGGGATAATGAACAGTACCGCATCATAACGCCCATCATAAACAAGCTGTGCCACCAGCGGGATTGCCACCAATGCCCCCACAAATAGCACGCCCGCCACCCCCAATAACAGCTTTATAATCCAGCCAATACGTAACGTTTGGCGGCGCGTCAGTTCGGCGGTCATCATTTGGTAGAGGACAGCATGAAGTAACTGCACAGGTCTAAGTAGCGTTGTAAATGCTAAAAAGCCCGCCATGGGTTCATCGGCAATCATCAACACCGCCACCGCAACAATAATTTGGTCTGGCACAAGCGACGCAAGGATGCTAATAAAGAAGGACACGCCCTGCCCGCGTTCTTTAAGCGTTACCACACGCTTCCCACTTTTTAGCAGGCGTTTGCACAGCCACCACGTGGCTAGGCTTACGCCAAACAACATTAGGGTTTGCACGCTTAAGAGCAGGTCATCAGTGGCAAGCGCAGGAAAAAGCACCATTGCCAACACAGGAAAAAGCATCAACGCATTAGGAAGCCTCATCCACAATGCCGATTGGCTATAGTGCGATTGTGTGCTTAGTAGCTCGGCGAGAATGAAGTTAAGGACGGCGGAGAGTGTGGCAAAAATTAGTAATAGCACCCACCCGACCGAGAAACCGTAAATCCATCCGCCCAAAACACCGCCCACCACACACGGCACAAGCGCAATCATCAGCGTATTTCGCACGTCCTTTTGCCAGTGATACGCGCCTAATGGCTGGCGTAAATGCTCACGCTTAATGACAGAAACTTGCCCCATTTGCAAGAGTAACATGAGCAATTGCACCAAATTTACAAACAAGCCAAAGTTGACTGCTTCGTTAGCAGGAAGAATGCGATAAACCAGCGCGTTTGCAATAAACGTAAACACGCTGGCAAGGGTGGCATAGCTTAATGCCTTCCCTAAGACCAGTGACCAATAACGTACTTTATCAATTGTCACTAGTATGCCCCCTTGCCCTTTAAGACAACCCACACAGTTTTGAACAAAATTTTAAGGTCTAGCCAAAACGAATAGTGCTGAATGTAGTACAGGTCGTCTTCTGTGTTTAGGTGCATGGGCTTTTCGCTTCGTCCCGTCACTTGCCACCAGCCCGTAATGCCCTGTGGCACAGCAAACCGCTTGCGTTGCCATGCTTCATACAACGCTACCCGATGAGGCATTTCTGGGCGAGGTCCGACTAGGCTCATATTGCCTTGTAATACGTTAAATAATTGTGGCAGTTCATCAAGGCTAGTGCGCCTTAAAAACTTACCAATGCGCGTAATGCGTGGGTCATCCATTGTTTTAAGGGTTTCTGGCGATAGGTGGGGTGAGTTTTCATACATCGTCCTAAACTTATAGAACGTAAACAGCTTGCCATTTTCGCCCACGCGCTCTTGCTTATACAATGCGCCCCCCGACGACGTAAAGCGCACCCATGCGCCAATGATTAGCATAAACGGCGACAAGACCAAGCACAAAGGCACACTGATTAACAGGTCAAAAATGCGCTTATTGAGCAATTGCTGGCTGGTAAACGCGGGGTCACGCAGGCTAATGAGGGGAATGTCCTCCAGCGTGTTCACCTGCGCCCGATACAACGCCAGATTAAATTCATTGGGGACAACGTAAACCCGTACAGGCAACGGGTCTAGTGCGTTGATAATGCCTTCTAGGTCTAGTCGGGCTTCTTTTGAGGAAACTAAAATCACTTCGTTCACTTGATAGCTGATGATGAACGCTATTACGTCGGTGGCTTGGGGGGTAAAGAGCGTTGCTACCACTTTAGCGTTTAGCACTTCGTCACTTTCAATGAGGGTATGCAGACGTTGCTCGGTGGGATTGTCTTTTTCGCTGATGATTAACACGCGGTTGAGGGTGGTTTGTGGATTCCGAAGCCTAAAAATGAAGTGCATCGCAAATCGTGACCCCACCAATAGCAAAAGGCTTGCCACGTAAAAATAGCCGATTAGATAACGCGAAACGTCCCGATAGGTAAAGTAAAGCAAGCCCGCCGCCACCATTAAGCCTAAAGATGTGCCTATAACGACACCGCTTGTTTCTTCGGCTAGGGTGGGCGTGTAGCTGGGGTTATAAATGCCCCGTGTGGCAATGCCCCATAACCAAATGACGGTAAGCACTATTTCACCATACGGGGGAAAGGCTTCTACATTGGGGACTTGGGGACCTAAATCAATAGACACGCGCAAAAAGCTGGCAATTAGGCTTGCCAATAAAATCATGAGCGCATCCGACAGAATGGCAAATACAACAACGTTTACGTTTCTATGGTTCATGAGAGCCTATTGAGTTGCTTTTGTAATGATGATTACACGCCTGTTATCTATTGTGATGATACGAGGAAATGCCATAGGGTGCAATATAGAAGGCGCGGGGTGTCTCAAACACCACTCAAAAGACATATTTTTGAGGGTTATAGGGGGTTTTGTGGTGTGTTTTAGAATGATGTGATGGGCAAAACAGGACGGAGAGGGCGGGATTCGAACCCGCGATAGCCTTTCAACTACTCTCGTTTTCGAGACGAGCCTATTCAACCACTCTAGCACCTCTCCAAAGGTTGTGAGTGCGGTTTATGATAGCGCAAAGTGGGCTAAAAGCAACGCCTACTTTTGCCCATCCGCCCGCAAGCCTCTAAAGAACGCCCGAATTTGCTCGGCGGCTTCTTCGGCAAAAAGCCCGTGTGCCACGTCTACACGGTGGTTAAGCAGGGGGTTTTCTAGTAGGTTAAACACGCTTCCCCCTGCGCCTGCTTTGGGGTCGGTGGTTGCAAATATCAGTCGGGGTAAACGCGCCAAAACCATTGCGCCAGCGCACATGCAACACGGCTCTAGCGTGCAGTACAACGTTACGCCTTCTAGTCGCCAAAAGCCCACCGCTTGCGCTGCCTCACGGATTGCCAGCATTTCGGCGTGGGCGGTGGGGTCGGTATCGGCTTCACGGCGGTTATAGCCCCTGCCAATGATTGCACCCTCCCTAACCGCAATTGCGCCAATGGGGACATCCCCTGCTAAAAGAGCTTTGTCGGCTTCGTCTAGGGCGTGGCGCATCCATCGTGCATCTTCTAGGCTAAAGAGGCTAGAGGATGTCTTGGGGGGGAGTATCTTCGCTGTCAATTTTAATCTTTACTTTCTTCTCGGTACGGCTAGAGAGGTCTTGGGCTTCTTCTAGGGCTTCTTCTGCCTTTTCGATGATGGTCTTGGGGCGAGCCTTGTGTTTAGGGGCTTCTTCGGGGTCGGGCAATTGCCAGCTTTTCACTTCGTTGTAGCCTGTGATGCTGGCAACGCCAAACGCCGCCACCGCCACAATACCAATGAGGAACGTGGGTACTTGGATGAAGCTATTATTGCCCAGCAGTAGCGCACTGCATAGCAGCACGCCTGACGAAAAGCCAAATAAAAAGCGTCGTAAGGATTTCATGGTAAAAACTCCTATTTTTAGAACTCAACCTTTGGGTATGCGCCCTCAAAAGACAAACTACACGCCAATGAGGGCAAGTGCGTCACGCTTTGGGGCGTGTTAAATTCGGTGCGTAGCCAAGCATGTGGGTCTTGGCGTGTGTGTTGTTCTGCCCCAAAATTTTTTGGCTAGAGACGATGCTGACATGGCTTCACTTGTGCCTGCCACGTCGTAAATATCACCATCTAAGAACTCATGACAATTGAGGCTATCGCGCTCAAACGCCAGATATTCATCTTCCGTCCATGGGTGGCGTTTACGAACAGCCATCATTTTCCTCGCTTAGAACAGCGTCTTTTGCTTAAAATCGGCGCGTTCTTCGGCTTCTTGACGGGCATCACCCATTAGGGGCAAGCCGTCGTTGTCGTGGCGCACTTCGTCCACATCATCCATACAGGAAGGGCAACTGCACTCGGTGGGGTGTGCCGTAAATGTCGGCATGGGAACATCAGGTGTTGGGAGTGTGGGCGTGGGGGCAGGCGCGTCCTCAAAAAGGCTCATGTCGGGTACAAAACCATCAGGAAGCGCATCAGCGCGGAGTGTGGCTTGCACATAAAGCTCTTTGAGGTCATCCGAAGTAAACCCGACCTTCTCTAAAACACGGCGTAAAGAGGGCAACGTTACTTTATCATCACGCTGTATCACGTTTTGATAGTGGGCTTGAAGGCATTTACGCCACTCATCATCAAACACGCTCATTAAAAATTTACCTATCGTCTTTGGCGATTGTTTTTATTGTAGGGCAAAACACGCGCCACTGCAACGACTGGTAAGGCAAAGGAGATTGGCGGTTTGTCGGGGTTTCACTACGCGCCCCACCACTTTTTGAAAAAAGTGAACAAAAAATTGGAGCCTATTCACTATGAAGCATACGCCCTATCGCAGAGACTGAACCAATGCCAACAGTTCCTCGCCATAGGTGGCAAGTCGCCATGCGCCAATGCCCTCTATAACGCTTAACTCTTCTAGGGTTTTGGGTTTAAGACCTGCAATCTCCCAGAGTGTGCTTTTGGTCATGATGATATTGCTGTCTACGCCACGCTTAATGGCGCACTCTTTACGCCACGCATGTAGCGCAATATAGCGTTCCGACAACAGAGAATCTAGGCGAGGAGCTTTGGGAGGAGATGGGGGCTTGTTATTGCGCCCACGCTCAAGAGCTTCTAGGATGTCATCGCCATACAAACGAAGCTGACGCGCAGAAATAGCGTTAGCGGCTTGTAGTTCTCGGCGATTGTGGGGCTGTTTTTGCGCCAAAATAATTAGAGAACGATTCTCAATGATCTTAAAGGGAGGCTTGTCCTCTTCTTCGGCGATGGCTTCGCGCATGGTAAATAGCTCGGCTAAAAACGCCATTTGCTTGCGATTCAGTTCGTTGGGGCGTGTAATGCGCCAAAAGCCTTCGGGGTCAAATTCTTTTTCTTTGGCTTCAATACGCTCAACGTCTAAAAATACCTCAATGGCTTCGTTGAGGGCGTTAATTTGTGCCAGCTTTTCCATATACATATCCCGCAATGGAATAAGATAATGTGTGTCCATTTGGGCATAGTGCAGGCTTTCGGCGGGCAGGGGGCGCAACCCCCAGTTATCTAGCTGATGCTTCTTGTTGGGTGTAATGTCGAAGTGTTCTTTTAGTAGGTCGCTTAAGCCAATTTCGGGCTTTCCCGTAATGCGTGCCGCGTACATCGTATCGAACAGGTTCTTAAAGTCAAAACCAAAGTCACGCTTCATGCAAATAAGGTCATATTCAGCGGCATGAAACACTTTTTGAATGTCCTGACGGCTACAAATCGCCCCCAACGGTGACAGGTCTGGCACAATAAAGGGGTCGATGATGTAGTCGTGGGTGCGCGTAGAAAGCTGAATTAAACACACGCGCCCACGATAGGCATACATGCTGTTCGACTCCGTATCAAGGGCGATGATAGGCTCACGCTGAAGGGTGTCTACTAAGCCTTGTAGGGCGGGCTGTGTGGTGATGAGTGTTGCCGTAGAAAACGAATCTATCATATCCACCCTCTGCGCCTAAAGTATAGGAGCGTTCCAACGGCAATTCCAAGCATGATTGTGGCTAGAACAAAGAAGGGTTTTGGGTTTGCAGCATGTTCGGGTGTAAGGGGTAAAGGGATGTTCATGCCATAGATGCTAGAGAACAACGTGAGGGGCAAAATAATCACCGAAATGACGGTAAGAATGCGTATCACCTCATTAACGCGATACGTTGCCAATGTATTTACTGTGTCGGCAAGGCTATTGATGATTTCGTAGTTCTCATCAATCATATCACGCTCGCGGTAAAGGTGGTCGGCGATGTCGCCAAAGTATTCTTCTAGGTCTTCGTGCAAAATGGGGTGTTCACCGCGCTCTAGCTGTTCCACGATGGGAACTTGCTGGCGAATGATGCGCCTTAGAGCAATGATGTCACGGCGTGCCAGCGAAAGCTGTTGCATCACCGAGCGCGTGTCTGTGCTAAAGATGTTTTCCTCTAATAAGCGAATTTTAACGTCTACTTTGCGTAAAATCGGCTCGATATAGTCTACCAGTTGGTCAATGATGGTATAAAACATATGGTTTGCACCACGCCCTAAAATTCTGGCGCACATTCCTTCATCGGCTTCACACGCATCAAACAGGCGCACTAGCGGTTTAAGTGTGCCGTCATGCGATGTAATAATATAGCCACGCCCCACCACAAAATCAACTTCTTTAGCGCGTGAAAAGGCTTCTTTTGCATCAAAACTTGGGAAGTGCATAACGACGTAAAGATACTCATCGTCCTCATCAATCTTGGGGCGTTCCATCTCGCTACTAAGGTCTTCTAGGTTTAGCGGATGGATAAAAGGGAATAGCTCGCGTATCGCTTCAATCTCGCTAGGATTGGCGTTAATGAGGTTAATCCAGGTCATGCGACCGTATGTAAGTTTCTTTAGCATACCCTATATTATCGCGTGTCTGCATCCCCTAAACAAGGGGTATAAAAGAGACGTTTCTTCTTTTGACAGGTGGGTTAGAATGTGCTATATTTGGGCGAAAGTGATTGTGACATTTTTCGCATTCATCAAAAACTTAAAACGCCAAATGGGCGTGGTGGTACGGTAAGACAACCGCACTTACTCTCATTGTTGTTTGGAGGAAAGAAAAAGAGTTATGGCAACCGCAAATCCATCGAAGGGTGAGCTGGCAGAAAGAACCAGTATCGCCAAACCAACACAAGAAATAGCCAAGAGTGCGGGCTTGACGGTTGATGCCCCCACACGACGCGAGTTCTTGTACTATATCTGGGGTGCTTCAATTGCGCTTTTACTGGGGCAATTTGGGGCGGGTCTGGTGTGGTTCATTTTCCCACGCTTCAAAGAAGGCGAGTTCGGCGGTGAGTTTCCTTTTAGCCCCGTAGATTTGCCGGTGGTGGGTGATGTGCCTTACAGCGTGGCGGCAGGTCGTTTCCACGTTAGTAACACGCCTAATGGCTTGCTTGCACTCTACGGCGTTTGTACGCACTTGGGCTGTTTGCCAAAGTGGGTGCCAACAAATACACGCTTTGAATGCCCCTGCCACGGTTCTAAATTCCAAGGCGATGGCAGTTATATCGAAGGTCCCGCGCCCCGTGCGCTAGACCGTTTTGTTGTTACGGTTACATATGCCGATGGTAGCACCGCAGAAACTGATGCGTCCGGAGGTCCCGTACCTCTTGACCCCACGAAAGCGATTACCCGTATCGGCGTAAACACGGGCAAAAAAGTATTAGGGCCCGGCAATACCTAGGGATGAGTTTTACTGTTAATGATAAACGTTGTTGATTTGAGGAGAACGAAACGATGTCCATTCTGCCATTTCCATCGTTCTTAGATGATGTCCGCGAGAAGGGCTTAAAGAAAGCCGTTTTTGAGGGCATTGACGAGACTGTAGAACGTATTACGGCGGGCATGAATTTGTCTGACATTCGTGCTGCGCTACGTGGTGACACCATGCGTAAGCCCGACCCACGCCTTCGCCCCCATGCGGATAGCTTTTGGTTGCACATGCGCCCTGGCTATTTCCATAAAGATATGACGGGCGTATACCCCACTTTTCGTTTAGGGTGGCTTTCTACTTACTTTGTGTTCTTTGAAACCGTTACGGGCTTATTGCTCATGTTCTGGTATACGCCATCACCCGATATTGCGTATGGCGACATGCTTAACATGCTCTCTAATGTGCCTTTGGGGCAGTTTATCCGTGACTTGCATCGTTTGGGTGCAGAAGCCATGGTGCTGATTGTGTCTTTACACATGATGCGAACATGGGTGACGGGTAGCTATAAAAAACCGCGCCAATTTACGTGGTTTACGGGCATTTTGCTCTTGGTACTCACTGGCTTGCTTAGCTTTACGGGTTACTTGCTCCCTTGGGATCAATTAGCGTTGTGGGCGGTAACCATCGGTGCCAGTATGGCAGAAGCTACCCCTGTTATTGGTGAACAAGTGAACTTGATTGTTCGTGGTGCGCCAGAACTGGGTGCGAATGGTTTGCTCCGTTTCTACTTGGCGCACGTTCTCGCATTGCCCATCTTCTTGTTCATTTTTACGGGCGTTCACTACTATAAGGTGATTATTCACGGACACAGCTTGCCCCCCAAATTAGAAAACATTGGTGAGGACACTGCCAAGCGTGTGCCGTTAGACAAGCGCGTTTACTTCATTCCTGACATCATGACCAATGAAATTTTGTGGATGAGCGTCACGACGTTCATTATGGTAGTGTTGTGTGTGTGGTTCTATCATGCACCGCTAGAAAGCCACGCCAACCCCCAAGTAACGCCATTAGGCACAACTGCGCCTTGGTACTTCTTGTGGATTCAGGGTGCGCTAAAGCTAGGCGATAAGTTCTTCTGGGGAATTGCTTTCCCAACCGTTCTCATTGGTGTATTGGCAGTGATGCCTTACCTTGATGTAACCAAGAGCCGTCGCTATGCCCACCGTCGCATTTCCCTTTCTTTGGCAATGCTCTTGATAACATTTACCACCGTTCTAAGCTACATGGGGCTTCCTGAATTTGCGGTAGCCACCAGCGCGGAACGCGAAATTTTGCACGTACTAACATTTGAACCTGCCCATAACCATGTGGGACCCGCACGTACTATTCCTTTCAATCAGGCTGCGCCCGGTATGTATACTACGGAACAGTTTAACGGTGAGGATTTGGCGTTGGTGATGGAAGAAATGAACCAGCCCGTCATTTGGAATGTGGTCAGTAAAGACAACCCTGTCCTAAACACCTATGCAACGGAGTATGATGTTTTAAGAAATCGCCTTGTTACTTTAGACTATGCTGCCGCGTTGCCTGCACGCTTCCGTACTGTGCCAGATGATGCGCCCCGCTTGCGTGAAGTGCTGGAAATCTTCCACCATGACCTTGAAAACGAAGCAGGGGAACTGGCTGACTCACGCGGGTTTATTGTGATTCAAAACGTACAGGGCAACCTAAAGCGCGTTGACTTTGCCATTGTTTGGAACGCGGTAGAAGTAGAAAACGGTGTGGTACTTCGTAATGAAGACGGCACAGCTAAACTGCGCTACCTCACTGACAATGACGGCAACCAAGTCGTTGAACGTCGCGTTGAAGCCCTACACTTCTATTTACACGCAGATTCGGCATACTTTGATTAAACTGCAAGCCAAAGTGGGGTGCGTCTGTATTCACAGATGCGCCCTATCATGCAGAAAAACACATCACGTAAGAGGATTTGACAAGATATGAACCGTTTGATTATCGAAAGTATCGAAGGGCGCGTCCTGCTTGGCATCACCATGTTTGTTAGCGTTATGGTGTTGGTCGGCTGGGTTGCCATCAATGAGCCTGCCCGCATGAAGGCGTTTGAACAGCAACATCAAGGACGCTCGATTGAACGTGGTGGGGAACTTTATGCGCGTAACTGTGCCACCTGCCACGGTGCTAACGGTTATGGTCAAGCAGGACGCGCCCCCGCCTTAAACAATCCACAATTTTTTGGTTCTGACTTCTTTTCTGGCATTAACGCCCAAATTGGTCGTTTGCAACGCCAACAAGCCGATTTTAGCGCACAGACTGCCGAGGCAACCACCCAGCGTGATGCGCTTGTAAGTGAGTTCATTAACGCCAGTGATGCCCGCAAAACAGAAATTCAGGCAGAAATTGCGGCAATTGATGTGTTGCTAGATGCCACAAACCCCGAAAGCCTTGTGGCGCAAGTGGCAACATTTGACACCGAACTAGAACCCCTCATTGCCCAACGTGACGAAATTTTGGCAAGCGTACAGCCTGCCATTGATAGGGGTTACTTTGGGGGCTTGCTTTTAGAGCCTGCGATTGCTGCGGGGGGCTTAGAGCTTACCGAACACCTAGACCGTAGCTCTGCTCGCTTGCTTCAGGCATCTTGGGGTGGTGACTTGGCTGCTTTGGTAAGTACCACGCTCATGCACGGTCGTCCTGGCACCGCCGAAGTTTGGAACCAGGCGCAAATGGTGGCTTGGGCGCAAGTCGGTGGCGGCCCGCTTCGTAATGACGAAGTGAACGACATCACCAACTTCATCCTTAACTGGGATAAGGGCGATAACTGGACAACCGAAGACCTCTTCCGTGTAGAACAGTTTATGAAGCTAAAAGCCGATGCTGAACTAGCGGGTGGTGGCAGTGCTGGCGTAGAAACTGTGGGTTCATTGGGTGACTTAGCGGCGCAAGTGGCGGCTGTTACGGCTCTTACGGGTGACCCCGTGATGGGTGAAGCCCTGTATAATGGCGCACAACGCACCGAAGCACGCGCTCGTTTAGGTTGCTCCAGCTGTCATATGGGTGGTGTACAAGCCCCTGCAACCGAAGAAACATGGGTAAACATAGTTAATGTTCGCCTAGCAGACCCCGTATTGGCGAGTTACACGCCGGAACAATACTTGATTGAAAGCGTTTTGTACCCCGATAACTATGTGGTGGGCGGTTATGCCAGTGGTGTAATGCCCCAAAACTATGCCACACAGCTTTCGGCACAAGACTTAGCGCACATTATGGCTTACGTCAAGAGCTATAGCGAAGGCGAATAAGCAAGCGTAAGCACACGAATACAATACCTAAAGAGCGATACGCCCGTATCGCTCTTTTTAATTCAAGGAGGCATGTCTTTGATGACTAAACGTCTTTTAGTGCTTGTTGGGGCTTTAGCGGTGTTGCTTCTGGCACTGATAACCACCGCGCAAACCACCCCATCCGATGACCCTAACTGTGACCCCGCTATTTTAGAGAGCCAATACACCGCCATAATGGGATTGCTCCCGATAGACTTTGCCAAGAATCCCGCCCAAGCCAACGCTAATTTGTTCAAGCTAAGCCTGCTATACCAGCAAATTGCGCTGTCGTGTGGGTATGCGCCCACAGAGGACGAAGTAGGAACGCTATTAGGCGTGGTGTTTGAGGTCACCGACCTTGAGACCATTATTTTATCCAGTAGCATTGGCGATGATACCGAAGCCATTATGACCGAGCTAGAAATGCTAACGGGCAACCCTATGACGGGGCAACTGCTGTATAACGGCTTAGAAAATGGGCTAGATGGGGGCGGCTTGGGGTGTGCCGGCTGTCATAATGGGCAAACTGCACCTTCCTCACAAGCCACATGGACGCGTGTTACAGAGGTACGCTTGCAAGACCCCGCACTAGCGGGCTATACCGTAGAACAGTACCTTATCGAAAGCATTGTGCATCCTAACGCCTATATTTCGCCCGATTATCAAGCCAACCTAATGCCCGATAATTATGGCAAACGCCTTGATGCCCAACAGCTTGCCGACCTTGTAGCCTATTTGGATAGCCAAGACCAATTGGAGTAAACGCCCAATACAGGTTACAATGACAGCATCTTGATTTTTGATTTCGCTTTATGAAGGAGTAAACCCCATGAAACGCTTACAAACCTACATCGTGACGATGATAACGTTCCTTGTGTTGGCAATGCCCGCCTTTGCTTTAGAAGGTGAAGCGGTTGTAGAAACCCCACAAGGGCTAGGCTGGATGTTTTTGTTCTTTGGGCTAGGGGGTGTTTTCGCCATTGGTTTTATTATGTACGCCCGCGAGGAAGACCAAAACACTACCCCTCAAGATACGCAATAAGCACTAAGTACGGAAGCAAGGCGAAGGGGGCGCAAACAGTTTTACGCCCTTTTTGTGTTATAGGGTGAGGGGAGTGAGTATTGTTAAGACTCGTTCATGGTTTCTTCGTCACGCTGAAGGTTACGAAAACGCCACCACACGCTTAGCGCATACAAGCCCAACGCCCCAAATGTAACGCCTAAACCAAAGAAAAGAAAGTCTGCTGTTTGTGGCATGGTTCAGCTCTCCAGATAAGCGATTTTGAGTTGGTTAATGCGCTCTAGCGTGTTCTCTAGACGGACGCGCCACCAAATTAGCGTGGGCGTAAGCAAGAACATCCAGATGAGTAAGTTGATTGCCATCGTTACCCCAATGCCTTCGGTCATCGCAAATCCGCCTTCGGCATTCGCTGCGCCTGTGCCAATGACGGCGGGGTGAATGGTGTCGGGGCGAATGCGAATAATCACCAGCGTAAAAATAACCGTGCTAATGGCTAAAATACCATACACAGAGGCAAAGCGTCGGCGGGTGTCTACGTTTTCAATGCCGTTACGCAACATCAAATAGGCGATATACGTAAGTTCCATCACGACGGCACTGGTAAGGCGTGGATCCCATGTCCACCAGGTATTCCAAATAGGACGCGCCCAAATGCTGCCCGTGGCAAGGTTGATAAACGCCAAAACGATACCCACTTCAACGCTCGCCAGCGCAAGTCTATCCCACTTGGGGTCACGGGTGCGTAAGTATTGAATACCGCCCACTACTGCGACACCAAACGCACCAAACGCGCCAAAGAAACCGCCCATGTGAAAGTAAAACAGGCGTTGGACATCGCCTTGGTCAATATCTGTGCCTGCGTAAAACAAGCCCATCAACAAGCCCACTGTAACCGCAATGACGGTAACAATCGTTAGCATGTTTAGGCTTCTTATCCGATTCGCGCCCTTTGCTTTGGGGGCGTTTGTGTCTGGGTTGATAGCGTATGTCGCGCTCATGGCATCCTTCTTAAAAGTTCAACTAACGGCAATGTAAAATCTGTAAAAATCTATACATTTCTATATTTTATAGGGCAAGCGTGGGGCTGTCAATTGTGCCTATGATGAGCACTTGCTAAGTTTATTCCTCTACCACAAATGCAAACGCAAACGCGCACACCACACTATAAAATAGCGCAATGCCTGCCATAATGGGCAGCCACCCTTCCCAATCGGCAATAGGCGCACCCGTCAGAATGCCTGTGGTGGCGCGGACACTTGCCATAATGACGGGCAACGCCACTGGCAATAGCACAATGGGCAAAAGGGCTTCGCCCCCGCGTGCCTGTGAGGTCATGGCAGAAAGCAACGTTCCCACCGTACAAATGCCCCACACGCCTAAAAGTAGCACGATGACGCTATACGGCGTTATCATGGTGACGTTATAGAGGACGGTCATCACGGGCAGAAGCAACGCACCCACAAACAGCGTAAACGCATAATTGGCTAAAAATTTGCCCGCAAAAATAGCACTTCTGGGGATAGGTGCAAGCAGCAGCGCGTCCATTGCGCCACTATCACGCTCTTGGTTCATGCTGCGGTTTAGCCCCAGCACACTGGCAAAAACTACCGTTACCCACAGTACCCCTGCCACCGCTTCTCGGCGTGCCAATCGGTCTAGCTCTAGCGCAAAGCTAAACACTAGCACGCTCATGAGTGCAAATACCAGCATCACGCTAATCAGTTCGCGCCCTCTAAACTCGGCTTGGAAGTCCTTTTGTAAGATGGCGCGTGTGCTTGCCCAAAACCCTGTGTTCATCCGTTAAACCGTTCTCCTGTGGCGTGGGCATAAAGCTCTGCCAACGCAAGAGGGGATAAGCCCTCATTGGGGGCATCGTGCGCAACCTTGCCTTTGTTAATGATGATGATGCGCTTGGCTAGGCGTGCCACGCTGGCTAAATCGTGGGAAGTCATGATGAGTGTGTGTCCTGCGCCATGCGTGTCTTGCAAAAGTGCATCTAGGGCGTGGCTGGCTTCTTGGTCTAGCCCAGTGTACGGCTCGTCTAATAAGAGCAAGTGTGGGTTTGGCAGAAGGGCGCGGGCAATGGATAGGCGTTGCATCATGCCCCGTGAATACGTGCGTGCAGGGCGTGTGCCTGCTTTTCGCAAGCCGACACTCTCTAAGAGGGCATTGAGGGCGTTAGCATTGGGAGTAATGCCGTAAAGACGCGCAAAGAACGCCAAATTTTCATAGCCCGTTAGGGTAGGATAGATGAGGCTTTTATGGCTGACTAAGCCAATTTGGGAGCGAACAGCGCGGGCTTCTTGGGGCATTTGCCAGCCCCCTACGGCAATTTTACCGTTGGTGGGTTGGGTTAGCCCACACAATAGCTTTAGCAGTGTCGATTTACCGCTTCCGTTTGCCCCTAGCAACGCCACAAATTCACCGCGCTGTACTTGAAATGACACGCCACGCAACACGGGCAAAAAGCCATAGGTTTTCGTTAGGTTTTCAATGTCAATGATGGGGCGTTCAGTGGTGGTCATGATGTCCTTTTGGGTCGCCCTTTTTGCGTCATTATGTGTGTCGGACGCACCAGAGGCACATCCCTACAAGACATAAAACAATGGTATTGTAGGGACACCCTTTTGGGTGTCCGATGTTCACGTGTTTTTTGCAGACGCACCAGAGGCACGCCCCTACAAGGCATAAAACAATGGTGTTTGTAGGGGCGTTACCCATTGGGTCGCCCCGTGGATTATTGCGGCAGGGCTTCGCTAATCTTTAGCAAAAAGCCTTCTAACGGTTGCCAAGATGTAAGTACATCATTGACTAGAACAGTCGGTGTGCCTCTAAATTCTGGAATGGCATAAGCAAAATCAACCGCGCTGGTTAAAACTTGTGTGGTGGTTTCGCTATCAATACACGCTAGATAGGCTTCTTCGTCTAGGTCTAGGCTCTTGATGCCCTCTTGCAAACGTTCTGGCAAAAATGCGCTTGCGCCATAGGATTGGGCGGCAAATAGCACATCGTGAAACGCCCAGAATGCCCCTTGTTCTTGGGCGCAAACGGCAGCGCGCGCGGCGGCTTCGCCATTGGGGATGCCCCCTGTGCCGTAGATAGGCACATAGATAAACGCCACACTACCGCGTTCAATCAGTTCAAACAAGGCAACAAACCCGACATCATGGAAGGTTTTACAATGCGAGCAATCAAAGCTTCCCACTTCTACCACCTTCACGGGGGCATCGGGGTCACCCAAGAGAGGGAATCCCTCTTCTGTGGTGGATTGGGGAATTTCGGCATAGCGCACGAGGGCATCTTCTGGCACAAAAACTTCGATGTTCAACGCAAAATCCGTCACAATGCCCGATAGTAACGCGTCACTTTCACGCAATGTATCTTCTGATGCGCCTCTGGCAACCGCAAAAACAAAGCTGTCCTCTAAGAAACGCGCATAGACCGCGTAAGTAAAATCGCCATCTTGGACATAAGCGCTGGCAATTTCCGCGCCTGTGACATCCGTTACTGTTATCTCAATTTCGGGGTTGCCTGCAATTAGCCCCACAAGGTCTTGGACGGTGACTTCTTCTTTTTCAAGGACAGTTTGGACTTCTGTAATTTTTCCCAAAGTCGCTTGCCCCAAGATGGTGCTTTCTGTAAAGTCTTCTTCACTGACGGTATTTACGTCTACATTGGCAAAAACAATCGTGCCACCTTGTCCTTCTGACGCAAACCAGCCCTCTGGCAAGGTAATTTGCAAGATGCCGAAGGTTTGGGTGTTGCTAGTTGGAACAGGGGTTTCTTCTTGTGCAATGGCGGTTAGCCCCACAAGGAGCAGGCACAAGAGCGTTGTCAATCGTTTAATCATGTGGTTAAATCCTTCAATTGGGTGGATTAGTTAAGGCTATTATACCCTTATTTAGTGGGTTCTGGACGGCGTGTAAATATCATCGCCCCCACAATTGCCACCAAGACCGCCAGCACCAAGCCAATAATGATGCCGATGTTGTCGGTGGTGATGACATTGGGGTTATCGCTGGTATTATTGGCAAGGTTGCCCGCCAGCGTATAGCGTAAGGTATCGCTTGCGCCTGCGGTGTACGTGCGCGTATAAACGTTCACTTGGGGGGGCGTAAGGTCACCTGTCCACCCTTCACCTTCGCTAAGCGTTAGGCTTTTGGGCGAAAGCGTGAGCGTGGCTGTGCCACTAAAGGGGTTGCCAAAGGGTTGCTCTATCACCGCGCCATCGCTGTATGGCACAAAATACACCAGTTCTATGGTATGCTCGCCGGGCTTGATGGGCTGGGTATCTATGACGGCAAATTGCTCTTGTATCACGAGAAAGCGCGGGTTGCGTGTGACATTCACCACAATTGCGCCTGGTGGCAATTGCACTAAGAGCGATACTACAATGTTATTTTGTGAGAGCGAAAACAGGCGGTCAGAGCTATTTTCATACGTGAAAGTTTGTGTAAACAGCAAGCCATCTTGTACGGCGGTATCTTGCAAGAAGAACGGTTCTACAAACGTCTTGATGTCGGTAATGCTAATGATGAAGGGGTCTTCTGTCAGTTCATACACTGTCACGGGTAGCTCTGTGACGGGGGCAAGGTTAGCCACTTCGACAACCTCACTGTTAAAGATGCGCTCGCGGTACGTTACCAAGACAATATAGGCAAAGCTGGGTTGTACAGGCACATTCTCAAAGCGATACGTGCCATCGGCGTTAATCGTGGCGTTGATGTCGGTTAAGCCTGCTTCTTCGTTACCATAGCGCAAGGCAACGGGCGCATCAGTAGGGATTGTGCTATTGGCGGTGCCATTGTTCACGCGTCCCTCAATGATAACGGTATCACCCACCAGAACGGGCGTGCTTTGTGCGCCCTGTGCCTGATGCAATGTCAACACATACTGCGCCACATTCCAGCGTTCTTGCTCGCTTAGGCTGTCTTTCCATGGTGGCATCAAATTCTCTAGGTTGCCGTTGGTGATAATGTTAAAGTAGCCTTCTAGGGTTTGTTGGCGCATGTGGTCGGCATCTAAAAAGCTAGGGATACGCCCCACTTGCCCACTTTGTACTAGCTCACCTTGCCCTGCACCATTAACGCCGTGGCAAGATGTACACCGAAGCGCGAAAGTTTGCGCCCCTTGTGCCAAGTCAAAGAGGGCGGGCGCGCTGCCCCCAACGGGTGTAAGTGTGGCGACAATTTGCACGTCACCCGCCAAACCGCCACACGCCGACAACGCCAACAGCATCACTAGAAACAAGGCTTTTTTTAGCATCAAGAAATCCCGCTTTCTTTGGGTGCGCCTAGGTTGGTTTCTATTAGCGCGTCAATCTCGGCATCGGTGGCGTTTTCTTGCGTTATGGCGCGTTCTTTAAGCTGATCCAAAAGGGCAAGAAGCGTTACACCACGTTCTACCCACACGACACGCTCTTGGGCGTGTTCTTCGGGGTGGATTTTTTCAGTGGCAAGGTCATCGTCCAGGTCGCGTACATTGGATAGCACGCGCTCATAATAGGTTAGCACGCGCTCGCGTTGCTTTTGGATGGCATCCTGTGCCACGTTGGGCTTGCCCCATCGTTGCAGTATCACAGGGCGCAACACCCAAAACGCGACTGCCGCCGTAAGCAAAATTAAAAAGACCACACCGCCAATGCTCATGAGCCACTTCCTAGCAGACGCTCTAATTCTTGAGCCACTGTGAAATAGCTTACTGCGCCGGGAGCCGACAACACAACCCTGCCTTCTTGGTCGATGATGAAATTTTCGGGTGCGCCCTCAATACGGTATAACTTGGCAATGCGCTCGCCGATGTCTGCGCCGTTGGGGTAGGTAATACGAAACTCTTCTACAAAATCGAGGGCTTTACGCTCGGCATCTAGCCAGTTTACGCCCACAATGATAAAGCCTCTGTCGGCGTAGTCGGCGTAAAGGTCTTGTAGGTCGGGGGCTTCGTCACGGCATGGCGGACACCAACTGCCCCAAAAATTGATGAGTACCACTTGTCCGCGCAAGTCCTCTAAAGAGAGGGTTTCGCCGTCAAATGTGGTGAGTGTGAAATTGGGGGCAATCTCGCCCACTTGGGGCTGGATGCGGTTTTGGCGCGTAAGCTGAATGCCAAGCACAATGCTGAACGCAATCACCCCTACGATGAGGACAATTGAACCCCGCGATAAGCGGGTGGGGGTTGGCGTTTGTTCTTCTAAAAAGTCCAAGTTCGTCATCCTAAATCTTGCTCTATCTGGTCTCTATATGCGGTTGCGCCATCAGGCGTTGCCGTTGCCGATGCAAGAGGCGCGTTCTTGCGCTTTTGCCAATCTTGGGTGGTGCGCCACGCCACAAAGCCCGCCCCTATCACCAATAGAAGGGGCATGAGAAGCGATAACAGGCGCAATGTGCCATCTTGGGGGATGCCCACCACATGCTGACCATAGCGATTAACAAAACTGGCGATAATGTCATCGGGCGATTGTCCTTCGCGGAGCAATTGCTCAATTTCTATTTTCCATTCGATGCAGGTGGTTGTTCCGCAATCATCTAATGGGATGTTTTCACACACAGGGCAATATATCCGCGAAGCCACTTCGTTGACATCGTCTAGGGTGATGGGGCGCGACTGTGCCAACGCCCCCCATGCCCCTAGCAATAGCCAAAGGGTTAGCCCCGCCCACCTACGCATTTAGCACCGCCTCTGTTGTGGGGGTGGCTTGCGTTTGCGGTTTGCGTACCCGTTCTGGCACAATTTCTTTGGGGTAGGCGGCTAAGATTGTGCCGATGATGAGGATAATGCCCCCCCACCACACCAAATTAACCAACGGATTGATGTACACCTTAAACGATGCACTCCCAGTTTCGGGGTCAAAGCCTGTAAGCAGAACGTAAAAGTCACGCTCTAGGGTGCTGTCTGCGCCGGCGATGGTCATGGGCATGTCGGGATATTCGTCAATGCGCGGTTCTATCGTAGACACAAACGCATCATTGCGATAAATCGACACGGTGGCGGTATTGATAACGCGCCCATCTGCCGAAACCCCGCGTGCAAAGTCGTCATATGTCACGCGATATTGTGCGTCAATTTGAGTGCTTTCGCCGATGTCTAGCGTGCGCCGTGTTTCTAACTGAAAGAGCGTACTGCCAATAACACCGATGCCGATGATGGTAATACCCAAATGCACAATGTAGCCCCCATAACGCCGTTGGTTGCGGACAAACAGGCGCACGAGTGCCACATGCCACGCCTCGCCACGCCCTTTTGTACGGGCATGTACGCCCCTAAAAATTTCATAGAGTGCCACATAGCCCGCCAAAAAGACCACGCCATAGGCAACCAGCGCAACGCCGTTGGTGGGACTAGTGAGGGCAATGCCAAAGAGCGTTATGGTTGTGAGGGCAAACGGCAACAAGAGCGCACTACCTAGCCGACTCACAGACGTTGCCGTCCATGCAGAAAGGGGCGCAACGCCCATTAGGATATACATCACGGCAAAGAGGGGCGGTGTGACCAGCATAAAGTAATCTGTGCCAAGCGTAATTTCAGTATCAAAGAGCAATTCGCTAACGATAGGTGCGCCAAAACTGCCCCAGAAGATAACGAGTGTGAGGGCAACGAACACCACATTATTGAGGACAAAGAGCGTTTCACGGCTAAGTAAGCCCGAAAAAGTGTGGTCATCGCGTAGCTCACCCCGTTGCCAACGATACACCAGCAATACCACGCTGATGAGCGTAATGCTTGCCCAAAAGAGCAACATGGGCATCCCCACGCTGGAACGTGCGAAACTATGCACACTTTCAATCACACCGCTTCTTGTGGCAAACGTGCCAAACATAACAGCAGAGAACGTTAGGATAACCAGTGCCATATTCCACACTTTTAGCATCCCACGCTTTTCTTGAATCATCACGCTGTGTAAAAACGCTGTTCCCACTAGCCAAGGCAAAAACGCCGCATTTTCAACGGGATCCCAGCCCCAATAGCCACCCCATCCCAGCACGTCATACGCCCAGCGCCCGCCCAAAATAAGCCCAAGACCCAGAAATATCCATGAAATAAGCGTCCAACGGCGTGTGGCTTTAATCCAATTGGTAGACAAATCACCACTGGCAAGCGCACTGACGGCAAACGCACACGGCACAACAAAGCCCACAAACCCCAAATACAGCATGGGGGGGTGAATAATCATCCCAAAGTGGCGCAAAAGCGGGTTTAGCCCGTTGGCGGTGCTACTAAGCTGTAGGTTGGTGGGGGCGAGTGCATTGGCGGGAATAAGCGCACTCTGAAAACTTTCGCCCGACACAGCATCTACCCACCAGCGCGTAAACGGATTTTCTAAAAACAGCGTTAAGCCCGCAAAGAACGCCAGCGAAGCCATCATGTAAGCAGTGGCGTAGGGCATCAAGCGGCGGTCGGTGCGCCAATTTAGCAATACGGCAAAGAAGGTGAAGCCACTCATCAGCCAGCACCAAAACAAGAGTGAGCCACGTTGTGACCCCCACAATGCCGTAATGCGATAAAGGAAGGGCGTTTGCGGGTCGGTCACCGACCACACATAGCTAATTTGATATTGTTCTGTTGTGAGGGCTACCCATAGCGCAAGAACGGCAATCGTAAGGAGAGGAAACGTTACAAGGGACGCATTACGCCCACTTAACACCCAGCCTTCACTCGTAACGCGCTCGCCATAAATGCTCGTCACAATGGCATAAAGACACGCCAAGAACGTCAGCGATAGGGCAATTAAACCGATTTCTGCCAGCATAACCGCCTCTATTCTTCTTGCAGGTGAATCATGTTGCCGGGTGTATTCTCTTGAAAGCGACTGGGGCATTTAAGCAAAAGTTCGTTGGCATAAAATATGCCATCTTCGCCCAATTGTCCTGTGAGGATGGCTTGCGCCTCATGCTGAAGCAAGTCGGGCATGGTTTCATCAGACATATAAATGCTTAGACGGGTGGCGGTGGCATTATTTGATGCCAGATGTAAGGCGGTGGCAAGGTCGTCATATTCATTGGGCAGGTGGGCAACGGCAAATTGCAGTTCGCCTGTGCTTGGCTCGTACTGGATGGTCTCGCCCACCACCGCGCCTGTAATACGCACCGTTTGCCCCACATAGTCGGTATTTGCTAGAAGGTCGTCTACGCTGATAAAAAAGCGTGCGCCTGTCATTGTCCCAGAAAGCACCAGCACAACCACCGCGCCCAAAATCAGCAAGCCCCCCACCATAAACTTATAGCGTTCTAGTTTATTGCTGAGGGGGCGTTTTGCTTTTTCGGGGGTGGAGGGTTTTTCCCACGCCATTTGTGCCATAATAATAGCCTTTCATAAAACACGCGGTCATTTCCCCCTATTATACCCCTTGTGACGCTATTCACAAAGGATAATCCACCCCTAAAAACCAATTATAAAAGACTATAGGCATTCTCGGCATAGTCACGGGCAGAGCCAGTCACGGGCGTTTGCACAATGCCCTGTGCGCCCACTTGCGATAGTTTATCGGTGACACTTTGGCTAAGGGCAATTACGTCTCTGTCGTTGGGGTCATAGTTTTCGGCATCCTGAAGCAACAATTGGCACACGCCCAGTAATTTGTTACTACGCATCATCAGGCGCACCAAGTCTACGATGCCCGCCACGATGTCCTCTTTTACGCCACTGACGTAAGCCAAATATAATGCTTGGCGATAGCTTAGGAGCGCATCGGGCAGTTTATTAGCGTTAAGCTGGGCTTGGGCAAGGTTGTTAAGCTGTAGGGCTTCTTCATCTACATCGCGCACTTCGCGGGCAATGTGTAGGGCGGTTTGATGATAGCGAATTGCTTCGCTCCAACGGTCTAGCTCACCATACGCCACTGCCAGATTGCCCAAGACGCGCCCTTCATAGTCGCGTTTGCCCTGTGCCTTAAATAACTCGCGGGCTTGTTCCCATGTTTGGATGGCTTGTTCAGGGTCGCCCCCATCTAGCTGGGCATACCCTAGCTTATAGAGGGCGAGGGCTTCGTTTTGCATGTCGCCCGTTTGCCGACTAATTTCTAGTACCTGTGAGAATACTTGCTCGGCTTCTACTGTTTCGCCCAAATCTTGGCGGGCATCCCCCAACGTTAACAACACGCTTAGGCGCGTTTCGCGGTCATTGCGCTCGGTTGCCATTTGTAGGGCGCGGGTGGCGTGCATTACGGCTGCTGATGAATTGCCTGTTTTCGTCAATAACGCCGAAAGAATATCAAGCGTTTCTAGCACGCTATCTTCGTCATTGGCGGTTTCGCTAATTTGTAGGGCTTCGCTGTAGGTGACAATGGCTTCTGTGTCTTTGGCATTTTTAACTTGCACCTTGCCAATGGCTTTTAGAATTTGCAGTTGGCGGGTGGTGTCACGGTGTTGTTTGGCTTGGTTGAGTGCCATGCGTAACTGTTCTACGTCGATATTGGTAAGTGCATCGGCTTTAAGGGCGTTGCTATCCATGCCTTCACGCAGGTTAAGGTCATCAAAGCGCACCGCGACAAATTCTTCGCTGTCGCCGTCGTCTAGGTCATCGCTATCGTCCTCATCTTCGCCCTCATAGTCTTTGGTTTCAAAGAGTGTGAGTTCTTCTTCCTCGTCATCCTCATCGTATTCCTCATCGTATTCGTCATCGTCGTAGTCATCATCATCATCAAACCCGACACTTTCAATGACTACATCCTCATCGTATTCGTCATCTTCGGTGATGAGGCTGTCTTGGGGATAGGCGGGAAACGCGGTGGTAGACCCACTCCCAAATTGGCGTAGCTTAAGGACTTCATACACATAACCGCGTTCTTTTACGAAGTCATCCACGTTTAATAGAAGTGTGACCAGCTGATTGGCAATGCTTTTATCGCCCATATCGCTGGCGTTTTCGGCAGTGGCAAGCACGTTTTCCATTTCTGTTGCCAGTTTATCGCCATTAACACCGCCCACGCTGGTATATTTTTTAACGTAGGTAAGCAGGGTTTCTTGAATTTTGGCTTGCAACGCGCCCAAACGATTAGAGCTTTTAAGGGTGCTTTGGGCAAACGCAAATACTTCTGAATGAAGGCGATAGAAAGGCTGACCATAGCGCATGAAGCGTTCTACTAAGTAAAGCTGTGACAAGATGTTCATGGCTTGGTCGATGGCATCTTGGGGCGCGCCCCCTGCGGAGGAGAGCAATTCTACGCCTGCTTCGCCTTTAGGGGTTGCCCCTAGCAACAAAATCAAGCCTTGAAGGGCATTATTGAGGGCGCGATAACTGCTGGCAATTGCGCCTTGTACGCTATCGCCGGCATTGGCTTTAATCACGCTATCTAGCACATTAAAGAATTGTGCGGGCGTTTGTTTGGCAGCCACCATTGCCCGCGAAGCAATTACAATGGGGAGCGGCTGATATTTGCACAACTTAGCAATGCCGTACACATCAATCTCGTGGGTGTCGTTGTTAATGCCGCCCTTTTGCTTAAAGAGGGTGGCGGCATCCATATCGCCTAGCTTATCAACGGCGATGGATTGCCAATTGCCCACGATTTCTTCTGTGCTTATCATGACAACGGGCAACTTGCCCACGCACTTCTCTAAAAATTGCGCCGTCACAAACGCATCTTGCACACCATCCAGCACAATAAAGGGCTTGTGTTGCATCAATAGGTTTGCGACTGCGCCCGCCATAGCTTGGGGTTGTTCGGCATTGGTGATTTCGATGGCGTTATAGGCACGCCCCACACGCACTAAAAGGGCTGCCAGTGGGCGCGTATCCCCATTGAGCCACAATACTCCGCCTGCTTGTTGGGTATAGGCGGCGGCAAGTGCGGCAACGATGGCGGTTTTACCCACGCCTTCTTTGCCGTATAGCAAAACGGGTGTATTTTTTTGCAAATGAGTATAAATTTCTTTTAACAGTTCATCGCGCCCGATAGGTCTTCCAGGATGCATTAAGGGAAGCGCGCTAATTTCTTTTGCGGGTGCTTCGTGGGGAGTAAAAATAGCCATTGTTGCCCCTGTCTCACATGATGTCGCTTAAATACCATGAGTATAACTTGTCTTGCCATTTGGGGCAATCTTAGGCAAGGCGTGATAAAATAAAAAGCGAGACATGATGACCCAAAGGATACAATACTGTGACCACCAATAAAGACGAATGGGTGAGCCTGCGCCACGCCGCCGAAGTGCTGGGGGTGCATCCTGCAACGGTACGGAATTGGGCGAATGAGGGCAAATTGCCTTCACGTTTAACGGCGGGGGGGCATCGTCGTTTTTTACTAAGTGACCTAGAGCGCATGATACACACGACCTCTGAACTACCGCCCTTAGAAGTGCAAGTGATTATCCAGAATGCACTGGGTAGCACACGGATGGGCGTAGGGGATGACGACATTAGCTCGACAGAATGGCACAAAGCCATGAGCGAAAACACCCGCAACCAAATGAGGCAACAGGGGCGCAATGTCCTTGAAGGGATTCGGTCGTATTTGGCGGCGGGCGCACCCGATCGTTTGCTTATTACTGCCATTAACCTTGGCAAGGGTTACGCCGAAGCCCTCTCTAAAGATGGGCTCACGTTGCCACAAGCCACACGCGGGTTTTTCTACTTTAGCGGTTTTGTAGTGAACGCCATTTTAACGTGGTCAGAGCTGGCACAACCGCGTAACTCCATTGAATGGGCAACGCTGTTGCGCCAAGTGAACAATTTTACCAATGCCATGTTGCTCTCTATTGTTGAATACTACGAAGAGGAATAGCAAGGGTGCTAGACGTTGAGTGGGTGGCGTTAAGCCTTATTCCGCGCCTAAGTGGCAAGCTGTTTTACACGCTGCTGGCACATTTTGGCTCAACATCTACCATTATAAGCGCGTCACGCGCTGATTTATTGGCGGTGGTGGGCGTGGGCGAAACAACTGTAAAAGCCATTCACGCCATTAGCCTTAGTGACACCGAAAACGCATTAAACTTATGGCAAAAGGCGGGCGTAAGTTGCCTTACTCTGGGTGCTGAACACTATCCGCACGCCCTAAAATCATTAGAAGATGCGCCCCCCACACTTTTTGCACGGGGTCAAGTAGAACGCCTAAGCGCATTGGCGTTACAAGAGTGCCTCGCTATTGTTGGCACGCGCAAGCCCAGCGAAAAAGGGCGCACGTTGGCGTTTCGTTATGCGGTTAATGCCTCACATCAGGGGCAAGCGGTGATTAGTGGCATGGCATACGGCATTGATGCTGCTGCCCATAATGGCGCGTTGGGTGTAGAAGGCGGTTTTACGGTGGCGGTGCTGGGGTGTGGCGTGCTAAAGCCGTATCCTAATCATCCACACGGCTTAACCGAGCGGATTTTAGAGCGTGGCGTGATGCTGTGCGAGTGCGCCCCCGATGCCACTGTGTCTGTGCCACGCTTAATCTCTCGCAATCGCCTGATTAGCGGGCTATCCAACCCAGTGTTGATGGTGGAAAGTAGCCTTGAAGGCGGTGCGATGTATGCCGTCCGTTTTGCACAAGCACAAGGCAAGCCTGTTTTCACCGCCCCCATTAAAGCCACCGGCAACCAGTACATCCTCGCCAATGGCGGACAAGCGATGAAGCTATAACAATTCTACAGGGTCAATGTCGATGTATTGCCCGCCTTGCTGGGGCAATTGCTTTAGAATACGCGCAGGGTCTATGCCACGCACTACCACTTGCCAGCGATAATGATTGTCTAATTTGCCAAAGAAACACGGCGCGGGCCCAATGAGGCTGGTGTCGGTTAAGCCCTCTTGCGTGATGAGATGCTGTAGCTTGCCTGCCACTGCTTCGGCTTGGCGTTGGGCTTCATACGGGTGGGTGGATTGGATGAGGACACGCCCCAACCGTCGAAACGGTGGATAGCCTAGCTCACGGCGCAGGGCGATTTCTTTCGTGTAAAAGAGCGCGTAATCGTGCTGGCTAGACGCAAGGATGCTCTCATGGTCGGGCTGATACGTTTGTAAAATCACTTCGCCACCCAATACCCCACGCCCGGCACGCCCCGACACTTGCGTTAAAAGCTGGAAGGCGCGTTCTGTCGTGCGGAAATCGGGCAGGGCAAGGCTAGTATCCGCACTAATCACCCCCACCAACGTGACAAGGGGCAAGTCGAGTCCTTTGGCAATCATTTGTGTGCCAACGATGACATCCGCTTCATGCTGAACGAACTGCGCTAAGAGGGCTTCGTGGTCATCGGGTTTTTGCGCGGTATCCGCATCCCATCGTACCGCCCTAACCGATGGAAAGAGCTTAACGAGTTCTTCTTCTACTTGTTGCGTGCCTGCCCCAAAGTAACGAATTCGCTTGCTGGCACAATTGGCGCAGACCGTGGGCGGTGGGTTGCGATAGCCACAATGGTGACACAGCAACGCCTCGCCCTGCCGATGATAGGTCATGGGCGTTTCACAGCGTGGACAACGCTCGACATAACCGCAATCACGGCAAAAAACATAGGTCGCTTGCCCACGCCGATTAAGAAAGAGGATGGCTTGTTCGTTGCGCTCTAGCACTTCTTTAAGGGCGGTTTGTAGGCGGTGGCTAAACATGCTGTGGTTGCCATCACGCAGTTCTTGGCGCATGTCAATCACTTCTACGGGGGGCAAGCCCAATGCCATCGCTTGCGCTCCAATGCTTTCATAGCGCAGGTTTGCCCCAACGCGCTTGGCTTGGGCTTCTAGGCGTTCTTTATGCCCAATAATGCGGTTGGGCAAGTGAAGATACGTTAAATCACCTTTTTGGGCGCGGTAATAGGTTTCTAAATCGGGCGTGGCACTCCCCAAAATCAGCGTGCCGTTTGCCAGTTTCATCATGCGTTCTGCCACGGCACGCGCATGATAATAGGGCGGTGGAATGGGAGGTGATTGCTTGTAACTGGGGTCGTGTTCTTCGTCCATAATAATCAGCCCACAATCGGGCAGGGGCGTAAACAGTGCCGAGCGCGTGCCAATGATGACATCGATTTCGCCTTGTCGGGCGCGTGTCCACGTATCAAAGCGTTCTCCTGTCGATAGCCCGCTGTGAACAATTGCTACACGGTCAGGAAAGCGCGTTGCCACACGGCGAATGGTTTGGGGCGTGAGGGCAATTTCTGGCACAAGCATAATGGCTTGGCGTTTGTGGGCAATGGTTTGGGCGATAGCACGCAAATAAATTTCGGTTTTGCCGCTACCCGTGACCCCATGAAGCAAGAAGCTATGTGCGCTATTGGGCGTATTTAGGGCGCGGTGAATGGTTTGCCACGCTTCGGCTTGCTCGTGCGTTAGTTCGGGGGGCAGGGTGGCAATAGTGTCGCGGTCAGCAAGGCTATCACGATAGGCAATGCGCTCGCCTAATAAGAGTACACCCTTTCGTTCTAGGCGCACCAAGTCTGCGCTGGTAGAGCCTGTGTTGCTTGCCAATTCGGGCAGGTCTACGGGATAACCAAACTGTGCTAAATACGCCACAATCACGGCTTGCTTGGGTGAAAACCGCCATTTGTGCAGGCTTTCGGTGTCAATTACTAGATGCGCGGTACGGATGGTTTTGGGGCGCACACGAGGCGCAGAAAGGACGGTTTCTATTTTGACTAAGCCGTCTTTTTCTAGGCGCGTTAAAATACGGCGTACCCCTTGCCCAAATTCGCGCTCTAGGATGCTGGTTTTTTGGGGGTTATTTAGGCGTAAATAGGAGAGGATTTGCCATGTTATATCATCGTCATGGGTGGCGTTTTCATCCAATAGATGAACAATGCGCGTGCTTTTGCCTGTAACCGCAGGGGGCAACCACAACCAAAGCACCATCCCCAACGGCGCAAGCGTGCGCTCACTGATCCACTCGGCTACCCGTAAATCACGCGCACTTAGGACGGGCTGTGGGTCTAAGATAGCTTGGACTGGTTTGGTTTCGATGATGGGTGAGGTGTCACTAAGCCCAACGACAATGGCGGGTTGTGTGCTTGTTCCAAACGCCACGCGCACCAAATGCCCCAGTTGTAAGGTGGCTTTTAAGCCTTCGGGAATGTGATATGTATAAGTTTGTGAGACAGGCACATTGAGCGCGACTTGTGCAAACATAGGGCTTTTTTTCTGGGGTAGGCTAAACGTTCTGCCTAAAGTGTAACACAAGGGGGGCGCAAAACGCGCCCCCCAAGAAAAGATGTGTTATGGCTTGTCTACGGTAAAGCTACCGCTCCAAGCCCCATAGTTAGAGGTGGTTACGCCATTGCGCGCAGACCCTGTGTAAGCGTCTTGCCCTACTTCTGCGGTGACTTTTACGCCACCCCCCGCAAGGCTAATGACCCCTGCATGAACGGCTGCCACACAAACGCCAGAATCGTCGGTGTAAATGTCTGTTCCCCAAACGGTGGAGCTGTTATCGGTGTCACAGTTGGCGGGGCAATTGATAACAGCTTCTGCGGTGCTATCCACAAAATCATAGCCACGACTAAAGCAAGTGGCTTCTTCTGCACCTGCCACAGGGCTGGCAACGGCTGAATCTGTAGCAACGGCTTCTTCTGTAGCAACGGCTTCACCACGTTCTACAATTTCAAAGGTGGTAAAGATTTTGTCTGTGGCTTCGTCAATGGCTTCTTGTTCTGCGCCAAGCCCAATGCTCTGAATAACGACCCCCGCGCTTTCGTTAATGCCCACG
This sequence comes from Anaerolineae bacterium, assembly GCA_034437555.1. GTDB lineage: Bacteria > Chloroflexota > Anaerolineae > Aggregatilineales > Phototrophicaceae > JANWYT01. Next base: position 27,225 of record DAOTTQ010000045.1, on the reverse strand, counting down.
ACAACGACACGGGCGTAAAGGACGCCCCTTTCGGGTGAGGTGTAATCATAGCGAACAGAGCCATCTTCATTTTCGGTTTTGATGATAGAAGTGGTTACATCAAAGGCGGTGTCGCCCGCTGTAGCGGCAATGGTTTCAACATAGCTGTTCAAGAAAACGTCAAGCGTAGCAAATCCCGTATCAAGCGTGAACACGGTAATGGTACTACCCGTTCCCACAAGGAAAGAGGCGCTGTCAAGAATAACGGTTGTATCCAGTGGATTTGCGCCTTCTGGCACTTCAAAGACCAAGTTACCAAAGCTGGAGAGCATGATATAGAAGCCTTCGGGCATTTCGGCGGGGGTAAGGGCTTCTGTAATGGCAAACAAGTTGGCTTCGGTTTCTTGCACTGCGCCTATCACGATACTATTGTAAACGCCTTGCAAAAGTTCAACTTCGGTTTCAAAGATGGGGCTAAAGCCGATTAAACCCCAAGAGCCGTCTGTTAGCACCATTGTGCCAAAGTAGATTGCGCCACCGCTTTCGCCAGGGGGTGGGTTTAGCTTTTGAAGGGGGGCGGGTTGCCCGTTAATTTCGAGTTCTGTAATGCCATCGTCGGCTCTGGTTGCACCAAAGGAAACAAGGCGTTCAATAAGCAATGGGAAGCCTTCTTCGGCGGTTTCGGCGGTAATGCCAAACGCCGCTTCTAGCTCGACAGAGGTGGCAAAGTTAATGGTATTGTCTGTGCCGTTATCCAAAATGAAAGAATTATCACCCGTCATTTGTAGGGTGAATGTGCTTGGGAACGTAACGGTAAATTGCCCGGACGTTTCGGTAACGGTGTCTTGGGCAAAGATTGCGCTTGCCATCAGCAGGCAAAGAACAGAGAGTACGACTTTCTTTAACATTGTTGCTCCTTGTAGTAGGAAGTCAAAAAATTAAAACTGGGCATTGCCCCGTTTATCATTATAAGCAAGATTTCATTTTGTGTGACGTATTTGATGATAAAAAGCAAAAGAGGGCTTTCGCCCTCGTGGTTTGCGTGCTATCTAAAAGTCTTCTTCGTAGAAGGGTTCTTCTTCTTCTTCTTCTTCCCAGTCTTCGTCATCTTCCCAGTCTTCGTCATCCCAGCCATCTTCGTCGTCCCAATCGTCCTCGTCATCATCGTAGCCTTCATCTTCGATTTTGTCGTCGTTGTCAGCACCCTTCTGACGGGCGAGGATGTCCCATTGTTCTTCTTCGCGTTCTTTTAAGAGCATCTTGGTGTCCTCCTAGCAAGTGGCTGTAAAAGCCTAAATATTAGCAACGTGATTATATCGCAGTTTTTCTTAAAACGGTCAATAGGTCACCGAATTTCAAAGGACTCTTTTAGCATATTTACCGCAGGATAACCAGTGGCTATTGCTTCTTCTAGGATGGCTTTTACATCAAATGGCACATTATGGAAAGTCACTTCGGCTTGTGCGCCATCAAATGTCACATAAGCCCATTCCGCCATGCCAATTTGGGTAAATGATAAGCCCACACTGCCGGGGTTAATCACGCGCCAATGGTCTAGTTTTCTGTCCATCCAGCGATGCGTATGCCCACAAACTGCTAACCATCCTTCACGGTCTAGGAGGGTATCTTCGGCTTCTTCGTCGGCTGTATCGGGGCGCAGTGACATGGGTTCGTCGTCACCGGGAATGGCATGAAAGCCAATCACACGCCCATACTCTGGCACTTCCCAAGAAAGCTCACGCCCTAAAATACCCGTGAGATAGCTGTAATCGTCATAGTTTAGCTGTGCCAATGCCCAATTGAGAACCGCGTCACGTTCCTGTATGCTATGGATATGCGATTGTAACGCGCTTTCTTCTTTCACAGGGCGTGCCTTTGGGCGATGCCCCAGCGCAAGATAGCGGTCTGTGTTGCCCCCAATTACTTGGCAAACGTCTTTGCCTAATGTGTCTTGAAGCTGGCGCACACGGCGCAAGCAAGCAAGGGGCTGTGTGCCAAACGCGCACAAATCCCCTAAAATCCACACTTTGTCCATTGTCCCTGCTTGTTCAAGGTCAGCGAGGACGGCTTCTAGGGCGGGCAGATTGCCATGAATATCACTAATCAGCGCAAGGCGCATGGGCAGTTCCTTTCGTTGTGGTCAAATTAGCCTAACTCTAGCATGAATGAAAAGGGTGTGCCATTAGAGAAGCAACTTGTTTATAATGAGAAACTGATGAACCCACCCAACGAAACCGAGCCATACCATGATTCATAAATCTAAAAACCGCCTACAAATTTCAGAAAACAACGCCCTACTCTTTTTAGCTATTGCGGTAGGCTTGCTAACGGGCATTGGTATTTTGATTTTTAGAGGGGGTATTGACCTGTTTCATACGCTATTTGTCACCACACTCGGCGATTCCCTTTTGGGGAATGCACTGGCAACTTTGGGGCTTCCGCGCCCCCTTAGCCTTATGATTGTGTTGGCGTTGGCGGGCTTTATTGTCGGTAGTATCATGCAACGCTTTGTGGGACACGAAAAATATCATGGCGTGGCAGGCATTATGGAATCGGTGGCGTTGGCGGGGGGCAGGCTACCCTATTGGCGTACTCCCCCTAAGGCGATTGCTTCGATGATTTCGATTGGCGCGGGGGCAAGCGTAGGACCCGAAGACCCTAGCGTTCAGATTGGTAGCAATGTGGGGTCTTGGATTGGGCAACGGCTACACCTTAGCGAAGAACGGGTTCGGCTTTTAGTGAGTGCGGGGGCAGCCAGTGCAGTGGCTTCGGCGTTTAATGCGCCTATTGCTGGCGTGTTCTTTGCCCTAGAGATTATCTTGGGTGAGTTTTCTGCGCGGAGCTTTGGTGTGGTGGTGCTGGCATCCGTGATTAGTGCGGGCGTAACGCAATCGGTACGCGGGGGCAACCCCATCTTTGATGGCATGGAAGGCTTCTTTACAGGGGATGCCACACAATTGGTTTTTTACGCGCTTTTGGGGGCGATGTTGGGGGTGTTCTCTGTGTTGGCAATTCGCTATCACGCATGGCAAGGGCGAGTGTTGCACGATGTGGCGTTGTCACCTCCCATTAAGACGGCATTGGTTGGGGCGTTTGTAGGGTTTGTGGGGGCGTTCTTCCCGCAAATTTTGGGTGCAGGCGAAGAATTTATGCACGGCGTGCTAACGGGGCATCTTGAGGTTAGTATGGCGATGCTGCTGTTTTTGGGGGTGCTAAAGCTGGTCATCACTTCGATTAGCCAAGGCGGAGGCTTTGTGGGGGGCGTATTTGCGCCCGCGCTTTTTATGGGCATTGTGCTGGGCAATGCGTATGGCTTACTGATGGGGTCTCTTTTGCCGTATGCGGGCATGAGTTCGCCACAAACGTTTGCGATTGCAGGGATGGCAGGCGTGATGGCGGGCATTGTTCGCGCCCCCATTACCGCCATTTTGATTGTGTTCGAGATTACCGGTGACTATGGGCTTATTTTGCCCATTATGCTTACGGCAGTGATATGCTCTTTTGTGGCAGAACGCATGGGAACACCCGGCATCTACATGCTAAGCCTGATTAAGCATGGCGTGCGCCTGCAACAAGGGCGCGATATTGACCTGATGCAGGGCATGAACGTGAAAGAAGCCATGGTTACGCCTGCGCCCACGATACCGCATCATGCCACCCTTACCGAACTGCGCGATGCGTTTAGGCATTATCACACACGGGCGTTATGTGTCATTAAAGACGACGCGCTGATAGGCATTGTAACGCTCGGTGACCTACAAGCCACGTTTGAGAACGCGCTAACCGATACGAGCCTGCACCCCGAAATGCTGACTGTGGCGGATATTTGCACTAAAAACGTCGTAACATCAAGCGCGGATGACATGCTGTGGACTGCCATCAAGAACATGGGCGCACGCGATATTGGGCGTTTGCCTGTGCTAGATAAACGGGGGCAATTGGTGGGGATCTTACGCCGTCAAGACATTATGCAGGCGTATAACGTGGCGGTAGCCCGCAAACTACAAGACCAACACACCGCCGAACAAGTGCGCTTACACACGCTTACAGGGGCGCACGTTTTAGAATACTTCGTGCAAAAGGGAAGCACCCTAGAAGGCAAGCCCATTAGTACAGTGGGGTTTCCCCCCGAATGTGTGGTTGCTAGTATTCAGCGCAAGGGAAAGCTAGTTGTACCCCACGGAAGCACCGTCTTGATGGGTGGCGATACGCTTACCGTAGTGGCAGACGAAGATAGCGAACACATCTTAAACACCATGTTTAGGCGTACCTAGTATGCTCCCACGCGAAACAGTACACGGGGAATGGTCATCAGTAAAATTTGCAAGTCAAACTTAACCGACCAATTTTCGATATAGTAAATGTCCATCAAACACATCTCATCAAATGGGATTCGGCTACGCCCGCTCACTTGCCACAAGCCCGTAATGCCCGGTATAAACTGTAGGCGTTGCTTGTGCCAATTTTCATACAATGCCACTTCGTCGGGCATGGGGGGGCGAGGACCCACTAGGCTCATTTCTCCGCGCAGCACGTTGATTAAATTGGGGAGTTCATCAAGGCTGGTGCGCCGTATAAACCGCCCTAGCCGTGTAATGCGTGGGTCATCTTCTATTTTGGGGTGCTTGGGGTCGAGACCGTGTTTCTCAATTAGGGCTCGGCGCATGGCATCGGCATCAGGAATCATGGAGCGAAACTTGAACATATTAAACTCGCGCCCGTTTTCGCCCACGCGCCGTTGCACAAAAAACACGCTACCATCGCCCTCTAGCTTAATGGCGAGTGCAATTGCGCCCATCGTCAACAACCAAACGGGTGCGATGAGTAGGGTGATGCTTAGGTCTAGGGCGCGTTTGAAAAAGCGCGGTGCGCCTTGAAATGGCTGTAGCGTAACGATGCCCAAAAGGGGAATGCCGTCTAGGTTTTCTACTTGTAGCTGGCGCATATTCAGCTGGAAGATGTCGGGAACAACGCGCACACTGATAAGGTGTTCGTGGCAATACTGTGAAATGGCGCGGATGATGTCGTAGTGCGTCCATGCCAGTGTAATCACCACCGTTTGAATGCTGTGCAGAGGCATGACTTCGTTAAACTGTGCAATGTTCCCCAAGCGCGTCACCGTTCTAAACTCCATATCGGCGGTTTGGGGGTTATCGTCTAAAAAGCCCACCACATGATAGCCCAAATCGGCACGAGAAATCATTGTGCCTACTACGGCTTGCCCTGTGGCTTCCATGCCCACCACCAGCACACGCTGTACGCCAATGCCACGCTTACGTAACTGCGCCTGATACATCCGCAAGACAACACGCGCCATAACTAATAACACCACCGTAAACGCCGCTACATACACCAGCATTAAACGGCTGGTAATAAGGGGCTGAAACAAGAAAAACATGGCAAGGGTAATCACGGTGACGGCGGCAACGCCGTTAATGATGATGGTGACTTCTTCGCCTAACGCCCGCCCGCGAATGTGCTTGTATAAGAAGTTGGCTTGATAATTCACGTATAGCAAGCCCGCATACAGCACCACATACGGCAGGTAGGGTTCAAAAGAACCGCGTGACGGGTCTAGGACGGGGCGCAAAATTTGCAAGTCATAGCGCAACACATACGCCATAACAAACGCCACAAACACAAGCACGGCATCCACAAAGGGCATTAACCAGCGTGGTTCTAGGGGGGGATGTTCGTTTAGGGATTCGTTGGTCATAGGCGTTATGAACTGCATGCCTTTTGGTAGCTCTCTAAAGTAAGTTGTGCTGTTGTTTTCCAGTTAAAGCGTTTGGCTTGTTCAATGCCATTGTGCCTTGCTTCGGCACGCCACGCGCTGTCTTTTGCGGCTTGCTTAAGTGACGTTGCCCATACGTCAATGTCATTGGGGGGCAAGCACAAGCCCGCGCCCTGCGCCACTTCTGGCAATGAGGACACATTCGACGTAAGGACGGGCGTTCCGCACGCCATCGCCTCTAAAACAGGCAAACCAAAGCCTTCAAACACCGAAGGATACACAAAAGCCTCTGCGCTATTGTACCAAAGAGGCAATTCTTCACTAGGGATAAAACCCACCAAGCGCACACTATCCGATAGCTTTAAGCGCGAAATCGCCTCATTCACCGCTTCAATGCCCCATCCTGCACCCCCACCCAAAATTAGGGGCAAACGTTCTGATGGCATAAGCTTGGCGTACGCTTCTAGCAAGTTGGGTAGATTTTTTCGGGGTTCTATTGTGCCGATGAACAGCCAAAAACGCTCTGGCAAGCCCTTCCTGCGCTTAAACGTTTCTATCTCATGGGGGGGACGGGGCGTATGCGAAGTCTCGTCATACCCCAATGGCGTTACGTCTATTTTATCGGCAGGCACGTTTAACAGGCGCGTGAGGTCGTGGGCGGTGCTGTGGCTAATGGCGGTAATGCGCTTGGCACGATGGCACGTTAGGCTGGTCATCCAGCGCAAATACAGCCTTCGACTGGCAGAGAGCCTATCGGGATAGCGCATAAACGACAAATCATACACCGTTACCACCGTGGGCTTTAGCAAGACAAAGGGCGCAACAAATGCCATAGCATGATACAAGTCAAACTCTAGTAATTGGGGGGGCTGAAGCAATTGCTCCCACAGGATGCGCTGGTTTGGGTTTTCAGTATCGAGGCGGGCGTGGCGCATGTTTACGCCCTGATAGCGTGCCGTTTGGTTTTTGCCCACAAACGCCGTAAAACGCCACCCTTGTGGGGCAAGGGCGGGCATGTATTGCAACAAGTTGTGAATGACATTGTGAATCCCTGCTGCCCGATAACTGGATTGGGAGGACAGCAGGTGTGCATTTAAGCCGATGTGCATGGGTGCGCCTTATACAAAGAGTGGTTCTTGATAAATCCCAAACGCCTGACGCATCACATCCGTTATTTCGCCGAGTGTACAATAGGCATGGGCGCATTCTAGCAGGGTGGGCATGGTGTTTTGGTCGCCGATGCACGCCTCACGTAGGGCTTCTAGGGCGCGTTTGGCGCGGTCTTGGTCGCGCTCGCTACGGATGGCGTTTAGGCGTGCCACTTGCTTTTCATAGCCCTGTGGATCCATCGCAAGGATAGGGATTTTAAGGGGTTCGTGCGTTTGGTACTGGTTTACGCCTACGGTAATGCGCTCGCTTCTGTCCATTTCTAACTGCAAGCGATAACTTGCCTCGCCAATTTCCATTTGAAAGAAGCCCGCATCTATGGAAGGCAACATGCCCCCTATTTCCTCAATTTGCTTAAAGTAGGCATAGACTGCTGCTTCGGTTTCGTTGGTCAGCTTTTCGATAAAGTAGCCGCCGCCGAGTGGGTCCAGGGTGTTGGCAACGCCCGTTTCTTCTAAAATCACTTGTTGCGTGCGTAGCGCAAGCTTGGCGGCTTGTTCACTGGGTAACGCGAGGGCTTCATCCATACTATTGGTGTGTAAGGACTGTGCGCCCCCCAAAACTGCCGCTAACGCCTGTATGCCCACACGGACAAGGTTCACTTGGGGCTGTTGGGCGGTTAGGCTTACGCCGGCGGTTTGGCAATGAAAGCGCATCAGCCAGCTTCGCTCATTTTTTGCGCCAAAGGTTTCGCGCATTTCACGCGCCCAAATACGGCGGGCAGCGCGTAGCTTTGCAATTTCTTCAAAGAAATCATTATGCACGTTAAAAAAGAAACTTAGGCGCGGTGCAAATTCGTCAATGTCTAGCCCCCGCGCAATTGCCCAACGCACATATTCCAGCCCATCCGCCAGCGTGAACGCCAATTCTTGGATGGCGGTACTGCCTGCTTCGCGGATGTGATAGCCACTAATGCTAATGGTGTTCCATTCGGGCATGTGGCGTGTGCCAAACTCAATAGTATCTGTGACCAGGCGCATAGAAGGCTTGGGCGGAAAGATGAACTCTTTTTGAGCGATATACTCTTTTAGGATGTCATTTTGTAGTGTGCCGCGCAGTTTAGACTTGTCCACGCCCTGCTTTTCGGCAGCTGCAATGTAAAACGCCCATATCGCCGCCGCAGGACTATTGATGGTCATGCTGGTGCTAATTTGGTCGAGGGGGATGCCGTCAAACAGAATTTCCATGTCCAGTAGGCTACTAATCGCCACGCCACACTTACCAAATTCGCCCAGTGCTTCAGGGGCATCGGTGTCATAGCCCATGAGGGTGGGCAAGTCGAACGCCACGCTTAAGCCCATACTGCCCTGTGACACCAAGAACTTAAAGCGTTCATTGGTTTCTTCGGCGGTGCCAAAGCCTGCAAATTGGCGCATTGTCCACGCCTTGCCCCTGTACCCTGTGGCATGAACACCGCGTGTAAACGGATATTCGCCGGGGTTGGCAAGGTCGCGGTCATAGTCAAAGTCGGGAATGTCGAGGGGCGTATACAGTCGCTGGATAGGATGCCCGCTAAGGGTGCTAAAGTGCGTTTTGCGCTCTGGCATCTTCTTTAGGGTGGGGTCTAGGCGCGTCTCTTTCCAATTTTTTCGGCGTGCTTCTAACTTTGCTAAACGGTCTTTGTCAAATGTCATGGCTAAAACCCTCAATAAAGGCTTCTTTTTCGCTATTATAACACGGCAAAAGAAGGGCTATAATGCCCTCTCACCCAATTTCTACTGGTTTAAGCACTAATGCACTCATCAGAGATGCCGTAAGGGACTTTATGAAGAACGGACAACTTGCTGTGTGGGTTGGCGTAATCTTGCTGTTTGGGCTGTTGCGCCTAACGTCCTTAAACGCCTATCCGCCGTTTATTGATGAAACCATCCACGTTTTTTCTACAGAAAAATTGGCAGAAATTAGCCCTTTTTACAATACAAATTTGGCACGACAAGGCACATTGTGGGCGTATGCGCTGTTTGCACCCACCGTTAGCACGTCACCCATTTGGATGGCGCGTGTTGTGACGGTACTCTTTAGCCTGATAGGTTTGGCAAGCGTGATGAGCATTGCCCGAATATGGGGAGGCGCATGGGCAGGGATTTTTGCAGGCGTACTCTATGGGCTTAGTACCTATCACTACTTCTTTGAGCGTTTGGCGTTATCTGATAATTTAATGGCTTCGGTGGTGTTGCTGAGTGTGGCGTTTGCTAGCCGTTTTCGCTATCACGCACGCTTTAGCGATGCGCTTTTGTGTGGCATGGGTTTATTTGTGGCATTTTTAATGAAAACGAGTGCGCTACCCTATTTTGCGTTACCCGTGCTGGCGGTGCTGTTTGTACGCCCCCAAGCCTCTTGGGGTTTGCGCGTGCGGTGGGGAAGCATTGCGTTAGGGAGTGTGCTGGTTTTGTCAGGGGCGTTTTTTGTGGGCGTGGGCGTGCTGGGCTATGACCTGTTTGGGAACGCCATCGGCTTTGCGGTAAGTGGCGTAAGCCGTAACCTTGATGGGGGCGCAGTGTCGGGGCTATTTAACCTAGAGCGCATCCTTGCAAATAGCCAAACACGCCTAGTGATGTTGCTCTCTTATTGGGGTGCGCCTCTTGTTGTGATGTCATTTGTGGCGATGTTGTGGCTGATGATAAAGGGACGGTTGTTTTTAGTGGCGGTGTGGGGCGTGCCTGCGCTGGCATTGGTGATGGCAGGCGTACAAGAATCACGCTATTGGGGCGCAATTTTAGCGCTCATGTTGGTGGGTGTGGGCGTTTTTATGGCGCAATTGCCCCGTGTGGGGCGCGTATTGACGGTGCTGGGCGTTGCCGTGTGGGGCGTGGGCGTATTTTTGCCTTTCGCACAGGTTGCCACCCAAAACCCTGTTGCGCTTGCCTTAGATGCGCCCGACGTGCGCCAATACATCCAATCCGATGCAACGGGCTTTGGGCTGGATGAGACGATTGCCTTCTTACAATCACAAGAGGCGCAATCTGTCTTGGGTGTGCTTGCCAATTGTCAGGGCTTGCGCTATCGGGCGTGGGGCGTGCTGGCTGTGGATTGCCCACGCCTTAGCTCGGCAGGTGAGGACATTGAGGCAATCATGCGCTATGCTAAGGACGTTTATCAGGGGCGTTTTGCCGTCCTAGAAGATAGCCCGTACGCGCCTTCCGCGCTGGATGGGGACATTTTGCGCGTTGTGCCACGCCCATCTGTTCGCGCCCATCTTACTATTTATGCGCTTTCACGCTAGAACAAGGACATTTTGATGATGTATCGCTTACACGCGCTCTTGCTTAGTACCACGTTTGGGATTGTTTTTTCGGCGCAAATTTTAGGCTTTTTAGGCTTATACGTGGGAGTATTGCCCTACGTGGGGGCGGTACTGTGCGCGGCGGGGGCATGGTGGTTGTATCATCGCGGGGGCAATGCGTGGTTCACTACTGTACTTGCGCCTGTGGATGAGGCATTGCCTATCCCACAGCAACGAGCAGTCTTTGGGCTAGTGATAACGCTCTTGGTGGGCGTTTTCTTGGTACGAATGCTACTTTTTCCGTATTCGTCATTAGGAAACAGCATCTCTGCCGATTTCATTGGCTACCACAGCCTAAAAGCCATTGAGCTAGTAAAAACGGGTAGCGTGTGGGATTTAAGCACGCCGTATGCAGAATACCCCAATGGCTATGAAAGCCTATTGGCGTTTACGTTGCCCTTTGCGCCCGATTTTAACGGCGTGGGGTGGGCGCAAGCCCTGATAATAGGATTGCTCGTGGCGATACTTTATGGCTTATGGCGACGCTACACCCCATTATCGCCTTCGTTGGTGGCGTTGCTGGCGTTGGGCGTACTATTTGTGCCATTGGTGTATAGCACGCTCTTGCTGATGGGCAAGAATGATTTGTTTCTAGCGGTGTATTTGCTGGGGGCGTTGTGGCACGTGCCCATTAGCACACGGCGCAACGACACGGCATTTCACCCGATTGGGCTGGCGATGTATACGTTTTTGGCGATGGCAACCAAGCCCAGTGGCATCACGTTCTTGGGGGTGTTATGGCTGATTGTGTTGTGGCAATGGTGGCGCACGCCCTCTCTAATGACGTGGCGCACGTTTGCGCTGTGTGTGGTGCTAATGTTCCCGTGTGGCTTTTGGGTGCTTCGCAATCTCGCTATGATGGGCATGATTATCTCGCCCGAAGTGGCTACATTTAGCAGTGGCAGCTTTTTGGCAAATATCACGCAACCGCGCCTTTACGCTAATTTGCCTGCGCTGTTGCCGTTGGGGGCGTTGCTTGCGTTGAGTGTGCTGGTGGGTGTGGCGTTGTGGTGGCGGTATCGCGCTTGGCAAATGCTACTGGTGTTAGCGGTGGGCTGGTTTGGCTTCTTTAGTGTGCCATTGGGGGCATTCCATACCCCCCTTAGCACAACCCTCAACATTGAATGGCGCTATGGCTTAACGCTGTGGCTCTTGATGGGTGTTGCGGGGGTGGTGCTATTGGAGCGCGTGCTAGGGCGTATCTATCGCTTGCCCGTGATTGTGCGCCTTGCGCCTGCGTTGGTGTGGGTGGGGGGCGTAGGCATCATAGCGATTTTGGGTATCAATGCGCTTTTTGGTGTGGACGAAGCCAACGGGCAACAGCTTCAATTGCCTAAAAACATTGTGCAAGGCACAGGGGGCTATGCCCATGTGTATGACTATATTCAGCGTGAAGTGCAGGATGCCGTGATTTGGTCTAGCTGGGCAAACCCACTCTATTTATACGGTGAAGGCTGGACGAATACGCCCCGTGAAGGCATTTACCCGTTGGGCTTATCGAACATTACGCCCCCCCTCTTGCCCGATTTTGCCGTGATTAGCGCAGACATTGGCATGATAAACGAAGAAGCACGGCTTGGCACGCGCTATACGTGGGAAACCGTTTACGAAGATGCCCAATACACCGTGCTTAGGCGTGTGCCTTAGCGCGATTTATAATAAAACGGGATACGTAACACCCACGCCGTTTGTTCTTCGCCATTAATGGTCATGCGAATGGGCGTGCGTGAGGGGTCATCGCTTCTAAAGAGGCTCATTTGCACCCTAAACTCGGTATCGGGGCTGGGCGTATAGGGAATTTGTGTGGGGTCAATTTCTACGCGCCGATAATCGGTGATATATTCGCCTTCTTGCCAAAAGCGTGTGCTATAGTCGCCGTGTTCGCTGGGCAAAAAACGACTTTCCCACGCATAAAAAACGCTCTCATCCGCTTTGTTCACCATCTCTATCAGTAGGGTGTAATCGTTGGGGGTGGGCTTTAGCACGCGCCACACAAAGCGTAAGTGTAATCGTGCGCCTGCCAAGTAATTGTTGCTTATTTCATCCGCTAACACTTGGGCAAAATCGCCTATGACGATTTCTTGGGTGTATGGTACGCCTATTTCGGGCAAGGTATAGCGATTGTGGTGTAGTTCGTATAGCTCAATTCTAAAGATGTTTTCGTCGTTATATACAGTGCGCGTCATGATGTCGATGCGCCCCAACGCATTAAGGAGCGCGTTTTCTTGGGGGACAATGCCCGCATCCGCTAGGCGATAATCGGACAGTGTGCCGTGTAAATAGTGCGTGGCGTGCGCTACATCCTCCAGCGTGGTTGCCAGTGTATCCGTTTGCAATTCTATTAAGGGTAAGAGGAACGGCAATTGCTGTTCGCCCAACGCCACCACTATCGGCTTAACCCCCGTATTCGTTTCATACGCCGTTAGCTCATCTACCAAAAGCATGAGTGCGCCGTTGGTTTTAATGTATTGGGCGCGGTCATCGGGGTAAAGATTGTCGGTCAGCCAGCGTAAATTGCCTTCGGCGGTGGCGCTGGTGAGCGGAGCTGGCACAAACACCATAAACGCCACACCCACCAGCACGCCTAAAATGGCGATGCGCCCCCGTGAACCTGTCCACCACGCACTGGCGGCTTCCCAAAGGGGCGTGATGAGCAAGGCAGACGGCAAAATGAGGAATGGCACAACAGCAAACGACAGCCGATAATGATAGCTATACGCATAAAACCACGTAGCAAAGTACGGCATCGCTAACGCCAACGCCCAAAAGACACGCTTGGCAGAGGTTTGGGTTTCATCAGAGGCACGCACGAGCCCACGCCATAGCACCGCCAAGAGTAAACCCACGCCCACGCCAAACACGCTCACTTCGGGCAATGTCATATAGCTTTCGGGGGCATTGATGCGGGCGGAGTTAACCCACGCCATTGAGGGCAATGTGCCAATGGCAACGCACACCGCGCCCACGATGACCAGCACACGCTCCCACGCTAGTAAAGGCGCACGCACGATGCCCACACGCGCCAGCCGTGTACTATACACACCCCATAGCACGCCGATACAAACCGCCAACAAGCCCCATCCCCACAAATCACCGCTACGGGTGGCAAGCGACAACCAGCTAGGGTGGGGAAAGTCAATCACATCATGCCCTAAGAGCGCATTGCGAAGATACCACACCGCGCCCAAAGGCAAGCACGCCAGACCCACCCAAAACGCAATCTTAAAGTGGGCAATAAACGCGCCCCACACGCGCCCTCTGATGGCGAATAAGCCCGAAAGCCCTACCGCAACGCCCACGCCCAAAATAAACGCGCCCCCTGTGGGCTTCGTCCACATCAGCATACCCAGCATTAGCCCACTGGTAAGGGCATATCGGCGTTGCAAGGCAGGCGTTTGGGCAAACCACGCCCGTAAGAAAAACACGCCCGACAATGTAAAGAAATACGCCATCGGCACTTCTAAATCACCCATTTGCGCCCAAAAACCCACATGCGGATACAATGCCCAAAGCACTGCCACCCATAACCCCACACGCGGACGAAAGAGCGTTGCGCCCAAGCTATACGCGCTTAAAATACTGCCGATGTGCATAAACGGCACAATTACACGCGCCAAATGGTCGTTGATGCCCCCGTATGCCAATTGATAAAAAGCATACTGTAGCGGGAGGTATTGTGGATAGTAGCCAATGGTCGCGGGGATATTGCCCAAGAGCGTATAGAGCCTGCCCTCATAGCCATACACCCACAGCGTATCGTAGGCGCTAAACACCCAAAACGATGTTGTAACCCAAACAGCCACCACACTGCACACGATTAATCCCATCAGGGCATAATCGGGCAAGCCCCATACGCGCGACTTAGACGGTGCAGGCGTGGTGGTGCGGTATTTGCGCCAAAGCAAGCCTGCGCCCACTGCAAATAAGACGATTGTCCCCAAGAATGACGCTTCAAACGTCATGAGGGGTGCTTCTTGTGCGCCCCCAATCGTGCCAAGTATAAACATCCACGCGGTTAATAAGCCACTGCCACAGGCAAACGCCAGCGCACCCACGAGGGGAGTATTTTGCCAGTCGTCACGGGGCAATAGCCACAACGCCCACACGCCCCCCAACGCCACAAACACCCACAAGGCAATCGGTAACGCTTGGAGCGTTAGGGCAAGCCAATGGGGTAAAAACGACAAAAAAGGCAGGGGCGAAAGGATGCTTATCATGGGAAAGGTCGCTTTATCACAAGAGATAGGGATGGGGTAGAAAGAAGTAACTTAGGGCTTGGGAAGCAGGTCATTGTCTACCAAGAAACGTGCATACTGACGCGCCTGTTCTTCTGCGCCCTTTGCCGAAAGGTGCAAGCCGTCTTGCCACAAATCGGCATCATATGGCACATTTTGGGCAAAGTCGATGAGGGGCAAGTCGTACTCTTCCGCAAGGGCTTGGGTGATGACGTTGTGCTGGTTTGCGCCCATTTGCATTTGGGGGTACGTCATATACAGGCTACCGTTAGATTCTTCGGGGTAGTATGCCCATGTAGACATCACCACTTGCACATCGTTGGCTTGTGCCAAAATGACCAAGTGGCGCAAATTTCGTTCAAAATAGCGCGGTGGATTGGCTTCTAGCACTTCTACGGGTGAAAGCCCAAGGTTCTCGCAGAACGTCGCATCAGTACAGCGTTGCACATTGCTAACGTTGCTAATGGCACTGTCTAGCACGCCAGGGCGTGGCAATAGCCCTGTATTTGCGCCGACAAAACGCACTAATACAAACGGAATCCGTGTAATACGGCTGGTATCCCATATGCCCCGCATGGGGTTTTCGCCTGTGTAAAATGCAGGGTCTACAAGGCGCGTAACCACATCGTTAATGCCCTCATACGTAATGAGCATGTCGGGTTCGTCATCTAAAATTTTAAGTTGAAAGTTAATCAGGTTTTCGTAGGTGGCGTATTGTGGGACACCCGCGTTAATCACTTCGACGTTGGTATAGCCGTATTCGTCACGAAGGATGCGCTGTAACTGTGTAGGGTACGATTCGGCGTTGATGAGCGATATGCCATAGGTGGTAGAACCCCCAATCGCAAAAATGCGAAATGTGCCATCAGGTTTGGGCGTGGTGAGTTCGGGGCTTCTATAACCGCGTGCGTTGTGGTCGGGGTGGTTGGGCGAAAGCCCAAAGTTCACGTATGGCTCACCGCGAAAGCGATTGTACTTGTTTAGCACTTCGTCCACGCTATACACATAGTTTACGCGGTCGGTTTCTGTGCCAAATACGGTAAACCACACACGCAGCACGCCTTCTAACACCAGCAGTAAAAGAATTGTCGCGCCAACGAAGTTAATGGCGTTTTGCATCCTATTTTGAAAGCTTGGTTGATTAGAGACTAAGTGCCATAGCAAGGTGCTGTTTATAATGACCGCCCACAACACAAATGGCGTGCTATACGTTCTGATGCCTTCGGCAAAGGTGTAAAGTGCTGCGACCCCCATCGAACCCAAAGCGATGAACGCCCACAGCGCTATAGGGCTAGGCAAGGCGCGCATGGAAAGCCAAACGCTAACGACTAACGTAACCAGCGCAACCGCCAACACCATTAAAAATTCACCGCTTAAAAAGGCATTGGTGCTAAAGGCGATGCGCTCGGCGCGGTTGCTAAGTGAGGAGATAAGCAGTACCGCGCCAGCAAGGATAACGAGAAAACGGCTAAAGTTGGAAAGTTTGGGGGTCATTGGGTGTTTGGGTTTCCTGAATGCGATGGCGAAGGGCGTTGATTGCCCACATTAGCCCACCCCCTGCAAGAACAGCGTAAAGGGGAACAATGGGCAAGTAATAACGATGCCATTCTAATGGGGTTAAGCCCAAAGTCAAGACTACCATCGCCACCGACCACACCAGCAACACGCCATACACAGGACGAAACGCCCGTAAACCCGTTATCATCATCACGATGCTAAACGCCAAACCTGTTGCCCACAAGCCACGCCAAACGTTACCACCGCCTGCCCAAAGAGAGGCTTCGTAGGTGCGGATGTCATTGGCAAAATAGGCTTCCCAGCCTTCAACTTCGTAGTATTGGGGGGTGGGCGTAATGCTTTGGCGCAAGAAGCCCATCAATTGTTCTTGTGTGTTTTCATAGCCACCATACGTGGCAGTTTGCCCTTCTAAGAGCGCGGTGCGCCGTTGTAGAACGTCTTGAGCTGTGTCAATGGGGTTTGACCACCATGCTGGGTTTAGCCCAAAGAAGATGCCCCCTGCCACTACCGCCGCAAAAATAAGCCCTATAATGCGCCCCACCCACTGGCGCGAGGGCGACCTTTGAATAATGGCAACCACTGGCACACTGGCAAATGCCGCCGCTACGGTAAAGAGCGCGGTGTGCTTACTAGCAACCGCCAGCCCACTAAACAAGCCTAAGCGATACCAAAACGTAAAATAGCCCAAACGCAACGCCAGCACACTCGTCATGATGGCAAGCGTGCCAAACCCTAGCATAAAGCCTTCCATCATGGCACGCCGCCCGTTGATGAGAGCATCGGGATGAAGCACAAAGAGCGCACTGGCAAGTACCCCTGCCCACATGCTGCCCCCCAGCTCTTTGCCTAGCCAAAACACGCCCCATACGGCGACTGCCAACATCACAGAAGAAGCGATGCGTGCCGTATTGAGTAGGCGGTCATCGGGGATGCGATTGGTGCGCTCGTTATAGGCAAAGTCCGCGCTCCAATCCCATTGCTCGTTAAGGGTGTTTAGCGTATAGCCCATGCCATACGCAATTGCGCCGTATACATACTTTGGCAATGTGCCGTTTAACAGTCGTAAGTCTTGCTCGGCGGGGTTGCTGTTGATGGGTGGCGTGTCCAAGAGCCTATCATAATTCGTGACTTGTGCCACATAAAAGAAGTCGCGTCCCATGTAAATTTGCGTTGATTCATCCCCATGGAACGGCACAAGACCCGCGCCCACAATCACATAGCCACTTAGGGCAATCAGCCACACAATCGAAAGTACCCACAGCAAGAAACGGCGTATCATTAGCTACTCTTTCGGCTCACCAATAAGAACAAGGGTTGCGCCCTTGTCTACGGTTTGTCCTTTAACGGCGTGAATGACATCCACCCGACCATCGCGGGGGGCTTTTAGCTCGTTTTGCATTTTCATACTTTCTAGGATGATAACGGGTTGCCCTGCGCTGACAATATCGCCAATGCTCACCAACACCTCAACAATTAAGCCTGGCATGGGTGAAATAATGTCGCTGGTACTGGCTTTAATGCCTCCCTTGCGATTTGCCATTAGTAGGGCGCGTTCATCTAGCACTTGCCCGTCATAAAGCTTGCCGTCAATTAGAATTTGCACCGCACCATCGCGTTCTTCTACTACCACTTCAGACGATTTATAGTCTTGAATAAGGGAGTAACGCCCGTTGACAATCTCTAAAAAGTCTACGTCATGGGGTTCACCATTCACGGTTAAACGCCCATCGGCATGAATTTCGATGTCAAACTCTTGGTCATGGATAATTGTTTTATAGCGCATGTTATTTATTCAACCTTTCCCAACGTGCCACCCATTTCCAATTGCTGGTGTCACGTTTGGCGGGCGCAACGACCTGTGAAGCAAGCTGGCGTTGGCGATGGGCGTATAGTGTGGCAGCAATGGCGGCTGTTTCTAGGTCGGCATTGGCAGGCACAGAGTCATCGGTATTCATGCTAAAGCGTTCTTCTACAAAGCGCGTGTCAAATTGCCCTGCGATAAACGAAACGCTGTTCATCAGTTTAAGATGGAATGGGATATTGTTCTTTACACCCATAATTACATATTCCGACAGGGCGCGACGCATCCGTAAGAGGGCTTCGTTGCGCGTTTCGCCTACGGTAATTAGCTTGGCAATCATGCTGTCATAGTAGGGCGTTACTTCATAGCCCGGATACACACCACTATCTACGCGCACACCGGGGCCCTTAGGCGTGGTCGATACGGTAATTGTGCCAATTGACGGGATAAAGTTGTTAAAGGGGTCTTCGGCGTTAATACGACATTCAATTGCCCACGCTTTAGGGTTCATTAGGTTTTCGGTGGGGGTCATGCGCCGTCCACGCGCAATACGAATTTGCTCTTTGACAAGGTCAATCCCACTGATAAGTTCTGTCACGGGGTGTTCTACTTGTAGGCGCGTGTTCATTTCTAAAAAGTAGTAGTTCTTGTCTTTGTCTACCATGCACTCAATGGTGCCTGCGTTGTAGTAATCCACGCTTTTGGCAGCGGCAATTGCCATGTCGCCCATACGACGACGCAAATCATCGTCCATAAAGGGGCTGGGAGCTTCTTCTACTAGCTTTTGGTTGCGCCGTTGGATGCTACATTCGCGCTCACCCAAATGAACAATGTTGCCGTGCATATCGCCCAAAATTTGAAATTCAATGTGGCGTGCGCCTATGAGCAACTTTTCTAAATACAGCGCACCATTACCAAACGCGCTTTCGGCTTCACGGTGGGCGTTTGCCAGTGCAGAAGGCAATTCTTCGGGCTTGTATACGGGGCGCATCCCTTTACCACCGCCGCCTGCTGCGGCTTTCACCATAACAGGAAAGCCGATTTGGTAGGCGGCTAGAATGAGTTCATCATCGTTTAAGCCCGGCTCTGTGCCGGGAATTAGCGAAACGCCATTATTCTTTACCGCAGTCCGCGCCGATTGCTTATCGCCCATCGTGGCAATGGCATGGGGCGAGGGACCAATGAACATAATGCCTTCGTCAGCACAGGCTTGAGCAAAGTCCGCGTTTTCGGCTAAAAAGCCATAGCCGGGGTGAATAGCATCGGCTTTGGTGGCTTTTGCGGCGGCTAAAATACGGTCGATGCGTAAGTAACTCTCACGGGGGGACGGCTCACCAATGCGTACCGCTTCATCGGCATAACGCACATGAAGGGCAGTTCTATCGGCATCGCTATACACTGCAACGCTACCAATACCAAGGTCACGGCAGGCGCGAATCACGCGCACCGCAATCTCGCCACGGTTGGCGATGAGAATTTTTTGAATATTGCGTGTTTCTTGTGTGTTTCTCATGCGCTTCTCCTATAGGGGCATGTTGCCGTGTTTCTTCGGCGGGTTTTCGTCACGCTTGTTCTGGAATACCTGTAGCGCGTTAATCAGGCGGGGGCGTGTTTCGCTAGGCTCAATCACATCATCAATAAAGCCACGCGCGGCGGCAATATAGGGATGGGCAAATTTAGCGCGGTATTCGGCGGCAAGCTCGGCTTTCTTTGCCACAGGGTCGGCGGCTTCGGCAAGTTCACGGCGATTGATAATTTCTACTGCGCCTTCGGGTCCCATCACGGCAATTTCGGCGGTGGGCCAAGCCAAGTTTAGGTCACCGCGAATGTGCTTGCTACTCATCACGCAATACGCGCCCCCATAGCTCTTACGGGTGGTGATGGTGAGTTTTGGCACAGTGGCTTCGCAATAGGCAAACAGCAACTTTGCGCCACTGCGAATAATGCCCGCGTGTTCTTGGTCACTGCCCGGCAAGTAGCCCGGCACGTCTACAAACGTGATAATTGGCACATTAAAGGCATCACAGGTGCGGATAAAGCGGGCGGCTTTTTCGCTGGCTTTAATGTCCAATACGCCTGCCAGTACCATGGGCTGATTGGCAACAACGCCCACACTATGCCCACCCAAACGCGCAAAGCCCACGACGATATTGGCGGCGTAATCGGGCTGAATTTCAAAGAAGTAGCCGTTATCCACCACTTTTTCAATCACATCTTTAATGTCATAGGGCTTGTTGGGATTGTCGGGAATGATGCTATCTAGCGCAGAATCACTGCGTAGGGGGTCGTCATTGCTCTTGTCGAATGGCGCATCTTCCATGTTGTTTTGGGGCAGATAGCTTAAAAGCTCACGTACTAGCATAAGGGACTGGGTTTCATCATCGGCGACCAAGTGGCATACACCGCTTTTTGTCGCATGGACGCTTGCGCCGCCCAAATCTTCGCTGGTGATGTCTTCGTTTAGCACTTGCTTCACCACGTTGGGGCCCGTGATGAACATATAGCTGGTGTCCTTGACCATAATCACATAGTCGGTAAGGGCAGGGCTATACACCGCGCCACCGGCACAGGGACCCATAATCACGCTAATCTGTGGGATAACACCGCTTGCCATTGTGTTTCTTAAGAAAATCTCGGCATAGCCCGCCAGGCTTTCTACGCCTTCTTGGATGCGTGCGCCACCGCTATCATTTAAGCCAATAACGGGTGCGCCGTTCTTCATTGCCATGTCCATAATTTTAATAATTTTGGCGGCGTGAACTTCGGACAAGCTACCACCTAGAATGGTGAAGTCTTGGCTATAGACATATACCAACCGCCCATCAATGGTTCCCCAGCCTGTTACCACGCTATCGCCCAAGAACTTTTGCTTATCTAGCCCAAAGTTTGTAGAGCGATGTTCAATGAGAGCATCAAGTTCTCTAAAGCTACCGGGGTCTAGTAGGATTTCAAGGCGTTCATAGGCTGTACCGCGCCCACTTGCGTGATGGCGTTTTACGCGCTCTTCACCGCCACCTTCGCGTTTTTGGGCGCGTTTTTGGCGTAGTAGTTCAATTTTAGGATTAACTGCCATGTCTTAATAACCTCTCTTATAGATTAACCCAAACCGAAGGATGGGTTTATAAAGCCCCTTCGTGTGTTTAGTGTGTTGTCGCAATTGTAACACCACAACGCCCGAATTGGTTTGAAAAAGGGACGTTTTTTTATTTACGACCTTATTCTAACAAATGAAACGCTAAAACGAAAAATTTACTGTCTCGGCAAAATGTATGAAATAGGGTATGATATGCGTCAGAAGAAGAAGATACCCACAGGGGTATTTTCATATTAGGGAGAAATGACAATGGAAACTAAAACATTTGAAGTGCCAAATGTCGGCTGTAACGGCTGTGTCAGCACCATCAAGAACGAAGTAAGCGAGCTAGACGGCGTAACCAGCGTAGACGGCAACCCCGACACCAAGATGATTACTGTAACGTTTGGCTCACCTACCACATGGGAAACCATCGTTAGCAAGCTAAAACAAATCGACTACGCCCCCGCAGAAGCCTAAAGCATTCTGTGTTACAGCATTGAATAAAGCTTGTGATAAAGTTAAGACACCCCCGCGAGTTTAGGGGGTGTCTTTGCGTTTACGCTAAAAATCTTTATTTGCCTTACGTTGTAAAATGAGTCATGATTGCTTTCAAGAATTAGATTAACTATTACACCTTCGCCCAAATTCTTTTTGTCCAGATGTACTTGCTCTCTAGCCCTCATTCTGTGCCGTATCTGATGATGAGCTTGGCGCAGTATCCTTTATATCAGTGGCGAGCGTGCTGGTAATGGGCAACGATTCTGGCGCAGTGTCCTTAGATTCCTGAGGAGTTTGTAGGATAACAGGCGCAGAAGGGCTGTTTTTTGCTTCTTGTGTGATGATAGGCTTAATATAGCCTTGTTCTTCGTAGTAGCCGTGTCTCTCGCGATAGCTTTTAATGATGGTAAGCGAGTGAGGCAAGTCATCGGCAAAATCAAACTTAAAGCGTGGTAGCCGAGAGGCGTAAATTTGCCTAAAGATGCTCCCTAAAGCGCGTGCAAACCCCAAGCGCGTGGCAAAAACAATCAGCCCGCCGTTGGTAGGGCGTTGTGATGCGATGCGATTCCCTAATTGTAAGAAGCTATTAGGCACACTATTGGCATGGCTCACGTCCAGTACCACGTCTACGGTGTAATCTACGGTACGCATTAAATCCCACGCATGCGCTGCTGAAACGCGAAGTTCATCAATTGTCCAGCGATTGTCAAAGTTATGCACAATAAGTCTACGGTTGTCTGTTAGCCAGTCACAATCGTACCAGTCGCAGTTGACACCCATCCTGTAACACTCCATTTAGTGATTTGGCAAAATTTTTTCTAGCTGTTCAATACGTATTTTATGTGCAAAAGACAGCATGTTAAGCAGGTAGTAAAGGTCATCCTTTTTCATAAACCACTTGTGCCTCCGCTAAAACTCGAGGGCGAAGATGGGCATTTAACGCTTTGTAAGTGACTAGGTCAACGTCACGCCCGCCAAAAACAGCAGAAAAAAAGTGAGAAATCTCGTCCAACAGGAAAAAATCGGGTGTGTGATTGGCATCAAACTCAATCAGCAGGTCTACATCGCTTTGTGAGGTAAACTGATTGCCCAAAAACGACCCAAAAATAGCCAATTTACGAATATGGTATTGTTGGCACAGCGTTGTAATATGAGCTACACGATCAGGGTGCAACATTGTTTTTGTCATTTTTTCTCATCCATAATGTCGCCTATCTAATACTATAACATTATCACTGTGATTTGTGGGTTAGGTTTTGTTTAAGCCCCATGCAATACACCCTTGCCACACCAAAACACACATCACCAAGGTATAAGGATAATGGTCTACCAGACCAATAAGCGCAAATGATGCTGCAATCGCCAGCAAGGCATACATCTCCCAATCGTGAGGGTGACGGCGGATGTGTGATACCATGCCCCCCATGCCCGATAGTACCATGCCCCCAAACAGCCCCAGCCCTATCACGCCTAGCTCCGTGGTGACGAGGAGCCAAATGTTATGCACATTATCGCCCCTAAGGTCATAGAAGGTGCGTGTGCGAATATAGTTGTTAGAAAAAGAGGGGTAATTGCCTGTGCCGATGCCTTGTATGGGGTGACGTTCTATAATGTAGAGCGCGATTTCGGTAAACACTACCCTATCCGCCACCGAGCGCAATTCTGTATTTTCTGTGCCAAAGCCCGCCCGCGCCACAATGAACGGGCGATACAACGCCACAAACGCCAACCCTAGCACAAAGCACACCGCCACAGGACGAAGCAACACGCGCCAATCAACGCGCCTTTTAACCCACGAAACGGCTAACATTGCGCCAAAGCACACCGCAAACGCCAGCCATGCTCCCCGTGAAAATGTGAGTAAGAACACCCACCATCCCGCACCCCACGCGCCCAATGCCACCCAAGAGCCACGCCAAAGCGGGGGCAATAAGGATAGCAGGCTTGCCAAGAGCATCCCCGCGAAGATGTTGGGATGGGGCAAAAATCCATACGGGCGTAGCCAACGCACGCCTTCGGATTGCACCACGCCTGCGCCACTTTGGGCGGGATTTAACGCAAATTCGCCTAGCCACTTTAAGCCAACATCGTCTTGAAGTGCTACTTGCGCCCCCCCAATAAGGCACAGTAGCACCAGATGCGCCCACAACACGCTAAATAGCACGCGCACAGGGGGCGCACAGCACACCACACAGCACAAAAAGGCTAGAATAATTACAAACTGCAATGCGCTATTTTGGGCAATACCATCGCGTGCGCCTATTCTAAATGCCCAAAATTGTGACAAGAACGCCCACGCCACAAACATAATGCCACACACAACCCACACAAAACGCCAGCCATTGCGCCATAGTTGGCTGATATTGGGCAAGCCGAGCAATCCCCACGCCCCCACTGTAAACAGCATCGGCGCAACAATCACGAAGCCAAGCGAATAGGTGGCAGTAAACGCAGGCGGGCTATTTTGCCAACGCAACCAAAAGGGCATTAAGAACAAAGTGACCGTAATGCCCAGATGTATAAAGAAAAGTCTTTTCATAAGGGAGCTTTCTTAAGCAGTCTCTTGAATCAGAGATTGAATTTTTGGCATGGTGGTCTCTCACTTTCACTTGGCATTTTGTTTATTATACTGGCAAAATAGGCGCACATGGCAATTTTACTTGTTTTACCTCGTCGTATTGACATACCCTATGGGGTATAGTAATATACCTATAGGGGTATATAGAAAGAGGCAACTCATGACACTGGATGACCAAGCAAGACCACAAGACGGCACACAAGAACATCATGGCGGAGACCGCCACGACCACAATAAAGAAGCCCTGAACCGTATTCGCCGTATTAAAGGGCAATTGGAAGGGCTGGAACGCATGATAGAAGCCGATAGTGGCACGTGCGAAGACCGTGTGATTAGGGCGCGTACTGTGGAAAAGGGCATGACAAGCCTTATCAATCATCTGGTGGTGTGCTATTTAGAAAACACCGCCCGCCATGAAATGCCCGACGACCCTGAAAAAGTGATTGGTGACATTGAACGGATATTAAACCTATTAAACAAGTAAAACGGAGTGTTAAAAATGATAAAGCGACTCATTGGTTTAGTCATGTTGGTTTTGGTGACGGGTGTTGTAATGGCAGATACCCCTGTGACGGGGCGTGCGGGACGCGCGGAATTACGCTTTTTAGAAGGCATGGCTGACCACCATCAAATGGCGCTGGATATGGCGGAACATTGCCTAGCAAAAGCCACCAACACAGAAGTAAAAGCTCTATGTGAAGCCATTATCACCGCCCAAACTGCCGAAATTACGCAAATGGTGGGCTGGATTAAAACATGGTATGACGTGAATTATTCGCCTGTTGCCATGATTGATAGCCTGATGGAGATGAGCAAACCAAACCCACATGCAGGGCATGGGGGCGCAATGCCTCCCCAAAGCGACCCCGCAATGATGATGGGTATGTTTGCGGGGCTAACGCGCCTTACAGGCAATGAGTATGATGTGGCGTGGCTGGAAAGCATGATAGATCATCATGATGATGCCCTCCACATGAGCGAGCGCGTTTTGGAGCGCGAAGGCATTCATGAAGAAACGCGCCTTTTGGCAGAAGCCATCATTAGCGCACAAACCGAAGAAATGACCCTCATGGAAACATTGTTGCTTGCATTGTCGAATTAGCGAAAGAGAAGGTAGCCCAAATGTCTACTGCAACCGCACAACCCTTACTCATTACCCTGCCCATTACTGGCATGACGTGCGCGTCTTGTGAGCGAAACGTTACACGCGCCCTCAAAAAGCCCGAAGGCGTGCTAGATGTACAAGTGAACTTGGCAACAGAACGCGCCTTCATCACGGTAACACCCGATACTGCCAGCCGTGACATGCTGATTAAAGCCGTAGAAAACGCGGGCTATGGGGTGATTGACACCAGCCAATCGCTGGTGCCAGAGGATACCGAATCACAGGCACGCCAAGCCGAAATTGACCGCCAAACACGGCTTGTTTGGATTGGGGCATTCTTTACGATACCCCTAACTATTCTAAGCATGACGCGCCACTTTATGCACGACATCCCATTTTTGATGGATGCCTTTCCCTTCTTGATGGAAGATTACTGGTTGTTCATCTTTGGAATAATGGCAACGCCCGTTATTTTCATTGTGGGCAAACAATATATTGTCGGGGCATACCGCGCTATTCGTAGTGGCACCACCAATATGGATGTGCTGGTAGCGTTGGGGTCATTGGCGGCGTATGTCTATGGTCTAGTGGTGTTACTTGGCATCGCGTTTGATTTTTCTGATGTGGTGGGCAAGAACGATTACTTTGAATCGGCTGCCGTCATTTTAACGCTTATCACGCTGGGTAAATTGCTAGAGGCACGTGCCAAAGGGCGTACCAGTGATGCCATTAAAAAATTGATGTCGCTTGCACCCGATACCGCCATTTTGCTACAGGATGGGCGTGAAGTGGCTATTCCTATCAGCCAGCTTCGTGTGGGGGATAGCGTGTTGGTCAGGTCACATTCACGGATTCCTACCGATGGCATCATCACCGAAGGCGCGTCTAGCGTGGACGAAGCCATGCTGACGGGCGAGAGTATGCCCATTGAGAAGAAAGTGGGTGATGCCGTAATTGGTGGCACAATGAATGCTCAAGGGCGTTTGGTGCTACAGGTGCAAAAGGTGGGATCAGAAACCGCCCTCGCCCAAATCATTCGCCTTGTAGAAGAGGCGCAGGGTTCAAAAGCCCCCATTCAGCGCATTGCCGACCAAGTGTCGGCGGTCTTTGTACCCATTGTGTTGGTGCTGGCAACGATAACGCTCTTGGGATGGTTGATTATTGGGGGCGTGGCGTTGCCTACGGCGATGCTAAACGCGATTGCCGTCTTGGTGATTGCTTGTCCGTGTGCGTTGGGTTTGGCAACGCCTACTGCCATTATGGTGGGGACGGGGCGCGGTGCAGAAATGGGCATCCTCTTTAAGAATAGTGCTTCACTAGAGACCGCCCAACGTCTAAACACCATCATTCTGGATAAGACGGGAACAATCACACAAGGCAAGCCCACCATTATCAGCATTTTGCCCCAAAATGGCACAACAGAACGCGAACTTTTAGCCCTCTTGGGTGGCGCGGAAAGCGCAAGCGAACACCCCATCGCCCAAGCCTTAGTACAGTATGTGAAGGCGCAAGGCATCACGCCCAGCACCCCCAGCGACTTTAAGGCGGTTGAGGGGCGCGGTGTGGAAGCAGTGCTAGACGGCAAGCGCGTTTTTGCGGGGAGTCCACGTTGGATGGCAGAAATGATGGACATCTCGGCAGTGTTGCCCGATGTGGAACGCCTGCAACAAGGGGCGCAAACGGTGGTCATGGTGCGCGTTGATGAGGTGCTGATGGGCATTATCGGCGTGGCGGATAGCGTAAAAGAGGGCGCAAAAGAAGCCATTCATGCGCTAAAAGCACTTGGGTTAGAGGTGATGATGCTCACGGGTGACAACGCTAAAACCGCGCAAATCATCGCCGAACAAGTGGGCATTACGCGCATCATTGCCGAAGTATTGCCCGCCGACAAAGCCGAAACGGTACAGCGCGAACAAGCGAGTGGGCGTAAGGTGGGCATGGTGGGTGACGGCGTAAACGACGCGCCTTCATTGGCACGCGCTGACGTGGGCATTGCCATTGGCACAGGCGCGGATATTGCCAAAGAAACGGGTGACATTACGTTAATTCGCGGTGATTTGGGCGGTGTGGTGCGTGCCATTGCGCTTTCAAAAGCCACGATGCAGACGATTTACCAAAACTTGTTTTGGGCGTTCATCTATAACTTGCTGCTGATTCCTGTGGCAATGATGGGCGGTCTTATCCCGATGTTTGCGGCGGCAGCCATGGCATTCTCTAGTGTATTCGTGGTGACGAATAGCCTGCGCCTACG
>DAOTTQ010000044.1:0-84663 GCA_034437555.1 Anaerolineae bacterium | reverse complement strand
GAAATGACCGTTAGCGCACTAGAAGGCAGTGCCGTCATGAACATCAACGGGCAATTGTTCCCCGTTGTGGCAGGCACATGGGCAAGCATGCCTATCGACATCAACCTACAGATTTTAGACACGCCTACGCTGCCTGTAGCGTACAAAAGCGAACTACTAAATGCGCTTCCTGTGCGCGTGCTAGACCGCCTGATAGAAGTGCGCGAACCCCTTGACGAAGAAGAACTGGCTAAACTTCACGAATTGCTAAAGCAAGGGCTTGCGCCGTGTGGCGATGCCGAAGGCTTGTTTCCCGATTGCGATAAATTGCCCTACTACAATCAAATTCAACAGGGCTTAAACGCGATAAACTGGGCAAATGAAACAGGGTGGGGGACACCGTTACCCGCGTTAAATGTGACGCAGGGCACATTAAACGAAACCACTGATATGCTAGGTAGCGTTTTACAACCGACTAGCTTGGCACTTGTGCCCACCCTAGTGATTACCCCCGACGCACTGATAATAACCAATGTACCACTTATCCCTACCGTAGTGGTTATCCCCACAGGACTACCTATCCCTACTGTAGTGCTTATCCCCACTTTACCACCTGTCCCTACTGTAGTCGTACAACCCACCAGCGTGCCTATTGTTAGCACTCCAAATGGGGGGAACGGCAATGGCAACGGGAATAACGGCAACGGCAACGGTAATGGTAACGGCAACGGCAACGGTAATGGCAATAACGGCAACGGTAATGGCAATAACGGCAACGGTAATGGCAATAACGGCAACGGTAATGGCAACGGTAATGGCAACAACAACGATGATGACGATTAAACGCTAGATTTAATACCAGCTATTCAGGTTTTATCGTGTGCATCCAACAAAAGTAAGACATAAAAAGCGAAGGTCGCAACTCTGCAACCTTCGCTTTTACGTTATTTTATAGTGATAGCGTGTAATTCCTAGAAGTTAATCATGTGTCCTTCTAGCCCATGCGCCACTTCCTTTAGCGCTTCGCCAAGGGTGGGGTGTGCGTGGACGTTGCGGGCAATCTCGTGGGGGGTTAGCTCGGCGTAGCGTGCCAACGTGAGTTCTGGCAATAGTTCCGTAACGTCGGGACCAATCAGGTGTGCGCCCAAAATTTCGCCATACTTCTTATCGCTAATGAGCTTCACAAAGCCCACTGCATCGCCCAAGCTCAAAGCCTTACCATTCGCTTGGAAGGGGAAACGTGCCACATTCACATCATACCCTAGCTCACGCGCTTGCTTTTCGGTGTAGCCAAAGCTGGCGACTTGGGGCTGGCAATACGTGGCGCGAGGCATCATCACAAATTCTAGTTCTTCTGTGGGGTGGTTGGCGATGTGTTCGGCGGCAATAATGCCCATCGCTTCTGCCACGTGCGCCAACATCAGCTTAGAGGTGACATCGCCAATGGCATAAATGTGTGGCACATTGGTTTGCATGAAGCCGGTAATGTCAATTGCACCGCGTTCTGTAAGGTTTACGCCTGTTTTTTCTAAGCCATAGCCTTCGGTACGGGGCTTAAAGCCAATGGCTTGCATCACTTTGTCGGCTTCTAGAACACTTTGGGCGTTGTCTGCCAGCGATGTCACGGTGACTTTAGCCTTCTTGCCTGTGTCCTCGATGCCATCCACGCGTGTGGCAGTTAAAATCTTTACGCCCATCTTGACGTAAATTTTCTTGAGTTCGTTGCTTACTTCTTCATCTTCTAGGGGTAGCACGCGGTCGGCATATTCCACAATCGTCACGTCTACACCATAGTTATGAAGCACATACGCAAATTCCATACCAATTGCGCCTGCGCCTGCAATAATCATACTCTTGGGCAATTGGTCGGTGAGGATTTGCTCTAGGTAGGTCACCACTCGCTCAGAAAGTGTTGTGTTGGGGATAAGGCGTGTGGTTGCGCCTGTGGCAATGATGGCGTTCTTAAACGTGATGGTTTCTGTACCACCATCATTGAGTTCCACCGTGACGCTGTGGGGGTCATTAAAGGTTGCCCAACCGTTAAAAACGTCTACTTTGTTCTTCTTCATCAAGAACTGTACACCCT
The DNA here is from genome assembly GCA_034437555.1 of Anaerolineae bacterium. Lineage (GTDB taxonomy): Bacteria > Chloroflexota > Anaerolineae > Aggregatilineales > Phototrophicaceae > JANWYT01. The sequence continues at coordinate 82,598 of DAOTTQ010000044.1, read as the reverse complement.
TCACCAAGCGTTCCGACACTTTACGGCTACGCTTAAAGGCGGCGGTGTAGTCAAATTTTACTTCGCCCGTCATGCCAAATTCTTCTTTGTCGTGGGTAAAAATATGCACCAGTTCGGCATTGCGAAGCAGGGCTTTTGAAGGGATACAGCCCACGTTTAGGCACACGCCACCCCAGTATTCTTTTTCAACAATGCCCACTTTTAAGCCCAATTGGGAAGCGCGAATAGCAGCCACATAGCCACCCGGACCTGCGCCTAAGATGAGTACATCAAATTCTTTTGCCATAGCTTGTAAACTCCTGATAAAGGTGTGATTTCATGCTTCAAAGTGTACCGCATTTTAACACTATCTTATAGACACAACGGGGAGGGCATTTCCTACGCACCTTAAAAAAGCACTAGCCACAGCGGCAGGTATACCGTGTGGCTAGTGGGTGAGCTTATTCTGTTGTGAAGTCATTGCTTAGTCTGTCGAAGAGGGAGCTTCTTCTGCAACCTCATAGGCGTATTGGCTAAGGCGCATATTGGCAACTTTACGAAGCGTAACTGCCATAAATGCGACTGCGCCACCGATGGTAGCAACAACTACTGTGAACACTGCAACGAGTTTGCGTCTCATGAAAATACTCTCCTTACCATGATGGCGAAATGATTGCTGATACTCTTATTGTAACACAGCTTTCCCGTTTTCAAGCGTCTAATTTAATGAAGATTTGATTATCTTTACAAAATAGGGACGCTTGTTATGGATGGGTAATGCGCCCCTACAATGCGTTTATTTTACGCGGTATTTTGTACCCCTTCCCTTCGGCGTAGCGGTGGGGGAAGGGGCAGGGGATGAGGGGGCGTTTTGGCGAAGCCACAAGTGCGTAGGACAACCTCACCCTAAATCCCTCTCCAAAAATTGGCGAGGGACTTGAAAAACGCGGTATTTTGTGCCCCTTTCCCTCGGCGCAGCGGTGGGGAAAATTTTTGGGGGCATTTGGCGAAGCCACAAGTGCGTAGGACAACCTCACCCTAAATCCCTCTCCAAAAATTGGCGAGGGACTTGAAGAACGCGCTGTTTTGCACCCCTTCCCTTCGGCGTAGCGGGGAAAAATTTTGAGGGGCATTTGGCGAAGCCACAAGTGCGTAGGACAACCTCACCCTAAATCCCTCTCCAAAAATTGGCGAGGGACTTGAAGAAGGCGGCGTGTTTTGTACCCCTTCCCTTCGGCGTAGCGGTGGGGGCAGGGGATGAGGGGGCATTTGGCGAAGCCACAAGTGCGTAGGACAACCTCACCCTAAATCCCTCTCCAAAAATTGGCGAGGGACTTGAAAAACGCGCTGTTTTGCGCCCCTTCACTTCGGCGTAGCGGTGGGGAAAATTTTTGGGGGCATTTGGCGAAGCCACAAGTGCGTAGGACAACCTCACCCTAAATCCCTCTCCAAAAATTGGCGAGGGACTTGAAGAAGGCGGTATTTTGCACCCCTTCCCCTCGGCGTAGCGGTGGGGGAAGGGGCAGGGGATGAGGGGGCGTTTTGGCGAAGCCACAAGTGCGTTATGGGGCTTGTTTTAGGCGTTGACGTTGTGCTTCAAACAAAATCACAGAGGTCGCCATGGCTGCATTTAGGCTTTCCGTGTCGCTTGCCATCGGAATCGAAATAGGCGTGACTTCGCCCAAGCGCAAGGCGTTATTTGCGCCATGTGCCTCGTTACCAATGACCAACGCCCACGATTGCGAGAAATCCACGTCCGTATAGTGCGTTTGTCCCCCCCCATCGGCAATATAAACGGGCATAGTTTCGGTGTATTGGGCAATCTCAAACCATTGGGCTTCCACAATGGGTACGCGGAAATGCGCCCCCATGCCCGACCGCAACACTTTAGGGTTATAGGGGTCAACGCAATCGGGCGATAGCATCACCACATCCACGCCCGAAGCGGTAGCCGAGCGCAAAATCGTCCCCATGTTGCCGGGTTCACGGATGGCATCCAAGATAAGCACGCTACGGGGGTCTTTGGGCAAGGGGGGAACGGGAATAGTGGTGACGGCAACCATGCCCTGCGGTTGTTGGGTATCGCTGATGTACTGCATAATCTCGTTGCTTACGGCAATGAGCTTTGCGGGTGTATTTTGTAATTGAGCAATCAAATTAAAGTCGGTTTTATCGGGCGTATACATCACGAACTCTAGGCGCAAACGGCGCGAGACCGCATCCGCAATTAGGCGCGTGCCTTCAAGGACAATCTTCATTTCTTTGCGCCGTGCGCGTGGGCGATTTTGCAACGAATACACCAACTTCACGCGCTCATTTTGTAAACTTGTTAAAATATCACTCATTGTAGGGTATTCTCTCTGTGTTGGTGTGGGGGGATGACGAGCATCACCCCCATATTAAAACAAGCGTATTAAAACAAAGCGTTATTGCAAGTTTTCAAAGATGCCGGCTGCGCCCATGCCACCACCAATACACATCGTCACCATGCCGTACTTGCTCCCACGACGCGCCATCTCATTGATGAGGCTTACAGTGAGCTTAGAGCCTGTACAGCCCAATGGATGCCCTAGTGCAATTGCGCCCCCGTTGACGTTCACTTTTTCGGGGTCAATTTCTAGGGTGCGGATGACTGCCAACGCTTGCGAGGCAAACGCTTCGTTAAGTTCAAACAGGTCAATATCTTGGAGTGTTAAGCCTGTGCGTGCCAAAACTTTTGGAATGGCTTGGATGGGCCCCACGCCCATAATTTCGGGGCGCACGCCTGCCACGGCAAACCCAATAAACTTGGCGAGGGGCTTGAGACCACGCTTTTCAGCCATTTCTCTATCCATCACGATAACGCCTGCTGCGCCATCCGAGAGGGGGCTACTGTTGCCTGCGGTAACGCTACCCCCTGCCTTAAAGACAGGCTTTAATGAGCTTAAACCTTCAATGGTGGTTTCACGGCGCAAATGCTCATCAACCAAGAGCGCACGCTTAACCAATGTGGGCATGCTATCGCCATCTAGCACGCTGTCTTCCCATTCAAACGGCACAATCTCTTGGGCATACAGACCCGCGTCCACCGCACGCGCGGCTTTTTGGTGGCTTTCATAGGCAAATTTGTCCATGTCCTCACGGCTGACGTTAAACTCTTTTGCCACGCGTTCGGCGGTTAGCCCCATGCTCATATAAACGTTGGGGTCGTTTTCTGCCATATAGGGGTTAGGGCTAAGGTGATGCCCCGTCATTGGCACGCTGGACATGCTCTCTGCGCCCCCTGCAATGAGTACATCTGCGCCATTTGCCATAATGCGCTCGGCTGCCATGCTAATCGTTTGTAAGCCACTGGCGCAAAAACGATTGACGGTTTGCCCTGATACCTCAATGGGCAAGCCTGAACGCAGGGCAATCACCCGCGCAAAGTTCATGCCTTGGCTGCCTTCGGGCATGGCACACCCCACAATTAAATCTTCAATGTCTTCGGGCGAAACGCGCCCCTCAACTTTTTTCAGCAGGTCGTTGATGACGGTTGCCATCATATCATCGCTACGGGCGGTGGCGGTGTTGCCACGTACTGCTTTACCTACGGCGGTTCTAGTTCCTGCGACAATAACAGCTTCTCTCATGATAAAAATCCTCTCTTAGGCTTATTTTTTAGACAACACAATAGTTTTTTTCTTACGGTATTACGCATGACTGGTCTTGAACAAATCGGCTACGGTAACGCTAAATTCGGGCAACAGGTCGCCTCCCGTTAGGGTGTCATTGGCGGTAAGATAGCTAAAGTCTTCGGGTGTTAGCACCTCTATGGATTGCTTTTCGGGGTAAAGTAGCCACACCATCTTTACACCATTTTGAAGGTAATGCTCGGCTTTCTGCCGAAGTCGTTTAAGGTTATCGCTAGGCGACTTGGTTTCTACGGCTTAATCTGGCATTTGAAGCACACTTCCTTCAGAGGCAGGGGGGTGTGCTAAAGAAAACACCCCCCACAACCGATTTTTAGCCCATCATATCACGCTTTAATTACGCAAGGGTTTGTTGTTTTGGAGCATGTACATCACGCGCTCTTGCGTCTTTTGCGTCATTGCCAATTCCACAAATGCCTTACGTTCTAGGTTCAAGAACACTTGTTGGTCTACCCATTGGGGTTGTGCCAACGCGCCCCCCGTGAGGATGTATGCCAGTTTACGGGCAATCAGCGCGTCATGTTCACTAGCAAAACCGCTTTCTACAAAGCCAGCAATGCCCACGTTAAGGGCGGCATACGCATCGCGTCCGGCGGCATAGAGTTTTTCGGGCTTGCGTTGGACGTAGCTGGCGGCGGTTGCCAATGCGACTTGCTTGGCTTCGTAAATGAGGTGTGCGCGACTCATGACGATTTTATCGGTAGACGAGATAAAGCCAATATCGCGGGCTTGTGCGCCACTTTCGCTCACTTTGGCGGTAGCAATGGCTTCAAAAATCTTTTGAAGGGGGGGCAAAATATCTGCCCCAGCGGCTGCCACAGGGTTAATGTGACGGCGCACGAGTTCTTTACAGCCACTGCCAGCGGGGATTAAGCCCACGCCCGCTTCTACCAAACCAATGTAGGTTTCGGCGTATATCACAGTGGCATGTCCTGCCATAGTGAGTTCTGCGCCACCGCCCAATGCCATGCCTGCGGGTGCCGTAATGACGGGCTTGGGGGCATACTTCATTGCCATAGTAAGCTGTTGTAGGGCAATGATGGCGCGTTCTACGCCTTCCATGCCGTCCATCATCGCTTCTTGCAGGTTTGCACCAATGCTAAAGCGTTCTGATTCGTTGCCTACGACCAACGCCACATATTGCGGTTCATTGAGTAGAGCAAGGGCTTGGTTGCCCATTTCGATAAACTTGCTGGTGATGCTGTTTTGCTTGCTTCTAAATTCCCATAATAGCACGCCGTCACCAATGTCGTATACTGCGCCATCGCTGTTTTCTGCCAGCACCTTGCTTGCACTGCCATCAATGGGAGCGCGTAGTTCTGCAATTCTAATTTGCGTTTCATCCTGCGGAACGGGCAAATATTTGGCGTGTTGGGGGCTATAGAAGTGCGTTGCCACACCGCCCTCATTGCGTTGATAAAACGTGCTATTGCCATTCGCAAGCATGGCTTTTACCCAGTCGGCAACCTTGTAACCTGCTTCTTCAAACTTGGTGGTATATTCAGCCACGCCAATGGCATCCCAAATTTCAAAGGGGCCCATTTCGTGGGCAAAGCCCCATTTTTGCGCGTTGTCGATGTTCACAAGAGTTTCGGTAATTTCGCCCACTTTTTTGCTGGCGTATGCCAAATAAAAGGCGTGCAGGTGGAACAAGTATTGGGCAGCGCGGTCACTTTCGCCTAGCAAAAGGCGGATGCGTTCACCGGTAGGGCGTACTTTTTGGTGCTTGTTCACGCTGTCAAAAGACACTTTCTTGGGGGCTTCATACTCTAGTGTGTCTAGGTTTAACGCCCAAAATTCTTTCTCACCGCCCGCACCCTTTTTCATCAAGTAAAAGCCTTGCCCACTTTTGCGCCCCAGCCACTTGCGCTCTAGGAGGGCATCGGCAACGCGCTTATTGCCTTCGTTGATGAGGATGTCGCGGTCGGGGTCATCGGCAATGGCATCGTATAGGTTACGCGCTACACCGACGGCAATATCGAAGCCCACCAAGTCGTTTAGGTTAAATGTGGCTGTTTTAGGGCGACCAATTAGAGGACCCGTGAGTACATCCACTTCTTCAACGGTAAAACCGCCCTCAATGGCACTGTTCATGGCTTGCATACCACTCATGCTCATAAAGCGGTTGCCAATGAAATTGGGCGTATCCTTACACAAAACCGTTCCCTTGCCCAGTGCCTTCGCGCCAAAGTTCATCATAAAGTCAATGAGGGCGGGGTCTGTATTGGGGTGAGGGATAATTTCTAGCAGTTTAAGATAGCGTGGTGGGTTAAAAAAGTGTGTCCCTAAGAAACGGCGGGTAAAATCTTCGCCTAGGTGTTCGGCAATTTTATGAATGGGCAAGCCCGATGTGTTGCTAGTAACAATAGTATGGGGGGCAATGACTTCTGCCAATTTTGACATCAGGCTTTGCTTAATGTCTAGGCGTTCTACAATGACTTCAATAATCCAGTCGGCATCGCCAATGCTGGCAAGGTCGTCATCAATATTGCCCATTTTGATATTCGCCATGTCATTGTCGCTAAACAATTGGGCAGGGCGCATCTTTTGCAGGGTTTTAAGGTTATTTGCTACGATGGCATTGCGTTTTGCGGGCGGGTCGCCTGCTTGTGTGCCTTGTGCTGGAATATCAAGCAGTGTGACATCTACGCCAATGCCTGCCAGCAATGCCGCAATCCCACCTCCCATTGTTCCAGAACCAATGACTGCCGCTTTTTTTATTTCATAAGTCATCTTAAACCTTTGTCCTTTACTATGAATGATGTTTTTAATTTTTATAGGGTGTTTTTTACCACCCCAGTATTACCATGCGTGGATTGTGCCGTCCCACTTATAGAACTTGCCCGTGTCGTCTAGCGTTAAGCTATCAAACACAGTCCGTAAGCCCTTTGCGGATTGCGACGGCGTAAGGGGTGCGCTATCGCCCCCCATGCTGGTCTGTACCCAGCCCGGATGCGTTGTAATGCTAATAATGCCGTGTGGCTTAAGGTCATTTGCCAGCACGCGCGCCCCCATATTCATGGCAACCTTGCTCATGGTATAGCCAAAGTTGGTGGTGTTTTTAGCATACTCAAGCGACCCCATTTGTGAGGACACCATCACCACACGCGGATTCTTGCCCTTTTTAAGCAAGCGCGTTAGGGCTTGCGTAACTAGCACGCCCGAAACTGCGTTGACGTTGGTCATGTTTAAGAGGGCATCACGCCGCAGATTGCCTAAAGAGCGCGTGCCGTCATCTTTTTCACCATTGATGCCTGCATTATTGATGAGCAAGTCTAGCCCATCCACCCATGCGCTGGTTTGTGCGTCTAGCCCCTGAATGGCTTCGTCATCTGTCACATCTAAAGCCAAGATGTGCAAGGCTTGGGGGTATTGTGCGCCTAGTGCTTGTAGCTCATGCGCTTCTTGGGGGTTGCGACAGGTGGCGATAACTAACGCATTGGCTTGAAGATATTCCTGAACCATTGCCAAGCCAATGCCCCGATTTGCCCCCGTAATGAACACTCTTTCCATGCAATAAACTCGCTTTCTTAGGCAGATGCCACTTCGGTAGTAGGGCGGCTAAACCGCGCCCTTAGGGTGTGCCACAAACGCCGTAATAAGCCCACAGGTGCGCCCGGTTGTGTGGTCGCAAGGGCAATTAAGAATGCCATAGGCAAGCCCACTGTAAGCGGATGAGACGGGTCATCAAAGTAAATAAGTGGGCTGATATAGTCATTAAAACTGCGCCCGTTATTGATGGCTTCCAGCACCGGTGACAGACTGTTAAAGCAATAGATGGGAAGAAACGTGCCAATGATCGTAATCACGAACTCGGTGAGGGGCTTAATTTTAGTGTAGATGGGAAACATAAACCCAAACGACATCCCAATACCGCCCAAAAATGCCGCCCATGTAATGCCAAAGGGTAGGCGCAAGAAGAACCATTGGAACACCATCCACGCCAGCACCCCAAACGCAAATACAGCAAACGTCCGTAAGGGGGTTCTAAGGCGTTGTGGGATAATGCTAATGAGCGTTCTGGGCAAGCCATACGAAGCCACCGCCACCGCCCCCAAAAACAGCCCAAAGATTTCGCCCGCCGCCACACCTAAGGCTAAAGAATCGGGTGTGATGATGCTCTCACTACGAAACACGCTCAAAACAAAGTACACCATACCCCCTGCGCCCCCCGCAAACCCCCATGCAAAACGCGCAATTAATTGGCGCGCATGGTATTGTTCTTGGCTTGTGAAGATGTATGCACGCTGTAAATCAATCAGCTTGGGGTGGTCGAAGAGGTCATTCATTTCTAGCAAGCCATCGCCATATAGCAAATAGCCGTTGCTCCGCCCCTTGCTTTCCCACTCACGCGCCATTACCAACAGCTTCGTTAATCGTCGCTCTTCTACAATATTGGTGTCCATTGTTGCGGTTAGCTTGGCAAAGGATTCTTCATAGCTAATTTGCACGTTAAAGAAAATCCAGTTGAGTGTGCGGATGACTTTAGGGACCTTATAGGAGGATGTATCGGCGGTTTCCTGATTCATCTCACGACACACAATAGGAATAAGGCGTTTGTTATTGCGGATGACATGCCCGACTTCTAGCGAACATATCTGTGACTGAATAGAATCGGGGCTAATAACAAAGATAGCAATCGGGGAGGCTTCGATACCTTTGACGATCTCTTCCCACCAATCGGTAGCAAAGGGAATGTCGTCAAAGTCTACCCATACATTGCGCCCTTGTGCTTGCAACGACTCCACCAGTTGTCGTACAAAAGCAGTATCTTTACGAGAGTATGAAATAAAAATATCGGTCATGGTGTTTTATCTTTTCATCGTCAGATAGGGTTATACGGGCATAGGGCGAACTGATACTAAGGATGCCCTCTTTATCTTAACCCCTAATGCTTAAACCGTAATGGGTTGTTTTAGCGATGATAAGAACGTATCGGTCATCATATTGGCGATATCTTGCCCACTAAGGCGACCCTTTTCACGATACCAAACCCCCACCCAGTTATGCGCCCCTAGCATGGCTTTAGCAAAGATGCTGGCGTCCACTTGTCTAAATTCACCGCGCTCTATGCCTTCACGAATGACATCTCTAAACATGCGCTCAAACGTGGCACGCCGTTCAAAGAAGGCATCACGCCGTTCTATAAACTCGGTATAATCTTCTTCGCCAAATTGCCCGCCATTGCGGGGGGGCAGCTTCGCAACCATCAATGAGCGAATTTCAAAGACCATCGCCGCCCCAACTGCCGTGTTGTCGGTGATGTTGACGATGTGCGCGTTAATCATTTGGGTAAGTTTTTCGGCGGCGGGTAATTCACTACTGATGATGGGTTTTAGCAAGCCAATGGCGTAATCTAGCCCTGCTTCTAGCACCGCCAACAGCAAAAAATTTTTGTTCTTAAAGTGATGATACAGGCTGGCAGCCGTTAAATTAACTTTGGCTGCAATGTCCTTCATGGTGGTGGCATCATAGCCATTGTAACGTAAAACATCAGCGGCGGCGGCGATGATATCATCGCGATGGACGGATTGATCTGCTGGTTTTCGTGCCATGCCTACCCTCTTCCAAGTCATAAGTTAATCTAATAACCATTAGATTATAGAGGATATAGGGGCTTATAGCAAGTCGGGGCAACCGTTTGGTTGCCCCGTTTTGTGTTGCGCTGTTGGCGATGAGAAATTAGCGAGGGGTGTGGACTTTCGCAAGGCGTTCTAACAATTCTACGCGCCACAGGTTAAGGCGGGCATCGGCGAGGGCTTGCGAGATAGTGCCTTCTGCCACTTTTGCATCAAGGTCTTCTTTAACAGGGGCAAGGGTTTCATCAACAAAGGTGTTAATGTCTACGCCTGCTTCTGTAAGGATGGCTTCGGGTGTTGTGCCTGCTTGCAATTGCTCACGAACTTCGGCTTGTGTTAGCCCTGTTGCATCTACGATGGCGGTTAGCACGCGGGCTTCGGGGCGGTTGTTACGGCGGTCGTTCATGCGCCCTTGTACGCGCTCTTCAATATTGTCTCTAATGTCGCCTAGTCGTGTTTCTCCACTTAGCACACTGTCAATTTGGACATCGATATTGAGTAAAAGGGCATCGGCGCGTTCTTGAGTAATTGTGCCTTCGGTTACGGCTTGGTTTACTTGTTCGGTAATGAGGGCGATGGCTTCGGCTTTAACAGCTTCTACGACACCACCATTTGCTACAATCAGTTCAGAGAGGGTTTTGCCTGCGCGAATTTCGGTCATAGTTTCGGCGGGGGTTAAGCCAGTGGCTTCGTGAAGCAATGCCATCGCATCCATTAAAACGCCTTCGCCACGCATGGGGAAGCCCATTTCACCAAAGGGTGCGCCACCACGTCCACCGTCACCACCGCGTCCGCCGCCCAATAAACCGCCTTGTGCAGAGGCTGCGATAGGCAAGGACATCATCACGACTGTTGCTAAGATAATCCATTGTTTCTTGACCATTGTTGTTTCTCCTGTTTGTTTTAAATAAGTCATTACCCTTAGAGTACGGCGCAGATGTAATGGATGTAATGGCAGACTGTAAACAAACGGTAAACTTTTAGGAGAATAGGGCTTTTACTCGCTTATTGTCCAATTGGGGTTATTTGCTTTGAACTTACGCACATCCTGAAGGGCGCGGTCAAACATTTCTAGCAGTTCGTCATCATCACCCTTAAAGCGTTTAATCGACTGTTGGGCGCATGCCACACAGCCACGCATGGCTCTAAAGCTATCGGTTTCACAGTTCATACACCCGTTTATCCGTACCACCATCATCATAAACGCCAACACTTCTTCGTTATTTTCGGGAAGTTTGGTGAGACGCTCTATAAACTTTGCCCATTCCTTGCCTCTGCTGTTTTTAAGGTGAGGAATGGCATGAAAAGGAAAGAGGATGTCATTTTCGGTATACATAGGGCAGGCTTTCTGATTAAGTCACATAAGGGTATTATATAGTAAAATCCCCAAATAGAAGCACTGTTAGAAAACTGGAAAGAATAGCCTTATGCCAATGAACAGAAGCCAAGTTCTACGATTATTAACCCTTGTGTGTTGCGCGTGGCTGGTGGGGGCGTGTAGCGGTGGGGCGGTGGTGTTCGTATCTACGCCATTGCCCCCTGATGTATCGCCAATTACCTATCAGCACCCTAGCGGTGTCTTTGATGTGGTGTTGCCTCGCAATTGGGCATTATATGAACAGGTGGGATTGCCCATCGCGTCTGCCAGTTTTGCACCCCCTAATAGCGAAGTGCCACTGGTGAAAATTTCGGTGGTGAATTTAGGAAAGCCCATTGAAGCCAACGAACTGGGCGAACTGATGCTACAGTATCAAACGCAGGTGCGCCCCGATGTGGCAGTCTATACCGAACAAGACCGCCAACCGATGGGCGATGGAAGCTGGCGCATGACGGGGATTCGCTTGGTGGAGGGCATTGCCCAACCCGTGAACACGTTCTTACAGCGTAGTGGCGCACTCTTTAGCGTGCTAGAGGTGGCTGTGCCACAAAATCCCGCGCTTCTAAGCGATGTGCAAGTGTTTATCAATACGCTTCGTTTGCTAGACGAAACCGCCTTGCCAAGCGCACCCCTTACGGCACTGGCAGACACAGGCAACGCGCAATTAGAGCTATTAAACGTGCTGGCATGGACAAGCCCTAGTGGGGTGTTTTTCATTACAGGCGAAGTGGCAAACCGTAGCGCATTTCCCTATTCTGGCGTGCCAATTGTGGGCGTGCTTACAGATGTGAATGGGCAAGGCTTAAGCGAAGCCCAAGACAAAGTGATGGGACACGCCATCCCTGCTGGGGGCTTTGCGCCGTTTAGCCTGCGCTTTGGCGAAGGGCAACCTGTGGGCGCAGTCAATTACACGCTCACATTGGGGGGGGCATCATGGGCGGGCGATACCCTAAGCGTGATTAGCGCACCCAGCCTAACGTGGACAGATGAACTGGTGCGTGGCACAGATGGACAGCTTTATATACGGGGTATCGTGACCAACACAGGCAATCTGCCTGTCAGTGAGGGCTTGGTGACGGTAACCGTGTTTGATGAGCGCGGGCAAGTGGTGGGGGTGGGCTTTTCGCCCATTAACGAAGCCACGCTGACAACGAGCGAATCATCAGAATATACGGTTTTGATTACCGAAGTGGGGGGCAACCCCGCCCGCTATACAGTAAACGCGCAGGCTATCGGGCAGTAAGCCCCCTACAAGAACACGACCCTTATCGCTATAATAGGGCATACCGACAAGTGAAAGTGACAACCCATTATGACACAACGCTGGACAAGTTTTGACCTTGTTTTTTTTGATTGTGATAGCACCCTATCCACCATTGAGGGCATTGACGAACTGGCAAAGCTCAAGGGAAAAGATTTGCGCGTTAGCATCTTAACGGACAAAGCCATGAACGGCGAACTTGACCTGAGCGAAGTGTATGGCAAACGCCTTAAAGCCATTCGTCCCACGCTAGGACAGCTAAAAGCCGTAGAAGAACGCTACTCCGAAACGATTGTTGAGGACGCTCAAGCCGTAGTCACTATTTTGCAGGCACTTCAAAAAGAAGTGTTCATCATTAGTGGCGGGCTGGTGGATGCTGTGCGCGGTTTTGGGCGACGCTTGGGCGTAGATAACGACCACATTCGTGCCGTAGAACTGGAATACAACGAATTATCAGGTGAGTGGTGGCGTTATAACGAACCCAACGCGCAACACCAAAAAACCTATCTTGAATACGTAGAGGGACCCCTAACGATTTCCAGTGGCAAGCCCCAAATTATCAACGAACTGTCTAAGGGCATGTTTGGGCGACGCTTTATGATTGGCGATGGCTCATCCGACCTTGCGACCCGTGACGTGGTCGATTTGTTTGTGGGCTATGGGGGAGTGGTTGCCCGTGACAAAGTACGTAACGAAAGCGACGTATTTATTGAGTGCGCCAGCCTTGCGCCCGTGTTGCCTCTTGTGGCGGGCATTAGTGGCTATGACCGCATCAAGAACACACCCGCCTATAAAGCCGTGTATGAAAAAGGCATTGAATTGGTGCGCGGTGGGCAAGTGCTGTTTAAGCACGCCGAACAGAAAGATTTATTCTTGCGGATGTTTGATGACATCCTAGACGCATAACACAAAGGGCAAACAGAACGTGACAAAATTTGCAGGCATTATCTTTGATATGGACGGCACGCTAGTGGATAGCGAAGTGGTATGGGAAGAAGCGGAAGCCGAACTTTTTGCCGAGCGTGGGCTAGTGTACAGCGATGACATTCGCCAACAAGTGATTGGCTTGCGCCTAGACGAGTTCTTTAGTCGTTTGGTTAAAATTTATGGACTAGATGAACCCATAGAGAGCCTGATGGCAGACCTTAATCGCCGTATGCTTGCGCTTATTCCGCACAAGGTAAAGCCAAAAGAAGGCGCACAAGAACTGATTGAGCATGTACGGGCGTTGGGTGTGCCTTATGCCATTGCGTCGGCTTCGCCCATGAGCATTATTGATTGTGTGGTAGATACGATGAATTGGCGCACCTTCATTCCCAATTTGTATACGGCGGATGTGGTGCCATTGGGCAAGCCCGCCCCCGATGTGTACTTGTACGCCTGTGGGCAATTGGGCATTGTGCCAAGTGCATCACTTGCCATTGAAGACAGCCCAAATGGGGCGACCAGTGCCGTAAGGGCGGGGATGACGTGCTACGCTGTACCCGACTTTCATAGCGCAACCGATAAATTCAAGAGCATTACGCCCCACGTTTTTGCTAATTTACACGAGGTTTTGCAAAACCTTTAATAGCTATTCACCCCACCCCTAAATCCCCTACCCCACTGCACTCGCTGGCTCATTGGTAGAGAGGGGACTTATCTGACGACTAGTTTTTCTCCCCTTTCTGCATAGAATGGGGAAAGGGGTCAGGGGGATAGGGGTTTGTCCTTGCAAAGCACTGAGTGGTTATAATCTTTTAAGCGGATAAACGCTAGAAATGGGAAAGGAACGCCCTTTGTCGTCTTTTTATGTGGTGGTTGCCACCGATTTAACCCAAGATAGCCTTAGTATCCTGAAAGGGGCAAGCGATGTAGAAGCGCACATCGTCACCCCAAATTTGGCAAGCATTAAGCCTCATTTGCCCCACGCGCACGCTTTGATTGTGCGTGAGGACATTGCCATAGACGAAAGTTTGCTAAATGCTGCACCTCACCTTAAATTGGTGGCGTGCGCGGCTACCAGCCTAAATAACGTTGATATTGAAAACGCCACCGCACGCGGTATCTTGGTGATGAATACGCCCGGCGCAAGCGCACTATCGGCGGGGGAACATACGTTTGCCCTCATGTTGACGTTGTCTCGGCGGTTGGTGGTGGCACACAATAGCCTTAAAGAAGGCTATTGGCTATTAGACCGTTCACGACAAGCTGGCGTACAGCTTTTTGGTAAAACGCTCGGCGTGATTGGTTTGGGGCGCGTGGGGGCGATAGTGGCTTCTAGGGCGTTGACGTTTGGCATGAGCGTTTTGGCGTTTGACCCCTACGTGAGTGAAGACCATGTCACCGATAAGCGCATACAATTGGTGGGCTTGCGAGAATTGCTCTCACGGAGTGATTTTGTCAGCCTGCATGTGCCGTCTACCCGTGAAACACAGGGCATGATTAACGCCGAAACGCTTGCCATGATGAAAACGGGCGCACGCCTAATTAACACGGCACACGGTAGCATCATCAACGAAGGCGCGGTTGCCGAAGCCCTTAAGAGTGGGCAATTGGCGGGCGTGGCGGTGGACGTTTATAAGGACATTCCGCCCTACAACAACCCCCTCATCGGCATGGAAGGCGTGGTGCATACCCCACAAATTGGCGATAACACCCTAGAAGCCCTTAAAGACCTGTCGATAAAGATTATCGAGCAAGTGCTAGATGCTCTACACGATAAAGACTATCGTAACGTGGTGAATTTGCCCCTAATGCCCGGCATGCCCTATGAAACAGTGCGCCCGTATTTGCATCTTGCCGAGTGTATGGGGTCTGTATTGACGATATTGGCACGAAACCCTGTACGCCGTGTGGCGGTAGAAGTGCGTGGCGAAGAACTCACGGGTATGATTAAGCCCATTATGGTGGGCGTACTAAAGGGCTTGCTAACGCCCATTGTAGGCAACGCCGTCAGTAGCGTTAACGCGCCCCTGATTGCTACCGAGCGCGGCTGGCAAATGACCCAAGCCAAAGGCTTGCCCGGCGCAGAATATACTAATTCGGTGACGTGCCAAATTATGCTAGAAGATAGCGAAACCATCACGATTACAGGCACACTCCTAGACCACAGAGAGCCTCACATCGTCCAAATTAACCAGTACCGCATGAACTTTGTGCCAGAAGGTTACTTGCTGTTGATGGGAAGCCTTGACCAACCGGGCGTGATTGGCAAGGTAGGAACGCTTCTAAGCGAGCGTAGCGTTAATATCGCCAGTTGGCACACCGGGCGCACCGAACCGGGGGGCAATACGCTAACGGTCTTGACATTAGATGAGCCTATCCCTGATGATGTAATAGACGAACTGTTGGCGTTGTCTTTTGTGCGCCACGCCCACCAAGTAAAAATTTAGCACGGTTAAACGGTTAAATTAAAACGGAGAAATGCCCATGTTAAGCCCATTAAAAACGTTATGTGTCTTGTGTGCGTTATTGCTTTTGGCAAGTTGTGGGGGCGGTGATGCCCCCGCCACAGAAACCAATACCAACGCCGACGCGACCGAAACGGTGGCTGTCAGCGAAGAAGGCACGCCCCAAGCCATCATTTTGGTGACACGGCAAGCGAGCGAAGAAGAGACACCCGACATTTTAGAGAACTTTGGCGCAGAGGACATGATTGCCAGCGCAACCGAAGACCCCGACCGCGACCTCGTATTTGACCGCTTACAATTTGCACGCTACGGCGGACGCTTTCCCGACCGCATTGATATTACGCTCAACCAAGACGGCACTTTAACGCGCAACGACGTTTCTGGTAGCGTTTCTCCTGATATTGTGCTTCAGGTAGACACATTGTTGGATGAGATTAACTTCTTTGGCATCCAAAATATCATGGTGGCACTCGCCGCAGAAACGTCTAACACGCGCTATAACCTGCGGGTGGTGCGCGGTGGCAATGACCGCACCATTACCAGCGAAGATGGCTATATGCCCCCTGAATATATGGCATTGATAGGCGCATTGCTGACGTTAGGGCAATAAAGGGCATAGGTGTGTAACCTGACCCTATTTCCATACATCGCATAAAATGACCGTAGGGGCATACCCGTTGGGTCGCCCATTTCTATGTTATTTTACGTGCGTCCGTTATAGCATTTTATCAAACAAACGAAGGGCGTTTTCGGTGGTGGTGTGTGCCATTTCTTCTGCCGAAACGCCCTTTATGCTTGCTAGGCGGTCGTTAACATACGCCACATATTCGGGCGTATTGGTTTTGCCTCTGTACGGTTCGGGCGTTAAGAAGGGCGCGTCTGTTTCTATCAGCAAGCGGTTTGATGGCACACGGCTGGCAATAGTGCGGAGTTCATCATTTTTCTTAAACGTTAGCGGTCCCGTAAAGCCCAAGTAAAAGCCACATGCCAGCGCACGCTCCCCAATGTCTTGGGGCGCAGAAAACGAATGAAGCACACCCGCACGCCCTACCAACGAAGTCGGCAGGGTGTTTGCCCATGCTTCTAAAATAGCCAGCGTGTCCTCGTGGGCTTCGCGGTTGTGGATGATAACGGGCAGTTCTAACGCGCTTGCCAGCCCTAATTGCGCTTTGAAGGCGCGGGCTTGTGCGTCTTTGGGGCTTTTATCCCAATAGTAATCTAGCCCAATTTCACCAATGGCAACCACTTTTGAAGAAGATTGCGCCAATGTTTTAAGCGTGTCTAGCGTGGCATCGTCAAAGTCTGTGGTGCTATTAGGATGTACGCCAATGGCAACGAATACCCCCTCATAGCGTGTTGCCAGTGCGAGGGCTTCGTGGCACGTTTCTAGGTCAACGGCGGGGATGATGATGCGCGTTACGCCTGCATGATGCGCACGCGCTACCACCCCCTCAAGGTCATCAGAGAAGTTATCAAAGTTCAAATGGCAATGCGTATCAACAAGTTGCACAGGCGTTATACCATGCCATGAGGGTCTTTTTTCAGGCGTTCCACATCCGCTTCCACCATCATCTGAATCAGTTGCTCAAACGATACGGCGGGCTTCCAACCCAAAATGCGCGCGGCTTTTTCGGGGTTGCCAATCAGCAAGTCCACTTCTGCAGGGCGCATAAAGGCGGGGTCTTGAACGGCATAATCGCGCCAATTCAAATCGACACAGCTAAACGCCACGTCTAGCAAGCGTTCTACCGTGTGCGTTTTGCCCGTAGACACCACAAAATCATCGGGGGTATCTTGCTGAAGCATCAGCCACATGGCTTGCACATAATCGCCCGCAAAGCCCCAGTCTCGTTGTGCGTCTAGGTTGCCAATGCGTAGTTCATTTGCCAGCCCTAGCTTAATTTTTGCCACTGTATAGCTGACCTTGCGTGTGACAAATTCTAGCCCGCGCCGTGGGCTTTCGTGGTTAAACAAAATGCCACTAACGGCAAACATATTGTAGCTTTCACGATAGTTAACGGTAATCCAATGCCCATATACTTTTGCCACACCGTAGGGGCTACGGGGATAAAAGGGCGTGGTCTCTATTTGGGGGACTTCTTGCACCAAGCCAAACATTTCGCTACTAGAGGCTTGATAAAACTTGGTATCGGGCTTGACGGTGTGAATGGCTTCGAGCATTTGCGTTACGCCAAGCGCGGTAATTTCGCCAGTAAACACGGGCTGATTCCACGAAGTAGGCACAAAGCTCTGGGCAGCCAGATTGTACACTTCATCGGGCTGAATATTGGCAACGGCGCGATTAAGGCTGGTTTGGTCTTGTAGGTCGCCTTGTACAATGTGAATTTGGTCTTGGATGTGGCGAATACGCTCATAGCGCACAGTGCTGGTACGGCGTACCATGCCGTACACATCATAGCCCTTTTCTAGCAAAAGCTCTGCTAGGTAAGAACCATCTTGTCCTGTAACGCCTGTGATTAACGCTTTTTTAGCCATAATGGGGTAAAACTCCTTGTTGTGTTATGAAGTGTGAACACGCTGGCGACAGTCATCTAGCACTTCGCGCAGGGTGTCCTTAAACGTGATAAGCGGCTGCCATTGCGTGGCATCACGCAGGCGATGGCAGTCCGCCGAGATAACGGGAATATCGCTGGGGCGCATCTTTGCTGGGTCTTGTTCTATCGTAATGTCTGCGTTGGAGAGCGACAGCAGCGTATTAAGCAAGTCAGTAATGTTGTGGGTTTTGCCACTGGCGATATTATACGCCAGCCCATCTTGCCCGTGTTTCATCAAGAGCGCATAAGCACGCACAATGTCGCGGACGTTGGTAAAGTCGCGTTCACTGTCTAAATTGCCCACGCGCATAATGGGGGGCTGTTTGCCTGCTTCAATGCGTGCAATTTGCATGGCAAACGCCGTTGCCACAA
The DNA here is from genome assembly GCA_034437555.1 of Anaerolineae bacterium. GTDB lineage: Bacteria > Chloroflexota > Anaerolineae > Aggregatilineales > Phototrophicaceae > JANWYT01. The sequence continues at coordinate 64,411 of DAOTTQ010000044.1, read as the reverse complement.
ACATTTCACTTTGCCCCACCCCTAAATGATTAAAGGGGCGTGCGCGTAGCACAGGTAAGCCATACGTAAAAAAGAACTGTTGCGCCAAAAGGTCTTGGCTGGCTTTGCTAACGCTATAGGGGTTGATGGGGCGCAAAACGGTTTCTTCGTTTAGGGGTAGGTCTTGGGGGCGCACCCTGCCATAAATATCCGCTGATGTAATGACAAGCACGCGCGGTTTTTTGGCTAGCGTTAGGCTTGCCGTGAGTACCTGATGTGTGGCAAGTACATTGGCTTCAAATGTTCCCCATGTGTCCTTAAACGCCACATCTACCGATGCTTGTCCGGCAAGATGATAGACTTCATCGGGCTGGATTTCGCTAAAGAGCGCTTCTACGGCTTGCGCGTTACGCAAGTCTACAGGGCGAAGAAGCACACCATCGGGCGCAGGGGCGGGCATGAGGGTGGTGCCATAAAGTGTGGCATCAGGCATCACTTGGCGCAAATGCGCTGTCAAATGTGACCCCACAAACCCAGTAGCCCCAGTTATCAAAACGCGCACGAAAACATCCTTTTTTTGCCAATAACACACAGTGAGACGGCGCAATATTATAAGGCATGCTTGCGCCATCTCATAGGCTTTATTGTGGGGGTAAGGCAATGATGAAGGCTTCTATCTGGACTGTGCCAGATACTTGATAAGCAATTACATCATAATGCGTGTCTTTTTGCAGGCTGACGTTGGGGCGAATATTGCCCACTTGGGTGGCGATGTCATCAATGATGAAGATGTCTTTAACGCCTTCCTCCACAATAGTGATGGCAGACGCATCGGGGCGTTGTACGTTGCGGAACAGGCGTGTTAAGCCAATCGGCAAGCTAATTCTAAGGTTCTGGCTAGGTTCGCCGTTTTCACCCACCGTTGCAGGCGCAGATAAATCGGGGAACACTAGCCCTGTGCCGTTTTGGTAGCCTAGCCCAAGGCTAACGCTATCTTCGCTAAGGTGTATCAGGCGCAGGGTGGGCGCACCCTGTGCTACTGCGATATTCTCATCTGTAAAGCTATCCAATTGAAAGCCCGTGTCGGCTCTGCCATAAGCCACAATGCTATAAGGCTTGCCTGTTTCTAGGGTGATGGTCAGGCGTGCCATTAGTTCGCCCGTTTGCCCATTTAACAGCGTAAACGTGCGCTCACCACTAGAGAGCGTTACAGGGCTAGACGTATTACGCGATAAAATGCTTGTCGCAAACGGCACATCATCCACCCTAAACTCGACAGTTAAGCCATCTACGGCGTTAATGCCCCTTACGGTTGGCGCACTTGATTCAAGGGGGGCTAGGGCGGCTTCTGCGGTGCTGGCAATGAAGGCTGGCACAAGCACATCCACTGTTTTACTAAGCACAAGGGGCGTTTGTTCCCCACGTCCTGTAAACAAATACAGATACGACCTGCCGTCTTCTAGGGCAAAATCAGTGACTAGCTCTAAGGGTTCACCACTGGCTTGACCGCTTACTAGGGCGTACCACGTCATCGGGAAGCTACCGATGGGCAATTCACCCGCTTCAATGAGTTGCCCATAGTTCATCTGGAACGGCTCATTGACGTTACTTTGCATTTGCACACGCGCTACATTGGGCAAGGTGTTTAAGAAAGTAACACGAGCGAATCCTTGTGTGACGGGGCTTGAATTGGCACGATAGGGCAAAATACGCACGTCATTGGCTTGCCCTAGCACGATGAAGGTTAAATCTTCATCAGGAATAAACGTGGTTTGGTAGCTGGCAAGGGGCGCAACGTTGGCTCTATCTACGCCCTGCGCGTAGACAAAAATCGTGTAATCTCCACTAGGCAGGCGTTGGGGGTCACTTTGGTACAAGTAGCCCATGCCCTCGCCTAATGTCACCGCGTTGGCAAGCACGTCAACGGTTACACCATTTACCATGTTAAGGGTGCTAATGCTGGCAATGCCCAGCACGCCACTGGTAAGGGTAAAAATTTGTGCTTTGGTGGGGTCTGCAAGGTTGCTGGCAATGACAAACGTATAGTTTTGGCGTTCTCGTAAGCGTAGCGTATTTGCGCCGATAATTTGCCCATTGGCACGCACGTTATAGCGTAGTTCCACGCTTGGCACAACCGCACTACTAGAGGCAACGCCGTTGGCAACATCCCCGAATAGGCTTTGTGAGCCTTGCTGCATGGTGACGGTTTCGCCCTCTGCCGTGACATTAATTAGGGCAATGCGCGTTTGATTGGCAGAAAGAGGGCGATTGTCCTCTTTGTACAAGAGCAAGCGTGGCGTTTCGGGTGTGCCATACAGCACCACTGTAAGGGTCTCTTGCCCGTTTAGGCTAAAGTCTTGGCGTGTGAGGGTTTCGGTTGCATCACGCACGCCTGCGCTACGTATAGAGAGCGTGTATGTGCCTGCTACCAGTCCGCTGGGTTCTGTAAACAGCCCATACTCCATAAAGGACGCAAAATTTAAGCCATCCACATAAAAATCAACGCTAGGCAACGAAGGTGACGCATGGACGACGCGCAAATAGGCTTGGTCGGCGGGGTTGGGGGCGTTGGTTTGTGGGACATTGGGCGTTGGGCTTGGGGTTGCCGTGTGAGTAGCCGTTGGGCTAGGTTCGGGGGTATTGGTAACGACCACTTCGGTGGCGGTGGGAATAAGTGTTGGGACAACTTCGGGGGTACAAGCCACCAAAGCACCCAGCATAAGCAAGAGTAAGATGCGCCAAGCGCAGTTTAAGGGCGGTAACAGAGAGGGCATGGGCTTTCCTTTGCGTGATTAACACGGTGTCTTTTGTGAAGATACCCCTTCATTATGCCATTGAAGCGCAAAGACGCAAAGAACAGAAGGTTTATGTGCAACATTATTTTTTGGAGGCGACCCAACGGGTGCGCGCCTACACCTCACCCTAGCCCCCTCCAAAAATTGGAGAGGGAACACAAAAAGGCATGAGCAAAAACCCCCTCTCCTAGCGAAGCATGCAGGAGAGGGGGCAGAGGGACAAGGGTTAAAACACCGATTTATCCGTTATGGCATGGGGTTTGCAGATGCAATTGGCACATCTACAAGGTCAACGGAACGCCCGTTGAACGTCACACGCACAAATTGTGCGCTTACCCACCCACTTAGCCCATTGGATTCTACATAGAACCAATTAGCTTCAATGTCGCGTCCATCAACAACTACTTCGGAATTGCCGGGAATTAAGCCCAAAGATTCGGACGTAGCATCGGCATAACGGCGTAATTGTAAGTTTGCGCTGGGTTGTAGTAGCACCAAGCCCACATAGGTATTGCGTTGGGGGCTTACTGTGGGGGCGGGTGCAGCTGTCACCGCACCTTCACCAAAGCGAACTTCGCCGCCCTGTGTGGCAGGCACAAATTCAAAGAGGGCTTGTGATGTGCCACGTTCAATCACATCTTTAACCGTTTCGATGTTGTAGGTGCGTCCGCCGTACTCATAGCGCAAGTAAGCGGTAGACACCCACCCACTCACGATATTGCCGTCAGGTGTGTTGTACTCAACGAACGCCCAGTCATCGGTTTCTAGTGAGCCAACGAAGTTAAGCACGGTGGCATTAGGCACTTGCCCAAGCACTTCGTCATCGGTAGATGGGAAACGGCGGATGTTGAGGTTGGCGGTGGGGTTTAAGTCAAACACGATGGCTGCAATGCCGTCTACCTGTGAGGTATCGGGGGCTGCCGTTGTGTCAGTCGTTATCGTGGTGGGGCTAGTGGTGGTTGTGCCTGTGCCTGTGTTACCACTGGCTGTCCCCGGCACGTTACCGCCTACCAATTCGATGAGGTCACGCAGTTTTACGCGTTCACCGCGCCCATTACGCACATCCAAGAATTGCGCATTCACCCAAGCCACTATACGCCCGCCTTCGGGGGCAGTAAACGTCACATTAAGCCATGTTTGGGTGGGGTCTAGGTCTGCGTCTGCATCCAGCAACAATGCCACAGGGTCTACCCAAGATTCAGCTTCAGGAGGGGGAGCTTGCCCCTCAACAAGGGCGACAGGTGCGCCCTCACGCCCATTGATCACCAAAACCGCACTTGAGGGGGCTAGCCCTAGCGATAGGGACACAGAATTGGGGTATTGGCGCAATTGCAGGTTAGCATCGGGGTTTAGCAAAACGCGCCCTGTAATTTCGTTGGCATTGCCTGATGTGGTGGGGGGTGTAACGGGTTGTTCTACCACAGGGGCGGGCGTAACCACCGCAGGTTGTTCTACGACAGGCGCAGCGACCAAGTTATCGGTGCTATTGGGTGCGCTACCGATGGCTTGGGTAATGCTGGTGGGGAACACAAGCACTTTTACACCGTCATCATTTACCAGCACCAAGTTATAGTATGTGCCACCGTAAAATGTTACGGGCATTTCACTATCGCCTGTGCCGTCAGGGGTTGCCACAGTATAGACTAAATCGCCCTTGCTGGGGTCAAGAGTAAAAGTTAGGCTTTCGGCATAGGGCAATGGCTCTTCAAGGAAGGCGTTATCGCCTAGCGTCAAGGTGCTTAAAACGCTCATCGGGATGGCGTTTAGCACGTTTATGGCGGCGCGTGTAGAGGTGCTGGCGGGTGCGCTAATGTCATCTAGCACTTCAATTAGTGCAACGGCGGCTGTCGCATCAACGGCAACCATTGTTTTGGCTTCTGATGCGCTTACTGTCAGCGAGGTTTGTGCCAAAATGTCGTCTGTGCCAGTGGGTTTAACGGCAATGTCATAAGTACCAACGGGAACGCTCATGTGGACTGTAGCTGTTCCTGCGCCTAAGTTTTCTGCAAGCAGGGTGTCATCGGCGAAGATGTCTACGGCAGGCGCACCCACCACAGCATGAATCACGCGCACTAGCCCGCTTGCTTCGCCCAATGTGGTCATTTGTGCCAAAAGCAGGGCTTCGGGGGCATCGGGTGTGCCGTACACAATGGCAAAGTAGGTGGTACTGTTGTCAAGGTTAAGCGTGATATTTTCTAGAATGTTGGTGTCACCTGCGCTAACGTTGACCACGTACTTTTGGGCAGGGAGGTCAAACGAACCAAAAGAGGTATCGTATGCCATGCCTGTGGCAATTTTTGTGCCAACGGCTTGTTCTACACCGTTTAGGCTAATGGATTCGGCAAGGCTAACGTCTACGGCAGGTGCACCGTCTACAGCATGAACCAAAAGCAAGCGCGTATTGCCTAAGCCCGTTGCGCCCAAGTTTTCGTTAAAGGGTGTAAAGCTGGGCTTGCTGGCAACAAACGTGGTGGCACGCCCTTCGCCCACACTAATGACTTGTTGCCAAATTTCGGTGCCATTTTCAGCGTCTTGCACCTGTACGTTATGGTCGCCAGAAGGCGCATTGATGTAATCGCTGGCTGTGCCGTAGGCTAAACTATCAACAGCAAGCACACCATTAACAAACACATTAACTGCGTCTGCACCAGGGACAACATGAACAAAACGCACGCGCCCATCGGATTGGGCAAGCACACTGGTCATGCTTAATACCAAAAGTACCGCAAGGCTAAAGAGACGAACAAGGTTTTTTGAAAAGGTCATGGGGTTTCGCTTTCTTCTAATTCTTAGGGGGCTTTGCGAAAGGGCGACCTTGTAACGGGTCGCCCTTGTGATACCACTATTGCAAGGGCTTAAGTACCTTCTTGCCATTGGTTTAGATAGGCTTCTTGTTGGGGGGTTAGGAAGTCAATGCCTACACCCATTGCCAAGAGCTTAAGGCGTGCAATTTCGTTGTCTACATCTTCTGGAATGGTGTAAACGTTGGGGGTCATGGTCTTGTAGTTTTGCATCATAAATTCTGCACCCAACGCTTGGTTGGCAAAGCTCATATCCATCACGCTGGCGGGGTGACCTTCTGCGCTGGTAAGGTTAATGAGGCGACCTTCACCCAACACATAAATGGGGCGACCCTTCACCAAGTATTCTTCAACAAAGGGGCGCACAAGGCGGGGTTCACCCTCACTCATGGCACGCAAGCCGTCAAGGTTAATTTCTACGTTAAAGTGACCGCTATTGCAAACAATCGCGCCCTTCTTCATCACTTCAAAGTGTTGTACGTCTAGGACGTTGATGTCGCCTGTGGCAGTAATGAAGATGTCGCCCACTTTGGCGGCTTCAATCATGGGCATCACGCGGAAACCGTCCATCACGGCTTCAAGACCACGTAAGGGGTTGATTTCGGTCACAACCACGTTTGCACCCATGCCATGAGCGCGGCTGGCAATACCACGGCTACACCAGCCGTAACCGGCTACTACCACAGTACGTCCTGCCAACAAAATGTTGGTGGCGCGGATGATGCCGTCAATGGTGCTTTGCCCCGTGCCATAGCGATTGTCAAAGAGGTGCTTGGTGTTGCTGTCGTTGATGGCAATAACGGGGAACATGAGTGCGCCGTCTTTTGCCATAGCACGCAAACGAATTACGCCGGTGGTGGTTTCTTCCGTGCCGCCCACAATGCCTTCTAGCAGTTCACGGCGGGTCTTGTGAATGGTACTCACCAAGTCTGCGCCGTCGTCCATTGTGATTTGGGGCTTGTGGTCTAGCACAGCTTCAATGTGATTGTAGTAGGTTTCGTTGTCTTCGCCCTTGATGGCGTAAACAGGAATTTCATCATGAACCACCAAAGAGGCGGCAACATCATCTTGTGTCGAAAGGGGGTTAGACGCTGCCAATACAATGTCTGCGCCGCCTGCTTGCAGGGTACGCATAAGGTTGGCTGTTTCGGTGGTTACGTGCAAGCACGCCGATACACGCAAGCCCTTAAGTGGCTTTTCGCGTTCAAAGCGTTCACGGATGGCACGTAGTACGGGCATTTCTTGTTCTGCCCATTCAATACGAAGGCGACCACCTGTAGCGAGATTTGCGTCTTTAATGTCCTGTTGTGCCATTGGTTCTCCTCATTCATTTTAAGCAACTTAAGCGGTCAAATTGTAGCACACCCTAGCACGTTTGTCGTGCTATTGATGATGGCGCAAGACCGCGATTTACAGAAGCATTGTGTAATCGTCAGCTAGACCAAGAGTGCATCTAGCACCCCCGCATCGTCAAAGTGTTCTCTAAAACGTTTTACGAAGTCGTGGGGGGTGTAATGGTGGTTTTGTGTGCCAATGTTTTCGAGTACATAGGTCGCACACAAAGAGCCAATTTCGCCCGCAAGTTTTAAGGGGAAGCCCTTGATAATGCCCGTGATTAAACCGCCACGGTAAGCATCGCCTGCGCCAGTGGGGTCAACAATGGTATCGGTGGGGAAGGCTGGCACATGCACAATGTCGCCATTGTGATACACATCAGAGCCTTTGCCCCCATGTGTAACCACCAAGATATTCACGGCAGCACGTAAATCATCAATGTTCATGCCGGTTTTATCATGAATAAGGCTGGATTCGTACTTGTTAATCACCATCGCATGCGCCCCCTGAAGGTCACGGGCAAGCGTTTCGCCATCCATGCGTGCAATTTGTTGGCTGGGGTCATAGATAAACTTTAGCCCATTGTCACGGCATTCTTTGGCGTAATTGCTCATTGCCACAGGGTCATTGGGGGAAATAATCACCAAGTCGGGCGTAAAGTCTAGGTCTAGCAAATGATAGTCCTTAGAACGCGCCATGGCACCTCCATAAAAAGAGGCGATTTGATTGTTTTCATTGTCTGTGTTGCAAAAGAAAGAGGCGGTAAAGATGTCCTCAAATTGGCGGACAGCGCGGGTATCAACGTTAGATTGCTCTAGCCAGTCGCGGTAATCCGTAAAATCACGCCCGGCTGTTCCCATTAAAATAGGACGTAAGCCCAGCTTTGCCATGGTAAAGGCGATATTTGGAGCAACACCGCCCCAGTGCTTTGTCATATCGTCCACTAAGAAGCTCAAACTCACTTGGTTTAAGGATTCAGTGAGGATGTGTTGCTTAAAACTACCCGGAAAACGCATTAGATAGTCGTAGGCGATAGACCCGCTAACCACAATATTCATGTACTTCTCTCATCAAAACTTGTCAAAAATCGGACGCTTGAAACGGCGTACCATTCTATCACAAACGAGCGTTCAGAACAGAGATAATCTAAAAAGGGGGTATTTTGGGCTAAGGCGTGGGGAAGGGGGCATAGGGTTTCTTATGCCCCCAGGACAGATTTATTCGATTTTGACGATTTCAAACTCAATTTTACCGTTCGGTGTTTCTACGTTCACTTTTTGCTTTTTCTTTGCGCCCAGCAAGGCTGCGCCAATGGGGCTTTTTTGTGAAATGCGTCCTTCGCGGGGGTTGGCTTCGGCTGCGCCCACAATGGTATAAATTTCGGTTTCCTTAGTGCCAACTTCACGGATGGTCACTGTAGAGCCAATCCGCACTTCGTCGGTGTTGCCTGTGTGTTCAATGAGAACGGCATTTCTAAGGATGTATTCTAGGCGTTGGATGCGCCCATCTAGCATGGACATTTGCTCACGGGTATCGTGGTAGTCGGCATTTTCTTTTAGGTCACCCATCGAAACCGCCTCTTTTAGCTTGATAGCAAGTTCGGGGCGTTTTACTGTGGTCAGGGTTTCTAGCTCACGTTCCAGTTCTTCTTTGCCTTCTGGTGTTAGGTAAGTTGCATCTTCAGACATTTGTCACTTCCTTCTGACTGAAATTATCGCGCTCTTGTTAGGGTTATTTGGCTTCAAGAAGCTCGTTACGACGTTGCTTTGCAAGTGCGTGAATGTTGTTTATATGAAGCTGTTGTACTGCCCCATTTAACAGCACACGGTTTTTTCCACACGCTTCTATCCGAATGGCTTCGAGCGCACGTTCTTGTTTTGTGGCATTGCTAGAAGATTGTAGGGCTTTATCAACTGCCGCACGTAGCTTGGTTAAGTAGGCAATATCCTCTTGAAGTTTGCCTTCTATTTCGCCTTTTAGAATAACATCGCCATGCCCCTGAACGACAGTTTCGTATGCGCGGTCTTTTAAGCCCTCTAATGAGATTAAAAAATCGTTGTAACTGCCATCCACAAAATAAGGAATAGGCATCACAATATCTGCACCAAACAAAACTTGTTCATCTTCAACATAGCACACAATGCCATCAGCACTATGACCTGGTGTATGCCACAGATAAAGCGTTTTGTCTCCTAGATCTAGCGTTAGGCGGTCATCAAACAGCACATTGGGCAATACCACCTCAACATCTTGTAGTTCTTCGGCGTTGTTGGCGGTTTTCATACGGGCAAGGCTATCGCGTCCGCGTGTATTTAATAAATCATAACAACGGCGGTGGGCAATCACCTGTGCGCCCTCAAAAAGGCACGTGCCTAGTGTATGGTCGGCGTGATGATGTGTATTAATGACGTATTTAACGGGTACACCTAAACGGTCTTGCACAAACTGGCGCATTTGCAAGGTTTCTTCGGGATATAGCAGCGTATCCACCAATACAGCCCCCTGTGACGTAATGACAACGCTTGCCGTCACCTGTGCGTAAAGGTCGCTTGTAAAGACATAAATACTGTTCGTCACTCGTTCCTGTTGCATAACGTTTCAAATCATCCTGTTTGTGTTTAGGTTGTGATGAAATGAGTATAGTAATTTAAGCTAAGAAAATCAAGCGATGCGCTACACAATCCCTCTTTAGTCGTATAAAATACATCTAATGACCACTCTATAAAACTGGAAACCCTGATGAAAAGCCTAGACCAATTACAATGTCCGCCCGTTTTCATTATGGGTGCAGCGCGTTCTGGCACCACATGGACGCTGGATATTTGCGAGGCACACCCGCAAATTGCCACACTTTCAGAAACTCGATTGTTTACGCCCGATGCCTTTGGCGTGTTTTTTAAGGCAACACAGAAATATCCTTCCAAAGAAAAACCCATCAACTTTGGCTTTGGAAGTGTATTTACCCGTGAAGAAATTTTTGAAATTTGCCAAAACACCCTTCTAAAAAAATTTGCTCAAACCTTAAAACCGCATCACCGCTTTTTGGTAGAAAAAACGCCCGACCACATTTATCATGTTCCGTTGATACTAGAAATCATTCCAGATGCGCGCTTTATTTATATTATCCGCGATGGGCGAGATGTGGGCGTGTCTGCCAAGCTAGCCTCACGCTCTTGGATACCACAATGGCGCACAGGTTTCGTAAAGGATGTACCTACCCACGCCAAAAGCTGGAAGGACTCGGTACTGACGGGGCTAAAATACAAACAGGAGCTTGGTGAGCAAAACTTTTTAGAGATACGCTACGAAGCCCTGCGGCAAAACCCCTTTGAACACTATGCCAAAATTTTTGATTTTATTGGCGCACCTTACGATGACACGCTGTTAAAAAATGTGCATGATAAAACCGACTTTGAGGAGAATTTTATCCCTAACGAACAAGCCAAAACACGCGGTGGGCGCATTGGCGACTGGAAACGCCAAATGAATCTCATCGAGCGTTACCAGTTTCATAAAGCTACAGGCTATATGCTCCATCGGCTAGGCTATTCACAAACGCGCTGGTGGTGGCTGACAAAAAGCGACACCCGCCCTAAACAACTGTTAAAACGCTGGCTTGGGCGCACCTCATCGGATACTCAGCCGAAGTAAAGCACGAATGTGGTTCGGCAAGGCACACCCCCTCATAACATTTCAAGGTTTATTGGCGTGTAAGGGGATGTGTGCTAAAATAAATAAAAGTTGCTCTCATAAATAGTTATAGGAGTTTAGGATGTCTGTCGTCTCTATCTTACGTCAAGCAGACATCTTCGATGAACTGACAAACACACAGCTTGAATTGGTTGGCTCTATCTGTACAGAGCATCATTACCAAGCTGGTGATGTCATCTTCGAGGAAAATACGCCCGGCGACGAAATGTATATTATTGCCAGTGGCGAAGTACAAATTCAAGTCAACCCTGCCCTTATTGGCAGAGAAGCCGAACAATCCCACACCATTGCCACACTTCGGCGCGGGCAGTCTTTTGGTGAGGTGGCGTTGGTGGATGAAGGCTTGCGCTCGGCGAGTGCGCGTTGCTCACAACAAGATACCCATCTTATCGTTATTCCTCGTGATAAGCTGATGCTCTTGTGCGACACTTACCCCCAATTGGGCTATCGCTTAATGCGTAATCTTGCTGCCGACCTTGCCATGAAGATTCGCCATACCGATTTGCAAGTGCGCGACCAATTGACATGGACACACGCCGACAAGAAGTAATGGCGTGGTTGTTGTGCCATCACAAAAATAATACCCTGATTGCGAGTCCCTGACTTTTACAGGGTTTTTTACCCAAACGCCACCACTTTTTGCAAAAAGCGGGCATAAAGGGGTCAAGGGATGCTAATCCCTTGTGGGTGTTTGAGGGCGAAGCCCTCAAGAAAAAACAACTAGCAATTACGGCAAATAATGCTAACGCAAAGGGGCATTCAGCGATGCCCCTTTTGATTTTTTAATGCGGTTAATTCCTAGTTGGTGGCAGGGAATTGGGCATTAATGTAGTTGCGTAGGGTGCTGATGTCTGGGCGAGGTCCTAGGTTCACTTCGGTACGGGGCGTAGAATTGTTAACACGCACAAAGACGGCGGGTGTGCCACTTGCGCCTAATTGTTGCGCCAATTGTGCGTCCACTTGCCACTGGTTTGCATCGCGTTGGCAAGAGAGAATTTCAGTATAGTTTAAGCCCAATGTATCAGCAAAAGCGCGTGGGCTACTATCCGCACGCCACCCTGCACGCGCCATATGGAACAATTCTTCGCGTGCCTTGAAGAAGCTACCTTCGTCAATTTCATCGGCGCATTGTGCCAGCTGGAACATGAGGGGCGAAGGGCTGGAAGTTTGGAGCATGCGGAACTCGAACTTTGCGCGCCCTGTCGCCACAAATTCTTTAATGTAGGCTTCTAGGTCGGGTTCATAGGCTTGGCAATGTGAACACATAAAGTCCTCAAAGACAACCAGTGTAAATGGGGCTTCGGCTTCCCCAAGTACCCATGCGCCGTCGTTGGTTTTTGTAACGGGAATGCTCTCGTAATCAATGTTGGCGCGCCCTAGCCCGCCACCCGAAGCCGATAGCAAAATAAACCCTAGCGCAATCACCAACGCACCCACGCCAATGGCACCTAAGATGAGGCGCGTTTGCGCTTGTTTTTCGTCATTCTTGACTTTTTGAACCATGGAGATATACCCTTTCTAAAGTATAAGACTATTCACTCAATACCGCACAAGCCTTACGATTTTCTTTCGTTATAGCCATGCGCTTATCAAAACGCTACAATGATAACTGACAAACGAAAAGGTTTGTAGGGCAACAAAAATAAACCAAAAGGATTGTTTTATGTTACGCATGGTAGATATTATCGAAAAAAAACGAGATGGCGAAGCCCTAACAACAACAGAAATTCGCTGGTTTATTGAACAATACACGCTGGGCAATATCCCCGATTATCAAGTATCAGCGTTCTTAATGGCAACCTATTTTAAGGGCATGACCCGTGAAGAAACCGTTACGCTGACGATGGCAATGGCGCAATCGGGACACATGATGGACTTAAGCTCTATCACTGATTATGCCATCGATAAGCACTCATCCGGCGGTGTGGGCGATAAAACAACGCTCGTGGTGTTGCCATTGGTGGCATCGTGCGGCGTGCCATGTGCCAAAATGAGTGGGCGTGGCTTGGGCTTTAGCGGTGGCACACTGGATAAGCTAGAAGCCATTGAAGGCTTTAATGTCAACTTAACCGAAGAAGAATTTGCCCGCCTTGCCCGCCAAAACGGGATTGCGCTGGCAGGGCAAACGGGCGTGCTTGCCCCTGCCGATGGCAAACTTTATGCCCTACGGGACGTAACCGCCACTGTGCCAAGCCTGCCCCTTATTGCCAGTAGCATCATGAGCAAAAAGCTGGCATCGGGCGCACAGGGCATTGTGCTGGATGTCAAGTGGGGCAGTGGTGCGTTTATGACCACGCTAGACGAAGCGCGCGAACTGGCAAAAGTAATGGTACGTATTGGCGCAGATGCCGGACGCGATATGGTGGCATTACTTTCGGATATGAACCAACCGCTCGGCTATACCATTGGTAACGCGCTTGAAGTAAAAGAAGCCATCGAAACGCTAAAGGGGGGCGGTGCGCCCGACCTGCGCGAACACTGTTTAGAGATTGCCCGTTATATGTTGCTTTTGGCAGGACGCGAAAAACATTGGGTAGACCCCGATACCACTCGCAAACTGTTAGAAGATAACCTAAGCAATGGCAAGGCGTTTGAGAAGTTTAGGCAAATGGTAGAAGGGCAAGGGGGCAACCTTGCCATGATAGACAACCCCGAGCTTTTGCCCCAAGCGCGTGAACAATTAGGTGTGTTTGCCACAGAAAACGGCTATATTTCAGGCGTAAACGCCGAAAAAGTGGCGATTGCTTCGTTGGTATTAGGGGCGGGACGCGCCAAAAAAGAGGATAGTATCGACCATGCCGTTGGCGTAGTCCTTACCGTTAAAGTGGGCGACCGCGTGCGCAATGGCGACAAAATGGGTGTGATTCATGCCAATGATTTGCTAAAAGCGGGCGAAGCAAAGGCGTTGCTCCTAGAAGCGATTACGTATAGTAGCACGCCCGTTGAGCCTTTGCCCCTGTTTTACGATGCCATACTAGGGCGCAGAAATTAGTTCTAGGGCTTCTTGCATGGCATTATAGGCGTTGATGGCAAAGATACTCGGCACAGGCGCAAACTCTGCGCTAGCTAAATAACGCGCCGTAAACGCCTCATCGGGCAATTCACCCTCTGCGCTGACTACCAGCAATGGTAAGCCGTCTAAGGCTTGGCGCACAGGCTCGCTAAGGGCATCATCGCCCACCAACAGCACCGCCCTGACGCTAGGGTCTTGCTTAATGGCTTTGGCGCGGTCGAGTGCGCTGTCTTGCCTGCCCCCATCATCAATGGCAAGCAACATGCTGGAAGGTTGGTCTGCTTCTGCCAGTGCCATCCATGACGCATATAGCGCGTTATAGCCAATGTAGCGGTTCTCCCCCTCAAAGGGCGCAAGCAACGCTATTTTTGCTATGGGGGGGTATTGCACACACGCCACGCACACTAGCACCATCATAAACGCGCACAGGCGTAACGCTTTAGCACCCATTGGCAAGATGCTCATCGTACGTGGTGGCAAAATTGTGATAGTTAGAGCCGTCACACCGCGCCCTAAAGTAAAAATAGCTGGACTCGGCGGGGTAAATGGCTGCGCGTATGGCAGAAAGGCTAGGGCTGGCAATGGGGGATGGCGGAAGCCCTTTATTCAAATACGTATTATAGGGCGAAGTTACGTTTCGATAGTCGGCTTGGGTGATATTTGTCCACCAACGCCCACGCGTTCCATTCAGCGCATATTGTACGGTGGGGTCGGCTTGTAACAGCATATCCACGTCTAGGCGATTGCGATACACGCTGGTAATTAGGACATGCTCATCATCCCAAACCGCTTCGCGCTCGGCAATTGAAGCCAGCGTGACGGCTTGGCGCATTGTCCAGCCTTGCGTGGTGGCATCATTAAACAGTGGCACGCCCACCGCGCCAACAAACGCCTCTAGCAATTGGTCACGTAGCTCTAGGGCGGTAATGTCGGGCGGGAATACATACGTATCGGGGAACATAAAGCCCTCTAGCGAAGCCTGCAAGGTATCGCCCACTACAGGCACACCCAATAAGCCCGCAAGGTCGGGGTCTATAGACGCGCCTACGCCTGTTGTGGCTAAAAATTCTGCGCCTGTAAACCCAAAGAGGCGGATAGCATCGATGGCTTCGGCAACTTCTTCTAGGCGTGTGCCTTCTACTACCCGAAAGCGAATACTGCTATTGCGTGAATCAATGAGCGTATTGGCAATTTGGGGGATATTTTGCGCCTGATTGAGAAAGTAAACGCCGGCTTCTAGCTGGGTGTCTAGCCCTTCTGCACGCAGATAATTTACAAATAGCACGGGGTCAGCAATGAGGCTGGCGTTGACGAGGTTTCTTGCGACCAATGCGGGCGCGTCACCACTGTTAATACTAAAGCGAATGGGCGTATCGTTTGTGCCAATAGCGCGATTGATTTCTTCTGTGCGCGACGATAAAGAAAAACGAATAAAGGTATTTTGCACCCAAGAGATGGGGTTGCCACCGCTGACAATCAGCAAGACACCCAGCCCCACCGCGCCCACAAATACCCCCACTACTGCCATTAAAATCATTGCTTTAAGCAAGCGTTCTATCGTCATTCTTCGTCCTCGTTGGCGAGACCTTCGTGCCGAGCATCTAAATAGCTTTGTAAAATCACTCGTGCGGCTAGGTCGTCTATGTGTTCGGTTGGTTTACGCCGTAGGTGCTTGGCAATCTCACGGGCATCATCACTGCTTAATTGCTCATCCCATTCGATGATAGGAAGGGGGGTGGTTTCTGCAAAGCGTGTTTTCCACAGGCGCACCGTATCGGATTGGGTGTATACGCCCTCTGGTACATCGCTATAGGGAATGCCAATAATGATGGCTTGCGCCCCTTCACGGGTGAGAATGGCGTTAAGGGCATCAAAGTCCTCTTGCTTAGATTTGCGCTCTAAAATGCCCAGTTCTCGCGCAAATAAGCCCCCTTCATCGCTAATTGCCAGCCCAATGCGCTTTAGCCCGTGGTCGATGCACAGGTAACGCGTCATTCGGGTTGCACCCTAATGATAAATGTCATACGTACAGGCAGGGCGGGAAGTTGCCAAAACTCTGGCGGAGACACCCGAATTTCAACCGTATCTTGGGGCGTAAGCCTGCCGTAATCCCGAACAAGGCGCATCGCTTCTTCGGGCGTTTGGTTGGCAATGCGCTCTAAGAGGGCTTGCGTGTTGACTTGGGTGATGGCTTGCACGTCACCCTGTGCGCTAAACGTCACGCGGTTTTGGGGGGTAATATCGCTAACTGCGCCCCGTGTGTAAATAAAGCTATCGGCTTGCAAAATTTGCCCACTTGGTTTTTGTGCAGAAAGCTGTGCAAACACAATTTGTCGTCCGTAGCGGTCATCCAGCGTTAGTGCCGTTACAATGGCTTTCATGGTGAGTGAGAGCGTTTCGGTGGCATCGCCTTCATCATGGCTAAAGGTTGTCCAGTCGTTGCGTTCTTCGGCAATGCGTACCGTTTCAATGACAATCACTTGGGTATCGGTGAGCGTGGCGAGCATTTCGTCATACGCCACCGCCTGCAACTGACCGCGTACAATGGCAAGCAGTCGGTCACGGTCTTCTTGGGTAACAATAACCACTTGGCGCGTAACGCCCCCTGTGGTGGGCGCAAGGTTGCGGACGGTTACACTGCCGTTAAGGTCACCCACCACGGTATTAATCAAGCCCGCGTCTACGTTACCGCTTCGTGCATCTGCCGCAGGCATGGCTTCTATGCCCACTTCACCCCGTTCGCCCACGCCCGCCCCCAGTGTTAAGGGCGCAATCGTCTTAAACAAGATGGGCGTGCCGGCACTGGTGCTGAGGGTCGTATTGTCAGGAATGGTAACGGTGGCATCGGTTTCATTGGTAAACAGCGCAACCCCAATAGCAAATTCATTGCCTAATGATAGGCTACCTGTGGTCGTAAGTGTGCCAACGGTTTGCACTTCTGCACGCAATAAAGACGCAGGAATCAGTCCATTTTCTACGTCAATATCGCTAAGGTTGGGGTCTGCGATGAGGGTGGTATTCACACTGACGCTTTGGGGCGCAAGCGTAATGACAATTTCGGCAGACGGCACAAGAAAGAACGCCGTTATGCCCATGACAATAGCTAAAAAGAACAGCACCGCTAGGCGTAACCCAAACATTTGCCACCGTGAAAGCTCATTGCGCTTGCCCCGCACACGGCTGGCAACGGGCAACAAGTCTTCTGGAGCAAGTTCATCGGCGGGCTTATGATGACGTTGGGTAAATACTTTGTTGCGCCCTCTGCGCCAGCGTGCGCGGTCACTTTCGCCCACATGACTAAACGTGCTAATTTCTAGCTCTTTGGCGTGCTGAATGACTTCGGGGTCATGCGTAACGAGTGCAAGCTGAATGGCACGCCGCTTTGCCTCCCGCTGAATCAGCACAAGGTCAAGTTTGCGCGTGAGCGCTGTGCCTTGTTCGGGCCAAATGAGCAGCACACGCTTTCCGCGAATAAATGACAGTCTATCGCGGAGGTGTGCTACATCATCGTTAGCATCTAGCTGAATGTATTCTGGGCGTTGGGACATAGCCACCTTACGTCAATAACTCGTGGGCTTTAGCGAGGGCTTCGGGCAGTTTTTCGCTGTCTTTGCCCCCTGCTTGTGCTAAGTTCGGACGACCCCCGCCACCGCCCCCAACAATAGCCGCAATGGGCTTAATGAGGTCACCAGCTTTAACGCCCGTTTTCACAAGGTCATCAGTCACTGCCACAATGATTGAAGGCTTGCCGTCTAGGTCTGCACCCAACACCACTACACCGTTTTGCTTAACGTTGTCCTTAAACCAGTCGGTCATTTCACGGAGCGTATCGCTGGTTACGCCACTCACTTGGGCAATAAGAACCGTCTTGCCCCCGATTGTTTCTGCGTTGCTCATGAGCGCGTCAAACTGCACTTTGGCGAGTTTAGACTGTAGCTGTGCCACTTGTTTCTTCGTGCTGGCAAGCTCGGCTTGTAGCCCCGCTAGTTTATGAAGCAGGTTACCCCCGCCCAATGTTTCGCTTAGGCGGTCTAGGGTGCTTAGGCGTTCTTGGATATAGCGCACCGCTTCGCGCCCTGTCAGGGCTTCAATACGGCGGATGCCTGCGCTGACTGCGTTTTCACCCGTAAACACAAACGCGCCAATTTCGCCCGTTTCGCCCACATGCACGCCACCACACAGCTCATAGCTATAGTCGCCAATGCGTACTGTCCGCACCACGTCACCATATTTTTCGCCAAAGAGTGCCATTGCGCCCTCTTTACGGGCTTCGTCTATGGATTTGCTGGCAATGTCTACGCCATAATTCTTGAGGATGGCTTCGTTGACTGCGGTTTCTATGGCAATCAATTCATCTTCGTTCACTTTAGCATCATGAGAAAAGTCAAAACGCAGGCGGTCGGGTGCAACCAATGAACCGCGCTGTTGGACGTGCGTCCCTAAGCGTCCGCGTAGGGCAGCATGAAGCAAGTGGGTGGCGGTGTGGTTGCGAATAATGTCATTGCGGCGGTCTAATGCGACTTGGGCAGTGGCGATATTGCCTGTGGTGGGTGTGCCTTGTACCACTTCGCCAATGTGCAAGATGAGACCACTAACGGGCTTCTTCATGTCCTCTACTTCAATTTGCCAACCATCACCGCTAATCAAACCGCTATCGCTGACTTGACCGCCACTTTCAACATAAAAGCCTGTGGCATCAAGGACAACCGCCACTTTTTCGCCCACAATGGCATTAGTCACGGTTTGTCCATCGCGCAAAATAGCCACTACACGGGCAGACGTGCCATCGTTGGTATAGGGGTTATAGCGCACGCCTTCGCTGGGCAGGGCGTTTTGGGCTTTAAGCGTGTCTAGTAGCTCGGTGTAAAACTCCGCCGATTCAATTTTGCCCATCGCCTGCCCGCCACCACTAATGAGCGAGTGGTTTTCTTCGGCTTTTAAGAAGGCTTCTTCGTCTACGGCGTAGCCTTGTTCATCGCAAATATCTTTGGTCACTTGAAAGGGCAAGCCCACAGTGGCTTTTAGAAAGAAGGCTTGTTCGCCTGTTAGTGTGCCACCGCTTGGCAATTCTGCTAGCATATTTTCTAGCGTGTTCAAGCCCACTTCTAGGGTTTTTAAGAAGCGTTCTTCTTCGGTTGTAATGGCACGCTTGATAAAGTCAGCACGTTCTAATAGCTCGGTGTAATGTCCGCCCATGCTGTTGATGACGGCTTGTGCCACCTTGCCCAAGAATGGCGCAGTAAAGCCAAGTTTACGCCCAAAGCGTGACGCGCGCCGAATGACCAAACGGCACACCGATTCACGACCTTTTGCACCGGGCATTACGCCATCAGCAATCAGAAAGACGGCTGCGCGAACATGGTCGGCGATGACGCGGTACGGCACATAATTTTTGCGTACTTGCTCATCACTTTCGCCAGTGAGGGCTTGTGTGGCTTTGATGATAGACATGAACAGGTCGGTATCATAGTTAGAATCGCCCTCTTGCATAATCATCAAGATGCGTTCTAGCCCCATGCCCGTATCCACGCAAGGGTTAGGGAGGGGTGCATCATACGCGCCCGTGTGTTCGGGGTCGGGGGCGGTGCGATTAAACTGCATAAAGACCAAGTTCCAAATTTCTAAGAAGCGGTCATCATCATCTAAAAACGATTGTTGAACGCTGTCCTCGCCCAATTCGGGGCTTTTATCCCAAAAAATTTCGCTACAGGGTCCACACGGACCGGTTTCTGCCATTTGCCAAAAGTTCGTTTTTGCGCCCAAGCGCGTAACGCGGCTGGGTGGGATGCCAATGTCATTTGTCCACAGGTCATAGGCTTCATTGTCATTTTTATACACGGTCACGGCAATGCGCTCTTTAGGAAGCCCATACACTTCTGTAACTAAGTGCCATGCGTAGCGGATGGCATCACGCTTAAAATAGTCACCAAAGCTAAAGTTGCCGAGCATTTCAAAGAAGGTGTGGTGACGGGGCGAAGGTCCCACGTTTTCTAGGTCATTGTGCTTGCCACTTACGCGCATACACTTTTGCGACGTGGTGGCACGCTTATAATCGCGCTTATCCTGCCCCAGAAAAACGTCCTTAAACTGCACCATGCCCGAATTTGCAAACAGCAAGGTAGGGTCATTGGCAGGGACAAGCGACGAGGACGAAACGTGCTTATGCCCCATTTCTACAAAAAAATCTAAGAAGGCTTGCCTTACTTCTTCGCTGGTCATACGTTTCATAGGGTGTCGTGTCCTTTAATGGGCAAGCAGAAAGCCCATCTAATAGTTCATTGGGGTTCACAAAAGGTCATATCCATGCTGTCTTGCAAATTATAGCGAGTTTAGCCCTCACTGAACAAGGGCGCGTCAAAGTGCTATAATAAGGGCTTATGGATTAAAAGCAACCAACAAAAAGGCAAAGGAACGCGATGGCTACCATAGAAGAACAATTAGATGTGCTGATGTTTGGGGCAGCGTATGGCGACCCCCGTACCAAAGAAGAAATGCGCCAAGCCCTAAAAGAACGCCTGATAGAAGCCGAAAAAGAGGGGCGAGGCTTGCGCGTGTACTGTGGTTATGACCCACGCACCGCAGATTTGCACCTTGGGCATACCATTACCATGAGAAAATTGCGCCAATTTCAAGACTTTGGGCATGACGTTACTTTCTTGGTCGGGACGTTTACCAGCCTGATTGGTGACCCTTCGGACAAGGACAAGGCGCGTGAACAACTAACGGCTGAACAAGTGGACGAAAACGCAAAAACGTATGCCGAACAAGCCTTTAAAATTTTAGACCCTGAAAAAACGCGCGTGCGCCGTAACGACGAATGGCTTTCAACGCTCGATTTTGCCGACATTATTCGCTTGGCAAGTAATTTTACGGTGCAACAATTTTTAGTGCGAGAAAACTTTGCCAAGCGTGTTGAGGCAAATCACCCCATTTACTTACACGAATTTTTCTATGCCCTAATGCAAGCCTATGATGCTGTCGCCCAAGAAGCCGATGTCCAAGTGGGTGGTCAAGACCAACTCTTTAATATCTTAGTGGCGGGGCGCAAACTACAACAGGGCTTGGGGCAAAAACCCCAAATTGCCATCATCATGGGCGAAAGCCTGCCCGGCACAGACGGCTCGGCAAAGATGAGCAAAAGCACAGGCAATCACATTCCCCTGTTAAGTGAGGCTTGGGATATGTACGGCAAGGTGATGAGCATCCCTGACAGTGCTATGCCCCTTTACTACAAGCTCATTTTGGGCTGGCAAACCGCCGAGATGGATGAGCTAGAGCGCGGTCTTGCCGATGGCACACAACACCCTAACGAAGCCAAAATGCGCTTAGCGCGTGACATTGTGGCGATTTTTCATAGCCCCGAAGCCGCTGAAGGCGCACAAAAACGCTGGGATGAAGTTTTCCGTAGCAAATCCAAAGATGCCGTACCCGATAACATCCCCCAAGAAGTGCTAAAAGCGGATGCCAAAGTGCTGGATATTCTGCGTGATTTGAAGATGGTTGCCAGTGGTAGCGAAGCCAAATCGTTGATGCAAAATGACGGTATCCGCCTGAACGGGGAAGCCGTTAAGGACACACAAGCAACGATTACATTGGGCATGTTGCCAATGGTGCTACAGGTGGGCAAACGTAAGTTTGTTCGTTTGGTGGCAGAATAATACGCACTGTGTAGGTTACTCTATGCCATGTACGGGCGATTCACCGAATCGCCCTCTGGGTGCGCCCCTACAAAAACGCCTAAATCGCGCTACAATATAGAACAAACTATCCATTGTTCAGCGCACACGGTAGACTTTTATGCCCTATGAACCCAGTGAACACCTCAAGACAATTCTAAAGAATTTGCCCATTAAGCCCGGCGTGTACTTGATGAAAAACGCGCAGGATAAAATTATTTATATTGGCAAAGCAAAAAGCCTGCGAAACCGAGTGCGAAGCTACTTTACCGAGTTTGCAGACAAGCGTAATAAGACTATTCGCATGAGAAATCAGGTGTCGCATATTGATTACATCCTGTGCGACACTGAAATTAAAGCCCTTATCACCGAAGAAAGCCTGATTAAACAGCATAAGCCCAAGTACAACATTAGCCTTAAAGATGATAAACGCTATCCGTATATTCGCGTTACTTGGCAAGATGATTACCCGCGCGTAGAAACCACACGGCGCATTGAAAATGATGGCGCACGTTATTTTGGGCCCTATGCGGCGATGTGGGCAGTACAAAATACCTTGCGTGTGCTACGGCGTGCCTTCCCTTATTTAACATGTGACCGCGTGATTAACGGTAAAGATGAACGGGCGTGCCTGTTTTATGATATTAAGCTGTGTAATGCGCCCTGCATTGGGGCTGTGAACAAAGAGCAATACCGCGCCATGATAAAAGAACTGATGGACGTACTGGGAGGCAAAAGTGAGGACGTGATGGCGCGTTTGGAACGCCAAATGCTGACCGAAAGCGAAAACCTTAACTTTGAAAAAGCCGCCGTACTGCGTGACCAAGTGAAAGCCATTGAGTTTATTACCACGCGCCACAAAGCCGTTAGCCCAAAGATGACCGACCAAGACGTAATTGCTATTGCCCGTGAGGATGGCGAGGCGGTGGTGCAAATTTTGTTTATTCGTAATGGCAAGCTCATCGGAAGCGATTCCCGTGTGTTAGAAAACGCTGACGAAGAAACCGATGCCGCTGTGCTAGAGCAATTCTTAACGCAATTTTACAGCGATAGTGGCGACATCCCCAACGAAATTTTATTGCCCAACGAAGTCGAAGAAGCCAAGATTATTGAGCGTTGGCTACGCGATAAGCGTGGGGGCAAGAAGATAGAAATTACTGTGCCACAACGGGGCGACAAGCACAACCTTATCAACATGGCACAAGAGAACGCCACCGAAGCCATGCGAATGATGCGTGTTCACTATGAAACCGACACCACTAAGCAAGAAGTGGCGTTATCCGAGCTACAAACCGCGCTCAATTTGCCTCGCATCCCCAACCGCATTGAGTGTTTTGACATTAGCACGACACAAGGCACAGCCATTACAGCGAGTCGTGTGGTGTTTAATCAAGGGGTATCAGCAAAGGCAGAGTATCGGCGGTTTAACATTCGCACTGTCACACATGGGGGTTCTGATGACTTTCAGAGTATGCGAGAAGCCCTAACACGGCGGTTTTTGCGCTGGCAAGATGCTCAAACCGACCCCGCCCGCCAAGAACCTGTGAAGCCCAGTGATGATGCAGATGAAACGTGGAAAAAACTCCCTGACTTGCTCTTGATTGACGGCGGTAAGGGGCAATTGGGTGTTGCGGTAGAGGTGCTCGAAACCTTTGGGCTAACCGACCGTGTGCCAGTGGCGGGCTTGGCAAAGCAGTTTGAAGAACTGTTTATCCCCCACCAAAGCCAAAGCATTGTGTTGGATAGGCGCAGCCCCGCCCTGTATCTGATACAGCGTGTTCGTGATGAGGCACACCGTTTCGCCATCACTAGCCATCGCAAACGGCGCGATAAAGCGGGCATGGTGAGCCGTTTAGAGTCGATCCCGGGTATTGGAATGAAGAAGCGCAAGGCACTACTAAAGCACTTTGGCAATAGTATTGATGCCATTAAAAACGCCACATTGGAGGATTTGTGCAAAGTAGAGGGCATTAACAAAGTGCTGGCGCAAGCCATCCGCGCAGAACTAGAGTAGGGAGTGGGATTGTTTGGCAATTGTCGCTATATTATAGATAGGTGCTAAAATAGACGACATATAAAAGTGGATAGGCTGGTATACGATGGTGTATTGCATTGATGGTCTTTACTACATCACTCATATCGACAATCTGCCCTCTATATTTGAGCATGGTGTACTTTCACACACTCAAATGGAAAAACTGAATTTGACATATCAACCCATTTATGACGAGGGGATTGTTAGTCGCCGTCAGTCTATCAAAGCACCTAATGGTAGAAGTCTTTGGGAATATGCTAATTTTTATTTTCAGCCTCGCAACCCCATGCTTTATCGTGTTACAAGAGAAAAAGACATCTCGAAAATTGCTATCTTACGGCTTAAACCTGACCTTATAAAACAAGAGGGTGCTTACATTGCCGATGGTAATGCTGCACACAATCTGAGCCAAATTTTTCCATTTAGTGAAGCCCCATTAAAAGAAATTCAGCAACATTTGGGACTAGAGTTTTGGGGAGAAGATGACGGTTCGAAGCGTAAGATTATGGCAGAGTGTCTCATTCCAGAATATGCCCCTCCAGAAACCATTGATAGCGTTTATGTATATGGCAATGGTGCGTATGATGCCGTGAGTTCTATCGTTCCAAAAGAGGTTTCTGTGGTCAAAGAACCCTGTCTCTTCTTTATGCCAGATTACAAAAATATTCTGAATGGAACAAGAATTACACTCATACAAGGAGATATGTTCCTTTCACAGGCACAAACATTAACTGTCAGTGTAAATACAGTGGGTGTAATGGGAAAAGGCTTGGCATCACGCGCTAAATATCAGTTTCCTGATGTTTATGTTCGCTATCAAGATTTATGTAAGCAAAAAGAACTTGTTGTTGGTAAGCCATTTCTCGTTAAGCGTGAAACATCTCTTGCTTCGCAGTTATCAGAAGGTACATTATCGCAAGAAAAACCGACTTGGTTTTTATTGTTCCCTACCAAAAAGCACTGGAAAGAGAACTCGGACATTCAGTATATTGTTGACGGTTTAGCGTGGGTTAAAGACCACATCAAGGAATGGGATGTAAGCTCACTTGCTTTACCCGCGTTAGGCTGTGGTTTAGGTGGTTTACCATGGGAAGAAGTGGGTCCTTTGATGTGCCAATTTGCCGAGCAAGTGGGTATACCCACCATTATTTATCTGCCGACAGAAACGAAAACACCCCCACAATTTTTAACGAAAGAGTTCTTGTTAGCAAAATAACGTTATTGCCAAAAGGAGGTTTTTTGATGCAATTTTATAATGGGGGCGAGATGGTCGCCCGTTCTTTGAAGGCGCAAGGCATCAGCACCATTTACACGCTTTGCGGTGGGCATGTTGCCCCTATTTATGACGGATGCGCGAATCATGGCATTCATATCATCGACTTTAGGCACGAGCAAGCTGCCGCCCATGCCGCCGATGCCCACGCAAGGCTAACGCGCAATGTGGGCGTGTGTGTGGTCACTGCCGGACCGGGCGTAACTGATGCGGTCACGGGCGTGGCAAATGCGTATCAGGCACGCAGCCCTTTGTTACTCATCGGTGGGGCTGCCCCACTAGCGACAAAGGGAATGGGCGCACTGCAAGAAATGCCCCAAACCGAAATGTTCAAAACCTTCACTAAAGCCAGCTTTACCATCGAAAAAACGGACGACATCCCGCAAAAACTACACGAAGCTTATACGCACGCCCTGACAGGTCGCCCCGGACCGGTGTTTGTAGAAATGCCGTTTGATGTGCTGTTTGGCACAGCCGATGCCGTAGAAATGCCTCCTCGTGTGTACAGTGATGCTTCTGCGCCCAATTTGGACGCGCTAAAAGCCATCTTTGCCCTATTACGTAATGCAAAAACACCCGTCATTGTGGCAGGCACACAAGTCTATTGGGATGATGCTTCTGCTGCGCTTCGTGAACTTACGGATGCCAGCGCAATCCCTGTGTTTACCAATGGGGGTGGGCGTGGTACATTGCCCATGACACACCCGAATTGCTTCAAAGCCTCACGGGGCAAAGCCCTAAAAGAGGCAGATGTGGTGCTAATGATTGGCACGCCTCTTGACTTTAGGCTAAAGTATGGGCAAGGCTGGAACAGCAACGCCAAACTCATCCAAATTGAAAATGACCCCGCCGAACTCAATCATAATCGCGTGGCGGATATTGCCATTTGCGCCAATTCTCGTGTGCTATTAGAGGCTCTATCAGAGGGCGTGCAAGGGATGAACTGGCAAACGTGGCGTGACCGCGTGCGCGAGCTTGAGCAACCCTTTGACGATGAACAAGCGCGGTGGATGGCGTTTGACGATGTACCCATTAACCACTTTCGGATGGGGGGCGCACTGAACGCCTTCGTTGACGAAAATACTATTGTGATTGGTGATGGGGGTGACATTGTTAGCGCGTGCGCCAAAGTGATTGACCTGTCGTTTTCGGGGCAATGGCTAGACCCCGGCCCGTTGGGCTGTTTGGGGGTGGGTGCGCCCTTTGCAATTGCCGCCAAGCACTTATTCCCAGAAAAGCGCGTCCTCATTATTAATGGCGATGGCGCATTTGGCTTAAACGGCTTTGAGTTTGATACGGCGGTGCGCTTTGGCTTGCCCATTGTGAGTATTGTGGGCAATGATGCAGGGTGGGGGCAAATTCGCTTGCCAATTCAAAGCATGATGGGCGAAGATAGGGCGTTTGCGACCTCGTTGGCACTTACGCGCTATGATAAAGTGGTGGAAGCGTTGGGGGGTTATGGCGAATTTGTAGAGCAACCCGATGACATTTTGCCCGCGCTAGAGCGTGCTTTTGCCAGTGGCGTGCCTGCCTGTGTAAACGTGGTGATTGACCCCAAAGGCTTAACCAAAACGGGGGCTTCTACCCCCTATATTGTGTAAATGACAACGCATAGAAGTTGACATTGTAACCACTGTCATTAAAAAGGGAGTAAAAGATGCCAGAAACAAAAACCATGATTGACTTAATTGACATGGGCAAACGCGCCAGAGAAGCCTCCTATGTGCTGGCAACCCTATCTACAGACACCAAAAACGCTGTTTTACATACGATTGCCGACCAGCTAGAAGCGCATACGCCACACATCCTAGAGGCAAATGCCCAAGATTTAGAGCTTGCCCATAAAAATGCCGTAGACCCCGTGTGGATACGCGATAGGCTAGACTTAACGGCGCGGATGACGGGTATCATTGCCGATGTGCGCCATGTGGCAACCCTGCCCGACCCTGTAGGCGAACGCTTTGAAGAACGCACGCTAGACAGTGGCATTACGGCGTATAAAAGGCGCGTGCCTGTGGGTGTGCTAGGGGTTATTTATGAGTCGCGCCCCAATGTGACGGTAGACATTGCCACACTTGCGCTTAAAACGGGCAACGCCGTTATTATGCGCGGTGGCAGTGACACACTATATAGCAATATGGCATTGGCAGAGGTGTTACAAATGGCGTTGGCAGAACATGGTTTGCCATCAGATGCGGTACAAGTGATTGCCAGCACAGACCGCGTTTATGTGGGGCAAATGCTAAAGATGCACGTCTATATTGACATGCTCATTCCGCGTGGGGGTAGCAAACTCCACGATTTTTGCCGTGAACACAGCACCATTCCCGTAATTATTGGGGGCATGGGCATTTGTCATCTTTATGTAGACGAAAGCGCAAATTTAGAAGCCAGCTTGCCCGTCATTGAAAACGCTAAAACCCAACGCCCCGCTGTTTGTAACGCGCTGGATACGCTTTTGGTACATGAAGCGGTTGCGAAGGACTTTTTGCCAAAGGTCGTTAAACAATTGGGTAAGGCGGGTGTGGTATTCAAAGCCGACCCTCGCGCCCTTGCCTATTTGGATGATGAGCGCGTACTCCCTGCTGAACCTGAAGATTTTGACACGGAATGGATGGGGCTAACGCTGGGCTTAAAAGTGGTGTCGGGGCTAGATGAAGCGGTAGCACACATCCGCCAGCACAGCACCCAGCACAGCGACGGTATTTTAACGCAAACGACCGCGCACGCCGAAGCGTTCTTAAACACTATTGATAGCGCGTGTGTGTATTGGAACGCCAGCACGCGCTTTACAGACGGTAGTGCATTAGGGCTGGGCGCAGAAGTGGCGGTAAGCACACAAAAACTTCACGCGCGGGGACCCATGGCACTAGCCGAATTGACAACATACAAATGGATTATTCAGGGCGACTACACATCGCGCCTATAACATGGTGCGGAGGGGCAAACCATGACAAAGACGCTGGTTATTATTAATCCGCACGCGGGCGGTGGCAAAGGGCTAGCCGTTTGGCAAGAGATAGAACACGAATTAAGGATTGTTTTGGGGGATGTGCATCCTGTCATCACACAGTTTCCCGATGATGTGCCAAATTGTATTAAACAAGCCACTGAGCAGGGTGTGCGCCGTGTCATTAGCATTGGGGGCGATGGCACAAATAATACTATCGTCAACGCCATTTTAGCGCACAATACCGCCCATCCCGACCAAGAACTATCGTTTGGGTGTATTCCGGCGGGTACAGGGCGCGATTGGGCGCGTGGGGCTGGAACGCCCTTAAAACCGATGGACGCGGTGCGCTGGATTGCCAATACGCGCCAACGCCCCATTGATGTGGGGCTGGCACGCTATAATGGCATCGAGCAACACTTTTTGAACATCTCTAGCGCGGGCATTAGCATTGATGTGGTGCATCGTATAGAAAACTCACCGAAGGGGGGCGCACTCTCGTATTTGAAAGCCATTGTGTCCAGCCTCTTTGGGTATAAAGCCAAGCCTGTAGAAATTTATTTAGATGGCAAACTTTGGTATGATGGCGCGATTACTGTCGCGGCAATCGCCAATGGGCGTTACTTTGGGCAAGGCTTATTTGTTGCGCCCCATGCCAGCGTAGATGATGGTTTGTTTGATGTGATTGTGGCAGAGGGCATGTCGATTCCTGTAACATTAGGGGTCTTGGCTTTGTTGTATCGTGGGAAGCACCTTAAGCATCGTTGCGTACGTTCAGCGCGTGCCAGCGATGTACTCATTAAAAGTAAAGACGGACAACCGTTTGGACTCGATTTGGACGGCGAGGGCAGATACGCCAGCGAAATTCACTATACGCTCTTAAAGGGCGTGCTAAACACCCATATTTAAGAGGGGCGGTTTTACCCCCATGCAGGGCGTGGTCTTGTGTTTAAGGGGGGCTTGCTTTATAATTCGCCTGTTTAGTCCATTTAGTCCATTATGATAAGACCATGCCCCCTTGTGAGGGCGTGTTTGTCTATAACAAGGATTTGGTCATGAAAGTTATTCTACTACAAAACATCTACAAACATGGTGTTGCTGGTGAAATTGTGGATGTTGCCGATGGCTTCGCCCGCAATTACCTCATCCCCACCAAACGCGCTGTTCAAGCCAGCGCAGGCGCAGTTAAGAGCCAAAAACGTCTTTTAGCACAGGTTGAAATGCGCCGTGCTGAATTTGAAAAATTGGTTAACGAAGTGGCACGCGCCATTGACGGCACAGAATTGTTCTTTGAACGCCGTGCTGCTACCACTGGTAAATTGTTTGGTTCTGTTACCACCCAAGAAATTGCTGACGAACTGTTCCGTGTAACAGGTCGTGACATTAATCGCCGCCGTATCAGCGTCAATGGTCTACGTGAAGTGGGTCATCATGCAGTTACTGTGCGTTTGGGTACAGAATCCCAGCCTGCCTTGAACGTTTATGTGGTTCGCGAAGGCGAAATGAACGAATTTATGGCACGCCACAACGCCGCAAAAGCCAGCGCACTTGCTGCTGCTAATGCCGAAACCGAAGTTACCGAAGAAGTGGCTGAATCCAGCGAATAAGAGGGCTATTATGGGGGTTGGTCTTGTCTGCCCCCTTCCTCTTCTTGTTTCTTCTCTTGTTTCTTCCCCCCAAATTCCCTCCTTTGCGTTTTCGTATCTTTACGATTTAATCAATACGAGTTCCCAAATGACCAAAGGCTGAACACTTCTGAATGGATGCCCACGCGCTCGGACACTATCTGCGGGATAACCGAACCCTAAAAGAGCTTTCGCTTGATGAGGCGGTTGACGCGCTCAAAATACGCCGTAACATCCTAGAAGCCTTTGAAAATGGTGAATTTGGTGTCTCTGAAAATAAAGTGCAAGTGCGCGGGATGCTTCGCAATTACGCCCTCTTTTTGGGCTTAGACGCAGACCTTGTTTTAAGATACTACGATACGAGCCAAGCTCCCCCACGAAGCTCTAAAAAATCGAGCCAAGAAACGCCCCTAGTTGCGCCACGTCGTATTACTGATACACCGCCCGCCATGCCTAAAGTAACCTTAAGCACGTCCAGAGCGCGGATTCAGTGGGGTAGTATTGCGTTTATTGGTGTGATGGTATTTGCAACGTTGGCTTCTTTGGGTGTAATTGGCGTGGTAATTGTGGACTTTTTGCAGTTGCCCGATGATACGGCATTGGCGGTTACTGCGCCCGCAACAGACATAACCGACACGCTTTCAACGGTCAACACGCTTCAGCCTACGTCTACATTTGCATTGCCCCCTACGCCCACGCCACCGCTGACGGGACCGCTTATTGGTGAGCTAACCGTGATTTTGAACACGACACAGCGCACGTGGTTACAGGTAATGGGGGATGGACAACAACAGTTTGCCGGGGTGGTACGCCCCAATGAAACCCTAACGTTTAGTGCCACCAGCCGCTTATCGCTAACGGCGAGTAATGCGGTTGCACTAGATGTGATGTTTAATGGGCAACAACAACGCACCTTTGGTTTGCGCGGTCAGCGTGTAGAAGCCATCTTCACATCGGCAGGGGTGGATATTGTGCGCGGTGAAGAAGGAATTTTTGAACCCACACCCGTAGTTAGCCCTACGCCACAACCAACACCGACGGATATTGCAGGTACAGTGATTGCACGGCTTACGCCATCACCCACCCCCGGTCCTTCGCTTACGCCCACCATTACGCCCACCGTCACATTAACGCCCAGTGTTTCACCCTCCCCCAGCGTTACGCCGTCGCCCACATTAACGCTAACGCCCACGCTAACGCCCAGTGTAACGCTAACGCCTAGCAACACGCCCACAGAAACCAATACGCCAACGATAACGCCCACTCCAACGGAAACCAACACGCCGACCATCACGCCCGTGTTGCCCCCGCGTGAGACAAGTACGCCATTAAGCACGCCTAAGCCCTAAAGTGCTTGTCGGGTTTTGTGCCGTTTTATGCTGTGGTCGTGTTTAGAGTTTGTATGTTATTTGGGCAGACGAAGCACCCACGACAAAATTTTGTCGGCGACCTCTAAAGGGGCAAGACGGCGCATCAAGCTTAAGCCAAATGTTGGCGTGTCTACAATGATGCGCGGTTTGGGATTGCGGTCTGTGACAGCACGAAAAATTACATCGGCTACTTTTTGAGGTGGAATGGCGTTTTTCGTTTGGGTTTCTAGGGTGGCTTGCATGGCTTTATACAGCGCATCATATTCAGAAGATTCGGCGTGGTTCTCATAGGCGCGTTGTAAATGTTGCGCCATTTGATGTGTCATGGGCGTGTCAATTGCACCCATCGCCACCACACACACCGTCACCCCAAAGGGTGCAAGCTCTAGCCGTAGGGTATCGCTAAGGGCTTCTAGGGCGTGTTTGCTCATACTATAGCCCCCTAGTAAGGGGAACGCCACCTTGCCCATAAGTGAACTGACGTTGATAATGCGCCCCTTGCTACTTTTAAGCAATGGCAGGGCGTGCTGTATGACGCGCAAATGCCCAAATACATTCACATCAAACAGATGTTGTAATTCAGAAATGGGTAAATGCTCTAGGGGAGCAGGGGCTTGGATGGCGGCGCAGTTGATGAGGGCATCCAGCCGTGTAAACGATTGTAGAGCGTGGGCAATGCTGCTTTCTTGGGTAATATCCATCACAAGCGCGTTGACCCCTAGCCGTTGTAGCGTGTTAAAGCTATCTTGGGGCAAGCCCGTTCCCCAAACGTGCCAGCCCGCCCCAACCAAACGTTGGGCAGTGGAAAACCCAATGCCCCCCGCTGCGCCCGTGATGAGGGCTATTTTGGACGTGCTAGCCAAGATGGGCATCCAAGAAATACAGTTGTTTGTCTAGGTCACGCACCACTTGGGTAAAGAGGTCGGCGGTGGCTGCATCGCCGTGTTCGGTGGCGGTGTCGATGGCTTCTCGGCTGGTTTTGGCGTATGCGCTAATGCGCTCGGCAAGGGCGCGGACAGCCTCTTCACCGCTAAGGGTTTCGTGGCTTATTTCTGGCAGGCGTGACGCAGATACAGATAGGCGTGCTGTGCCTAGTGCGGTGCCACCCAATGCTGTTACACGCTCGGCAATAGCGTCGTTGGTCTCGTTTAGGAGGGTTGCAATGCTGTCAAAAAGCTCGTGTAAGGCAATGAAGTTCTTACCTTTTACGTTCCAGTGGGCTTGCTTTGTTTGGCTAAAAAGGTCGAACCCATCTGCCAGATGTTGATTTAATAGCTCAATGATGGGCTGGCGAATATCCAGAGGTAAGTGGTGATGTGTGACGGTATTTTGAACTTTGCTTGCCTTCATGTTTGTTTCTCCTTGTAGCATTAAGTGGGTATCTAAAATGCGTCTCGATACACACTTTAGAGCTATGCTACAGTACAACACTTACAGGCTCATGAGCCTTTATTGAGAAACCTCTAACGAAAGATGAGCGTTTCTGATGACACGGGTACAAAATAAAAAAAGCTTGGTCACTATCCCCAAGCCTCGTGTTTTGTCATTTCTGTGTAAATGCTCTAGTGGGTTTGTGCTTTATACCAAGCTAGGGTGCGGTCTACGATGGTTTCCATGTCGGTGCTGTGGTCGCCGTAACGGGCTTTGTAGGGGCTGGAATCTAACACAAAGGGCTGGCTAAACTCGTAATACATTTCGTTAAACTCACGCACTGTAGGCATAAACAAACCTACCAACCGCACCATTACCTGCGACAGGGCTTGTACTTTTAGGGGCTTACCCAATTTTTTGCTGATGAGGTCTACCCATTGGCGCGTGGTGACTGTTTTGGGGCTGGGCAAGTGCCACGCCTTGCCATATGCGCCTTCATCTAGGGCAATATTCACCATACCCACGCCAATATCACCCATGTAAGTGTAGGTATGGGGCATGTCGATATTGCCAATAAACTGCAAAGACTTGCCCTTGATGGCGTTCTCGAACACCAATTCTCCTAGCGAACTTTCGCGCACGCCTTCTCCCACAAAATCGCTGGCACGCCCAATCACGGCTTGGATGTCACCGCGTTCATGAGCATCCAGTATCTTACGCGCCATTTCTGCACGCAATTTGGGCTTCTTGCCGTGTCCGTTATAGGGCAAGCCTTCTGTAAGAGGTGCGCCCCCTGTGTCACCATACATATACAGGTTGTCCATCATAATGAGGCGGGCTTTGCTGTGTGTAACGGCATCTAGGACAGCATCGTTAATGGGTGGGAAATCGGTTGCCCAGTTGGTATAGGCGGGGTTGGCGCAATTGTAAAGGTGGCTTTTGCCTGCGCTAATGCCCCTCAAGAAGTCCCTCTCTGTCAGATTGCCTTTTAGGAGGGTCACGCCTGCGGGGATACCGTCGGTTTTGCCGCTGCGGTTAAGCATACTGATGGTTTTACCGCGCTTAACGAGTTCGTTCATGATGGCTTTGCCTGCGGGACCTGTGCCTAAAATAAGATGGTGTTCGGTGGTCATGGGGTTTACTCTCCGATGGATAACAGCTCGCGCATGGCGTGGCTGATTTGGGCTTGGTAGAAGGGGGTAACATCGCCAATTGACGGCGCAAGGTGGTTAAATAGCTCTAGCATGATGATGCCGTGAATGCGCGTCCATATCACCATACCTACATAAAAGGGAAGTACAGGGATAGGGAAACCGTATGCCACAATCAGGGCTTCGATGTGTGCCTGATTTGGCGCAGGCACTTGCGTTTGTGTGGGCTTAAACACGCCGTCCTGCATCCCGAGCGCAATGATGCGTATCATCACTTCAAATCCCCGTTGTACCTGTGGCACAGTGCGTTCACTGGGGGCAACGTAGTTTGGAATGGGCGTGCCGTAAATCAGCGCAAATTCATGAGGGTGTTCGTTTGCCCACCCCCGATACGCCATTAAAACAGCTTGTAAACGGGCGGTATAGTCCGTTTCGGGCAGGGACGCATCGGCGGTTTGCATGGCATCTGCCAACGCGCTGAACGCATCCACAATGAGGTCGGTGATAAGCTCATCGTAGCTGGCGTAATAGCGATACAGCGCCGTAACGGTTAGCTCCATCTCACGGGCAATTGCCCTTAGGGAAATGCCCATTGCGCCACTCTGTGCCATGTGGGCGCGTGCTATGGTTTTTATTTCTTCAATGGTGGCTTCTCGTTGACGTTCTCTGCGTGTCTTTTGCATACAGTGTTCTCTTTTGTTTGCATAGTTTATTTTAGTGTACACCGTAAACATTTTTACATGAAGGCGTTTTTTTGTCAAGCCCCCAAAATAATGTTTGGTGGGGTTGGGGCGTTATTGATGCTTTATGCGTAATCCTTGTACAATAGAACCACGAACAACGGCGATACAAAGGGACGGGACAAAACGTGACGAATAAAGCCAGCAAAGCCCTATCTGGGGGGCAAATTTTACGCGCGGCATTGGTGGTACTGGTAGGCTTTTTAGCCAGTGGCATTTTTGGGTTTGTGCGCGTTGCCATTGTCGGGGCGCAGTTTGGCACATCAGACGCGCTGGATGCGTTTACGGCTGCCCAACGCATCCCGGAACTGGCGTTTAATTTGGTGGCGGGGGGCGCGTTGGGGTCATCGTTTATCCCTGTATATGCCCGCCTGCGTGGTGAGGACGAAGGGCAAGCGTGGCAACTGGCAAGTGCGGTCATGACGCTTTCAGCATTGGGCGCATTGCTCTTGGGTGGGCTGGTGGCGTTGTTCGCCGACCCCATCGTTTCGGAATTATTGCTTTCTGGGCGTGATGCCAACGCGCAAGCCCTAACTGCCAACATGATGCGCCTAATGATGATAACGCCCGCAATTTTTAGCATTAGTGGGCTAGTGATGGGCATTTTGCAGTCGCATGGGCTATTCTTCTTGCCCAGCTTGGCTGCCAGTATGAACAGCTTGGGCATCATTTTTGGGGCGTTGGTGCTTGCGCCCGCGTTGCCTGCCCTAGAAGGCGTGGGGCAAGTGGGGGTGAATAATGTATACGGCTTAGCCATTGGCGCGGTATTGAGTGCCGTATTGCATTTGCTGGTGCAATTGCGCGGTTTGTGGCAAGTTCGCGCCCGCCTACGCCCCAGCGTCAATTGGCAATTAACGGGCGTTATGACGGTGCTTAAGCTGATGTTGCCCCGTGTGTTGGGCTTGGCGGTGGTGCAAATTAACTTTGTGGTGAATATCGCACTTGCCAGTCGGATGCCCGACGGCAGTTTAACCGCGCTCAATACGGCATTTCAGCTCATGTTTTTTGCGCTTGGTATTATCGCCCAAAGCGTTGGTTCGGCGGTTTTTCCGTCACTGGCGGCGTTGCGCGCAGAGGGCAATATGGACGGCTTTCGGATGCGCTTGGTGGGCGCAATGCGTGGCATTATTTTCTTGGCGTTGCCCGCGACCATGGTCTTTTTGCTCTTAGGTGAGGGCTTGGTGTCCGTGTTTCAGCGTGGGCAATGGACGTTAGAAAGCACCCAAGCAACGGCGTGGGCATTAGGGTTTTACGCGCTCGGTTTGGTGGGCTTCGGCTTATTAGAGGTGCTGTCACGGGCATTTTATGCGCTAGAGGATACGTGGACACCCGTTATCATTGGCTTAATGGCGATGATAAGCAATATCGTACTAAGCCTGCTGTTTGTGCGCTTTATCGGCACACCCGATAGCCTAACACAAGGCGCGTTTGCGGGCTTGGCATTGGCAAATGCGCTCACGACCAATATTGAAGCGGTGGTGCTATGGGTGCTATTGCGCCGTAAAACGGGTGTATTGGGGGATGCGGTGCTATGGCGCGCGCTGGCTGTTATGGGCATGGGTACAATGGTGATGGCGTTGGGCATGTGGGGCATTGTGCAAACGGGTTTAACGGGTGTGCCATTACTCATTGTTGGGGGCGGTATTGGTGGTGTGTTATATGGTGGGGTGGGCTTGCTAGCACGTCTACCAGAAGCCACCCTTATTCCACTTGCGCTCTTACGGCGTTTTAAGCGGTAAACCTTACCACGTACTTTGTCTTCAACAAATCCAAAAGACATTAGCAAGGTAACAAATTCTTCAAACCTAATGTTTTTAGGGCTATTTAATGCCTTTTCAAACAACTTTTATTTTTTCACCATCAGATTTAATCCTTAGCATGATTATATTCTAAAACGACTATTTCCTGCACATGAGGCTTAAACCCTAACCGAATATATCCCAAACGAAACTGTAATTTGGGATATATTTGGGATATTAAAGGGTCACAAGGGATCTAGCTCGTTTTTTTCGTTCAAACGGCTAACGCGCAATTCGGCATCGTCTAGCAATTTTTGGCAATGTTCTGATAACGCTCGCCCGCGTTCATAGAGTGCCAATGACTCATCCAGCGATACCGCGCCCCCATTCGCCCCCTGTTCTAGCTGGTTCACCAGCTTGCTTAGTTCGGCATACGCTTCTTCAAAAGAGAGTTCTGTTATAGTTGCCATGTGTGGTTTCGTCCTCTGTTCTTGCAAATAATGTGCCGTTTTTGAGTTGTATCGTGATGGCTGTGCCGTTAGGCGCGTCTTTGGGTTGGGTAATGGCTTGCCCGTCGGTTTTGCGTGTGACGATGGCATAGCCCCGCGCCAAAACTGCGTGTGGGTTGGTGGCTTCTAGCGTGTCTTGCTTAGAGGCAAGGCGTTCTCGCCACAGGCTAATTAGCCGTGAAGGAAAGGCGTTTAGGCGTTCTTGGGCGGTGTCTAGGCGTTGTTGCATGTCCGCAATGGTACGCTGTGGCGATAGCATCTCTAGGGTGCGTTGTGCCTGTGTTAAACCCTGTTTTGCGCCCTCTAGCGTGCTTTGTAGCAAATAATCGAGGTCTAGGCGTGCGCCTTCTATCAAATCCTGTAAATCGGTGATATTGGGCGTTAAAATTTCTGCGGCTGCGCTGGGGGTGGGGGCGCGTAGATCGGCGACAAAATCGGCAATCGTGAAGTCGGTTTCATGCCCCACGCCACTAATGACAGGGACAGGGCAATCACTTATCGCACGTGCCACGCGCTCATCGTTAAAGCACCACAAATCCTCAATGCTGCCCCCTCCACGACACACCAAAACCACATCACATTTGCCATACGCCACCAATTTTTCTAGGGCGCGGACAATTTGTGGAGGGGCATCGTTGCCCTGAACTAGCGTGTGACTGAGTACCACTTGTGCCAGTGGAAACCGCCGAGATAGCACATTAAGCACGTCCTTAAATCCTGCCGCATCTGCCGATGTGACGACACCAATCACCTTAGGGAAGGCGGGCATAGGGCGTTTGCGAATCTCGTCAAACAAGCCTTCGGCATCTAGTTTGCGCTTTAGGGCTTCAAACTGTTCATACAGTTGCCCCACGCCCCCACTGGCGCGCACTTCATCCACATAAAGCTGGCAATCGCCCCTATCCACATACAGCGTAATTTTGCCGTGCGCTTGGATTAACGCGCCTTCTTCTAAGGTGTGGGCGTTGGGGATGCGCTTAAAGAGCGCACAGCGCAATTGTGCGCCACTGTCCTTTAGCGTAAAGTAGACATAACCGCTATTGGTGCGCTTAAGATTGCTAATTTCGCCTTCTACCCATACATCACGCAGAAGGTCGTCACTATCCATCAAAGACCGCACATAGCCATTAATACCCGTTACTGTAAATGCGTCACTCATGGTTCACTTCCTAGAATCCTGTTGCTCTTATGGCGTGTCCTTTCTACAATATAACGGTGTTTATCTATTTTGGAAACAGGAGCAAGGGAAAATGGCGTTTTTAACGAAAGAAGAACGGGACGCATTGTTGGACGAAATTAAGACCCTCAAGTTTAACCAAATTAAGGGACGTTTGCGCGGTAAAGATAAAAAGGTGCGCTTGGCATACTATCGTAATGTACAAGAAGTAGGCCGTTGGATGACGCGCTATGTGCTAGAAGGGCTTGGTACAATGGTGACGTTGGTGGAAACACCCTTTGAAAAAGATGGCACAATTAGCTATCAATTGGTGGAAATTGTAGTACAACCCACGCCAGAGAATCGTTTGTAACGTAAAAGTGTTATTGTCTTTGCAACGGGTGTGTGAACACCCCACAATGAGAGGATAGAAAAAGATGTTGGCAACCATTCAATTAAAACGTGAGCAAGATTGGCGTGTGCGCCTTGCCGTAATGGGCGTGTTTGTGGTGCTTACGGCAATTAGCGCAAAAATTAGCATCCCCCTAGAACCTGTACCGTTTACACTTCAGCCTTTGGCGGTGTTGTTTACGGGCATGATGTTGGGCGGGCGCGATGCCTTCTTTACCCAATTGGCGTATGTGATGCTGATTGCGTTGGGTGCGCCAATTGATGCGCGTAGCATCGGCAGTGCCGCCCTCTTCAGCCCCACAGGGGGTTATTTGGTGGGTTTTGTGGCTGCTGCTGGCGTGGTCGGTTTAATGACAGAACGCATTGGCGCACGCTTCTTGGGGCGGTTTATTAGTGGGTTGGTGGGTGTATTGGTGATTTATGCGTTTGGCGCAAGCCACCTTGTGCTATATACCGGCATGGACTGGGGCAGAGTATGGGCAACAGGCGTTGCGCCGTTCCTTGTACCCGATGCGATTAAAGCCTTTTTAGCAGCAGGCTTAGTAAGTACCTTCCGTCGCTAGGGCTTATAAAGCGCGTTTTTACACACAGATGCAATACAACAATGAGGGGGAACTTGCCCCCTCTTTGCTGCGTGTGGCTAGTTGTTAAACTTAAGCATCTCAAGGAGTTGTTCGGAACGGTCTGCTATATCGGGTTTTTTGTCTGTGAAAAGCACAATAAGGACGGCATCGCCATCTTCAATCACATAGCGTACAGCAAACACCGTGCCGCCACTAGAGGGATAAGAAACCTCGCGTTTTGTGGCAAACTTGCCTTCGTAGGTAGTTATTCTTGCGCTACTTGCTCCTGCTCGTTTCATTGTTTCTTCATCAGCTTCTTCAAAGGCAACCGCGCCCTCAGCATCCTCTACTCTGCCAATCATAAGCGAGATTGTGCCACGCTGAAGCGCGATTTGGCAAAAACCTTCTGTCGGCATGCTACGGTCAATTGTTTTACAAGTTTCATCCTGTTTTTGCCACAACCCACCATAAGACACGGTAAAGTTTTCGCCTTCAAAGACGGTTGTGCTAGAGGTTTGAATGGATTGCACCACCCTTTCGCCCCCTGCCTTGCCCAAGAAACCCGCCACACTAAAACAAACGACTCCTAAGACCGCACCGGCGAACGATAACCACAGGATGATGCCAAAGCCTGAACGACTTTTCCCTCCAAAACGCTCTTTCAGACGTGCATAAAAGTGCATGTTCCAGCGTAATAAAATACCTGCCGTTAAAACTCTCCCCGCGAGCAAGATAACGCTTTCCCGAGCAGGCAATGTGCTAAATAGAAGCGCGATTTCTACGAGCGCAATAGACACCCCATAGATAATAGATGCGCCAAGCCACCCAAAGATAGTTACGGGGGGGGTAAGGGTGTTCATCACCTAGCGCACGCCGATGGTTATATGCAATCATTAGTGCGCTGATTAAAGGAAATATAAAAGCGAAAAGTACAATAATGCTGCCACTAATGATGGGGGGCTTGCTTGCTCCGCGCTTCCTCTTTTCATTGTCGTAAAAACTTTCTGTGCTTTCGCGCTTTTCATTCGCATATATCATGGTTATGGTGATTCCCTATAGGCGATTATTTTTGGCGTTATTCTGCTGGCAACAGTGTACAAAATTTAACAGATATTGTTAATATAGAAAAGCACCGTTGTATGCTTTTATGTCACGCCTTATCAAAACCTATCGTGTGGCAAAGGTGTAACTATTGTTACCTACGACGAGCGAAAGTGTGGTGGCACTTTGGTTATTTGGGAGCGCAAACGCCACATAACCCCACACTTGCCCCCCACCAAATCCACTGTTAAATGCAGGCAAATTGCTAATGCTAATGGGCGTTAAGGCTTGGTTCCCAGACGTGATAAGGGTAAACCCGCCTCTCGGCGTGCAGTCGGCGTTGCTATTGCAAATCATCAGCAGTTCTGCCAAGGCAATTTGGGTATTGGCGGGCAAAGAGGGCAAGATGCCCCCCATTTCTTGTAAGAGGGTGGTGGCGGGGCTAGTGAAGCTAATGAGCCGTAGCTCACTCACGCCAATCTGTTGCGCTTCTGCCAAACCTATCCCCACAGGCACACCCGACACCAGCACAGGCGTATTGGTCGCCACAACCGATACAGCAGGCGTGTTTGTTGGCACAATGACGCTATCAGGTACGCTTGTAGAGGGCGCGTTATTGCCTGTATTGGGCGTTGCTGTAGACACAACCCCACCCGAAATTACCACGACTTCGGGCGTTTGTGTGGCAAGTGCGCTGTTGGGTGCGGGCGTTTGCGTGGTAGCCGCTTGAAGGGTTTGCACCGTATCCCGCCCCGATGTGTTAAGAAGCAGTATATCGGGTGTGATGATGAGTTCTGCTGCTTCAGATGTTACTTCTTCAGTACTGGTGGGCGTTTCGCTGGCGGATACCGTTGCTGTTGCTGTGTGGGCGAGTGTTTCACTTGGTGTTTGTGTGGGGCTATTTTCTGTGGTGGGAAGTTCTGTTTGTAAGATACTGTCTTGGGCGATGCGTGTGGGGATGAGGGTGGGTAAACCTTCGGCATTTGGTGCGGTGTTCGTTAATACTAGCCCAATGAGTGCCAGCAATAACACCAGTGCTACCCCACCCCCTGCCATCATATAAGACTTTTTCATGCTAGGTTTCCTCGTCCTCTATACCACTAAATAACAATTCAATGGCTTGTTGAAGTGCCTCTATACGTTCTACAGCATCCCAAACAATGTCTAGTTCGATGTTGTCATATTGATGAATCGTAACTACTCAGTGCAGGTTGGATGTGGGAATAAAAGGTTGTTCAAGCAGAGCGTCGTGAAGTCTTTTTACCAATTCACCAATCACTTCATACGCTCTGATAACCGCAAGTTGCGTTTTTCTATCTTGAGTAAAGAAGTCTTTGCCTTGTGTAGTAAATGAGCGTATGTCAGCGATATAGAGCAAGACATCTTGCAAATAGTTTTTGAAGGGTTTCATAACGCAACTAAATCTTTCTCGATAACGGTCTTAAAACGCTCTTTTAAACCACCCTCTGTCACCAAACTAATGCTATGCCCCACTAATTTCTGAAGCTCTTGCCATAAGCCCGATAACTCATAAAGGCTAGACCCCTGACGAAACCGAACTAAAAAATCAATGTCACTTTCTAAGGTCGCTTCGCCACGAGCCACACTGCCGAAAACACGCACATCTTCTGCGCCATATTTTTCTGCAAGGGCAATAATCTCTGAGCGTATTTGACGTAACTTCGTTAGGTTAGGTGGAAGGGATGGAGACTTTTTCATGGGTTATCCATTTTCTCTAAAACCACTTTAAGCCAATGATACCACAGCTTATTTTTACAAGTTTTATGTTGTTGAAACAGGGCGTTCAGTGTCATAATAACGCCTGAAAACGATTTATTACGACAAGGGGAAGCGAAAATAATGGGTGAGCCTTTAGCTGTAGATGTCATTATTTTATCGTGGAATCGGCTTGCCATGACAGAAGAAGCCATTAAGAGCGCACGTTCTCAGGAAGCCGTAACCGTGCGCGTGTGGGTGGGTGACCAAGCCAGCACGCCCGAAACACGGCAAAAAATGCGTGAACTTAGCGACTTGGGTATCATTCACCTTACACAATACGATGAAAATAAGGGCGTTGCGATGGGAAGAAACCCTCTCATTAGGCTAGGCAATGCCCCCTATGTGGCGTTGCTGGATAATGATGCCGAGTATGCCAGCCCACACTCTCTAGCCCATGCGGTGCAACGGCTAGAAGAACGTCCTGAATTGGGCGCGGTGGCGTTTAGGATGGTGAACTATTACAACGGGGAAGATGACCGCCTAAGCTGGATGTATCCGCGCTCTTTGTGGGCAAAAGCCGACCAAACCTTTATGACCACGCGCTTTTGCGGGGCAGCAATCGTCTTTAAGCGTGAAGCCCTAGAGAAAACTACGCTCCTAGACGAGAACATTAAGTTTATGTGGGAAGAAATAGACTTGTCGTATCAGCTTATTCAGGCGGGCTACACGCTAGAATATAACGCAAATATGACGGTGCGCCACAAAGTTTCGCCAGAGCAACGACACTATTGGGGACAAAATCGCTTTGAAAACCTTGTGCGTAATGCGATTTATGTCGATTACAAACATTATCGTTCTGTGTGGCGCGTGTTGGCGTTTTTGGTGGGCTATCAAGTAAAGGGCGTGATTAACCGTGTGCCGATACAGGCGTGGCGTGGGGCATGGCGTGCCATTGCGCTCATCACGAAAACGAATTTTAAGACGATGCCCGTTTTATCAGAGCGCGCTCGTGCGTATGTGGATGAACACGAAACGCGCTATCGTGGCACATGGCTACAGCGCATTTGGCGCGAAGTATTAGATAAATTACCCAACAGATAGTGGAGCAAATTCATCATGAACAGTAATCCTCGTATTGGTATGTGGGCAGAGTGGCTATTTTTGCTTGCAGTGCTTTCTATGGCGGTTTCTCCGCAATATATTTTTCAAGACACCCTGATTTTGGGCTTAGAACTTACAACAGTTCACAATTTGCTGGTGTTGGTGGCATGTACGCCGTATTTGCTCTTGGCGGGCTTGCGCCAATGGATCAGCCCGCTTTTAATTGCGTATAGTGTGATAGTGATAATGACATTTACATTGGCGAGCTTTTACCCCGATATGAGCGCATTACAGCCGTTTAAGTCCTTTTTCGCGCTGCTGCTTGCGCCCACACTTATGCAAGCGCGTTTTAGTGGCATAATGCGTCATTGGCTTTTACGCATCATTGCCTTTTTGAGTGTGATAAGTTTTTTTGCGGGGGGTATCCTAGATATTTTGGGTTTATGGGACTTGTTCCTCACCGAGTTTCCATCACAAGTGCTACGTCTTACTACAGCAAATGCCTGGTTTGAAACAGGCACTTTGGGGTGGGTAACGGTGGTTGCGAGCGTGGCACTTATCGGCAAAATGCGAGGTGCTTGGGTATTGGCTTTGGTGAATGTGGTCATTGTGGCTTGGTCTGGTACGCGTACTGCTTATCCGTTGGCGTTACTGTCCTTTCTGCCGATGGTGTGGGCATGGTGGACACACTATCGCCAGCATAATGACCGCGCAGCCCTAAGAAAAATCGCCTTATTAGGGGCGGTATTGACGGTGATTTATGCCAGCTATTTGCCGTTCTTTATCCTTAGAGCTACACCTACGGTCAGAGCTACACCTACGGTACTTGCCATCAACGATTCGGGGCGTTTTGAGGCGTGGCGCATTACGATAGAGCGTGCCAGCGAAAACTGGGTTTTTGGGCGTGGGCTAGGCACAGGCACGCTATTTACCACAGACGCATTTCGCACCCCCCACAATGACTATTTGCGCGTGTTGGTGGATGGCGGTTTTGTGGGACTTGCGCTGGCGTTGGTGGCGTATGCGCTGACGTTCTTTAGGCAGTACCAGCAAACCAGTGCATCGTTACGCCTAACGGTGTCGTGCATGGTGTTGGGCTATGCGTTTGTGGCGATATTTGCAAATCCGCTTAGTGTTCAGCAGCTTGCAATTCCGTTTTGGGTGCTATTGGGTGTCTTTGCCCAAATACCCCCCGAAGAAAGCCTCTCCTATGCCTGACGTGATTGGGGTGCGTGTGGATGCCCCCTCTGAAAATGAGATTGCCCGTGCCATTCATCAGTCCATTCAAAGCAATAGACGGATTGCCATCGGCTATGCCAACGCGCACACACTAAACCAATGTTGGGATAATCCCCTTCTGCGTGCCGACCTAAACGCCTTTCAGATGGTGACTTGCGATGGCTTTGGTGTGCGTTTGCTGGGTTTTCTATTGGGCGTAACGCTGGCAAACAGAACCACCATGCCCGATTGGGCGGATGCTTTGGGGGGGGAATGGGCAGAGCGTGGCTATAAAATTTTTTGGCTAGGGGGACAAGAGAGCATTGCAGAACGCGCCTCGCAACGCTTTAGCCAAAAGCACGCGGGCGTAAAGATTGCAGGCGTGTATCACGGCTACTTTGGCAAAACAGGCGCGGAGAATGAGCGCGTAATTGCCCAAATTAATGCCTCTGGTGCAGATATTTTGCTGGTGTGCTTTGGGTCGCCCATACAAGAACGATGGGTGATTGAAAACAGAAACGCGCTACAAGTGAACGTGATTGCAACAGGGGGGGCATATTTTGACTTTTTAGCCGAAGCCCTGCCCCGCGCTCCACGATGGGTCACAGATAATGGGCTAGAGTGGCTCTCACGGCTACTGACTCACCCTCGCCACGTTTGGAAACGTTATATAATAGGTCTACCACAAATTTTAATAAGAACGCTGGCTCATCGGTGGGGATGGGCAAAACCAAAAGCCTAGCTTAAAGGGGGAATGATGCCTGATATTAGCTTTATTTTGTTTGTACAGCACCAACGGGAACGCGGAGCGCGTGCGCTAAAAAGCCTGCTTGAACAGACAATCATAGATCGCACAGAGATTTTGGTACTAGATTTTGCATTGTCTGGCACAACGCCCATTGAAGGCAGTGACCACCCCCGCGTAAGGGTGCTTCATTGTGATGCCAACAGCAGTATGTATGAGATACATCAGGCACGATTGTATGGGGCAACCCATGCCACTGCCGATTATGTGGCGTATCTTGAGGAGCATTGCGTTGCTAATGAACCTGCATACGCAGAAACGCTATTGCGTGTTGCCCAACAGGGTTTTAGCGTGGTGTGTCCGCGCTTTATTGGGCTAGACATGGACAATCCACAGGCATTTGCCTTGTTTGTAACCAGCTATATACACGTGAATGCTCCTTATCCACAAGGTGAGCTATATCCTCTGGCGGGTGCGAATTTGTGTTATCACCGCGAAACACTTTTGCATTATGCAAAAGATAAACCATACTACTTATCGTTAGAAGGGTTGTTGCATGAGCGCATGAAAGCCGATGGCTTAAGGCTAGGGTTTACGCCACATGCCAGCATTAGCCATGCAAATATGCTGAAACCCGCCAATTACTGGTCTTTGGCATGGATTCATGCGCGGTTTTCAAACCTGATTAAAATTCAAGATGGAGAGTTTACACTGTGGGATAGAGTGATTCGGGTGTTCGGTACTCCCCTCGTGCCATTCGTAAGAACTGCCAGAATTGTCCATCGTACCCGTAAAACAGGCTACGGTTGGGGGATACTCATCAAGAGTGTACCTTATATTTTTGGGGGGCAGCTGGTAGGGGCAATTTCACAAACGATTACACTATTGGGCGCGACATACCCGTGTAACAAAGAATTCTTCTATATCGAAATGAACGTTGAGCGTT
This sequence comes from Anaerolineae bacterium, assembly GCA_034437555.1. GTDB lineage: Bacteria > Chloroflexota > Anaerolineae > Aggregatilineales > Phototrophicaceae > JANWYT01. Next base: position 19,438 of record DAOTTQ010000044.1, on the reverse strand, counting down.
AGTGAGGATGGCAAAATGACAGCAGACGCGCGTGTGCTTGTTGCGGTTAGTGCGTATAACTCTTATGAGACAATCGGGCGTTGCTTAGAGCATTTGCAAGCCCAAACCTATACGAATACAGAGATTGTAGTGGTAGATAGCCATCCTGATACACGCACAGAGGGCTTAATGCAAGCGTTTTCTAATGTGCGTTATATTCACCACCCTACACGGCTTTTCCCCAATGATGCGCGTAACCTTGCCATTGGGTCTTCCGACGCGCCCCTGATTTGGTCGGTAGACCCAGACGCGTATGCCGAACCGAACACGCTAGAAATGATTGTCCAAGCCTTCTTACAAGTGCAACGCCCCATCATGGGTGCAGTAACGTGCTATGGCAACCGTTGGCTGGATTGGGGGATTCACTTTTGTAAATTTAGCCATTATTTGCCTCACCGCCCCGCGCGCGATATTGTCAATTGCGCCACTGTGTCGGCGTTTTTTAGCCGTGAGATGTATGACAGTGTGGGCGGTTTTGCTAAAAACCTTATGCGGTCAGATTTTGAGTTTGCGCTGGCTTTAGCACAAAAGGGGCTTCTTTTTCAAACACACCCCACCGCAACCGTTGCTCATCACCACACAGATACATGGCGCACCTTCACCCGTGAAAGGTATACTAGGGGGCGAGAGCATGCCGAAAACCGCCTCGATAGCGCACCCATGACAAAGCTCACAGTGTTTTTTTGGATTGTGGTAACCGTGTTGCCCATTCGCCTGTTACGCATTTTGTGGCGAACTTTTGGCGAAGCCCGTGAAGCCCGTTTGGGGCGTGTCTATGTGTGGGCATTGCCTGTGGTGGCGTGGGGTTATATCGCGTGGTTGGCAGGCGAAGCCGTAAACTATATCAACTATTTAACGAAAAGAACCACAAAAGGTTATTTATGAATAGCTTAAACGCCTTACAAACGCGCACATTAGGGGTTGTAATGGCAATTGCCCTAGGGTTTTTGCCGCTTATTGTGCAACCGCTACGCTATGAAGCCTTTGAATCGTATCGCGCAAGCCTGCTCGCTGTTAGCCTGTTGATTGCATTTTTGGCGTTAGGCACGCGCCCATTTTTGCCCATTCTACGAGAGAACCGCATGTTCTTCTTGCTTTTGGGCGTATGGATTGCGGTGCTGGTCTTATCATCGGCGTTGTCCATTAGCCCCACACGCTCGTTTTTGGGGGATGCGTTACGGCGGATGGGGCTTTGGACATGGTTGGCACTGATAGGCACGCTCTTTTTGGGCGCGTTTTTGGGCGTGCGCCCCTCGTGGCGATGGTTGTGGACGGTGGGCATCATTGTTGCGGTGCAATCTATTTCGGATGTGCTACAACTGGTAGGGGATGAACGCCCACCCGGCTTATTGGGCTGGACAACATATACCGGCGGTTGGCTGATGGTTGCTGTGCTATGGAGCATCACGGGTATTCTGCGTGATGCGCCTCCTCAACGATGGCGACGAGGGGTGCTTTGGGCGGGTGTATTGCTGATGTTGGGCGCGTTGTTTCTGATTGGCACACGGGCGGCACTTTTGGGCTTGGGGGCGGGCGTTGTAACGCTCTTTTTGGTGTGGGCAAGCACAAATGGTGTTCTCTTGCGCGCGCGGTCACTTTTTGCAAGCACCCATCGCGCGATTTTAGTGGGGTTTGTGGGGCTGGTATTATTGGGCGGTGTGGTGGGTGTTGCGCTGGTATCGCGCTCAATTCTTGCCTCTAACAACAACTCTAGGGCATTTCAGTCATCGGCAATCGCACGCTTTAGTTTGGGCGTTGATGCGTTTCGTACCGATGTTTGGGCGGTGGCAGAAGGCACAGTCACCCAGTTTTTACCCATCATTCAAGCAGATGGCACACCCGACCCCCTTGCTAGTGTGCGTTTTTTGGTGGGCTATGGCTTAGAAAACGTCACTACGCCTTATGCGCGTAACCCGCTTTCAGCGTCTAATCCCTATCCGCAACAAAATATAGACCGCATTCACAACGATATTTACGACAGCATTTTTATGACGGGGTGGCTGGGCGTTCTTTTGCGCTATGGTGTGTTTTTGGCGGTGCTGTGGATGGCGTTACGGCGTTTAGGCATCGCCCATTGGAGCATCTGGTTGTTCTTGGGGATGGGGGCTTTGGTGAGTGCGCTCTTGCGTCCCTATTCGCAATACTTGCCCCTGATGCTGGTGGTGGGTGTGGTGGTAGGGCTGTGGGTGTATCTGCTGGCAATGGCGTGGCTACGGCGCAACACAGAAACGCTCCCCATAGATTGGAGCGCGTGGTTGGTGATTGCCGTGTGGGTGGCGCACCTTTTGGAGCTACAGTTTGGGTTTGTTACGCTGGCAACCACCCTTGCCGTATGGATTGCTTTTGGCACGCTATTACACACGCAACCCCACGAAGAAACATCACAATCAACACGCCCAGAAACTGCCGTTGCGCCGTTCTCTAGGGACGTTTGGTTGTGGCTGGCTCTTGGTGGCGCATATCTCATCAAAGGCTATATTGTGCAACCCACCGAACAAATAGAAATGGTGGCGCTTTTAGCGGTCATGGTGCTAGTTACGCTCTTTTGGGGGCAAATAAGCTGGCGACTGCTTTTGCTGACGGGGGTGCTTTGGGGTGTGGGAGCATTTTTAGGAACACAGCGTGGTTCAGCACTGATCATCAGCATTTTTGACTTGCTCTTATTTGGTTTGGCGTGGCTGTTTTTAATGTTTTGGGGGGAACGTCCGCCCGATGTGGCGCGTTTTGTGCTAACGCCTGCTATTATTTTGGGGACGGTTGCTGTTGCGCTGTTTTGGGGGCGTGATTTGTGGGTAGATACCGCTTTAAGCCGTGTGATGTCTAGGAATTTGCTAATTAGCGACGATGCCCAAACCGTTATTCGTTGGCGTTCATGGGATGATACCGCGCTTTTACGGGCGGGCAATAAGCTCTTAGAAGATGGCGCGACCCTACGAAGTGCAGAGCGTGTGGGGGTTGCTGTAGGCGCAATTGAGCAGGCTTTAGCCTTAAACCCCTATAACCCTTATCATGTGTCAGCGGTGGGCAACGCGCTCTTTAGGCTGTCTGGCATAAGTGCGGACGAAGCAACCGCTTTGCGCCTTGTGGAACAAGCTCACGCCCTGATGAGGGGGGCAACCGTGATGGCGAGTAGCGACCCGACCTTGTGGCAATTTTATATTAGGACGGTGGCAACGGTGGGGAAAGACAGCGAAGAGGTGACTGCCTTGTTTCAAGAAGCCTACACGCTCTTTCCTGATCATCGGCGGTTACAACGTTTAGAACAAGAGCTAAGAAATCAAAACCCCTAAACGACGGGCTACTTTTATGGCGTTTTGGACTAAAATAAAAGGATAGACGTTCAACCTAACACAAGGCGTAAGGTTACTATGGAAAAACACTATGAAATGTTCTGGGATTGCCAATTTTGTGGCACAACCAAGCTACTGGGCAAAACGCATCGCTTTTGCGTAAATTGTGGCGCACCTCAAAACCCCGCCTCGCGCTATTATCCATCGGATGCCGAGAAAATTGCCGTAGAAGACCATATTTTTGTGGGAGTGGATGTCACTTGCCCAGCGTGTGGTCAATTAAACGCCGGAGGCAGTGAATTTTGTCAGCAGTGTGGCTCACCCCTAAAAGAGGGAAAGCTGGCGCAAACCCTAGAAGGGCAAACGGTTGCCACAGGCACTGCCTTTGAGGGTAGTGGCTCACGGGATATTGTAAAAGAAAAGTTTGATGCCGAAAACAAGCCCAAAAACGACGATAAGGGCGGTATCTCACGCACCACGATTGCCATTATTGTGGGGGTCATTGGGCTGATTATATTTGGTATTTGGTTCTTTACGCGCACGCAAAACGTCACGGCTTTGGTGACGGGGCATGAGTGGGAGCGCGTAATTAGTGTGCAAGAATACAAGCGGTATAGCGTAGAAAGCTGGTGGGATATACGTCCTGCTGGGGATAATGCGTCTATGGGCTTGTGTCGTGAGTCACAACGTAGTACGCGCCAAATTCCAGATGGCGAAAGCTGTAACACGGTGCGTACAGACAGGGGCGACGGTACATTTAGTGAACAGAATGTGTGTGTGCCAAAGTATCGTTCTGAACCTGTGTATGACCGCCTGTGTAACTGGCAAGTGTCTAACTGGGTGGACGATAGAAGCGTTCCCACATCGGGGGGCTTAAATGATGAGCCTGTGTGGGGTGAACCCAATTTGAATTGTGCCAACCAAATAACTTTAGGCTGTGAGCGCGAAAGTGGACGCGGAGAGGACTATAATTTGCTCCTTAGTGCCACCATCGATAGCGAAGCCTATGCCTATAAATGCCCCCTACCTCAAAACGAATGGGCAGAAGTCCGCATCGAAACGGCGTTTACGCTAGATGTTTCGGTGGCGGATAAGCGTCAGGCGCGGTGCGATACGCTAAAGCGTGCAGGCTCGTAAATGGCGTTGCTACAAGTGATAACGATAATGGAGCGCGAGGAGTGGAACGCGCTCTTGGGTCGTTTTAGTACCGCACACATCCTGCAAACGTGGGAATGGGGAGAGTTTAAGCGCGTTACCACCGGCTGGCAACCGCTACGACTGGCGTTTATGCAAGGCACGGAAACGGTTGCGCTGGCAAGCGTGGGGGTGCGCCGTGTGTTGGGCTTGCCCTTATTGTATGCGCCCAAAGGCTTTATTGCCCACCACGATAACCCTGTATTGGTAGAGAGCGTATTAGCACACTTAGAGGGCATGGCGCGTGATATGCGAGCCATTTGGCTAAAAATTGACCCCGATGTCATTACAGAAACAGGTGTACCCAACGGCGACGACGATATTACTCATTTGCAGGGGCAAACGCTCAAAGCCGCACTCATTAAGCGTGGATGGCGATTTAGCCCTGACCAAGTGCAATTTAGAAATACGTTGTGTATCGACCTTACGCCCGATGAGGACACGCTTCTCGCCAATATGAGCCAGAATACACGGCGCAAAGTGCGTACTGCCGAAAAGAAGGGCGTGACGATTCGCAACGCGACCTTAGAGGACTTGCCCATATTGTATGCGCTGTACCAAACCACAGGAGAGCGTGACGGTTTTCTCATTCGCCCCTTTGGCTATTATCAACAGGCGTGGCAAGAGTTTATGAGCGCGGGCTTGGCACACGCCCTCATTGCCGAACACGAAGGGGCAGTCATCGCCCACGTTGTTTTGTACCACTTTGGGCGTAAGTGTTGGTATTTTTATGGGGCATCTAGCAACGAAGCCCGCGATACCATGCCCAATTACGCGCTGCAATGGGAGGCGATGCGTTGGGCAAAAGCACAAGGCTACAGCACCTATGATATGTGGGGTGCGCCTGATGTTTTTGACGAGAGCGATTCTCTATGGGGTGTTTATGAGTTTAAGCGTGGCTTTAGAGGCGTGGTCACACGGCATATTGGCGCGTGGGATTATGCCCCTTATCCGCCCTCGTATTGGCTATATACGCAAGCTGTCCCTGCCGTGCGTGGCTTATTGCGGAGGCTGAAACGATGATATTAGCGCGTAAGATAGGCATGATTGTATTTTTAACCACCGCGCTAACGCTCTTTTTGTGGGGGCAGTCGGCGTATCGCTTGCCCCGTATTTTGGGCGAAAGTTTGCCTCGTTTGGGCGGTGCGGTGCTGGATATCGTGCTGGTATTGGCGATGCTGTGGGTGGCAGGTGCGCTAGGCTTGCGCTTGCTTCAACGCCTCAACTTGGGGCTGTTATCGCCTTATGAACGGGTGGGGCTAACGGCAGGCGTTGGGCTGGGCGTGATGAGCTTGGGTGCATTGGTTTTGGGGCTGGTGGGGGCGTTTAATGCGCTATTTTTGTGGGGGTGGTGGGGCGTGCTTGCGCTCATCAGCCTAAAGCATCTTTTGGCTTGGGTGCGTGACCTGCGCTATTGTGTGGGGCGTGCGCTATTGCCTACAGACACTTTAAGCCGATGGATAGTGTTCTTTGGTGCGCTGTGGGCGGGGATTGCGCTTGTTATTGCGCTTGCGCCCCCGTCTGCGTGGGATGCGATGGCGTATCATTTGGTTATTCCACAACGCTATCTGGCAGACGGGCGTATTCTCGCAAACCCCGACAATCATTTCTTTGGCTTTCCGCAGGGATTAGAAGTGTTGTTTGCGTTTGGCATGGCGTTAGGGCGTGATACGATGCCCGCCGCCTTACACAGTTTGTTGGGTATATTGGCGTTGCTGGCAACAGGTGGTTTTGTGCGCCGTTATGTCAACGCAAAAACGGCGTATCTGGCGGTGCTATTGCTGATGACAAGCGATAGCCTGTGGTTGCTGGCAAGCGTGCCTTATGTGGATTATGGCATTATGCTGTACGGCATTTTGGGCGTGATAGCCGTTACCACATGGCGCAAAACGGCTCAAAACGATTGGCTCATTTTGGCGGGTGTGCTGTGCGGTATGGCGTTAGGCGTTAAGTACACGGGCGGTATTTTGTGCATTGCGCTCTTTGTGTATGTGCTGGTGTTTGCCCCACAAAACCGCCTGCGCGCGCTGATGAAGCTGGTGTTAAGTGCGGTGGCGGTGTTTGCGCTATGGATGCTAAAAGGGGCAATCCTGTATGGCAATCCGTTTTATCCGTATATTATTGGCGGTTTGGGATGGGATGCTTATCGCAACGCGCTCTTTAACGGCGCAGGTCAGGGCTTGCTGGATACATCACAATGGGGCTTATGGGCGTTTTTGCCGTTCTCTGCGTCCTTGTTTGGCTATGCAGGGGGTGACCCCTTTAACTTTACGTTGGGCGCATGGCTAATGACGTTGCCATTTTTGCTGGTGTTTGTGTGGGACAAATTACCCGATGACGTGCGGGCATGGGCGCGGTCTTTATTGCCGTTGTGGGGCATCATGCTTTTGGCGTGGTATACCATGTCTGCGACCAGTGGCATTGGCTCACAACCGCGCTTGCAAGTGGCACTCATGCCCTTGATGGCAATCGGTGGGGCATTGGTGTTTTATGGCACAGAACGCCTGCCCAAACGCCCCCTAGAGATGGGCTTCTTTTTAAGGTCATTTGTGGGGCTAACGTGCGTCATTAGCCTTATTAACATGGGCTACAATGTGGGGGGCTTGCGTGTGGTGGGCTACTTTTTTGGCACAGAAACCCGTAACGCCTACATTGAGAACACGCTCGGCACAACGCATAAAGCCATCCAAGCCCTTAGTGCATTGCCTGACGGCGCAAAAGTCCTCATGCTTTGGGAGCCATTGACGTACTATTGCCCTGCACAAGTGTACTGTGATAGTGACGCTGTGCTAGACCACTGGGTAAACGCGCTCTACAACGGGCAAACCCCTGATAGTGCATTTGAAGTGTGGCGAAATGTGGGCTATACGCATGTGCTGGTGCATGGCTTGCGTGATGGGATAGGCGTGGGCTATGACCTATGGAAGCGCACCCAACCGCGCCAACGTGAAGCCCTGTCGCTGTTTCCCGACGCGCTAGAGCGCGCGATGTTGCCTGTGTGGACGGATGATAAAAACGTGCATACGCTATATACTTGGAAAGACATCCCTTAAAAGAGAGAGTATTAAACATGGAACATCAATATATTCGCACCAATGGCGTTACCTTGCATGTGGCAATTGATGGCGACCCTAACGGCGAGCCGATTGTGCTATTGCATGGCTTTCCTGAATTTTGGTATGGCTGGAAGAAGCAAATCCCTTATCTGGTAGAAAAGGGCTACCGCGTGATTGTGCCAGACCAACGAGGCTATAACCTAAGTGACAAACCCAATAAAATAGAGGACTATTTGCTTAACGTCCTTGCTAATGACATCATCGGGCTGATAGATGCTTTGGGCTATGACCGCGTGAACCTTGTCGGGCATGATTGGGGGGGTGCGGTGGCATGGTGGGTTGCAACAGCTTATCCTAATCGCCTTAAAACCCTTAGCATCCTTAATATCCCTTACCCTACTGTGATGGTAAAGTACCTTAAAGCCAACCCCGCCCAATGGCTTAAAAGCTGGTATATGGGTTTCTTCCAAGTGCCGCTTTTGCCGGAAGCCACCCTGGGCATTGCCAAATATAAAGTGTTCGCTAACCTCATCAAATCCACTGGCAAAGAAGGCAGTTTTACCGAAGCCGACCTTGTGAAATATCGTGAAGCGTGGAGCAAGCCTAATGCGGCGACAGGCATGTTGAATTGGTATCGCGGGCTAATGCGCACCAACGTTAAGCAAGCCACCGATGACACACGGCGCGAAGAACTGCCCAAAGGCAAGCGCATTAGCACCCCCACCCAAATTTTATGGGGCGAAAAAGACGTGGCATTAAGCAAGGAAATGGCACAACCCAGCGCGGATGTGTGTGTGGACGCACGCCTTGAGTTCTTTCCAGAAGCGACACACTGGCTACAACACGATGAACCCGATGCTGTGAATGAACGTATTCATGCGTTTATTCAAGAAAAACTAAGCGTTTAAGCCGATATAACGCCCCCAATGCGACTGCAAAGGGGGATTTTTTGACCTGTCGTGTGCTTTTCCCCACTTTTCTCATCACAGATTAAACTAAAAACTATCCTTTACTTATCTAAGAGAGGGATGATTATGTTTATAAATTTTATAACTTTTTGAAGGTTATAAAACTTTTAGCCAGTGCACTTTGTTACTTCTTACACCAAAATGGAGCTATGGTTTATGCCTACTTTGTCGGTGGCTGAGTACAGCCTTGTATATAATCTTTTTTCGTTCACATTTGCAACCATGTTTGCCTCGTTCATCTTCTTTATTTTGGTGCGCTCGCAATTGTCACCAAAATATCGCATGGCGATGGTCATGTCTGCGATTGTGGTCGCCGTTGCGGGGTATCACTACTTCCGCATTTTTGAAAGCTGGTCTGCGGCTTATGTGCTAGAAGGTGGCGTTTACGTTGCTTCTGGCGCACTCTTTAACGATGCCTATCGCTATGTCGATTGGTTGTTGACTGTGCCGTTGTTGGTTGCCGAACTGGTAGCTGTGATTGCGCTGGCAAAGGGCGGTGGTTCACTCACCTTCCGCTTGGCAACAGCCGCGGTTTTAATGGTGGCTTTAGGGTATTTCGGTGAAATTGCCGCCGATAACACCACTCGCGCCATCTGGGGCTTTATTTCCTCCATTCCGTTTGTATACATCGTATACACCCTGTGGACAGAAATGGGACCCGCCATCGAGCGTCAGCCTGAACAGGCTAAGGTACTCTTACGCAATATCCGCCTATTGTTACTTGCCACATGGGGCTTCTACCCCATTGTCTACATGTTCCCTCTGTTGGGCATTGGCGGGGCTTCCACCATCGTGGCGGTGCAAGTGGGTTACTGTATTGCGGATGTGGCGGCAAAGTGCGGCTATGGCGTAATGATTTACGCGATTGGGCGTGCCAAGACAGAAGCTGACGGCGAACTTGAGGGTGGAGTTGCCCTAGCAGGCGCAGGCGACTAATCGTTTGCAATAACATAAGCTATTGTTATAGAAAGCCCCCAATGCTACGGCAAAGGGGGCTTTTTTTATTCATTACGCGGTTTTGTTGTGAGGGAGTGTGTTACCCTGAAGCCATGTATACATCACTCCCATGCGCTCGTGTTTGCTTTGCGCTAGGCATATTACGGGTATAATAAAGCGACAGAGCAAGCGTATAGTGAATGGAACAAGCCCTATGTCCGCGCTACCACAAAGACGTTTCTACACCGAAGAAGAATATTTTCACCTAGAACAATCGTCACAAGAGCGCTATGAATACTATCATGGGCAAGTATTTATGATGGCAGGCGCAAGCCCCAACCACTCTCGAATACAACGAAACGCCATGGCGTTGCTATTTGCTAAATTGCGTGGTAGCTCTTGCGAAGTACACGGGAGTGAGCTTCGGGTGGGTGTGCCATTTAAGGATGTATATACCTATCCTGACGTATTGGTGGTGTGTGGCGAACCCGAACATGCCCCCAAACCAAAGTACACGCTCTTAAACCCCACGCTCATCATCGAAGTGCTGTCCCCTAGCACAGAAGCGCATGACATGAACGAGAAATTTGCTGTGTACCGCCAACTTAAGAGTTTTAACGAGTATGTGCTTATTTCACAGGATAAAGTGCGCGTGATGCACTATCGCAAGGCGGGCGATGGCTGGTTGTTACATATTCATGAAGACAGTGAAAATACACTCACCCTAGAGCTACATAATCTCTTGCTCCCGATTCATGAGCTGTATGTGGATGTACGCTTTGATGATGAAGCCTCTGCCGAAAAAACCAGCCTGCCCCACACCCAAACCCCCAAGAAAAACTAAGCGTTTAAGCCCAAAAAAGCCCCTTTTGCCGTAGCATTGGGGGCTTTTTTTATTGTGATAGAAACACGGTAGAGCGATAAAGCTCCGCCGTGTTTTTTATGCTTTTGTGCTACTCTTTAATCGTAAACGCACTGCCATTACTGCGCCCATATACTTCGGGGAAGTACACTTCTTGGGCGGTGGTGGGGATAACGTTATATACCCCTGCCACGCTGGCACGCATGGAATATTTAAATTCGTAGGTGCCTCTGGGCAGGTAGGGCGCAGTGAGTACCACTTTTTCATCGCGGAACTCGATATTGCTAAACCACCACCAGCCCCAACCGTATCGCCGCGAGTTGTTACTATTGGTAAACGAAGGGCGTGTACCGATAACTGTACTGGTGCTTAGGTTGGGGTTGATGCCTTCTGCGCCGCCAGGCAACGGGTCTTCGATGACCACGTAGTTTAGGCTATCTGGCACGATGATGGTGAGGCGCACGTCCACAATGTCGCCCGCGTTGGCTTCTGTGATGGGTGTTTGCCCGTCGCCACCATTTAGCGTGTAACGGCGCTCTACAAAGATGCCATTGCTAAAGGCTTCTACATCAGGGACGGGCAAGTCTATCGTTAGGCGTGCGGTATAGTACAACGCGCCTTCATCTGTGCCTGTACGGGCAATGTTGATGAGCGTTTCGCCCGAAAGCAAGTTATCGCGTACATCCAGTATGAAGCGTTGCCCTTCATCGGCATTATCGGGAGTTACGGCGGTTTCTTGGGTTAGGGGCGTGCCGTCTAGCGTTAGGCGATAGCTATAATCGGGGTTTAGCTCGCCTGTTACAACCAGCCAATCCGAAAGCACGTCCAAAGCCCATGTGGTTTCTTGCAGTGTTTCCCACATATCTGACTTGCGCTGTACCACCAAGTAACGGACGGCGTTGGACAGTAGCTCGCTTTCTGGGCGTAGCTTTAGCAAGGTGGATAGCACAATGGCTGTGGTGCGCGTGTCTGTGTTCCAGTTCCAATAGTCGCGCTCACCGCGTTCTTCCCATGATGCGCCTGATGCGCTTAGCTTCGCATCCCGTATAAACACACTAACGAGCGTTTCTGTACGAGAGGCGTCGTTGGGGTTGATGAGATAAAGCGTTTGCGCTAACAAGGCTTGTCCATACAGTGACAAGCGTTCATAAACATCAAAGAGGGCGTTAGTGCGTCCCACATCGGGGCTACCAGAACGCGCCATGGTATAAAGCAAGAAGGCTTGGCGATTCAGTTGCCAGTAGGGGGTGTTAAATGAGGGATTCACAAACTGGGTTCTAAGGTATTCTTGCGCCCGTTTCAACACCTCATTAGAAACAGTAAAGCCACCGTCACGCGCTTCTGCCAATGCCAATAAACTATAAGCACTTGTCATTGGATCGCTTGTGAGATTGCCACTCCAGCCCCACCCACCATCGGATTGTTGGCGTGCATACAGGCGTTGGATGACATCATTCACGATGCTTGTTGCTTTGGTTTGTAGTGCAGGATTGTCTACATTGCCTGCTTTTAGCGTTTTAAGGACGGTTAGGCTAACGCGCATGGAGCTAATTGACCACTCGAGATAGGCATATTGGTTAAGAATGAGCCTATCAAGCGATTCTAGCGCGGACGAAGCCAGCGAATGGTCGATGTTAAGCGCAACGCTTGCTTGTCCAATGTCTTGCCCATCGGGGATAAGAAGCGTTTCTGTAATGCTTTCGGTGGTGGTGAGTACGCCTGCCGTGCCAACGGTCTCTTTAACATCATAGCGATACACAGGCAATGTGCCAATGTCATCTAGGCTAACGGGCGAGATAGAGCCATCGTTGTATTCACCACTTTGGGCGCGGAAGGTGGCAACCACTGCCGTAACATCCTCTGCCAATACATCCCATGTGACGCGCCCGCGTGATTGGGCGGGGATGGTGATGGTTTGCGACAGAGGGCTGTTGATGGTTACGCCTGTGGCATTAAGGGTAACGACCACTTCTTGCTCTGTAAGGGCGTTGTTGTTGACAACGGCGGCAAGCGAGGCTTGGTCGCCCCTTATGAAGAAGCGTGGCGTAATGGGGCGGATGATGAGGAGCTTTGTGCTGATGATGTCAAACGTTTCTTCCCCCACTTTCATCTCATTTGATTTTGTAATGGCGCGTGCATCCAGTCGCCATGTCGTTAGGTTGTCGGGGAGCTTCACATCAAAGACCAGCACGCCGTTTTCATCGGTTTCTAGGGTGGCGTTCCAGAATGGGGTGTCAATAAACTCGCCACGAATCTCTACCAAGCCATCGGCTAAGAAGCCACCGCCACCGCCCTTGATGGTGTCCAAAATTTCTTGGGTAACGGCATCGGCGTTAATGGTAAGTGCGGACGAATTGCGGACACTTAAACTTTGTTGACCATAGAAGAATGGCAACAATGGCTCACTATTGGACGGTAACAGCGACAGTACCGCAAGGTCGGTGACCCCCACGCCGATTTCGGCTTGTACAGGCTTGCCTTCATAATCGGTGGCGCGAATGGTATAGGTTACCGTGTCTTGGGGCTGTGTTTGGTCAACATCAGACTCAATCTCTAGGGTAATAACGCGCCGTGTTGTCTCTACGTCCAATTGGACATAGCCCGCCCTAAAGCTGGCAACGGGGTTGGTTTCGTCTACGCCCTTGAGTAACAGCACGCCCACAAACACATTGGGCAAAAAGCCTTCTTCAATGGGCAAGCGATACACATAGGAATTGCTCTCTAGGGTAACGCGCTCATAGTCTAAAAGCCCGTCACGCTCTACGGTAATGAGGGCTTCTGCTGTGCCTTGGTAGGGGGAGGTGATGAGAATTTCTGCCACATCGCCAATTTGATAGTCGTCTTTATCGCTAATGAGGTCAATGCGGTTGCTGTTTTGTTGTCTCCAAGACACATAGTTCTCGCCTGCTACCCAGAACGTGGTAGAGGCAATCACTTCATTGCCCACGCTGTCACGACTGGTCACATAGGCTTTATATACGCCCCCAAGCGGTGGCACAAACTCAAAGTTTGCCAAGCCTTCGCTATTGGTGGTGGCTTTGCCATCGTCTAAAACGGGGATTTCTTCTACTTCCCACGTCCAATTGGTGCGTCCATCGCTGCCTTGTTCTTGCACAGAGTACCAACGACGCTCAACAATTCGCACGTCAATTTCTTGGTTGGCGATGGGGTTGCTTTCCCAATCAACGGCAATCAGCTCTAGGGTGGCGGTTTCTTCGGCGATGCTAACGTATTTAAGCGGGCGAACCCCCGCATAAATTAAGCCCTTGTGTATCACAACCTGCGTTCTGCCCGATATAAACTGGTTGCTTTCGTCGGTAACGCTGGCTTCTACGGTAAACGTTTGGCTTCGGGTGGCATCCTTTAGCGTGGCGGGCAAGCTAATCGTAACGATACCGCTGGCATCGCTAACCTCCTCACCACTGGCAACCTCGCCTGTGCCTTCATAGAACTCGTCGGGACCGCCGTCATAGTTAATGTCGTTAAAGCTATAGCGGTTTCTGCCCGTGTAATCAAAACTGTAGTTACTGGCTATCACGGTATAGAGTACGTTAGCGTTGCTTACTGCGCCCCCAAAGAAGTAACGACTGTCGATTTGTACTTCGACGGTGTCGCCCTGTACCACTTCTGGCGCAGATGAGGAAAGCGTAACTTGGAACTCTGGCACGCGATATTCGGCAACCATAAAGCTCACGCCACCGCCCTCACGGGAATAATTGTCATCATCACTGCCAAGTGTGATATCAAGATAGTAATAGCCTAAGGGCGCATCGGGTGCGATGTTAAACGTGCCGGTAAACGTGCCGTACTCATTCACAGCAACGCGCTCATCAAAGACAATGTTGCCGTTGTAGTCCGTGATTTTAACAGGCACATCCGTAATTTCGCGGTCTACAATATAGCGAATGTCGTCTTTTTGGCGCACAATGCCCTTAAAGTAAACGGGCTGGTCGGGGCGGTAAATGGGGCGGTCTGTATAGGCATACACCCGATAATCACGGGGGAAGTAATCCGCATTTACGCCAAACTGGTAGGCATCTAGCCCATTAGACCATTCACTAAAGGCTACCCCAAAGTTTTCGCCATCGTCTAAAACAGCAATACGGCTACTGTATAGGCTTTCGGCGCGCGGTAGCGCAAGCCTGATAAGACCTTCTGCATTGGTAACGCCTTGTGCAAGGGGAGGGTTGTTGCTACCTTCGCCATAAATCTTAATCGTTGCGCCTTCTAATGATTCGCCAGTTTGGACGTTGGTTGCCCAAACAGTGACCTCATTCATGCTGGTTTTCATCATTAGGTTGGCAGTCCCTACCACCATCATGTGCTTTTGTGACTGATAGCCACGTTCTGCCACTTCGGGGGCTTGTGCCTCTAAGAAGTAAATGCCGGGAGTCAGTGTACTACTTTCGCCTGCGGTGGGAATGGTAAAAGTGGTCACAGAGGAGGCTTCTGCCACTTCAATGAAGTATTCTTCATCCAAGCTTTCGGCAATCCAGCCGTTGCGCCCGTCACCTAGTGGCACTTCAAACCACACGATGTTATCCACGCAAACGGGTCCTTGCAAAATTTTGATGCGGTCATTGGCGTAAATGAGCTTGAGAATTTCGCCCGTTACAGGCTCTGACCGCGCACGCAAGGGCGGGTCTGCCAGCACGCGCACAATATCGCCCACTTTTGCACGTGGAGCAAGCGCATTACACGCAAAGTTTGCGCCACTGTTAATATCGCCCAATGGCAATAGCTCAAAGCGCGTGGCATTTTGCGGGGCAACGTTAGGGATGCTCCATGATTGAATACGTTGTTCTTCGGTGGGTTTGTAATCATACGTGAGGTTGTAATAACTTTCACCGAGAAGGCGTTCTATAAATATGTCCGTGGGAACGCTGTAAAAATCTAAATCCACACGGCTCACGTTAAGGTGGGTAAGGTAAAAACCACTCGGCTCACGATAGGCATTATAAAAGCCCACATCACGAGGCACGCGCAGGCTTAAATCGGCATCGTACGGCGCAGAGGTAAACGAAAAACTCACACCTTCGTTAAGCACATTGCCATAAATATCTTCTGCGCCTGCCTCTAAGGTAACGGTGTAGCGTGCCGAGCCATAGCGTTCAAAGTATAGCTCATAGGTATTGCTATAGTCGCTCCAATAGCCCTCAACAGCAGCTACTTCGGGGCTAATGATGATGCGCTCTTCTATGCTCTCTATGTTCATGGGTGAGGCAAACGTAATGGTTACGCTCCCATAAGGGTAAACGTCTGTTTCACCATCGGTGGGGTAGGTACTAAGGATGGCGGGGAAGGGGATGGTGCTAAATTCCCATGAGCGCGTCCCCCCTAACTCACCGCCATTAATGCCTTGTGCGCCATCACCAATGGCAACCTCATAAACAGCTGACAGCTCCAGGCGTTCATTGGGCGTAAACGCAAACCCGCGATTATCTTCTGCCCATTCAAACGTGCCTGTGAGGGAGCTTGCGCCGTCTTGTGCCATAAAAGTGAAGTTATTTTCCACACTTTCGCGGTTCATATCTTGGCTAAAACGCACCTGAATTTTGGGGTTTAGGATGATATTTTCATCATTTGGCGCAGGCACTAGCTCGGTAATTTCAGGGGATTCGGTGTTAAACGAGAAGGTTGCGCCTTCTTCTAGCACTGTGCCATCTGCCGCCACCAAGCCTTCTGGCACGGTGACGGTGTAGCGTGTGCCACCACTAAAGCCGAGTGTGGGCTTAAACGTAAAGATAGACGTATTCAGCCATTCGGCTTTGCCGTCTATGGCAGGTTCAATCACAATCGGATTGGGGAGGGTGTCCATTTGTAGGCTGGTGACCAGCGGGACAACGGGACGGTTAAACAAGATAAGAATCTCGCTGTCCAGCGGAATAATGGCATCATCAGAGGGAAACACCTCCGAGACGACCAGCGTATTGGTCGGGGCTTGGCTTTCTGGGGTGCTTTCCTGTGCCATTAACGAAGGCAACCCCAACGAAAGCAGTAAAAATATTGTTAGCCAAAAAAAGCGTTTTGTCATGAGCGCAATTCCCCTGTGTAAGGTATAAACGTTACACTTATTATACGCTCATTCTTGGTAATACTACACGCCACGCCCTCACCACGCAAACCCTACGCTTGGGGTACGGGGGGATGCTAGTCTAGGTCTATTACACGCCTTAGAAGGGCAACAATTCTTGACCTACCGCGTACTGCTTGGTCAAAGTTAAGCCCATAGCGATAAATTTCTGCCATGTAATAGTCGTCCCCATCCCGATACAGCACACCACTATCCTCAAGAAACGCCAGCTCTTGTGCGCTTAGCTCGCTTACATCGCGAGCTTGAAAGGGTACTCTACGAATTTCATCACGAAACTTTTTCAATTTATCAAACAACTCACCGAGAATAGCATCTTCTTCTCGCGACTCAGCTACCTTGCGTTCACTGCATGTTTCAACGGCTCTTCTTAAAACATCGGGGGCGATAAATCGGTCAGGAAATGCTTCTTCTGCACCCTTTTTAGCACAGGTATTCAGCAATTGCACTACGTCACGCGCTTGAATGTCCCCATTAAAATTAGAGAGCGCAGAAACCACCCACCGCGCGCTTTCGGCTTCTCGTGAGGTGTTTTGCCCCAGTTTTTTGCCCCAAAGTGGGTAAAGAGCCTCTTTAAGTTGTGGACGTTGCATTTCAGAAGGGGATGCAAACTTCTTCTCATCGGCTTCACGCGCAAACAATGCAAATAGGCGTAATGCCTCTTCTGCATTCCACTTAAGCGCATAGTCTTGATAAGTTTCTTTAAGTTGACCAAAGTTTAAGCGAATGGCATAGGTGGCAATGTCTTGACGGATAAACACAATCAACCCCAAGTTCCGCTTGGGTTGGTCGGCAAGCCAATTGGGCAACTCATTAATAAGGGACTCTATCATTTTCTGCTGGTTGTGTTCTTTACGAAAATCTGTAAACATCTCTAAGCCATCTACCAGTGCAATATAGTGCTGGTCGGTTTGCTGAAGGTGTTTTACAAAACGCCGACCTGCCCCTGCTTCATATTTTTCAAAGTTAGCTCTCCACGCAATCACATCTAGCCAAGTGTCAATGCTGGGTGTAGATGTTTTTAAGGCGTTATTTGTTTTTTCTAGGAGGTCTGCAATGTCGCCTTCTGGGACTTGCATTTGGTCTTTCAAATACGCTCTTACTTCGTCGCCCAACGTATTGTTTCTTTGGGGAGGGGCAAGCACGGGAATGAACTTTGCGTCTTGTGCATCGTCGCCAATAGACTGAGCAAACGCTTTCCAATTGCCTTTTTGGAGTAATTTGCGATAAATGAATGTTTTGCCTGCGCCCTTTGCGCCAATACTAACCACAATAGGAAGTCGTGTTCGGTTACGCGCTACCAACTGTCTAATAGGTGGGGTTGCCAAAAATGTGCTGTCTTCGGGCTCATTTTCTGCGTTGATAGTGGTTTTTTTTTCCAATGACTCGAGAAACAGTTTTTTTTCTTCTAATGAAAACACTTGTTCACTCATTGGCTTAATTCCTCTATGGTGTCCTTTAGCCCTTCCAAAACATGACGGACGATACCCGAATTATTAATTTGGGATAGCGCATCGCTTAAGCTACGAGACAGCACTCGCAAGTTTTGATTGTAGCCATATTCAAGAATTCTTATTTGTAGTGGGTCTATACCCTTTTCCATAGTTTCTTCAAATGGCACTAACAACACATCTTGGGCGGACGACAACGCCTCATCTGTTATATCATCAGGAATTTGGTTAATGCTGATGATAGGTAAATACTGTATCTCGCCTAGATTCTGAATGTTCTTTGCGATTAGCTCACATAAAATAGCTGTGCCATCAATAGATTGTGGGTTGAGTGTAGTGACCATCACCATTTGCACACGCGGGTCTAGGATAATGCCAGCAGACACCTCAGACAGACCTGCACGCAGGTCAACAATGACATAATCTACGCCCAATATCTTACCTAATAAACCAATCTGCTCTGTAAGAACAAACGGGTGAAAGTTGCTTATTAAATGTTCGGGTTTAATTTCTAAGGAGTGCATTTGAGACTCGGTACGATGCGCTGGCATTAAATAGAAATTATCACCCTGTCGCATATTTTCTAGCTGGTCTTTTATAAAGTTTAACACCCTGTCAGAATTAGGCGTGCCATCATCTTGTTCACTACACCCGTATAGTAATGCCAAGAAGTCTGCATAAGAAATCGTTCTGTCGGGTTTGTTGATGTAGAAACTAATACCCGGTGCTTCTACGTCGGCATCAATCAGCAAGACTTTTTTGCCCGCTTCGGATAAGCCATAAGCGAGCGCCATTGCCTGTAAGGTGCGCCCAACACCGCCCTTAAATGAGTGAAAGGCAACAATGGGTGTTTCTAATGCGATTATGTCATTAGAAAGGGCGCTGGGGCGAGAAAAGATAGTTCTGGGCTTAGCGAAAGACGGCAAATAGGCTTGTTCCAATTCAGAATCTTTTAGTTCTGTGTCATCTACCACCTTAAACTGAACGGAAAGCGTGCCTACTGCTAAAACAAACATATTGTCGGCTGGTTGATATCTCTCTGAAAATGTCTCTTGTAGCCATTGTTTTACAAGGCTTTCTGCATTTGGCTTAATGATGAATTGAAAAGTATCCCAAAAGGTGCTAATGCTAAGGATGCCCTCAGGGAAATATCCTTGTTGGCTTACCAAATCATCTCGCACATCTAACCAAGTTATCCATACCATTTTATTCTAGTTCCTTGATACTCTTGTTGAGTTTACGAAATGCGGTTTGCAACCATCTTAAACTCTCCTCAAACTCTTCAACTTCAATTCGGTATCGCCAAGCCTGATGTAACTCGGAGAATTTATAGTGTGGTGCATTAGTGCTCACCAGTCGAAAATGCTTTTCTGGAACACTATTAAACTTTACTGTGGTAATTTTTTTGATGATGACACTAAAATCATGCCCGTCTTCTAATTTTAGTTTATTGTAGAAAGGCGCACCCGAATCCCTCATTGCTAAATACTTTAACCCACATTCTACAGCGTAAAAAAGCAATAAGCGGTCTTCTATCTTGGTTGAATCTGA
>DAOTTQ010000043.1:0-9184 GCA_034437555.1 Anaerolineae bacterium | reverse complement strand
ACACTAAAGAGCGTACGGTGGTGGATTTCTTGCGATTGAAGCAACATGCGTAATGAAAACGCAATGCCCACATCCTCCCGAATCCCTGCCATCTCGCCGGCTTGTTGCATACCCGCACTCTCTAAAATCGTCACCCCCTTTACGCCCGATTTTACCCACACATCTAGCATATCTGTCGCTTGCTCTATATTCCTAGAAACGTACATCATCATGAACATCACATTGGCTCTCTTTCATCCGTGTTGATTCTTGAGTGCTTCTTTGGCTTATGGGTTTTCTGGTGTTAAGGTCGTTGATAAGGGTCTTGGCTCTTGAAACGACAAGCGCACAAGGGGCGGCGTAATCACTGTCGTGACAATTACTACAAACACAATGACCGTAAACTCTTCGGCTTGTAAAATGCCTAAGTTTACGCCCAAAGATGCCACAATCAAGGCTACTTCACCACGACTTATCATGCCAATACCCACACGCAACGCGCTTAACCGACTAAAACCCCCCACTAGGCTTCCTCCTGTCCCCCCGATAACCTTGCTTACAATGGCAACAAGGGTAAGTATGACCGCAAACGGCAACAAATCAGCATCCAGCAGGCGCAAATTTGCCCTAAGCCCAATGCTGACAAAGAACAACGGCACCAGTAAGCCATAATTGACGGCATGAATCCCACGCTCTACGCGCTCTATTGTGCCACGCTTGGCGCGACCAATACCAACCCCTGCCATGAATGCGCCCGTGATACTCGCAATGCCCCCCAAAGATTCGGCAGCAACGCCCATCAGCAACGCCGACACAATCGCAAACATCAAGCACCCTTCGGCAATGGGCAATCGCCCCACAAAATTAGCAAGACGGGGCAAAATAAACCACACAAACGCCATGCCAAACACCAGAAAGCCGATCATCCGCAAAATCACTTCGATAACAGAGTGTGATACCTCTCCCACCACCACGCCATTAGGATTGATGGCAAGGAACAAGGACACCATGAGCAAGACAACGGCATCATCCACCAACGCCGCTCCTAAGAGCGTTAAGCCCTCTTTTTTACGAAGCACGCCGAGTTCTAGCATCACCTGTGCGCTAATGCTGGTACTCATGGGCGCAAGCAAAATGCCCACAAACAACGCATTCTCAAACGCATATCCAAACAGCATCACCACAGGCGTAATAACCAACACAGGCACAAACACGCTCACCAAGCCCGAATAGCTGGCGGGCTTGCCTACTTTTGCCAGAGCAGGTATATCTACGCCTAGCCCCGCCATAAACATGAGGAGTAGCACGCCTAGCTCTGAAAACGTAAGAAGAAATGCCTCTACATTATCGCTATCCGCAAAAAAACCCGCATCGCCCAATAAATTGAGCAGGGTGGGACCCAAGACCAATCCTGCGAGCAATTCACCTAAAACAGCTGGCTGATGAAGGCGATAGCTGATGTAGCCCATGCCCTTTGCCGCGCCAATAATCAGCCCTAAAGCCAGAAAAAATTGAACGGTTATCGTCATATCACCTCTTTTCTCTTTTTCACAACGTCAAACGTTATTCATCGTTTACGGGGGGAATGTCGGCGGTTTGCGAAAGTACGCGCCCTTCGCTAATCATCGAAAGCCCGTGTGTACCGCGTGTACTTACCATTACGGCTTCAATGATGGGTTCATGAACAGGTGTTTCTGCGCCCCACACCACAATAAAATTTGCGCCCCAGCCACCGCTAAGGTCTGTGTCGTTTATCACAAAGCCTGTGGTGGCTAATGGGCTAACTTCGATGGGTTCGGGGGCGTATTCGCGCACCAACACGCCGTTGGTGTCGTAGTAACTGACGGATTTAAGATAAATCGCGTTTTCAAAGTCGGTATTGTGGATGGCAAGCGTCACCGAAAGGGGCATAGTGTCGTTGGGTGAGCCATAAAAAATTTCGGAGTACGCAGGCACGTATATCGTCTGCCCCGTCACAATTTGTAGGTCACGGGCAGTAATGGTGTTTGGGGGTGTAAGTGGGTTGGTCGTGCTAATGCTCGATTGAGGTGTGCAAGCCACCGCAACAAAGAGCATAAGCCCCAAAAAGAGGGTGCGTGATAGAGGCATATTGGGGAACTGCCTTTCTTGAATAGTGTGCAATTCCCCCCATTATAACCCTATCAAACGCGATTGTGCGAATTATCCAAGCAATACTTTGATGACATCTTTTGCGCCGTAGTGGTTCGCATTTTGTGGCAAAAACCGCCCCAGATTCACCACATCATCCCCCGATGTAACGAGGGCGGGTTCTTCGTAGCCATCACTTCGCACTTGGGCAAAGCCCGCCGCCGCCCCCAACTGATTGCAAAGGCACATGCGCCCTTTGGTATCGGCTTCATCACCCCCCTTGTTCACATATTGCTGAACAGGTTCTGCGGGGCAACGATAGCCAAGCGAGCTATCGGGGTTTTTATACAAGTGGCGCAAATAGCCCACGTCACAAATGCGCTCGCGTTCACCATATACGCTGGGGTCGGCGGTTGTGCCTTCCACCCCTACCACCTTAAACGGAAAGCCCGTTGGCGATGCAATAGGGTCTGTTTTAATGTGAATCGTGCCATCTTTCACCTGCCCAATGACGCTCTTTTTAATACTGATTGTCATGCCACTTTCATCACAAAAGGCAAATGCCGTCCCCACCTGAATACCGCTTGCGCCCTGTGCCAGCACTTCTTTCAGGCGTTCTGGCGTACCATAGCTACCAGCCATCCAAAACGGCAAGCCCAACGCCCTGATTTTAGCAATGTCTACGGTGTCACGCTCACCATACACGGGTTCACCCTGTTCATTTAGTACCATCTGTCCGCGTGGGGGGGCGTTGTGTCCCCCGGCGGTGGGTAGCTCTACCACAAAGCCATCAATGCGCCCACTGGTACGCTTGAGTAAGGCTTGCGCCAAAATTACACTGCTCACAATCGGGAAGAACATCGGGCGTTTTAGCTCTGGCAATAGGTCATTAATTTCTGGGAATAAGCCCGTTGGCGAAAACTTTAGGCTGTAATCGTCGTCTGCGGTTGCGCCATGCACATCCAGCCGATAGCTTACGTCCTCATGGTGCGCCAGCCTATCAAGGATACCGCCCACCTGTAGCGGCACGCCTGCGCCCATAATGACCACAGAAACGCTTGCCAGCATTGCCCCATACAACGAAGCCATATTGGGCATTTGCACTTTTTCTAATAGGTTAATGCCCACAGGGTTATGATGCCCTTCACGTGCCAGCCACACTTCAACAAAGTTGGCGACAACGGTCATAATTTGTAGTTCACGAGAAGGGTTTAGCGTCCACATTTGCAGGCGTTTATAGGATTGGCGTGCGGTGCGCCCTTCGGGTTGATAGTATTTTTCTAGCACACGCTCCGCCACATCAGGATAAGGGAAATGTGCCAGCGCACGCCGTACATCCCCCGATGTGTCGCCGTTCATCAAACGTCCCGCCATCATCATGGCGATGCCCGTTCCAGAGATAACCCCTAATTGCCCTGTGCGAGAGACTGCATTGGCAAGGCGATAATCACTAATCGCAACCCCCATGCCCCCCTGAATAATCAACGGCAGTGTGTTCATCATGTGTCGTCATCCTCTTTTTTTACGTTATGTGCTTATTAAAACACGCACAAAGACAAAGGATAGGGTGATGAATGTCATGATTTTGGGGGTTGCTGTCACATTTAGGCGGTTTAGCCCCCGATATAGTACATTTCTATCTTATCTTTAGGGCTTTCGGACGTGCGAATTTCGCTATAGCGGTCAATGCGCTTGCCCCATGTGTTGCGGATAATCGCTTCGATGTCGTCATCGCTTGCGCCATCACGCAGGGGCGTTTTAAGGTCTGTGCCACTGGTCGCAAATAAGCACGTATAAATGAAGCCTTCGGGAGAGAGGCGCATCCGTGAGCAATCGCCACAAAACGGCTTTGTAACAGAGGCAATTACGCCCAATTCACCCGCCCCATCTAAATAGCGATAGCGCAACGCCGTTTCGCTGTTATAGGCACGCGCCATTGGCTCTAAGGGCAAGACGGCATGAATCTGTTCTATCATTTCTTTGGCAGGCACAACGTCCTCTAGCTTCCAGCCATTCTTATTGCCCACGTCCATATACTCTATCAAGCGCAAAGTATAGCCGTTATCTTTACAGAAGCGCACCAAGTCAATCAGGGTATCGTCATTGATGCCACGCTGAACGACAGCATTAATTTTGATAGGCGTAAGCCCCGCGTTTTCTGCGCTCTTAATGCCCTGTAGCACCGTGTCTACATCCGCTTTATCGCCGTTCATCCGCCTAAAAATGGCGTTGTCCAGGCTATCTAGGCTGACGGTAACACGCGCCAAACCTGCTTCTTTTAGCGTTTGGGCATGTTCGGGCAATAGTACGCCATTGGTGGTCATGGCAATATCTTCTACGCCCTCTAAAGTGGCAAGCTGGCGCACCAAAACGGGCAAGTCTTGGCGTACCAATGGCTCCCCCCCCGTTAAACGTACTTTGATTGCGCCAAGCTTAACGATGATGCGCGTTAGGCGTGTAATTTCCTCAAACGTTAGCACTTGGGCGCGTTTAAGAAACTGGTATTTTTCGCCAAAAACATCCGCAGGCATACAATAGGGGCAACGAAAGTTACAGCGGTCTGTAACGCTAATGCGTAGGTCACGCAGGGGACGCTTGAATTTGTCTAAAATAGGGGTACTCGTCATAGGAAAATTCTTTCTTTAGCCATACCCTTATACTACACGAAAACCTTGCACAAAACTTACCGCGTTATCCCAAAAACGCGGGCAGATAAAAGCTCATAAAGTGCAGTTCGCCTTCGGTATCTAGGCTAACGGGTTCAGTGTCGGGGCGTGCCAACATCACATCATATTGCCCAAGTTCATACGTTAGCCCACGATGTGTAAACGTGCCTGCGCCATCTGTGACATATAGAAACAGGTCTTCGTTGGCGTGTGGGGCTTCCAGTTCGGTTGTGCCATGACGAAGCGTAGTGGCGGTTAAACGTGCGTCAACGTGCTGTTGCATCGGCGAACCATCACCAATAAGATGATGCACGGTGGCATCCCCCACGATGCGCTTTGGCAATTCATGGTTTCCCAATTGTTGATAATGAGGTTCTACCCCACGATGGGCGGGGTCGGCGGCAAACCAAATTTGAATAACGCGGGCAAATTCGTCGCTCATGTTCAGTTCTTGATGCTCAATCCAATTGCCGCTAAACATGCGTTGTAGCTCGCCTGCTTTAATAATGCCCTTACCGCCTGTGGTATCTTCGTGATATAGCTGTCCCTCTATCACCCACGTATAAATTTCTAGCCCTTTGTGGGGATGCCACGTAAAGCCATTACGGGGCGCGATTTGCGTCATGTGTGCTGTCAACATACCACTTAAACGCTGTAAAGGACTCCATCCACCCACCGCAAAATGTGAGTGTAGCCAATGTGCAGGGTGAATACTGGGGAATGTTTGGGCGGGAAAATGCTGAAACGAAGGCGCAATTTCCAAATCGGGATGAATAACGGTTGCAAAAGGTGAGAACATCGCTAAAAACTCCATCGACTAAAGAACACTTAAATGAGACAATCGTCCGTTTAATAGACGCAAGCATAGCAGAAAGTCTTTCGTGGGGGCAAGGTGGGGTGGGGATGAACCCTACCCACTCATCTCTGAAATACTATCTCTAGCGCATGCCTCCAAAATTTTAGAGAGGGCGTATCGGAGGATGGATAGATTATTTCTTACGCCCCAATTTTTTCATGGTAATCACAGGCTCACGAGAAAGGAGGGTTCGTAAGATACCATAGTCTGGCAACCCTAGCACGCTTGCAATGGCATCATCAATCGCCTTGCGCGTGTCATCTGTTGCCATTTCTGGCAACGATTTAAGAGGCTTATCGCACACATCATCATAGGCTTTTGACAATTGTTCTAGCTGGGTGCTACTTAAAGCACGAATGTCAAGAACAGGCATTTTCTCTAAATGAGGTTTTTTGAATCATGTCCCCAAAATGCTGGGAATGAGGTGAATGAGTTACTTATCTCAAAAGCATCATGGATGTCTCTTATGTCATATCCCAGCTTGCCTAAGTCCCCTAAAGCACACATGGGAATTTCGTTTTGATGTGAAACAGTTGGCAAACTTAGATTACCTTGTGCCAGGCGATAGGCAGTGCGCGTTAAATCAGACTGTGCGAAAGCGCACGGCAAAAACCAATCCTTTTTAATTACTGCCTCGTCCACACTCACAATCTCGCCCCAAGTTTCACCACCTATTTCGATGCGTTTTGCCCCTTTTAAGAAGTTTGGCACGCCCTCTCTCATTGCATCACGGGCAATCGCCATAGCTTCAAACGCAGTTCTTGGGTTATGCCACAGGTTAACGACAATCGTCTGGTGTCCATCGGGTGTTTTGGCATTATTGGTTTTTGTTGCCACCATGAGGGCTTCGCTTAAATTCGTACTTTCACTAAAGTTCCATCTCTCGGCATCATGGCTTACAATCAAGAAGTCAATTTGATAAGACTCATTCACCAATTGCCTTGTTTTGTCCCACGATTCGCCAGAAAAGAGGGCTTTTGGAAGAACAAGAGCCAAACGCCCCCCAAGCCGAATGTGCTTGTTTGCCAAACCTACAAATGCAGACCCCAAACCACTGGGAGTAAATGGATTGTGTTACACTATATCAGAAGTTTTGTATACGAAAGCCCTTAAGTGAAACATTTGTTCAAAATAAGACGTGATGTTTTACCTGTCAGGCACTCGTTAGCACGTCCACCACTCCCTCTTTCTATGGGCATGTGGTAGGATAAAATGTACCCTATGTAACCCCCAAAAAGGCTTCTCTCATGACCCATTCGCTTACGCATCTTGATAATGACGGGCATGCCACCATGGTGGACGTGGGCGATAAGCCCGACACCGACCGAATGGCGATTGCCGAAGGCTTTATTTACGTCAGTGCCACCACCCTACAGCTTATTCGTGATGGGCAAATGAAAAAGGGCGATGTGTTTAGTATCGCACGCATTGCCGGCATCATGGGCGCAAAACAAACGTCCAACCTCATCCCCTTGTGCCACCCTTTGCCCCTTACAAAAGTGCAAGTGGACATCCATATTGACGAAGAAAAAACCGCCCTACATATCATCGCCACCACAAAAACACACGGCAAAACAGGCGTAGAAATGGAAGCCCTTACCGCCGTTAGCGTGGCGTGCCTAACCGTGTATGATATGGCAAAAGCCGTTGACCGCGAGATGCGTATTAGTGACATTCGTCTGCTAGAAAAGCGCGGTGGGCAACGGGGCGACTATAGCGCATCCACTTCCCCACACAACAACGAATAAGGCATGATGATGAAACTCAACATTCTCTTTTTTGCAACCCTGCGTGACATCGTGGGCGTGCGTACCCTTGCGCTAGAGCTAAACCAAACCACCGCCACAGTACAACAAGTAAAAGAGGCACTTATCACGCGCTATCCCGATGCCGAAGCCAACCTAAAAGCCGCGTTATGTGCCGTCAACCAAGAGTTTACGCTGGCAAATGGCATAACGCAGGATGGCGATGACGTGGCGTTCTTTCCGCCTGTTAGCGGTGGCGACCATGACCCCGCCCGCCCCGAAGTGTATCATTTACCCACCGCCCCCATTGACCACGATGCCCTCATTGCCAGCATCACCACCCCCGAAGTGGGCGCAGTGGTGGTATTTAGTGGCGTGGTACGTGGCAAAACCGCCAAAGAGGGGCATTTGCCCCAAACCGATTATTTAGAATATGAAGCCTATGAAAGCATGGCATACGCCAAAATGAGGCAAGTCGCGGATGAAATACGCGCCCGTTTTCCGATGGTCATTGGCATTGCGATGGTGCAACGGCTAGGCAAGCTAAGCGTGGGCGATAACACGGTCTTGATTGCCTGTTCATCTGCACACCGCGATAACGGCTGTTTTGAGGGGGCGCAATACGGCATCAACCGCCTAAAAGAGATTGTGCCTGTGTGGAAAAAAGAAGTTAGCGCAGATGGTACACAATGGATAGAAGGCGACTACACCCCCAAGGACGGGGATTAAGTGCGTGAATTTGCGATAAACAAATAAAGCCAGATATTGGTGTTTGCAAAAACACTGAGTGAACTATGGCACGAGATAACTCTGTTGTCACTTTTTGCTCTGGAATATCTACTTGCACTTCTTGTCCGTCTTGCAGTCTACCTTGTCTAAAAGCGTGAGTTGTCCATTGCGATAAATTGCCCGCACAGAAATCATGGCGTGCCTCCTGATTACACGACAATACCCGCATTATACCCCCAAAAACATCGTCCATTATGCGTCGTCCCTAACCCTTGTTATGATTTTAGAGCAACTTTTCGCAAGTGCTTTACTTTTTAATGAATTAAGAATAAAATCATTGTGTATACTAGGTGTGGTGGCACGCTCATGGTACCAGCTGCTTACTTGAAATAACTTGTGGTGATTGTAGGTGTTTAGCTGCTGAATATTCAACACTATTGTAAGCTCTTATGGTGTGTTTTTCAGTTGCTAAATTCCTGCACTCTTCACAAGTGGCTTTTAGTAAGCTGCTGGTACCATGAGTATGTTTCCACACCTAGTATAAAATATCGCTTATATAATCTGAAAGGGAACCCTTTATGTTTAGCAAACACCCCCGAATTGCGTTGTTTGTCGATGCCGATAACATTTCACCCGAACACGGAGAACGCATCATTAAAGAATGTCAGGCGTTCGGAAAAGTATCTCTTGGGTTTGTGTGTGGCAGGTCAACTAGCCTAAAAGGCTGGAACAAGGTCAGTGAGACGTACGGATTTAGACAAAAGAAAGCATACGACATCAAAAATTCCGCCGATACTTTAATCGCAGATGAAATGAACAGCAACAAAGATTACTATGATGTTTTTTTCTTGGTTAGCAACGATGGAGATTTCGCCACAATTATCAATGCACTTAACCTCAACACCAAAGAAGTTATCCTACTCGCTACAAACCCGAACGCCTCACTCAAGAAAGCCTGCACCAAATTCATAGACTTAACGCCCAAAACGCCACCCAAACCGAAAACGCCCAAAACAACTGCAACTGCCAAAACGCCACCCACGTCCGACAAAACAACGCCAAAAGCACCCACTGATGCCAAAAAATTGCCGAAAGCTAAA
>DAOTTQ010000042.1:0-54096 GCA_034437555.1 Anaerolineae bacterium | reverse complement strand
TCCCAATTCGGGCGTGGAAAGCTTCAAGACCTTGTTGCGCTACTGTCTGGACGCAATTTTGAGACTAGACAATATGAAGAGAGCATTATCGAAGATACGTTTAAGCGCCTGCGCAATGGCATTATGAGCTTTATAAACGAAAATCATTTCAAGCGTTTCATTATGGTAATCAAGTCGGCTGGCTTTGTGGATTCATCGCTAATTCGCTCACAAATGACACTAAACTTTGCTTATATCCTGTATCTAACTTTGCGCGACCAGTATTTATCAGGTGCGGAAATTGAGCGACAGGTGCGACGTTGGTTTGTAATGTCCATGCTAACGGGGCGCTACTCAGGCTCACCAGAATCAGCAATTGACCAGGATATGCGACAAATCAAAGCTCAGGGTATTGTCGCTTACGCCGATACTACTATACGCGGGCAACTTTCAGATGCCTTCTGGGAAACGACACTGCCACAAGCAATGGAAACATCATCTGCTAACAGCCCTTATTTCAATGTCTATCGTGCCGCACAGGTGAAACTGAATGACAGAGGCTTTATGTCGCGGGATATGACTGTGCGTGACCTTGTGGAATACAAATCGGATGTGCATCATGTCTTCCCAAAAGATTTCTTAAAGAAAGCGAAACTGACACGTGGACAGTACAACCAGATTGCCAACTATGTAATTGCGCAAACTGAAATCAACATCCATATCAGCAATAAAGAACCATCAGTCTACTTCGGGCAAATCTTTGATCAGGTCAACGGTGGCAAACGCTACTATGGCAATATTACTGACCCAGATGAACTTCGCGAAAACTTTGCTATGAACTGTATTCCTGAAGGTGTTGAGCGAATGACTGTGGATGATTATACTACCTTCCTCGCGACACGACGTAAGCTGATGGCACAGAAGATCAAGACATACTTTGAGGGTTTGTAAGCGTACTAAGGTGAAGGTGGAGACGAGATGCCTTGCTCGCCAATAAGTCTTTTATAGCCAAAGTTGTGTGAATGGTCTTGCACCACCAATTCTTACAGCGATAAACCCATAAACCACAACAAAAAAAGGGCAGGTTCTCTAAAAAGAGCCTGCCCCTTATTTTTGCTACACGCTGATGAGGACGTTGCCACGTTTGCGTTCTGTGTCTACATAGCGATACGCTTCTACGATGTCATCAAGAGGGTAGCATCTATCCAGCACGGCTTTAAGGTGTCCCGCTTCGGCAAGGCTTTGAACAAAGTTAAGGTTATCCTTGTTTTGTTTTAGCCCTGCGGTGGTAAACTTGGCTTTTTTGCTACCCCATAACATTGTCCACAAAATGTCTTTGATAATGGTAAGTGTGGGGACGGTGGTCATATACACGCCTTTGGGTAAGAGGGCTTTTTTACAAGCAGAGAACGATGATTTGCCAATGGCATCAAAGATAACGTCACAGGTTTGCCCGTTGTTGGTAAAGTCTGTTTGGGTGTAATCAATCACGTGGTCTGCCCCCAATGACTTCACTAGCTCAACATTGCGCCCACTACAAACACCCGTGACTTCTGCGCCATAATACTTGGCAATTTGCACACCATACGCCCCCACAGCCCCCGACGCGCCGTTGATGAGGATTTTTTGCCCCTTCTTTAGTTTTGCCACGTCACGAATAAAGATGAGTGCGGTTAGTGCGCCATCGACAATCCCCACGGCATCTTCATTGCTAATGCTTGCCGACTTAGGGACAATGGTCTTGCTTTCGGGCAGGCACAAATACTCCCCGTGTGCGCCAAAGGTGTCGGGACTCATACCCATGACGGCATCTCCCACTTTGAACAACGTAACATCCTTACCCACTGCCGAAATAATGCCCGCAAATTCCACGCCACCGACAGGGGATTTGGGCTTTTTTAGCCCATAAAGCAATTTAATGATGAAGGGGTCGCCCTTGCGAAATGCACAATCAGAAGGGGTGACACAAGCCATCTGTACACTCACTTGAACTTCATTGTCTTTAGGAGTGGGTTTGGCGACTTGCGTTACTTGTACGACATCGGGTGAACCATATTGTGTAATGATGGCGGCTTTCATGTGGATTTGTCCTTTGAGTGAGATAATTTGACTGAAATAGCAGTGAATGACCTGTGATAGTGCCAATGCGCTAAGGTGCTAGGTTGCCTTTTCTACGAAAAAGACAGCTTCCAGGGGCTTTTGAAACGTCATCGCAATCCGAAATGCCAGCTCTAATGAGGGCGAGTATTTGCCTTTTTCCATCGCAACAATGGTTTGCCGTGTAACGCCCACTTTTTCTGCCAGTTGTTCTTGCGTCATTTCGCTATGTTCAAAGCGCAGTTTGCGGATGTGGTTGCCAATGAATAATTTATCCATCTTAGTAGCCTCTACGATAGAAAAAGAACGCTGACATATCCGAGATGAGGCTAGAGGCGACCCCCGACAAAATGAGAATGATAAACATCACGGTTGGGGGCTGGCTAATGACCAATGACCCCATTGCCAAAAGCACCCCCAATATAAACACATAAGACGAGTTGCGCGCGGCTCTTAAAGAAATGACGTGGTCACGCTCATCGGTTAGGCTGGGTTCGCCTTCGCCATTGGTAACGGTATTAAGGATGCTAAACAGAATAGTAATGATGATGCTTGCGACTATAGAAACGCCGATTAAGATGAAGAAGAATGATCCCCAAAAGTGGAAAATCGTTTCTGAGTAGGCTTCTGCTTGGGGGTATTGGGGCAGGGCGTATGCCGAATACCCCCCTGTAATGAGGAGTGTGCTGATAATGTTGACAATACTTCGTTTCTCTTGATAGGACATTGCACCTGACCTTGTCTACTTTGATATACTAAATGTATGCTTTAATTTACATAGTGTATATCAAGGTGTTCTAAATGTCAAGTATACTTTACTTTATTCCTTACCCCAGATTGTATTTGATGTGTCCTTGTGGTTTACGTGCGGGCATTTATAAAACGTTTGCGCCCTCTGTGGCGCGTGTTACATAGACTGTTGGGCGCACCAAGCCTTCGCTAAGGCGGGCGTTGTACCAACGGTCAACATGCTCTAAAAAGCTGTCAATAGAGCTTTCATCCACCAATGCCACACCACAGCCCCCAAACCCTGCGCCCGTCATGCGTGCGCCATAGCACGCCGAATGTTCTAAGGCACATTCCACCACGCGGTTTAGCGCGTGGCTACTCACTTCAAAATCATCACGTAGGCTAATGTGGCTGGCAGTCATCAGTTTACCCAGCGTTTTCGCGTCGCCTGCTAACATGGCATCACGAGCAGCTAAAACGCGATCATTTTCGCTAATGATGTGTTTGGCACGTTTTGCCACTAGGGGCGCAAGCTCACTTTCACGGGCGGTAAATTCCGCCATGCTTACATCACGTAAAGCCTTAACGCCAAAGAAACGAGCGGCTTCTTCGCACTGGCTACGGCGTTCATTGTATGCGCTATCTACCAGTCCGCGCCGTGTATTAGTATCTAGGATAACGACCAACGTCTTAGGGGGGAGTGGGATGGCTTGAATGTCTAGGCTTCGGCAATCAATCATAACGGCGTGGTCAGCTTGCCCTGTGGCACTAATCATCTGATCCATAATGCCACACATCATGCCCACCCACTTATTTTCGGCATTCTGCGCCAATTTTGCCATGCGTTTGGGTTGCCATTCAAAGGGCTGTACGGTGGCAAATGCGCGTGCTACAGCCAATTCTAACGCCGCGCTAGACGATAAGCCTGCACCAATGGGTACATCGCCCGCCATTACGCCTTCCCATCCACCGATCTGATAGTGTTCATCCAACAACATTCTGCTAACGCCCTTCACGTATTCCGCAGGGCTCATGGCTTCTTTTTGGATGTTTAGCAGTGAAAACTGAATCGAATCCTCAAAATCAAGCGAGATAATATTGATGTTGGGTTCTTTGGTGGGGCGTAGGGCAATATAAACGGCGCGTTCAATTGCCATTGGCATCACGAAGCCATCGTTATAGTCAGTGTGTTCACCGATAAGGTTCACCCGTCCCGGTGCGCGGACAACATACACGGGAGGCTCGCCAAATTCGGCTTCAAAGCGTTTAATCACGGTTTCTTTAAGGCTCATGGGGTCGTTCTTTCTGTTCCTATGCGCTTGCCTATGTATTTTTGTAATGAACTTCGCTCAGGTCGCGCAAGCGTTGTGCCGCTTGTTCGGGTGTGAGGTCGCGTTGGCTTTCGCCGAGCATTTCATAGCCCACCATAAACTTTTTCACTAACGCCGAGCGCAAGAGAGGGGGGTAAAAATGCGCGTGCAATTGCCAATGCGTGTTATCTTGCCCGTTAAAGGGCGCGCCATGCCAGCCCATTGAATACGGGAATGACGTTTCAAAGAGGTTGTCATACTTCGTCAAGAAGCGTTTTAGCAGGTCTGCGAGGTCATCGCGCTCTGCATCTTGCACATCGGTCATGCGTAAAATGTGGCGCTTAGGAAGCAAGAGCGTTTCAAAGGGCCACGTTGCCCAAAACGGCACAACCACCATCCAAGACGCATTTTCTACTACAATGCGCTCGCCTTTTTCGCTTTCACGCTGGGCATAATCTATTAAAAGAGGGCGTTGATGGGTTTCGTAGTAATGGCGTTGGTGACTATCTTCGGCACGCGGAATATTGGGGAGGATGTTTTCTGCCCATACTTGCCCATGAGGGTGCGGATTGCTACACCCCATAATTTCGCCTTTGTTCTCAAACACTTGCACCCATTGATAGCGTTGCCCTAGTTCTGCCGTTTGTTCTGCCCACAAGTCCACTACACGCCGAATGTCTGCTACGGGCATATCGGGCAATGTCCAGTCGTGGCGTGGCGAAAAACAAATCACACGCGCCACCCCACGCACACCCTCTAATTGAAAGAGGGGGTCGGGTGCATGAGTAGGTTCGGGCGCATCAGGCAAAACTGCCGCAAAGTCGTTATCAAACGTGAATGTGTGCTCATAATCAGGATTTTTTAGCCCATTGGCGCGCGTGTTGCCCGAACACAAATAGCAAGACGGGTCATGGGCAGGGCGGTTATCCGCAGGCAGGCTTTCTGTTTTACCTTGCCAAGGTCGCTTCATACGGTGAGGAGATACCAGTACATACTCGCCCGTGAGGGGGTTCAAACGCCGATGAGGATGGTCTGTGGGGTTAAACATGGAGCTTTCTCCTACGCGCTTCTAGTCACCCATGAGGGTGATGCGAATGAGCTTACTTTCAAAATTTTCGAGGTCGAAAACGCAATCAGTGTTCATCCACCCTGCGCCCGTTTTTGTGCCAAAGCCCTCTACGCGATATTGCACATGTGGCAATAACCCCCGTAGGCGTAGGCGATAGGGGTAGGTGGGCTGTGGGATGTGCGTTCTAAAGACAAATAGCACACCCTCATCTTTGGCTTTAGTTAGGTATTGCACCCCAGAATACGCGCCATCATAGGCATTTTGCAACCGATACACATCACCAAACTGGATAATGTGGCGAATGGCTTTATAGGTGCTGATGTGGGCTTGAGCAAGTTTGCGTTGGTCATCGTTCCATTGGATGATGTTTGCGCCAATGCCCAGCAATCCCGTCATACTAACGTGAAAGCGAAACGCCAACGGCAACCAAGACTCGCCCATATCCGTAACCCACGCTTCCATTGTGTTGGCGGGGTAAATCATCGAAAAGGCTTTTTGCATGGGCAAACGGCGCGTGGGTTCTGTATTGTCACTTAGCCAAATTTGGTCGGCATAGTTCAAGATGCCCATGTCGGCACGTCCGCCACCGCCCGAACACGACTGCCAAATGACGTGCGGATGACGCTCACGAAGCGTTCCCCACACGCGATAAAGCCCTTCAACATAGCGCACCCAAACCTCACGAGGTTCACCGTCCGTTTGCCAACCTGCTTCGGTAGCGTTGCGGTTCATGTCCCACTTGATAAAGCTGATGTTATTCTCACTTAGGAGCGCGTCAATGTGTGCAATGAGATAGTCTTGTACATCTGTACGCGCCATATTGAGAATGAGTTGGTTCCGCGCCAATGTGGGCTTGCGTGTGGGAAAATGTAATATCCAGTCGGGATGAGCGCGATACAGGTCACTATCAGGGTTTACCATTTCTGGCTCTAGCCATAGCCCAAAATCCATGCCAAGCGCGTTAATGTGCTGAATTAGGGGTTGTAGCCCATTTGGGAACTTGATGGGGTCGGGTGTCCAATCGCCCAAGCCTGCGCTGTCACTATTGCGCGCCTTAAACCATCCGTCATCCATCACAAAAAGCTCTACGCCTAACGCACTTGCCACTTCGGCAAGGCGCATTTGTGAGGCTTCATCCACGCTAAATAGGGTGACTTCCCAACTGTTGTATAGCACTTTGCGCGCTATATCAGGATGGGGCAAACGAGCGCGAAGCATATCATGGAGGGCGTGACTGGCAGAAGTATAGCCATCTTTCGTATAGCCAATAAAAACACTAGGAGAAACGTATCGAGTATCAGGTGCTAAACGATGGGCAAAATCCCAGTCGTTTAAGCCCATTGAGAGGCGTGTGCTATCAAAATCGGTCACTTCTGCGGTTAATTTCCAGTTTCCCGACCATTCTAATAAGCCAAACCAACAGTTGCCCTGTGTTTCTGTTGTATTAGGTTCGCCAACTAAAAAAGAGGGGTTGTGATGATGGCTAGAAGTAATACGCCGACTATCCAACACTTTTACGCCTTGTGTTAGCATGTCACGGTGCAAATGCCACTCATCGTTCCAACGCCCTGTAAAGTGCGTTAAAACGTATTGTTGGCTCATGGGCAAGTGCCACTGTGCGCTAAAAAGACGCTCTAGGGTGATGGGGGTATCGCTCGCATTTTGCACTTCAACATAGCGTTCTATGATATTTGTTTGGGCATGAACGCGATAAAACAAGAACACTTTGAGGGGATAGTGTTCATCTTGCATCACGATAACCAGCGTTTCTTCTTCCACAACCAAGATTGCCCGTTGATACGCCAGCCGTACATCGCGCACCCCATCAGAGAAGGTTGCCTTTAGACAGGGTTCAATGTATTTAAGGTCGCTGTGTGTGGGATATTCTTCGGGGTTACGTTGCCCTGCGCCGTTAAATGAGGCGTATTCGCCTAAATCGGGCGGGGTGGGATAGTCGTCATGATGGGGCAATTTTTGCCCCCAATAACACAAAACAACTTGCCCAAGCCTATTAACGCCCACCACATACGCGGTGTCACTGGTTTCCAGTATCCAGCGTAGGGGGGCGTTTTGTTGCGTCTGGGATGTGGTTTGCGATGATGCAACAATCGGCATGAGATTTTTTCACTCTGTATAGAGTACGGCTAAAAACTAACGCAAGGTTAGAGTGGTGCTAGCAGGAGCTAACCCCTGTACATGGGCGGTAATGGTGGCTGTGCCTTTGGTGTGCTTAGCTTTAACGTAAAGTGCCGCTTGCCCGCCCACTAATGCAAAGGGGTTTTGCCCAATCAGTTCTACATCACCCTCAACGCTAAAGGACACCACACTAATGGCATAAGGTAGCGCGTTTCCGTATACATCACTCACCTTAAAAACAAGACGTGTCATGTCTGCGCCATCTGCCACCAATTCATTATCATCTGGCAAAAGATGCAGTTCACGGGGTAATTTTTCGCTGGCAATGCGCTGTTCTGCTACCGCTTCGCCATTAATTTTGCCCACCAAGTGCAAATCAGCATACGGATGAGCTAGAAGCACATCCAAACCTGTTAAGGTAAAGGGCGGATAGGGCAAGTTATAGCGTGTGGTATCGGGCTTAAATGTGCCTTGCTTTACATCACCCACGTAGACATCTAGTTCTTCGCAATTGCTAAAGATGGTAATGGGTTCGATCATGCCTTCGTTTACATCCCCCAATGACCAATTGGTGGCGGCTCTTAGCACCACACGCCGAGAAGGGGATTGCTGGCTTTCATAGAAATAAGCGGCAAACTTTGGCAAACGGAAAATGTCCATCACACCGTGATAACAAATCCTATCGCCTGCGCCAAATTCAATGTGCGTATTGTAATCAAAAGCGCACCACCCAATCGCACCGCTTACGCCCCCTGTACCGATGGCACGCCCTTGAACGTGAGCATGGCGTGTGGCGTGTTCTAAACGGCGGGCTTCGTTATCCCAAGACTTTGTTGGGAACATATGCCCATTAAATTCGGTGACAAGATGCGGCGTAATTTCTGGCTCTAGGATGCCATTAGAGAAGTCGTTAAGCGTGTAAACGTCCTCTAAAAACTCACTCCCTAAGAAGAAGCGCACGCCTCCTGTTTGGCGTGTGGGGTCTAGCTGACGGGCAAGCGCATTTGTCTTAACGTATAGGTCATGGTTATCCCAGCTTTCGTTAATCCGCACGCCCCAAATAATAATGCTAGGGTGATTCCAGTCGCGCTCAATCATAGATTGCACGTTACCCATAGCTAGGTTTTGCCACGCCTCATCGCCAATGTGTTGCCAGCCGGGAATTTCTTCAAACACTAATAAGCCGATTTCATCGCAACGGTCTAAGAAGTGTGAGCTTTGGGGGTAATGAGACGTGCGGACGATGTTGCAGCCTAGCTCATCTTTAAGGATGTCGGCATCTTTACGTTGCAGGCGGGCAGGCGCAGCAGCCCCAATGTAGGGGTAATTTTGATGGCGATTTAAGCCTCGCAATTTCACGCGCTCACCATTCAAATAAAAACCGTCATCGCCAAAACGAGCCTCTCTAAACCCAGAACGAACCGTCATGCGGTCGTATAGCACTTCGTTGGGGCTGGTAGCGGTAGCTTCTTCAAATAGGCTCACGGTAAAGTCGTATAGCTTGGGGTGATCCAGCGTCCACAATTGGTATAGGTTCTTTGGCAATTGCGAAAGGTCACTCCATGCTGTTAATGTGCCAATGCTATGAGGTTCGATAGTGGCGGTGGCAAATTCGTCTTTCCAATATGCCATTTGTGCGCTAATGGCAACACCTTGTGGGTGGTCTGTATCGTTCTTAACAGAGACCACAAATTCTATCTCAGGCATATCTGTCAGCACGCCGTGTGTGCGTACATGCACATTTTGAATGTGAACGGGGGCAACATAGCGCAGGCTCACGTCCCTATAAATACCGCCAAACACCATATAATCTACGGTAAATCCAAAGGGGGGGATGTCGTGGCGTTCACGGCTATCAAGTGAAATGTGAAGTACATTTTCGGCATTTTCCAGTACATAAGACGTAATATCAAGCGAAAATGGGGTAAAGCCGCCCTTGTGTTCCTCAAAGGTATGCCCGTTGAGGGTGACTGTGGTTGCCGTTAATGCGCCGTCAAAATCCAAAAAGAGTTTGCGCCCATTAAGGGCTTCGGGCAAGTGAAAACGCTTGCGATAGGTGCTAATGAACTGGTATTCGGCATCATCAAAATTGTGATAGGGTAAAATTTTATTGGTGTGGGGTAAGGTAACGCGCTCAAAAACACTATCGGACGCGCTGCCTGCTACTTGCTGTGGCGTAAACAGCCAATCTTGGTTAAAACCATGAACACTTCTCACAGTATGCGCTCCATAAGAGTAAAGGGTCTATAAGCAATGTATGGGATCCATGAAGGGACGTACTAGCATCACAGCACGCCCCAAAGAGGGTAGTCTAACCCTTTACGCCACCTGCCGCAACGCCCTCAATGAAGTAGCGTTGTGCAAAGACAAAGACAATCACGGGGGGTAAGATCGCAATGGCTGCTCCTGTTAAAACGAGGTTTGGCTCGTTCACAAATTGGTTCGCAAGGCGAATGAGTGACAACGTAAGCACATGGTTATCCACGTTGCCCTCGCCAATGATGAGGAGGGGCCAAAGGAAGCTATTCCACGCATATAAGAAGGAGAAAATAGCCAATGTTGCAATGGCGGGTGTGCTAAGAGGCACAAAGACCTGCCAAAGAACGCGCATACGGCTACAACCGTCCAATAGGGCAGCTTCTTCAATTTCTTTTGGAATGGCAATAAAGAATTGGCGAATGAGGAATGTGCCATACGCCGTAAAAATCCACGGCACAATCAGCGACACCATGCGCCCTTGCCAATCTAGCAATACCATCAAGCGATACATGGGGATAATCAACACCACAAATGGAATCATGATAGACCCCAAGTACACCAAGAAAAGCGTATTTCGCCCTCTAAACTCGATGCGTGAGAAGGCATATCCCCCAAAGATAGACGTGACCAATTGTCCTGCCACCACTAACGTTGTCACCAGCGTTGTGTTGATAAGGGCGCGGTCTAGGTCTAATTCTAGGACACTTTGATAATTTTGAATTTGGAACTGCACAAATTCAGACTTATTTGCCGTGCGCTCTACCGCATAGGTAATAATTTCGGGGTTATCTACTGCCACAAACTCGCTTAGGCGTGGGTTAGAAACCAGAATGAGGTCGGTACGCACCGCTTCTTCATCGTCTAAAATTGCCGAGTATAGCTCAAACGTAACGCTAGAACCGTCTGCTTTATTAACCGTGACCACTTCGCCTGTAAGGGTGGTTTCTCTTAACAAGACTTGCCCTACTTGTGTACTGGCGCGTAATTGGTCGGCGTTAAGGTTTTCTGGCGTGGTAAACTGCCCAACTTCGGCACGCTCACCCGTGAGTACCATTTCATACGTTTGCCCATCTACATCTAACGCGTAAATGGTTTGTAATGCACCCTCAACTTCGCGTTGTACAGGGCTATAAGGCAAGAGGCGTGGTGGAACACGCACAACATCTTGGCTAAGTTTAAACGACGTAAACACCATGTAGAGGAAGGGAAAGAGCATAATGAACGCAAATCCCGTTAAAAGGAAATACGCTAAAGCACGCCCAAGATAAAAGGTTAGATTTCTTTTCTCGTTCATCTTATCGCCTTTCTTAGTACGCGTCAGAGCGATTATAACGGAACTGAATGTATGTGATGCCAAAGATAATTACGAACAAGAACCACGCCACCGCCGAAGCATACCCAAATTGGAATTGCCCAAAGCCTTGTTGATATAAGTGGTAAACCACCGTTGTAGCATTGGTTGGGATGGGAATAGATGGGAATAGCGTATAGGGTTCATTGAACACTTGTAAGCCCGTGTTAATGGTCGTTACCAGCACAAAGAACGTGGTGGGTGCGAGCATGGGCATGGTGACATTGGTAAATTGCTTCCAACGGGTTGCGCCATCAATCATGGCAGCTTCATAGAGTTCACGGGGGATACCCTGCAAGCCCGCCAAGAAAAGCACTGTGTTATAGCCGATGTTTTGCCAAGCGGCAAGCAACACCATAGAGAACATCACAACAGAAGGGTCGGAGAGCCACTGAATTTTGGGGTCGGCAATTTGCATGCCCAGCGTTGTATTCAGCCATTCCACAATGCCCCCAATAATGTAGTTGAAATACCCCGTAGATGGGTTATAGAGCCATCGCCAAATAAGAGCCGTCCCCACCACCGCCGCAACACTGGGTAAAAAGTAAATAGCACGGAAAATTTTAACGCCTGGCAGCGAAGAATTAAGCACTAACGCTAGCCCTATAGCGGGTATAACCGCAAGTGGTACTAAAAGCAAACAGAAAAGTATTGTATTTCGCAGGCTTAGCCAGAAAATGGGGTCACGCGCACCAATCACCAAACGGCTCTCGTTTAATGTAATAAACCCAAGTTCACGATAGCCAAACGAGAGGGCTTTTTGAGGTGCTTCGTCTAAATTAGTTTGGGTTTGGAACTCTAGTGAAAACAGTCTGCCATAGTTTTCTAAGGCAATAAAGTTTGGTACTTGCCCGACGGTGTTATCGGTAAAACTTAAATAAAGTGACAGTAACAAAGGACCCGCAAAGAAAATCATGAAGCCCAAAATATTGGGTGCAAGCATTAGCCACCCTTGCCAAGAGGTTCGTTGTTGGGGTGTTTCGCCAAAGTATTCGCCACTCTTTAGATAGCCCCACGTAAGTACCCCAAAAATAATCATGGCAACCGTTATAACAAGGGCATCTGGACGAAGCAAGCCCGAAATAATAACGCTCATGCCCGTAAAGAAATCAGACAAGAAAATAATGGCAAGTACTGTTAAACCACCCGTCATCAGTGCAAAGCGCGATAGGGCGGGCTTAAGTGTGTTGCGTTCGTTCATGCGTCCGCTTACCCAAAAGAGCGCGTAAGCAATAACAAACCCTAGCAAAAGCC
This sequence comes from Anaerolineae bacterium, assembly GCA_034437555.1. Taxonomy (GTDB): domain Bacteria; phylum Chloroflexota; class Anaerolineae; order Aggregatilineales; family Phototrophicaceae; genus JANWYT01. The sequence continues at coordinate 41,912 of DAOTTQ010000042.1, read as the reverse complement.
ACGTATGGTTAAGGATGGTGGTGACGATAAACTCTAAACCATCAAATAGGCGCAGGTTATGGACTAACACCGCAAAAGCAAGTGCCATCCCGATGAAGTAGAAAATCATTAGCCCATAGCGTGTTTCACTGTAACGCGGGATAAAACGCTGTGGTTTACCGTCTTGATTTTCTTTAGAAATCAATCCCAAAGTTAAATAAATGATGATGAAAATAGGCAATAAAACCAATGACCCGACAAAATATTGGACAGGTCTGCCTAAATTCCCAAAGTTATCTAACGAGAAAATGTTCACCGACAAGGCGAAACAGGCTACCGAAAATAGCGAGTTCCAAAGGTGCGTTAATGGGGTTAAGTAGCTTGGTAAGGTTAGATTGTTCATGGGGTCGCGCTGTCTGGTTAAGTTAAGCCGGACAAAAAAGAGTGCAAAAGGGGCAGGTGCAAGCACCTACCCCTCGCTTACATTACAAGCCTAACCTATTGGTCAAACTCGCTAGCCACTTTATCGCAGATAGTTTCTGCAAATTGTTCGGGTGTAATTTCCCCGTTGAATACGGCGTTGATGTCTGTGCCGTAGATGGTATCGATTGCGGGCCAGTTGCCAGCAAACAAGGGGGCTTCCGTACGAACATCAGCGGCGGTTGTGCCGTCAATGAAGGCTTGGTTGTTTACGCCGCTGTCGGGAAGGGTTGCCAAGAAGAGTTCAATGGCTTCGTCGGTTGCGCGGCTGGGGATATTTGCGCCCAAGCTGGCAATTTGACCTTGAATTTCTGGGCTGGTAAGGCGTGAAACCAATTCCCAAGCTGCTTCTGGATCAGCGGTCTTGGCGTTCACAACATAAGCACCCCAGAAGAGCCAGTTAGTGGCTTCGCCAGTGGGCCCAACGGGTAGGGAAACAACGTTCCATTCAAAGTCGGCATTGGCGATGGTGCCAGGGGTTGCCCAACGACCATTCATGAACATGCCCAATGTACCTGCCAAGAAAGGAGGTTCAGAGTCGGTACCCCAAGTGAGGGCATCGCCACTACTGATGAGGTCGAGGGCTGTTTGCAAGCCTGCGACGGTGGCTTCGTTGTTCAAACCGCAACCGGTGAAGTCTTCGTTAAAGAAGCTAGAGCCTGCTGCGTTTACAAAGTAACCCCAGTTTGCCCACCATGCGTTCATGCCGAAGCCGGTAATTTCGTCACCAAGCCCATTGATGGCGGCTGAGGCTGCGGCAAATTCTTCCCAAGTCCAGCCACTTACAGGTTCTGGCAAGCCAGCTTCTGCAAAGAGGTCGGCGTTGTAATAGATGGCGAAAGCGGATACGTCACGGGGTAGACCCCAGAGTGCTTCCATTTCGTCAATGGGGGTGGTCAAGAAGCCCATAGGACCAGCGTAGAAATCATCTTGGCTGTAGTTTTCATCTGCGCCAGCAACTTCGGCTAGGTTCAAAATCAAGCCTGCTTTTGCAAAGCGAGCTACGTCTGTGCCGGGAATCCAGAATACGTCTGGGGCGGTGCCAGCTTCGATTTCAGCAATCAAAGTGTCTTGATAACCGGCGGTTTCTGTACCACCTGCTTCATAACTAACGGTAACACCATCCCATGATGCGTCAATGGCATCACTGGCGGCAGTGTAAACTTCAATTTCGGCTTGATTGTCGGGGCGTGTACGCCAACGGAGTTCGGTTTCTTGCGCGAAAACGGGCATAGAAAGCATGACCAACGAAAGCACAATCAAAAATGCTAAAAAGCGTTTCATAAGAGGTTCTCCTCACATCTAAAGAATAAACTTTTAACCTCATCGGATGATGAAGTCCATCTTAACGCGGTGCGCCCGATGTTCCCCGTTTGAGCAGGGTGGGGGGTAGCACTGCGGTGAACGGCAATTGCCCGTTAAGTAATTCCAACAGCATTTGCGCCGATTTGCGCCCCAGTTGGGTAGCGTGTTGGCTTACTGTGGTGAGAGCGGGGGTTATCAGTTCAGAAATGCTTAGGTTATCGTAGCCGACAACGGTCATTTCGTCAGGAATTTTTATCCCCTGTGTGTGTAAGTATTGCATCGCCCCAATTGCCATGCGGTCATTTAAGCAAATGACAGCTGTTATTTCGGGGTTGGTCTGCAATAACTGGCTCATCATAATGGCACCGCTTCGGTTAGAAAAGTCCCCTTTAACTTGGGGCAACTCATCAAAACTTATCCCGCTATTGATTGCCTTATCACGAAGCCCGCGCACACGCTCGTTCACCGCCATGTTTTTATCATTTGGCACACCAATGATGCCAATGTGCTGATGACCTAAAGAAAGCACATGCGCCATTAGCAAGCCTCCGCCGTGGTAGTCGTCACTGTGGACGTTATAGGGCGTGTTGTGGTAGCCCAATACCATTAACGGAACGTTATAACGCTTAACAATGCTTGTAATGGGGGAGTGAGGCACGCTATCAATGGCAATTAAGCCATCAATATAACCACTTTGCATCAACTGATAGAACGTATCGTCTACGTTTTCACCCGTAAAGCGTGGTGTAGATAAGAGGAGATGGTAATTCCGTTGGGTTAGTTCATCTTCGATGCCCTCTAGGATGGCTAGAACGAGGGGGTCTTTGAAAAGAGCATCGTAAAGATACGGAAACACCACACCAACCGTTTGAGTTTTGCCAGTAACCAAAGAACGCGCCGCTAAGTGAGGACGATACCCTAGTGTTGCAACGGCATCAACCACTTTTTGTTTGGTGGCTTCGCTAACATACGGTGTGTTGGAAAGCACTTTGGAGACCGTTGCTGTCGAAACACCTGCTAGTTTGGCAACATCTTGTAGGTTTGGCATAAAAATCTACTTGGTTTTTTTAATAAATCTGCACCGTTAAGCGTTTAACTATTTCGCTAAATCATATCCTGTACTACCAAACATTGTCAAGCCCTCTCATCTAACACTCATTTTTTTGCTTGTCATCTTTGTTCGGGGCAACCACACCATTTTTACAGGTTTTTACAGTTATTTTTACAGGTTTTTTTGCAACTTTGAGCTAAAGAATGCGATTTTACAAGCAGTTAGCAAGTTAAAACAAAGCTAAGTTATGTTAGAAAGGGTTTCCCATGAATCAAAGAACGCGCATTATTACCTTCCTTTCTGGAGTGGTGTTTGTTGCGCTCATAGCGGCACTGGTTATTTTTAGTAACCAAGCCCCTAGCCAAAGCGTTGCAAGCATCGCAACAGAAACTGCCCCTGGCGACATTGTCTTTAGAGGTGGAAACGAAAACAATGGTAAACCTGAAGACACGGGTAAACCCGATAACACAGGCAACCAAGGCAACCAAGGTGACACAGGCAACCAAGGCAACCAAGGTGACACAGGCAACCAAGGTGACACAGGCAACGATGCACCTCCTCCGCCCAGTGACCCCGACGACGATGGCGACGGTATTTCTAACAACAATGACCTTTGTCCTTTTCAAGCGGGTATCAATGACAACTTTCATGTAGGATGTCCTGCGGATAGTGATGGCGACGGTGTAGTATCCGATTCTTGCCCCAATGAAGGCGATGTAAACGCTACAGGCGTAGATGGGCGTGGTTGCCCGAACCCTCCCGCCGAGCAACAATCGGTGGCAACCGAAGTTCCCACCGAAGTCGTTACAGAGCAACCTCGTGGTAATGGACGCGACACTAGCTCGCAAGGCGGGCCTCCCGGACAAAATACGTCTTGGGACAAGTCCAGCGTGTCTGTGTCGGGTCGTTGCGAAGGTGGCGTTCCTACATTCTCGGTAAACAACACCGGTGAACGTGGCGGTGGCGACATGCAAGGCGCAGTAGAATATCGAGTCTTTGTGAATGGCATACAGCAGATTACTGACACATTGCAATTGTTGGGTGGCGAAACACGCAACTTTAGCTTCCCAGAATATGCGGGTAGCACAGTGCGTTTAGAAGTAGACCAACGCCCCGGACATCCCGGCAATAGTCGCCCCAACGCAAATGTAGAAGATTGCGGTAGCACACCAACAGAAGTTCCTACTGAGCTACCAACAGAAGTTCCTACTGAACTGCCAACAGAAGCTCCTACTGAGCTACCAACGGAAGTTCCAACCGAACTGCCAACGGAAGTTCCAACCGAGCTACCAACAGAAGTTCCTACTGAGCTACCAACAGAAGTTCCTGCTCAAGTAAATTGGAGCTATATCTGTACAGAGGGCGAAACATATAACTGGCAATTTAACCTTAGTGGCATCACAGAAGGGGAATATACCCTAAACGAAGATGGTGGTAGTGGCTCTGTTACCGTGACACTCGTCAATGGCATTAGCACTATCTCTACGCCATTTGGCAACTTTAATGTGGTCATTGATGGTCAAAACTACTATGTCTATACCGAAGGCATTACACCCTGTAATCCTGCCGAACCGCCTGTTGTAACGTTTGATGCATATTGCGCGGATGACAGTGGTTTAAGGGGAACAGTAAGCCTTGTGTCGGGTGACCTTACAGGCTTTACCATCACCCTAGAGGACGACAATAATGCTCAAGTGGTTGGAATTGGCGATATTACATTACAATTCTTCCCCACTCGTATTGTGGTTGAGAGCGATGGCACTAGCACAATAATCGACATTCCACCTTTTGGCATTGTCTCGTGTAATCCTCCTGTGGCTTATGCGATAGAGCTAGTACCCACCTGCGAAGACAATGACCCTGTCGCTCCCTTCGTGTTCATCATTCGCAATAGCAGTGATGTTCCTGTGACGGTATACGTAGTAGATGCGCTTGGTAACACACTCTTTAATGGTGATGCGGGCGTTGGTGATACGTTCATTCGCTCTGGCACACCCACCGTTACAATGTATGAAAGTGGCTCGGAATCAGGAACATCGGCAACCGTAACCCAGCTTTGTGAAGAACCTCCTACGCCTACCGAAGTCCCAACCGAAGTTCCCCCCACAGAAGAACCTCCTGTGAACCCTACAGAAGAACCCACACCCCTTCCCACAGAAGTTCCCGTTGGTTTCTGCACGGCTGGCACAGTCACGTTTGATGCAGGCGGATTCCCCCTCATCGACATGGATCCCGCCAACTGCGCCCCCAGCGTAGAACGTGAAGTGGCTTGGACACCCGTTCTTACGAACCCCGCCATCTGCGTAGACTGGCTGGTTTACCACACCAACATCACAGGAGACTGGGAAATCTTCCGCTTGGGCGATTATGCCCCCGCACCTGATGCACCTATCAACCTGTCTCAAGGTGTGAACGTGATTGACCTTGCGCCTAGCCGCGCTCCTGATGGCGAATGGATTGCCTTTGCCAGCAACCGCGATGGCAACTTCGAAATTTACGTGCGCCGCGTGGATGGTACATTCCTACAGCGCGTCACCAACAACGAAAGCATAGACCTAGACCCCATGTGGTCGCCTGATGGTCGTCGACTTGCCTATGAATCTAATGTGGACGGCAACTGGGAAATTCGCGTGGTAGACCTTGCAACAGGTGCAAAATACCGCATCACGGACAACATTGCCAACGACATTAACCCCTTCTGGTCACAAGACGGCAACCGCCTTGTATTCCAAACAGACCGCAACGGCGTATGGGAAATTTGGGAAGCTGACGTGACCGACCTTAACGCACCCATGGAACGCTTCTTGGTGGGGACAAGTGGTCAAACATACGACCCCTCTTACGCGAATGACGGAAGCAAGGTGCTGTACCGTGTGGAAAGCGCGGGCGCAAGTGGCGCACTTCAAAGCGTGATTTTCGTCTATGACTTTGCAACCGATAGCACCACTCAAGTATCACCTGACGGGGCATTTAGCTCCAACGCTGTCTTCTCATCGGATGATAAGGTCATTGCCTATCAATCTGATGAAACCGACGATTTGTTTGATATTTATGCCTACGAACTAGCCACTGCACAAACACGCCGTGTTACGGGTTCTGGGAACGCTTCTCAAGAAACGTCACCCACATGGATTTGCGATAGCTATACGGTGGTATTTACATCAGATGCCAATGGTAGCAATGATATTTACGCTACCGAAGCCCTACCTATTGACGCACCCGCTATTGATGTTGCGACAGAAGCAACACGCTTAACGGATACTGATGCCAATGACCGTGACCCACAAAACGCGCCAGCCGAAGAAAATGCCAGCCGTGGTGGGAAAGTTCCCCCAACCACGCGGTAGGGGAGAGCAAAGGGCGCATCTTCTAAGGTGCGCCTTGTAAAACAAGCGTACATAATGAATCCAAGACAGGGGGCGAAAGCCCCCTGTTGCGTTTACTTACAAAAAAGCATCGTTTTGGCTTATCGTGTCAATAAAAGGTGTTAAGGGGTGGTAGGGAAGTAGACTACCTTAGCTCTCAATTACGCGCCGTAGATTGCCTTTGTGTGTTTCAAGAGCAAGCCTTGCGTCTGATAGGCTTAAGCCCTTCATTGCTATCACAATGGCAAGTTTTGCCGAACCCCCCGCCTCTTTAAGCAAGGCTTTGGCGGTTGCTTGGTCAACACCGCTGACTTGTATCACAATGCGCTCGGCGCGGTCTGCCAATTTTTGATTGGTAATTTGTACATCCACCATCAGATTGCCATAGACTTTGCCCATCTTCACCATGAGGGCGGTACTCAGCATATTTAACGCCAATTTTTGGGCTGTGCCTGCTTTTAGGCGCGTACTTCCTGTTAGGATTTCTGCACCCACAATAAGCGGGATGGCAACCTCCACACTATCTAATAGGGGAGATGGCGCGTTGCACGCAATGCCCACGGTAAAGCAACCGCGCTCTTTTGCGAGGGCAACCCCTTCTAGGACGTAGGGCGTAAATCCACTGGCAGCAATGCCAATGACCACATCAACAGAGGTAATGCCAGTCTTGATGAGGTCGTTACGAGCAAATTCTCTGTTGTCTTCTGCGCCTTCTACGGCTTTAAGCATTGCGCCTGTGCCGCCTGCCATAAGTCCTTGCACTTCGTCGGGGTGCGTGCCAAACGTCGGCACACATTCCACAGCATCTAAAACACCAAGCCTGCCACTAGTGCCAGCCCCCATATAGATGATGCGTCCGCCTTGCTGTTTGCGCTCCACCATGCCATCAACGGCTTTTGCGATGGCAGGAATAGCTTCTTGAACCGCCAAGGCGACTTTATAATCTTCTTCATTCATTACACGCAACAAATCAAGCGTTGAGAGGGCATCAAGATTGGCTGTTTTGGGGTTTTGCTGTTCGGTAATCATGTTGGCTTATCCTTATGTAAAACGAACTGCTTGGCAAGTAGTGACGCGCCGATAACTGGGCTATAGCACGGGATGGGGAGTACAGGCAACCCCAATGCTTGGCACAAACCCCGTGTGAGTGCGTTCTCTTGGGTTAACAGACCGCCCGAAAACCCTAACGGCGCATCATCAGGCAAGTGCAAGCGTTGGCGCACGCGATTTACACAAGTTGCCAAGTGGGTGACAGCCTCTTCAATAATGTGCTGGGCTTCTTTAGATTGGTGTGCCAGAGACACCACAATGGGCGCAAGTTTGGCAATCTCGCGTACAGGTATCCCCTTATCTTCATAGACAAAACTAATAAGAGCGCGAGCCGTCCTAAGGTTTAGAAAATCGAGTATGAGTGCCTGAAAAGGCGTGTAGGCATTATTTTCCTCGCCCTCCACCACACACTTAAGAGCTTGCAGACCTATCCAATAGCCGCCGCCCTCATCCCCCAGAATATAGCCCCATCCTCCGACTTGAAGGCTGTCACCCTTCGCATCAATGCCAAGCGCAACACTGCCTGTGCCAACTAGCAATAGCACGCCATAGCGTTTGCCGTTTGCGCCAATAAGGGCAATTTCAACATCAGATGCCAGCGCGAGAGGCACATCGGGCAAGACGGTTGTTAGGGTTTGGCGCAACCATGCCTCTGAATGTGCAACAGACGCGCCTGCGATGCCTACACCGCAGACTTTAACGTCATCTATGCGGATGTTTGCGCCCATCATCGCCTCGCGGATGGCGGTTTGAACGCGCTCACTAGCCATTTCATGTCCTACTACAGAGGGATTTACGGTTAAGCCTTCACTTTGGTGAATGACGGTCATATCCGATGATGTGATGGCAACCCTAACGGTACTTCCGCCCCCATCAATGCCCATAAAGTAGGTCATCCCCATGTCTCCCTTATCAGCTTGCTGTAATTGCCCGATGGAACAATATGCCCCAACACAGACGCATGACGCGCTCCTGTTTGGCTTGGAAGCGTAGACGGACGATTGTGCCACGTTTCATAAGCCAGCACCGCAAACACTAACGCTTCTTTGTAGTCACTATCAATGCCAATGTCCTCATGGGTAAGAACGGGCGTGTTCAGTCGTTGGGATAGCCAATTCATCAGAGTGATATTGTGCTTGCCCCCGCCGCCCACAATGACTTCTTGGATGGGTGAGGGTGAAAATTGCTCGTATGCCATAGCAATGCTTTCTGTGGTAAAGGCAGTTAGGCTGGCGATAATGTCGTTGTCGCTAAAGCCGTGTTCCTTGCCTTCTTTAATAATTTCCTGCGCCCTCGCAGAGCCGAATTTTTCTCTGCCCGTTGTTTTAGGGGGAGGTTGCTTAAAGAACTCGTCATTGAGTAGCCATTGCACCCACTCGGTTTTAACGTCTCCTGATTGTGCCATGCGCCCGTCTTCATCATAGGTCAGTTTGCCCCCTGTGAGTTCATAAACAGCCGCATCAATCAGAGCGTTGCCTGCCCCCGTATCAAAGGCGATAAAGTCGGTGGCTGTGTGCGAAAGGGGAGGCAAGAACGTGACATTGCCCATACCACCGATGTTTTGCACAGCACGCCAGCGCGTTTCATGGCGTAATAATAACCAGTCTACGTAGCCCGTAAGGGGTGCGCCTTGTCCGCCTGCCGCTACATCACGCACGCGAAAATCGGCAAGCGTGGTAATGCCTGTGCGCTCGGCAAGAAGGGCGGATGTGCCTAATTGAAGCGTTGCAAATACCGCGCCCTCACGCACTTCGTGCCACACAGTTTGCCCATGCGAAGCAATGAGGTCTACATCCTCAGGGGCAATATGATGTTGTTTAAGCAAGCTAGTGATAGCTTCTGTAAAGGCATCGGCAAGGTCAAAATTCAGCAAGCATAACGCTCTTACATCGCTGGTTTGGGGGTTACACGCGCTTAAAATACGCTGACGCATGGTAGGTGCATAAGGGACGGTTTGCCCGTGTAGGATGTGTGCTTCTAAGCGCGGGGGTGCGCCCGTAATATCGCATAAAGCGACATCTACGCCATCACCTGATGTGCCACTCATAATCCCCAACACCTTCATGAGAGCAGTTCCTTTGCTAACTGATGGTGGACGGCACGCCTAAACTCGTAGGTGGGCATCACTTCGCGCCCATAGTAAACACCATTCGTCAGCAATGCCACCACAATCTCATTCACGGGGTCAATATAAAGCGATGTGCCTGTAAAACCTGTATGACCATAAGTGGCTTCGCTAAATAAATCGCCTGCGGATGAGCCTTGTAAGGAGCGAATCATCCAGCCCAAACCGCGCCGTTCATTGCCTGTTTGAGCATGTACTTGGGTGGCTTTGTGCATTAGTACGGGGTCTATGCCCAATAGGGGATTTTGATTAAGCCACGCTTGCCCCAGCCATGCAATTTGGTCGGCGGTGGCAAAAAGCCCTGCGTGTCCTGCGATGCCCCCCAAACCACAAGCATTTTCATCATGCACTTCACCCCAAACGCGCCGTTTGCGCCATGTGGGGTCATTTTCTGTGGGGACAAGCTGTGAGAGCGCAATGCCATGTGATCGAACAGGGTTAAAAATGGGCGTATAGGGTGGACTAGACCGCGCATTGATAACTTCTTCAAGCGTACTTACGCCACTTAAGCGCGCGGTGGCTTCGCCCAAGAGCATTAATCCAATGTCACTATAGCGCACGATGCCATCACAAGACGACACAAACGGATACTCATATAGGGCTTGTAAGGCGTGTTGCCAGCGGTCTTTTTCTTCGGGGTTGGATGTTGTGGGGGGCGGGGGTGCGTTGCCAGCTTTGTTATATACATCGCGCCACGCCGAAAACCCCGAAGTATGCGTGAGCAAGTGCCAAAACGTAATCTCGGCGGGGTTGGCGAATTTGCCCTGTTTGTCAGTGGGGGTGGGTAAGGCTTGCTTGCTATGGGGGTCTTGTCCGCCGTCTAATGGGCGTGGTGAAATACGTCCAAACTCTGGGATAATATCAACAAGCGGTGTTTCTAATGTCACCTTGCCTTCACTAACCAACGCAAGAAAAGCCGTGATGGTATAGAGCTTAGTGAGGGATGCAATATCAAAGCGTGTGCTGGTTTGCACAGGTAAGTTTTGTGTTTCGGGGTCAATATAGCCCCATGTCTGCTCAAGATACTTTTGCCCATGATGATAAACGACCAAACTCACCGCAGGAATTTGAGCAGGTGTAAAGGACTGAATGAGCGCGTCTAATGCTACACTGGCGGTCATCATTGCACCTCATCGGCATATAAAAGAAATGGCTCGCGTTGCCGTGTAAATGCCTCACAGTAGGCTTGCCAGCCCTCTGTAATGTAAGCAACGGGTATTGCCTCATCAATTTGCTGGCGCACTTTGTCTGTTCCTATCAGCAAATCGAAGTGGAGAATATCTTTATAAGGGGGTAGCCATGCAAATTCGTCATAAGTATGGCGAAGCAATCGGATAACTTCTAACCACGTATAAAGTGGCTGATAGCTATCGGCGTTCAAGATGTGCGCTTGTACGCCGTAGCATATTTGCCCCGCGAATTTACTGGATGTGGGCTTAAAAACATGCGGACGAAAGCGCAAGCTATCTTGTACACTGCCTAAGGCGTTTAATTGTGTTGCCAGTGCAAAAGGGTCTTTAATAAAGGGTGCGCCTAATGCTTCAAAGGGTAGGCTTGTTCCGCGTCCCTCACTGATGTTTGTGCCTTCTAATAGGCAAGACCCCCCATAATGAAGGGCAGTCGTTGGACTTGCCATAGCAGGAGAAGGACACACCCACGACAACCCCGTGTCGCTAAAGCGCATGTGACGTTGCCACCCTTCACACTGAATCACTGTGATGCTGGCAACGCCTTTTTGAAAAGTGTGCTGCAAATAGCGTGTTATTTCGCCCAATGTCATGCCGTGTACTGTGGGGATATTGTATCTGCCCACAATAGACGAGAACATGGGGTTAAGGGGTGCGCCCCATACACGCCCACCTAAAGGATTGGGTCGGTCCAAGATAAGAACAGGGATGGCATGTGCGCCACACGCATCAATTACTTCCATCAGTGACCACAAAAACGTATAGTAGCGCACGCCCACATCTTGAATATCACACACCATCACATCAATTTCGCCCAACATTTGGGAAGTAGGGCGAAACGCTTCCCCGTACAGGCTATGAACCATAATGCCTGTACGGGAGTCTGTCATGCTATGGATATGAACACCATCGGCTTCTGCGCCCCAAATGCCGTGTTCGGGGGCAAATAGTGCCACAAGATTTACTTGTGGGGCTTGCACAAAGCGTTCATAAGTGGGGATAAGTTCGCTATCTGTTGCGCTTAAATTAGTGTATAAGCCCACGCGCTTGCCTTTAAGAGGGGCATACGCTTGAGCGATAAGCACGTCAACGCCCAAAGAAACTGTCATTATTCCCCCTCAAAACTGAAGCCCGCCTGAGGAACGAAAATGCCCGTGAGTGCATCCAGTATCGCTAACAGTGACGGTTCACTATCCCCAAATGAACACAGCACGCTATCCACATTTAAGAGGGTGTCGTCGTAGGGATTACGCAAGCACAAATGAATGACGGTTTGCGACGCTTCTGCTAATTGACTGGCACGCTGGGCTTGTTCGGGCAATAGGTGGGCGTTGCGTGTGGCAATCACGGTAGTTTGGGCGCGTTTTGCCAGCATTAGGGCGTTTTCAAATTGAGGGTCTTGCCCATAGGGTTTTAGCGATACCATAGGGCTAGAATACCCCTCATTAAAGAAACATTTGCGAATCCCACTTTGTCCACCTTGCTCCATCACTTCGCTATCCAGCGCAGACACAAACTCAATAAACGCGACATGAGGCTGATGAAGGTCTATCTTTGTATGTTCACCAATAAGGCTGATGCTATCGCGGGCAATAAGGCGCATGGTGGCTAGGTTTTCGGGTTGGCGAATGCCCTCTGTGCTGGGCGTGTGTGTAATGGCAAACTGTGCCAGCAGGTATTGGCGACGGCGTAGGCTTTCTGAAAGCATTGCTTCTGTAATGCGCCCACTATTTAATGCCTCTAACACCGCTTCATAGGCTTGTTCTTGGGCGGGGCGCGTGTGGCTAACGAGTAGGTTATCAATGCTCGCAAGCACAGCCAAAACCGCCGATTCGCCCGCCCCATAGTTGTTACTAATGGCTTTCATTTCTAGGCAATCGGTGGTGATATAGCCATCATAGCCCAGTTCTTGACGCAAAAGGCGCGGCACAATAAAGGGTGACAAGGTGGCAGGGTGGGTGTCATCTAGCACCGTAAACCGCGTGTGGGTGGTCATGATGCTGGCAACGCCTGCCTCAATTAGCGCACGATATGGCACCAAATCGTTCTCAAGAAGGTGTTCATACGATACATCGAGTGTTGCCAATGCCACATGCGTGTCAACGGCGGTATTGCCTAAGCCAGGAAAGTGCTTAGCGCACGCAATCACGCCGTTATCTTGTAAACCACGCACCACCTCACGAGCAAATCGCGCAACCCGACTGGCGGTTGTGCCAAAAGAGCGCGTGCCAACCGTTGGATTTTCGCGGTTGTACGTAATGTCTACCACAGGCGCATAGTTCCAATTGATGCCTAATTGACGGAGTTCTTGTGCCAAAATGCGATAAGATGTGGCAACATGGTCGGGGTTATTGCTATTAGACAGCCCCAATGCGCTAGGGGCTTCGGTAAAGCCGTCTCGTAGGCGTGCTACTGTACCGCCCTCCTGGTCGATAGCAATAAAGATGGGATGGGAGGCGGCTTCGTGTAGGCTTTGGGTGAGGCGTGCCAATTGTTCGGGGTTTGCCACGTTACGGCTAAACAGGATAATACCCCCGATTTTACCTTGTTGTAGCCATTCTAAAATGTAATCAGGGGCAACTAATCCTTCAAACCCTACCGAGAAAAGTTGTCCTACTAGCGGATTAACGGTACTCATAAACTATGTGCTTTCGCTAAAAGTTAGATATTGCGTAAAATCGCTTTGAATTTGTAGCTGTCCCCACGATATGCCGAAATGGCGTACTCTATGGGCTGGTCGTAGTCGTTATAAGTAATGCGGTAAATCGCTAAAATGGGACTCCCTGCATCAATTTGAAGGGTGCGTGCTTCCTCACGGCTTGCTTGACGTGCCTCTATGGTTTGTTCGGCATACTTTAATGTGATGCCATAACGCTTTTTAAGCACGTTGTATAAAGACTCTTTAGAGAAGTCGTGTTTTTCAAAAATGCCCTCACACACAGAAGCCAATAATGTGGCTGTTTCTATGGCAATAGGGAGTTCATTTGCAGAACGGACGCGCTTTAGCACTGCCACAGGTGTGCCAATGAGAACGTTTAGCTTTTGCGAAATGTCAATTGTCGCGGGCATCATCTGCGCCAATAGCACTTGGCTAGAAACAGATTGCCCACGATTAGTTATTTCTTCGGTAAAGCTCATTAGCGTATCTAGCTGTAAGCTAATGGTCTCGGGGGCAATAAACGTTCCTTTGCCAATTCGTACATACACAATGCCTGCCTGTTCTAGCTCCTTAAGGGCTTTGGTAACGGTTAGACGACTGACACCAAACTTTTTCGCCAGCTCCCGTTCAGAAGGGATGCGCGTGTGCGGTCTAAACAAGCCTGCTTGAATGTTGGAAACAATATACCGTTTAATTTGCTCATAAAGCGGCTTTGATGAAGCCATGTCTAGCATTAAGTCGCCCATTATTTTAACCTTTTGCGTTGCGGTTTATCCAACGCAAGAGAGCTATACTCCCTCCCACTAAGAAAATACCCATCATCGTGCTACACAGGCTAAGAACAAATTCAGGTGTATTGGGAGGCTGGAAAAATAGCATCACAAAGCCCGTTCCCCCAATAAAAAACCCAAGCTGAAGAAACCCCTTAATTGCACCACTTGATGAATCATCCATACAAAGTTAGCTTCCCGTCTTGTGCTAGGGGAATGCAAGCGACAGACTGCGCTCCATCCGATAGGGTGGCGAGTTGTGGCACGTCATGGTCACACACGCCCTCCATAAAGAAAGGGCAACGCGGATGAAAAGCACAACCGCTAGGCACACTCATTAGGCTAGGAATGTCTTCCGAGCGTAGCTTCATGGGCCGTTTGCGTCGTGTAATGTCGGGATCGGCTTCGGGAACGGCGGCTAAAAGGGCGCGTGTATAGGGGTGTTGTGGATTAGCAATGACATCAGGTGTGCGCCCAATTTCTACAATGCGTCCCAAGTACATTACAGCGATGCGCCCTTGCCACGCAAAATACTTGGCGATAGCTAAATCATGAGTGATGAACACAATTGCCATGCCAAATTGCTCTCTTAGGCGATGAAGCATTTTTAAGATGCCAATGCGAATACTGACATCCACCATGCTGACGGCTTCGTCCGCCACAATCAGTTTGGGCTGTACGGTGAGCGCACGCGCAATTACCACTCGTTGGCGTTGCCCACCACTCAATTGATGAGGGTATTTGTTGACAATGTCACCGGGGGGCGTAAGGTCTACTTGGGTAAGCAATTCCCATATCCTGCGCCTTAGCATGGGGCGACTGGCTACCATGCCATGCCGTAGCAACGGAAAGGACAAAATTTGCTCTACGGTGTGAGCGGGATTGAGTGAGGCAAATGGGTCTTGGTGGACAATTTGAAACGCACGGCGAAAGTCTTTTTGCTCATGATGGCTTAGCTCACTAAGGGGTTTGCCATTCACCAGCATTTGCCCTTGAGAGGGCGTTTGTAACCCCGCGATAATTTTACCTGTGGTGGTCTTTCCGCAACCACTTTCGCCCACCAAGCACAAAATCTCGTTGGGCTGGATAGCCAAGCTAACATCCTGCAAAACAGGGATGGGTTGGCGGTCTTTTTCAAACGTGCGATAAACGTTTTTTAGCTCAAGTAGGGGCGTGGTTGTCATCCTAAAACCTTTCGGCGAGTTGCTAAAACGCGCCGATGCTCATAACAAGCAACGGCATGGTCTTGTTGGGTGTCTTCATCAGTCGATAAAATTTCGAGCTTGGGGCTTTTAAGACTGCAAATATCTGTTGCAAAGCGACAACGCTCATGAAACTTGCACCCATTGGGAAGGTTAATGAGGTCAGGTGGGCTACCGGGGATGCTATGAAGCTCTTCTTCGCCTGCGCTTAAACGTGGGGCGGCATCTAACAAGCTAAATGTATAAGCATGGCGTGGGCGATAAAACACATCCTCAACGGGTCCCATTTCGACGACTTCGCCGGCGTACATGGTGGCAATGGTATCTGCAATTTCGGCGGCAACCGCCAAATCATGGCTAATGAAGATAGTACTAAAGTTGTATTCTGCACGGAGTTCTTTAAGCACTTCTAAAATAGACCGTTGCGTTAAAATGTCCACAGCGGTGGTAGGTTCATCCATAATGACAATGCGCGGACGCAACAGCAAACTTATGGCTAAAAGCGCACGTTGGCGCATCCCCCCACTAAGTTCATGAGGATAAGAGCGAAAGACGCGCCTGGCATCTAGCCGCACTTTTTCTAAAAGTTCCATCGCTTGCTTTTCGGCTTCTTTGCGCTCCATATTGTGAGCTTGTGCTGTTTCGTACACCATGTCGCTAATGCGTAACACGGGGTTCAGCGAGTTTAACGCCCCCTGAAACACCATTGAACACTCTGCCCACAAATAACGCTGCATGTGGTTTTTGCCTAATTGCAAAATGTCCATCTTTGTGCCATCGAGCCGTGTGTAAACCACACTGCCACTGTCAATCTGGGCAGCTTTTGGCAGGGTGCGAATGAGGGCAAGGTTAAGCGTAGACTTGCCCGAGCCACTTTCGCCAATGAACGCCAGCGTTTCGCCCGCGTATAAATCAAAAGAGACGTTGCTAACGGCACGCACCCGCCCACGCCTTGCCAGATAACTTACCGACAAATCACGCACGCTTAAAACCACGTTACTCGGAATCCGTTTAATGCTCATAGTCCACTCCGTAGGCGCGGGTTGAAAACTTCTTCAAGGGAGCGCGTAAACATCACCAAGGACAATTGAAAGAGGGCAATGGCAACGATGGGGGAGAGCAACATACCCGAAGCTGTTGGGTTAAATAGTACGCCCTGTTGCCTGCCTAAGAAAATCATCACGCCCCAATCGGGTTCTTGAAGTGGCACTAAGCCTAAAAACACCAAGCCCACGATGCTATACATGGCAACCCGAATGGTAAAGATGAAGTTGACGGCGATATAGCTAATCATGTTGGGTAAAACTTCACGGGTGATGACGTGCCATAACCCTAAGTCTAGGGCAAATGCCACTTCTACATAATCGCGCTCACGCAGGCTTAGCACTTGCGCTCGAATAGCACGCATTAGGGTGGGCCAATTAAGCACCCCAAACAGCAACGCTAGCGCAAGGTTACTATCAAACTTAACGATAGTCGCCAGAACCAACAATAACGGGAACGTGGGTACAGTCAGGATAAAGTTTGCAATGGCGCTAAAAATTTGGTCTACTATGCCCCCCAATAGGGCTGCGAGTGAACCCACTACAACAGCAATCACCGTGGCAAAAAGACCCGCCAAAATAGACGTGACAATGAGCTTTTGCCCACCGTGTACCATGTGTGATAACACGTCGCGCCCTTGCCAATCTAGCCCAAGCGGATGCTCATAACTAGGAGGAGCTAAAAGAGACCGTGCGCCGGGTTGTCGTCTGTCTAAACGCGCCGTGCCTTCATATTCAATGAAAAGGGGCCCAAACACGGTAACAATCACAAAGAACATAATGCCCAAAAATCCCAGAAAACCCGCCTTATTACGAATCAATGCGCTGGTGCCAGAGCGAATGGTATTGCCTAAGTTCGCCATGCGCCTCATGAACAATTCGTTTTGGGTTTCCTCAAAGTTGACTTCATCTAAAGAGGCAAGTGAGGTAAACGGGTCTTGGCGATTAACATAAACCTTGCTGATAAGAACCGCATAGGTAAGCAGAATCATGGGGATGCCTCCCAAGAAACCGCAAGCAAAGCCACTCATTACACACGCGATAAAGCCACCAATGCCTGCTTGCCATTGGCGATAATAAATGCCCGCCAACAGGGGGACAAGCCCACACAGTATCCCGATAATAAGCCCTTCTGTAGAGGCGACCGTAGAAAGACCTATCATGAGTTTTTACCCTCTTTTCCTAGCCTAACTCGTGGGTCTAAGAAACCTAGCGCAAGGTCTGCGAAGATATTTGAGAAAACAACAGTAGACGTGATAACCAAGAAAATACCCTGCATCGTGGTATAGTCACGCCCGTTAATGGCTCTTAGCAATGCTCGCCCTAAGCCCGGATATTGAAAGATTTCTTCAATGATAATGCTTCCGCCCACCACAAACCCAATGCTAATGGCAAGCCGTGTGACTAAGGGCAACATGGCATTGCGCCCAATATAGGCGGTGAGAATGCGCGTTTCGGATAATCCTCTGGCTTGGGCAACAGTAATATAGTCCTCGCCCAGTGTGCTAATGGTGCTGCTTTTCATGGCTAGTATCCATGTGCCAATAGTAGACAACACATAAATGAGAACGGGGAAGAAGGCATACTTTAGCAGGCTGGCGATATATTCTAATGAGAAAGCCACTGTAATCGTGTGGTCAACGCCTCCTCTAAATTCGCCCACATTAAAAAGCTTAAACTGTACCCCTAAAATGAGGATAAAGAGCAGAGCAATAATGTAATCTGGAATACCCGACACAGTAGAGGCAAACACAGTCATAAGGTTGTCAAACCAGCTACCGCGCCAATAGCCCATTGCCAAGCCAATTAATATCCCCAGCGTAAAGCTAACCGTCAGGGCAAGCCCCACACTAAAGAGCGTCCACGGCAGATAGCGCAAAATTTGGCTAGAAACGGGTGTTCCCGCCGAAACAATCGATTGACCTAAGTTACCCTGTAGTAATTGGGTCATGTAGGTGAAGTATTGCTCTAAGGCGGTTGCATCAGGGTCATATAAGAAGATGCCTGTCGCAATACTACGCGCCTGTTCAAACGTCAGGTTTTGCGTATTCATCAGTTGGTCTATCTTAATTTGAACGGGATCGCCTGGCATTTGTCGTACTAAAAAGAACGTAAATGTGGTGACGGCAAAAATAGTAAGCAAGCCCTGAAGGAGCGTTCTTATTGTGTAATTGCGCCACAAATCACGGATGCGCTGCCACAGCGATAATGACGGGGAATCGGGTGCGCTGACAGACGGTTTAACTGCTGTTGCCATAATAATTAGACCTCGCAAGAATAATTCTTTTATCAAAAAGGGGCGGGTATCCGCCCCTTTTTGTCGGGTGTGTAGCCTATCGCTTAGTCACTATTTAGGCGATACCACGCCATTAAGTACCAAGTAAATCATAAAGTGGTCACCACCAGGGTTGGTGTAGATGGGGTCACCATCCGCAGGAATACCCGCAATGAGGTCTTCGTTGATGGGTTCTACACTGACCATTTCGTTTAATGGGATGAAGGGCATAACATCGTTGAGGATGCGTGCTACTGTGCCAGCGCGTTCTTTTTGGGCTTCAACATCGATGCCTGTGCTAACGTTTAGGATGAGGGCATTTAGGTCAACTTCTTCACCATTCCATTCAAATTGCATGGGGAAGTTCATACCTTTTTGACCATCTGCTAAAGCAACATAGTTAAAGCGGCGTGTGGGCCCAAAGAATTGCGTGGTGGCAAATGGGCTACCAGAACCCCAGCTCCATACAGAAAGTTCAAAGTCACCAGCGCGGATAGCGGCGGCGGCTTCTTGCCATGGGAGAGCGCGTGGAGTAATGTCGAAACCGAAGGTGTTTAGTTGTTGGGTAGCATCTTGGGCGGCTGCACTAAAGTCTGCGAAGTCAGCGGGGAAGGTGTATTCTACGCTGATGGTATTGCCATCGGCATCTGCCCACTTGCCATCTGCATTAAGTGTAAAGCCTGCTTGTTCCATCAGGGCGGATGCGCCATCAAGATTAAAGTCATAGCGATTGAGTTCGTTAAGGACGTTTTCTGGCAAAATGTTGCTTGCCATGCTGTCCAAAATACCGCTCATGTAAATTGTACCCGTTGCGCCAATGCCGTTGGTTAAGAACGCGCTTTGTCCACGTTCAATGGCGTGTGCCATAGCTTGACGAACTTCTTTGATGTTGAAGGGGTAAACATCATGTTGGAACAAGAGGGCGGGCCCATAACCACGTGGTGATTCTGTAATGCGAATTCCTGCATTTACAAATGAATCGATGGTTGCTGGGGGGTAAACATTGGTAGAGTGTGCCAATTCACTACTAAGGACTAGGGGGGCGGTAACTTCTGTTTCGCCTGCCCAAATCTTGATTTCACCAAAGTTTACACTATCCGAGAAGATGCTGTTGGGTTGCCATTTCAAGGTCATAAAGGCATCGCCTACATCCGCCAAGCTATAGGTGTAGGGTCCACTGGCAATGAGTTCTGTGGGGCGGAAAGAGTTGATTTCGGCAACCACGTTTTTCCATGCGTCGTCATCACGGGTTACGCCACTGGCTACCACTTCGATGGCTTTGGCAGCAAGTTCACCATAGTTCGCACTAGCAACAATAGGTTCTTTAAGGATAAGGCGTTCTGCTAAGAGTGAAGGTTCAGCGCTAAATACAAAACGGGCGGTAAGCTCGTCTACTTTTTCAACGGCGTTGATGTAGGTAAATTGTGACCAACCCAAAACGCGACCAATGGCATAGGTATTAACCACATCATCGGCGGTGATCGAGTCACCATTGCTCCACATGAGACCTTCTTTTAGCGTAAACCAAAACGCTGTGTTGTCCTCAGAGAAACCCCATGATTCGGCAAGGAAGCCTTCATAGGTGGCAGAAGCCCAAAGGTAATAGGCGGGGGTGAGTTCGACCATTGGGCGATAAAGAATGCCCAAATTGTCGTTAAGACCTTGGCTTGCAAAGCTATTTAAGTGATGGTCAGGGGGCAGCACATAGGGCCAAGTGCCTAAAAGTGTGCCTGAAGGGGCTTCTTGCGCCATCACCCCCATGTTGACTGTCAACAAGGTTGTGAGAGCCACAACGAGAACTGCAATAAATTTCTTTGTCATTTTTTTACTCCAGCATCTTAAAAAACAGAAAGGTGGTATAGTGTGGCATAGTCCACTGAAAAGACTATAACACGGAGTATTAGATAGCGCAACACATTCGTTGGTTTTTTGTTTTTTTGCACCAACGCCATGTGCTGAGCTATTTTGTCTCTATAAGATATGTGCTATTTATGGCAACGCAATGTCAACTTTTATGACCTAGCGTGATGTGTACCTCGTGTGTCTTGCCGTCATTTTCTAAAACAAAATAGGTTTCAGAGAGCGTTTCACCGTCAAATCGCAGATTAACCACGCCACCCGACACGCCCTGCGAATTATCAACATGAATGTGATACACCGTTTCACCCTCCCGATAAGTGATGTCATAGCCTGTCCAATGGTCGGGAATACATGGGTTAATGGTCATTTGATTGCCTGTGCGCTTTAAGCCCAAAATAGCCTCTATGCCTAAGCGATACATCCAGCTTGCCGAACCCGTATACCAAGACCACCCACCACGCCCAACATAGGGTGCAACGCTATACACATCCGCCGCCACTACATACGGCTCAATACGATAAATCGGTGCTTTTTCGGGTGTGTCACTGTGCAAAATGGGGTTAATTAACTGAAATAGCTCGCCTGCAAGGTTGCCTTGTCCTAGTTGTGCGAACGCCCATACCACCCAAAGGGCGGCGTGCGTGTATTGCCCACCATTCTCACGTACCCCTTTAGGATAGCTTTTGACGTAACCGGGGTTATGGTGTGTTTTATCAAAGGGAGGCTTAAACAACAGCAAAAGTTGTTCTTCAGGCTTTACCAAATGTTCAACGACAGCCGACATGGCTTGTAATGAGCGCGAAGGGTCGCCTCCATTGGAAAGCACAGCCCAAGACTGTGCAATAGAATCAATTTGACATTCTATACTTTGTTCCGAACCTAACGGCGAACCGTCATCATAATAGGCGCGTCGATACCATTGCCCATCCCAGCCTTCTTTCTCGATGTTTGTTTTGAGATGCGTTGCGTGCTGTTGATATGTTACAGATTGCTCAAAGTCCCCTCTGTTATGGCTAAGTGGGGCAAAGCGCGTCAGCACACTATAAAGAAACCAGCCTAACCAAACACTTTCGCCACGTCCTTCACTGCCAACACTACTCATGCCGTCGTTCCAGTCCCCCGTTCCCATCAAGGGCAAGCCGTGAACGCCCACTGTGGAGCCTTTTTTAATGGCGCGAAGGCAATGCTCATACAGTGAGAAGGTTTCTGTGGTGGATGGATAGTAACCGTAACGTTCTTCTTCGCCCTGTTTTAAGGGTTCACCTTGCAAGAAGGTAACGCGCTCGTCCAAGATAGCGGTGTCGCCTGTCGCTTCAATATAGTGTGTCACTACAAAGGGCAACCACAATAAATCATCGCTAAAGCGTGTTTTTACGCCGCGCCCACTGGGGGGATGCCACCAATGCAACACATCGCCCGTACTAAACTGGTGGCTTGCGGCATATACAATGTGTTCACGGGCAATTTTAGGGGCAGACCACACCAACGCCATCACATCTTGTAACTGGTCACGAAAGCCAAAAGCCCCACTGGATTGATAGAACCCCGAACGCCCCCAGATACGGCATGATAGTGTTTGATAGAGCAACCACCGATTAAGCAGAATATCCATCGCAGGGTCGGGCGTTTTCACGCCGATTGTGCCTAAGACGCCATCCCAAAACACATTTACGGCTTGCCAAGTTGCTTCCACTTTTTCTAGGCTCTGATAGTCTTGAATAAGTTGCAGGGCGTGTTCTTTGTTCGCGCCTTCGCCTAACAAAAAGAAAACGTCCTCACTTCCACCAACAGGCAAATCAATGTGAATCTGAATGACACCGCAGGGGTCAACCCCCGCCTCTACCCGACTGGATAAGCCAATCCGCTTAAGGGCAGCAGGTTGGCTAAAACCACCCATGCGCCCCAAAAACTCTGTTCTGTCGGTGGTAATGCCATGGGGTAACTTGCTGGCTACTAAAAAGGCAACGCGCTCGCCAAACTCGGCATTATAGGCGTTACGCGCCAGTAAAGCCCCGCGGCCATGGTCATATTCTGGCACAATAGTGGTTTGTGATGCACTTCGGCTTACACCCAACACCCATTCCACATAGTAGGTTACGGTAATACGGCGTGCGCGATTCCACGTGTTTTCAAGCCGTAGCCTAATAATTTTAACAGGTGCATCAGGCGCAACGAACAATTGTGTGGTCTGTTTTAACCCTTGGCTGTGGTGTTCAAATTGTGAGTACCCCGCGCCATGCCGTATGAGATAGGGGTGTTCATCACGGCTTGGCGATGGCATGGGCGACCAAACAACAGCCGTTTGTTCATCCCGTAGGTACATTGCCTCACTGGGCATATCAGAAACGGGGTCGTTTCGCCATGTAGTGAGACGATTTTCACTGCTGTTTTCTGCCCATGTGTAGCCCGCCCCCGATTCTGAAACCACAAAGCCAAATTTTTCGTTGGCAATCACATTCACCCACGGCGCGGGTGTCCATTGGTTATGTGCCAGATAAATCACATACGCTTTGCCATCCGCACTAAAGCCTCCCCACCCATTGTCAAATGCTAAGTCTGTGGGACGAAGCAGAGGGGGTGTTTCTTCTGGCTCTAAGTTTGACGATAGGGGCGTAAAATCGGGCAAGGACACGCGCCCCGCCGAAAGTGACGGCATTTGGCTGGCAAGCGTTCCTTTTTTACCTTCAAGTATCACTCGCGCTACAGTGTGCAACAGTCGGCTATCGGTCACATCCATTCGGTCAGCGTTTATCATAAAAATGCCCCCGCGCCTACCTATCCAATGCGAGCTGTTTAGGCGTGTTATGGTACGGTGAAGCTGTGATTGCAGTTCTTGGGAATAGCCACTGTCTTGTAAGTTCAAAATCACCAAGTCTACGCTCACTTCTTGCTCACGCCAATAAAGATGGGCGCGTAATGCCTCTAAAACTAATGGGATTTCTTCAATTTCACCCACACGAACCAGCAAGATGGGTAAATCGCCAGAAATGCCATAAGCCCATAAGCCTGATTGTCCTTTTGTGTTTGCGCTAATCACATCGGCAGAAGCACGTAAGCCTGCGTGGGGATAAAGGAGCAAGGATAGTATTTGTTGCATTTGCGCCAATTCAGGCGTATCTAGTTTATACTGGTGTAGCGCAAGCTCATTTTGACGGCGAGCCATTTCAACGGCTCTTTCTGTTACCGTCCAGCTCTTATATCGGTCTGCCAAGATAATGGCTTCATCGCGCGTTTGCGTAACCAGCGTTAAATAGGCAATGCTCACTCTGCCATACGGTGGGAGCTCAATATCTTGTGCCAATGCCATAATTGGGTCGAACGTGGTGCCAATCGTTTTAGAGAGTTCGCCCGCTTTTTCAAAGATCAACGGTGAGCGCGTGGTGCGTCCACGTCCGATAAAGGGGTATCTATCGCCTTCGTATGCGCCGGTAGTGGGTATATGCGGAGGGGTAATGAGCAAATGACCCAAATAAACAGATGCCTCATTCGCACGTAGCCGCCTATGAAAGAGCAACATATTATTTTCGGGCAAGTATTCACTCTCAATAAATAGCTTATTGAACGCGGGATGACGTTCTGAGAGTGAGGCGAGCGATACCTCGCCATAGCTTGTTACTCTTAAAGAGCGCGGTTCGTGACTGTGGTTGATGAGGTTAATTTGGCGAATCTCAACATCATCTTTGGTGGCAACTGTTACTTGCATGTTGACGGTAATATCATGGTCGCGCCGTTGAAATTCGGCTTGGTGCGGATAGAACGACACATGCTGATAATCACGTGGAATTGCTGTCGGTTGGTATCCCGCCGACCAAAGGTTGCCCCTTTTGCGGTCTTGCACATAAATCCACAGCCCACAATTATCTAGGGTAGTGTCGGCTTCCCAACGAGTAAGCGCAATGCCATTCCACAGGCTATAGCCGCTGCCTGCATTGGTAATGATGGTGCTATAACGCCCATTAGACAGGCTATGGACTTGAGGAACGAAGGTGTCATCAGACACACGCCACGGCGCAATTGTCACATGCGATGAGATTCTTGCGGAGGGAATCTCGGCGGGGTGGGGCTTTTCTACGGGAACTTGGGCAGGAATTTTTTCTTGCAGTAGCAAATCAAAACTTTTAATGCGTGGGTCATTGTGAAAGCGATAACTCATGACATCACCTAGCAAGTAATTGGTGATAGACGCTAAAATCATGCCCTGATGATGTGCCATATACGATTGCACAATGGCGTAGGTTTGTCGCAGAGGCAGGCGCGATTCTGTATAATCTACTGCCTCATAAAAGCCGTATAACCCGCGCATCTCCATGGCATCAAGTTCTGTCATATTATTATAGACAGCTTGGGGGCGCAGGGATAATGCCAACAGTGAGGCGTAAGGCGAAATGACCAAGTCATCGGATAGACCACGCTTTAGCCCCAAACTTGGCAAGCCAAAAGCGTGATATTGATAGGTCATGTTATTGTCGAAAGCATAGTAAGAGGATTCTGAAATCCCCCATGGTACTTTTTTCGTGCGAGCATAAGCAATTTGCTCATCAACGGCAGAATAGCAACTTTGAGTCAGAAATGTTTGCTCATACAAGTGAAGAAAGAGCGTCGGCATCAGATACTCAAACATTGTGCCACTCCACGAAAGAAGCGATAGCGTGCCGTTTACACGGGTAATCGGTCTGCCAAGTTGAACCCAATGCGTAGGCGGTACTTCGCGCTTGGCAATTGCCAATACGCTGGCAAGACGCGCTTCAGAAGCCAACAAATCGTAAAAATTATCGTCCAATTTGTCGTTCATCACGCTGTAGCCAATGTGAAAGAGCTTGCGTTGCTCGTGAAACAAAAACTCAAAATCCATTTCTTGAAAGCTCGTCTCGGCTTGAGTCACCAGCCATTGATACCCCATTAACAGCGTGTCAACTTCTGTTTGGGTAATGGCGAGGCGACCCCGAAGCTGAGCGCACCACGCTTGTGCCTCTTTTATATCTTGCTCTGGGCGATGAACCGTTTGCAGTTGTGCTTCTAGCTCTATTAAGTGAAGGTCAATGTTTTCACAAATGGCGATTAGCTCGCCTAGGCGCGGTGAACTGGGAAGGGCTTGCAAAAACGCCTGCCACGCGGTTTTTATCGGGGAAGGCGCGTCTTCTTGAACAAATAGCGTGGGAGGCTGGCTAACGAATAAGAGCCACGGCAACAATAACTCAATATCGCGTTGCATGCTGGTTAAATTGTGGCGCACACGCTCGGAAGTAATGCGTAAATCGCTTAGCATTTCAGAGGTAAGTGTCACATTTTCTAGCCCAAACACGGCAACAATACGGCGCGAAAGCTCTTGCCAGCTTTCTTCGTTTAGCTCTAAAATGAGGGTTGCCCACTGTTCAGGAAATTCTGGCGCGGTCTGAATTTTTTCGCGTAGTGAAATTACGAAGTCTTGTAGCAAAACAAGCGATTCATCAATACGATCGTGATAAGTGCATTCCAGACATTCTTCCAAAAGCCCCAACGTATCCAATAAGCCTTGCCAGCGTTGTGGACGAATAACAAGGGCTTCGGGAAAAGCGCGGCACGCCTGCTCTACAACAATTAAGCATCCCGCCAAATTGCCACTATCTACCGTTGAAACATAACGGGGTTCAAGCGGTAATAGGCTTTCTGTGTCATACCAATTAAGCAAATGACCGCGATAGTGTTCAAGGTGATGCAGTGTTTCAAAGGTTGATTTTAAGCGCGTTACCAAATCCATCAAGCCAATGTAGCCCAAATCATAGGCAGCAAGGGTGGACGTGAGCAATAAACCAATGTTGGTAGGTGAGGTGCGATGGGCAATAAGGCGTGGCGCGTGTTGAAAGTGGTCAGGGGGCAACCAATGATCTTGAGGACCCACTAATTGTTCAAAGAAGAGCCACGTTTGCCTTGCCAGATGGCGTAATGCTGATTTTTGCTCTGATGAGAGAGGGGGTTCGGCATGAACATGAGGCAGACTAATCCAATAAGCAATTTGGGGTGATAAAAACCATAATCCCAAAATGGGCAAAGCAAAAGGCAAGGCAGAAGGGTTAAGGGCATTTATTAAGAGGGCAAGCCCACTTGCCATAATGGGGACAATCGCCATTTCACGCCATGTCGATTCTGAAGCCCGCCCTGTTTTAAAAAACTGTGCAGTTTGAGCAGCCGTTGTCCACTGTAACAGGCGTGTTCGGGTGACGAATAACCTCATAAGCGTGGTCATGACTGCGCTTAGTGCTAAAAGTGCCTCATAGGGCAAAAAGATGAGCGCAAATACCAAACGAAGCGCATCAATGTTGCGAGAACGTATTACATGCACCAGCGATTCTGTGGGCTGTTTGAAGCGTAACCCATTAAACAACGAAAGAAGAAGAGACAAGCCCAGCGTTGCCACTGTAACCATCGTCCAGTATAAGGGCGAAACAATGCCCCCTAGCCACGCCACAATTAACAGCAAAAGCAACGTGGGGTTCACCAAACTTCGGCGCAAATTGTCAAACATTTTCCAGCGGTCTAGTAAAGAGAACGTATTGGGTAATGTTTGTCCATCTTGACCTGTGGGGATGCGAGGCAGTAGCCAAGGGAGTAATTGCCAATCTCCTCGTATCCAACGATGCAAACGGCGTGTATAAGCCAGATAACGCGATGGATACTCTTCCAGCATTGTAATGTCGCTGACGAGCGCAACGTGAGCATGAATCCCTTCAAATAAATCGTGGCTTAAGAGCGTGTTGTCAGGAATACGGTTGGCAAGACACATCTCCATTACGTCAACATCATAAATGCCCTTACCCACATAACTGCCTTCGGCAAATAGGTCTTGATACACATCAGAGACCGCGTGAGTATACAAATCTAAGCCAATGTCGCCGGCAAAAATTTGTGTAAAGCGCGTTTGATTGGCACTAGTGGGCTTAATTTCAACGCGAGGTTGCAGAATAGAATAGCCCGAAACCACTTTACCTAGTTTGGCATCATACTCGGCGCGATTAAGTGGGTGTGCTAGGGTAGCAATAAGACGACATGCCCCATTGTCGGGCAAAATAGTATCTGCGTCTAAGGTAATCACATACTTGATGTGGGGCAAAACGCTTAAATCACCCCCTTGCACACGGTAAGACGTGCCGTTATCACCCCGTAACAGGTGATTAAATTCAACCAGTTTGCCCCGTTTGCGTTCCCATCCCATCCAAGTGCCTTGCATTTCGTTCCAACGACGTTCACGATGAAACAAGTAAAACCCACGTCCATATTTGGCGTTTAGTGCAATAATTCCTGCACTAATACGTTGAATGAGGGTGTCATCTGTGTCTGTTTGCTGGGTGGGGGCATCGGCAAAGTCTGTTAGCAGGGCAAAATACAACGAAGGGTCAGCATTTCGCAAATAATGAAGCTCTAATTGTTGTAGCAATGAGTCAATTTCGACAGCATCGGTAATGAGTGTGGGAATAACCACCATCGTTTGATAGATAGACGGAATACCATCAGGAAAATCGAAGCGGGGTAGGATGCGCGGTTGGACATTGTTACTAATAACCCAATTGAGAAGGGTGCTGGCGATGGCTGAAGACGGCAAAATAGCCAGCAAGCCCACCCATAGCAGTGAGAGGGGGCTGCTGCTGATAGATGCCATACCGCCTACCAATAGCACCATGAAGAAAAGCGTAAATAACGCCATGCTGACGAAATAAGTGTTGGTGGGTTGTGACAATGACCAACGGCGTAATGCGGTTATGCCTGATGCACGATACTTAAACTGCGCTTCTAGCTGTGCAAAACCGTCCCCCATTAAATAGTAGCCCACATGCCTCTCACGAGAAGATGCAGGGGCTTCATTGGCAAGCGACAACACTTGCTTTGCGACATCTTCCTCTGATACCTTTGCAACTTTGGCAAAACGCTCAATAATCGAGCGATACTGATTACGTGTGCTAAAGTCCATGCTTGTGTAAACGTCTGATGGGTCAAGCCTTAGTTGCTTTTCCACACGACTTACACCCTCAAAAAAGACCTTCCAATCTTGTGTGGCTAACATTCGCAGGCTAGTAATGCAAAATCGAACAACGGTATCATCCACCATCAGCGTGGGAAGTAATTGTGCTTTAAGCGATTGATCAAGAATTTGGGCAAGCCCATTCAAAATCCCTAGCCGCAGCATGATGGGGAATGCCCACAATTCGCCTGTTGTTAACGGCACGTTTGCCTGAAACGCCCACAAAAAGCCGACAATAAGTTCAATATCCAGCTGATAGTTACACTGTTTGATGAGTTCGCTTGCTATGGCATAGCTTCGGGGTATACCCGCCCACGCCTCATTTTGAAGTTTGGGCAGGTTTTTATAGTAACCCAAAGGCAAGTCCTCGCGCACTTGCCTTATCGCTCTTTGCACCACAAAAAAGTTATCCAATAGCCATTCTGACGAATACGAAAGCAACACCTCGTCTTGTGTGTCTGTGCTGAATTGGCGATAGGCACTGATGATAATTTTCTCGTCCTCAAGCAAATTTGCCAAGAGTATGGGCTTGGCTTTGGTGTCTTTTGACAGCACATACTCGTCAGACAAGCGATGCGCCAATCGCTGCAAAGAAGCTAGAGGCGCATCAAGATTTAACTCTAACGTTGTGTTGAAAGACTCGTTAATTTCCATTATACATGCCAATAGGTTGACGAGTTACTGTTCCTGCACGCGCAGCTTCTGGGGATTCCCACCGCAAATCTTGCACAATCAAGAGGGGAATCGCACTGCTATTGATAAACCGATGGGCGACGCTACCATAGGGGTACTGTGCATCGCCCGAATAGCCGTGTGCGCTCAACACCAGTAAGTCAATTTGCTCTTGTTGGCTTACTTCTTGAAGCGTGTCAACGACGTTGTTACTTACCAGCAATCGGGTTTGGGGGCGAGACGGCATTTGGTCGCTAAGCAACTCTAAATACTTACGTCCTTCTTCTGTGTTGCGCTCAATTAGTTTGTTAGAAAGCTCGGCATCATCTTGGCTAAGAGGCATCAGACGTGCCATTTCGGGCTTGCACACCACATGCACCAATAACAGTTCTGATTGATACTTTTCTGCAAGGGCAGCAGCGAGAGTGAGGACAGACCCCGACCTTTGCGAGCCATCTAAAGGCACCAGTAGCTTTCTATAACCAATGTCACTGGTGGGCGGTGAGAGATTAGGATTGTTTCTCACAATCAGGGTGGACGCGCGTACTTTTTGCAAAATACGCTGGGCAACGCTACTTAGTCCCTCGCTATTCTCTTTTGCCTCGCCATGACCACATAACACAAGCAGGCTGGCGGCGGTGGCGTGTGTCAGCTCTACAATTTTCTCGGTGGCATTGCCTTCTAAAAGCAAGGTGCTTACTGATAATTGTGAGGCTTCTAAACGTGCTTTGGTGGCTTCCAAGTAGGCGGTTGCCTCTAATTTCTTAAGATACCAATCTAGTGGGTCTGGTTTGGGCAGACGAAGAGATGCGGAAGGTTGCTCTAAGACATGGAGCAACGTAATTGGTGTATTAAACGCTTTGGCAATAGCAATCGCGTGAGGCAAAACACACTCAGCAAGAGATGAGCTATCCAAAGGCACAATGATGTCATTAATTAACACAACGCCTCCTTAAAATGCTTGACAGGTTTTGAGAGTAGTGATGAGTAACGCGCTCGTTACATAGTGGTGTAACGCACAAGCTTGTGCATTATATTGGGGGGGAACGAAGCGTTCCGAAGGTGGGAACGAACCGATGTGGCATCTAAATAGGAGATAAAGTGTAAACCTTACTATTATTATAACACAATTGCGACTCTTTTGGAAGTTGTTCGCTAAAACTCTTCTTGGGAAAATGATCATAAGAGACGCAATAAATGTCGCGACTCTCATTGAAAGGCGTCCTTTAATGCATGCTTTATGGGGTTTAAGAGGGTTATAATGAGTGCATTAAGCGCAAGAATCTTACTCGTTTTGCTTTGTTTACTTACCTCAACTTAATGACTAGATGTGCTATACTATGTAAATGTTTTCCCATTGATACCCCCGTTACAGAAAGAAAATTATGCCAAATCATGTACTCATCGTCACTGTGTGGTCAGAGCCTCAAGTTGTGACGCTAGTTTTAGATTCTTTACTTGCTCAAAAGATTGCCATTAAAGAAGTGGTTGCCGTTCATACAACCCCCAACGCACCACCTGTCCAACAGGCTCTTGGTCGTCTTAACGATGTTTTCTATGAGCAAAAGTATTATGGCAGCGACATTGACTATCGTTCTTATGTGTTTACAAGTGCTAAAGGTGCTTTAGAAGATGCCGTTACCCCACAGCAAATTGAGTCGGTGTTTAACAATATGTATTTGCTTATGCGCCAATACAAACAACAAGGGGATATAATTCACTTGGGCATTGCGGGTGGACGTAAAACGATGGCTCTCTTGGCAATGTCGGTAGCACAAGCTCTCTTTGAATCGCGCGACCACGTATGGCATTTAGTGAGTAGCCCAGAAGTATTAAACTCAAAGACTATGCACACCAAAGAAGGGGTAACACTCATTGATATGCCGTTTAGGGCGCATGAGTGGGCAAATGCTAAAGAAATAGAGCAGGCAAAAACCTTTTTTCGCTATGTTCTTTCAGAAGCCGAAAGGCAGGTTGTGCGCCTATTATTAGAAGAAGGCTTAAACAACGCCCATATTTCAGAACGCTTGGTAAAGAGTAAAAAGACAGTTGCTAATCAACTAACGAGTATTTATGAAAAGTGCCAAGAATTTTACGCGCTATCCTATCCCCCCGACCGAGTGGTGTTCATCATCATGTTGGGCAAATATCAAAACTTGCTGTCACAAACCTCTTAAGCAAAGTGCGTAAGAATGCCTGCATAGCGTTGTAGAACACTTGCCTCTCGATGACAGGTTTCGACGTAGGCATGTGCTATCCTCACAACGTTTGCATTTGCCAATCGCCTTGAGTGGTTGAACATTTACAGGGCGTTGTCGGCGGTCAAATGCAGATTGATTTGCCCAAACGTGCACTGGTGTTGCTGTTCTTTGCGGTCGTTTTAGGGTCATTAACAGATGATATCGTACGGGCGTTCATAAAAGATAAATGGTATGGTGTTGCCTCGCAAATTGAGGCTTGGGATTAGAGTCTCATCTATGCTGTCTCAAGCGCCCCATCCCGATGGTGGTATATCGTCCCACCCCCGCATAAAACGCATAATTTACTAAAAGCGTTATCATGATTTGGCAGTAGCGGTCATACCGTACTGCGTTATAGCAAGCACGCCCCACAGAACCAGAAACCAGTCCACCGATTTTGGGCATGCCCAATTTTGATTGTAGGCTGTACTGACTAACGCCTAAAGCCTCACGGCAATAATCTCGCAAGTTGGCATTAATCTCAATGTTACTAAATGCTTCCCATCGCTCTGCCAAACTACCAAAAACGAGGTCAGGTAAAGGGAATGGCTGTGTAAGATTGTTTTGCTTAAACAACGTCGGCGTGGCAAATTCGAGTGTGAATTGGCGCAAAGGTGCTTCTTGGGCGGTTAGATACGGGGCAGATAGCTCCTGATAGCTCATTTTATTTGCCCATGCGTGTTCTTGGGGGTCAGTTGTCACTTTAACCACATCAAACTCTTTGCCATCAACGTTAATGGTCTTTGAAGGGCGATATTTAGGGTCTAATAGAACGTCAGACACCTCAGCATTTAAGCCAGTTACCCTAAACCACACCGTTTGTTGGGCTTTTACAACAAGCTCATTACCTATTCTTTTTGCCCCCACAACATCAGAGCAAGTATACGGTTTGGTGCCTTTAGCATTGTGTAATTTATTGGCAAGGTTTGCATCATAGCTTTCTAACCAGCGCATCCAGACGGCATAAATTGACCTACCCGTATAAACAGGCAAGGTAACATCTTCACGGGGCTGAATGGTGATGACTAAGGAAACTAGGTCGTGGGTCATTCAACACCCTCAATCAGCTCTAAAATAAGAGCATTCACTTGTTCACAGGGATTATTTACAGGTGGTTTGCTATACAGCATATTGCCTTCTTTATCTGCGATAGGGCGTTGCTAAGGCTTGCCACTCCGGTTAAAGAGGCTGGAGGAAATGTGGTCACGTGCAGTGTCCTTTCCATACATTTGTAACTTGTTTTCATTGTAGCGTGAGCGGGTTTCATTCACTATCAGAACAACTTCACGTTTTGTATAGGAATTTATTCCTATGTAGAGTTATTACAATCAGTGACTTACAAGGTGTAAGCAACTCATCAAGTGTGCTTAGGGGGATAGCATCTATTACTAAAGAGAGCTTAGCGTGTGGTGTGCCTAAGCTCTCTTTAGTAGTATTAGTCAGAAGGGCGTTAGGGCTATCGCGTAAAATGAGTAATTGATGAGAAGGACTTAAGGTTCACGTTACGGCAATCCTTAGGATGAGGGCATTGTTTATCAT
This sequence comes from Anaerolineae bacterium, assembly GCA_034437555.1. Taxonomy (GTDB): domain Bacteria; phylum Chloroflexota; class Anaerolineae; order Aggregatilineales; family Phototrophicaceae; genus JANWYT01. The sequence continues at coordinate 9,117 of DAOTTQ010000042.1, read as the reverse complement.
CACAGGCGGGCTAGAAATTATTCATGCAGCCTATGGGAAAATGGGGTTATAGGTACAAGATAATGGCTATCGAATCGCGCGAAATAACCTTACGAGCCACAGAAGCTTTTTCTCTCTATCCGCTATTTTGGCGAAGGTATTGCTAAAGACAATTAAATTTAAAAGGGCTGTCAGTGAGTTTGTTACACTCATCTGACAGCCCCTTATTTATACAAATTCTATCGAATTATTCCATGCTACCCGGTGTCCAAGGACCCGTAATAACACTTTCACCAACCACTACAGGACCATCAGCACCTTCAACGGTACCGAATTCGTATTCACCCATGACGTTTGTGTCGTAGTGAAGCATTGGCCACACGGTTTCTGTCATATTTGCTTCGTCAAGTACAACGGAGACATTATAGTTCACGCCCGATAGAATTGGGGCATAACCAAGTACGGCACCAAATGAACCTTCGTTTTCCGCGTGGATTACGAGCCAACCGGGTTGATCGATTAGTACGGCATCGATTGTCACAATGTTACCTTCAAGCGAACCAGAATAGGTAATGGATGGGGCGGCATCGATTGCGAAGAAATAAGGGGCGCCGTCTAAGATGACAGGACCGTCGGCGCCTTCAACAGCACCAAATTCATAAACGCCGGCTTCGCCAGTATCAACGTGCAACATTGGGAAGAGGACAGGGGTTACACCCATTGGATCTACTTCAACCATTACATTATTGGTCAAACCAGCTTCAATCAACGCTTGACCGATTACGGGTCCTGGGCCACCTTCGCCGTTATCAGCATGAATGACAACCCAACCAGCAGATTCAGCAAGCACAGATTCAACGCTTAAACCGCCAACAACAACCTGATCGCTAATCGCCATCAGAGGGGTATTGGTGGTAATCGCATGAACGGCGACAGTGCCGTCGATTACCACAGGACCATCAGCACCTTCAACGGTGCCGAATTCATAAACGCCTGCTTCGCCAGTATCAATGTGCAACATTGGGAAAAGTACGTTTGTGATATCACCGGAAAGCTCAACAGCTACGTTTGAATTCACACCCGCAGTTACCGGTGTAAAGCCAAGTACGGCACCGAATGAACCTTCATTATCAGCATGGACAACGACAAAACCGTCTTGTTGGACAACAACACTATCGATGTTTACGGTGTTGCCTTCATAGAATTGATCGTTTGCGTCAAGTAGGTCTACAGCAAATGGGGGTGATACAGCTGCACCGTCTACAACGACAGGACCATCAGCGCCTTCTACCACACCGAATTCATAAACGCCTGCTTCACCTGAATCGGTGTGAAGCATTGCATAAAGTGTTGGGGTAGCGGATGCACTATCAATCTGTACATTAACATTGGAATTTACACCGTCAGCTACTGGAGCATAGCCAATGACTGCACCGAATGAGCCTGCATTATCAGCGTGAATGACGATAAAACCAGCGCCCGCACTGACGACTTCACCAACAACGACATTACCATTTAAAGAAATTTGATTACTCACGGTCACGGATGGACCCATTGCGTCCTGTGCGGATACCACGGACAAACCCATGATGAGTAATGCGAATATTGAAACTAAACGTGCACTTTTCATATTTTACTCCTGTTTTTCATTATCTTTATGGAGAGCGAATTTGCTCTCTCTTTGTAAATCGCGCAACTCGATAATCTCGTTAAGTATCTACTTAGATTTTGATTATCTAGCATTTGGCTTAGAGCGAGACTTGGTGGATAAAACGACTATTTCATCAAGAATGCAATTTACAAAAAAGATGCACTCTAACCCTAACGTTTGAAGATGAGATTACAATCAATCTAACGTAAGAAAAGTGTAAGAATTATATGAACGATTACTTTTCACAGTGAGAGATGGGGGAAGTAGCGATAATTTTTAGAACGCATTGCTTTCAAGGTAGCCCGACACCGATTGGAACGGTTGTATTCTGTAGCTTCGATAACATAGCCTTTTTTGAATCTAGCTTTGTCCAAGTAGGATCGGAAAACTATCACTATATCTTCTTGGATCCATGTTTAGGACCGCGCCGTATCTTCATCGAGATGTATGCCAATGGGAATGTAGACCCGTATCTGGATGTGTTTATTGATGATGTCTATATCGGCAGTGATGATGATGGTGGTGGTAACTTTAACGCCTATATCGAAATTGAGATTCCAGCAGGTTCTAATTACATTTCGCTAATCGCCAAAGGTTATAACTCCCGCACGGGCGGCTCATACGAAATTCTTGCAGACTACCTGCCCTAGTTTAGTCCATTAAATAACGAAGGTTCAATAGCATAAGCAAAGCCCCTGTATCGTGTGATATGGGGGCTTTTGTATTGGCATCTCATGTTCGACAGCCCCATTTTTACCTGCGGAATGTGTGTTAGAGGATTAGGTTTATCGTTCATTTTTCTGTCACCTTCTCTGCCTTTCAACTATATACTAAACTTTAACTCCCAATTTTTTGCTCTCATTCTGGCACAGAGGGGTTCGAGAACACTTAGTCACGACTTTACTTATTTATCATCGACAATTCGCATGATTAGTTCATAACGATTGATAACATCATGACGGTCATTTTCTTCGAAAATCGCCTCTTCGCTACCTCGTTTAATCATATTTGCTTGCTTTAGTAAAGATTGTCTTTGCTCAGGTGATGAAGCTCGAGCAATTATGATAGCGATAACCTCTAACAGTCGGATCGTGACAGCAACATCCGACCTACCATGCTGACGAATCTGGTTGAAAGCCGCATTAATAATGCCATTAAATGTGACAACATCGCTTATTACCCTCAAACGACTGTTTGAATCATAGTGATAGCCAGACGGCATTGTCCGTTCAGCAAGGTCTGAAAGCCACGTACTCAGTTGGTCGAGACAAGCAATGGCTGTAAACGGGTCGTTGATGCCTGGTGAAAGAGCACGTACAGCAATTTCAACAAGTTGGTCAATCGAAAACTCAATATCCTGCAGACGTAAGCGCGCCACACCCAAGGCAAATGTGCCATGAATATCTTTGACAACCTTTTCCGATAATTCCTTAGCCGAATAAGTCGCCATAATATTGCTCCCTTTAGCAACAAAATCTCCAGGGCGACACAATAACCGTAGTAACAAATCATGTTCCGTAGTCACTTGCAACAATGAATCATAGTCGATAGTTTGGAGATACCCACTTGAAGTTGCCACCACAAAGTTGGAGTTGTCATCAAAATCAGACGGTATATCATTCTTGTTACGTAGCTCGTGTTCATATGTTGAGCTTTCAGATTGAATCGAGTAGAAACGCTCAATACCGGCTTCCAACTCTCGACCAATACTGGCAATTAAGTTTTGGGCTTGAATCATCATTGACACGTGGTGGAAAAAATAGATTAATACGCCTAAACTGATAATTGCTAAAACCATGGCAACTGTAAGAGATAGATGCGGTACAAAGGAAATATCTTCTGAACTGCGGATAGAACGCAACACAATTAGACAGTAAGTAAAAATTGCAATAAATGTTCCTAAAACAACCTGGTTACCTGTATCACGCATGAAGTTATTCAACACACGCGGTCCTAATTGCGACGATGCAAGCGACAGTGTGACCATCGTAATCGAAAATGTGACACCAGCAACTGAAATCATGGATCCTGCGATGGTGGACAATACTGACCTAGCACCGTCCGCACTACCTGTAGATAGCCACGAGAGAGCTGGAATTGCGTTTTGCGTATTTACTTGGTCGATAGATGTTGTCACGAATGCAATTAAGATAGCTGCTACTACCATAACCGATGGTAGAAACCAAAATGACCCACTGAGTTGTTCAAAGAACGTATAAATCCTAATTTTCATCTGTTCTGTCCTTTAGTTATTTATCTTACTTATCAAACGCCCTCTGTGCCAGAATGAGAGCAACAATTTGGCAGTTTAAGTTTAGTATATAACTGAAAGGCGGAGAAGAGGACAGGAAAATGGACGAGAAACCCAATCCCCGAGTTAAACCGAAGGCGGAGCGTTGTCGCCTGAACGCCAAGTACAAGCGTGGTAAGGGTGTTAACATCGTGAGCATGGGCGCATATTCGGAGTGATTCCTAAGAAACACGCCCCAGATTGGGTAGCGGGGGAGCAAGTCGTCATCCGCCAAGCCAAAGGGAGCGATGGGAACTTAAGTGCAATGGTGGAGAGGGTTTAGGAATAAAACCTATTTCCTCAAACCCCTAGTGTCATGCTGCAAGTAGATATTTTACGTAGTGCGGTATCTACGCGCACAGGGCATTTGCCCGACTATCGCCTAATCAGGCAGAAAGAGCTTTTACTATGTTGAGCATGATGTTTGCAGGGAATGTGGGTGATGTGGGGGTTCATGATGCAACCGTGCGCGGTGAAAACATCAACGCGGCATCGTTTAGTGTCGCTATCAACAATGGTAACCCCGCCCAAGCCTAAAGCTCACCCCGAAAAGGGTGGTTTTCCTTTTTCAACACCAATTGACCTAAATAAGGAAAAGATCATACCAAAAGATGACTAAATAATCAATCAAAGTAAGGATGTTTCCATAAGGCTCAGGTTCTATAATGAATGTAGCCTGATGGTCTGTTGACCTACAGATCACCTGTGCGATGTATAAGTGATTAATATCCTATAAGAGTGAGAGGAAATAATATCATGTTATGGACAATTGTTGTAGTGCTTTTTGTGCTTTGGTTGTTGGGTCTAGTTGGCAACATCGGAGGCGCGATGATACATCTCCTGTTGGTACTGGCTGTGATTGTCGTTGTGGGTAATTTGTTGAACGGTCGCCGCAACAGAATTTAATCGCACATTTTGAGATAACTGGGATTAGGGCGAGTGCTTTCCAAAACAGCCATAGCATTATGTGAAAATGTAAACAAAGCAGTAGCCTAAACCCAACGACCTTTTGTGGCTAGAATCGACTCGCACCATTGGTTAGTAGATATGCGCTGTATGGTGCATATCTCAACCTAAAAAACCTCCGTTACAATACGTATAAAGGTGACATTTACCTGATCAACTAAAAGTAGCAAGACATGATGCAGATGATAGGCGCGGCACGCTAACATCACGTAGAAAGGTAATAATAATGGATCAACAAGCACGTTCAAAATATCTTACGTTTGCCGCAATGATTCTGACATCCATGGTTGCGATGTTCGGATTAATGTACCTCAACAGCTACGACATTTCACATGTTCGGTGGAGTGAAACGCGCTTCTACATGACCTTCATCATGGGCGCAGCTATGGCAGTCATTATGCTCACCTTCATGCGTGGCATGTACACTAGTAACAAGACAAATCTTGCGATTTATCTCGGCAGCCTCGTTATATTCTTAGGAGCACTGTTCCTCGTTCGTAGCCAGACAACTGTAGACGATCAGTCATGGATGAACGCAATGATCCCACATCACTCAATTGCGATTTTGACTAGTAAAAACGCTCAAATCAAAGATGTGCGCGTGAGGGAACTCGCCAACGAAATTATTCTGGCACAGCGCCGTGAAATTCAGGAGATGAATTGGTTGCTTGAAGATATTGAAACAAATGGGATTGCTGACACTGCAGAAGAAGCCGATTCCCGCCCTGTCCCTAGCTTTGAGGCAACGCTTGATTGAGAATAAATGCAACAAGCTTTATCGGGCGTAGAAGGATTCCAAACTCGCCATTTTAGGTCAAGCGGCAAAAATAAATCTGGAAGCAAAATATGACACTCAGTACCTAAAATTCCCTTTTTTCGGACACATTCTGGCAAGCCCCTAATTGGTGAGACCGTCTTCACACCTGCTTTGAGCTGTTCCAATGCGTTTTTCTTAAATTCTTCGCAATATCTCGTATTGACTGATGAAGCGTCTTGGTGTACCTTCTTTATAGAACATTTGTGTCGTTCTGGCAAGTAAGTAGTGAAAGGAATCCAAGATGGAATTGTCTATAGAACAACATCAAGCACTCCTAAAGGTCTTAAAATTACGTTTTGAGAAGCATATCAATCGCCATGGTGACCTTGAGTGGGCAAAAATACAGGCAAAATTAGACGCACATCCTGAAAAATTGTGGTCACTTCATGAAATGGAAAGTACTGGCGGTGAACCCGACGTTATTGGTTATGATAAAAAGACGGGTGAATACCTCTTTCATGATTGTTCGGCAGAAAGCCCCACAGGTCGCAGAGGCATTTGTTTTGACCGTGAATCGCTACAGAGTAGGAAAGATGCCCCTCCCAAAAATGCCGCTCTTGATATGGCAACCGCGATGGGCATTGAACTCTTATCTGAAGAAGAGTATCGAGAGCTACAGAAATGTGGAAACTTCGATGCAAAAACACCCAGTTGGATAAAAACCCCTGCGGATATTAGGGAGCTTGGTGGCGCACTCTTTGCCGACCGTCGCTACAACACTGTGTTTGTATATCACAATGGGGCATCATCTTATTATGCTGCTAGAGGGTTTCGTGGCTCGCTTAGAGTGTAAATTTCGCGCCGCATCTGCAGACTTTCTTCAAAATAACCACGTGCCGCTCCATAATCCCCTTGATCATATGCCATATTGCCCAGCGTGCTGAGACTGAATGCCTGACTGTGTTGATCGCCGCACTGTGTGGCGGTGATATTGTTGGCGAGGTCATCCCACCAGCCCTTATACAAGGAAGAGAGGCTTCGCAATTGTCACTTCTATCAGACTCAAGTGAGTTCGCATATAAAAAGTGGCGAAAATTATTCCAGTTGAAGTAACAGAAGTCATAGTAGATCGGGTTGTTTTGCACTAGGAGAATTGTCCCAGAAGCATCAGACTTAAACTATATAGGAAAGTCATTACAGTTACTCAGGGGCTCCAGAATGAAGTCTCGAAGGTACTTCCTATTGTGTAGTTATATTTTTCTCTATTTGAGGAGAGTACCCTGATGGCACTTGGTCAGCGATTTACATGGCTGGGGGTGAGCCTTATTACTTTGTTAATCACCCTAACGGGGAGCGCACACGCACAAGAACCCGTTGTTTATGGTGTCTTTTTTTATTCACCAAGTTGTGGTCACTGCCACGAGGTGATTGACAATCACTGGGGTGGAATACAGGCACAGTTTGGTGAGCAGTTAAAAGTCTTGTTCATCAACGTGCAACAAAGTGAAGGCAGCCGCTTGATGACTCAAGCAGTGCAGGACATGGGCATCGGTTCAAACGGTGTGCCAATGCTCATTATTGGGGAGCGTGTTCTGATAGGTTCGTATCAGATACCAGCTGAAACCGCGCAAGTAGTACGAGAGGGCTTGGCGCAGGGAGGTATCGGTTTGCCACCGATTAACGGCATTGGAGCCATTTTCAGCGAAGTTTTGGTGGATGCTAGTCTCACAGGGTTTAATACCCAGACAATCGATACCGATATAGGGCAGAATTTGCTGGCTGACCCCGCGAATCTGCTGGCGATGGTTGTGTTAGTGGCACTTGTCGCCAGCCTCCTTAGTATTGGAATCGCCCTAATCCGCCCGCAAGTAGTACGTATGTCACCCCGACTACCAAATATGATGGTGGTGAGTGGAGGCGTGCTTGCACTAAGTTTCAGTGCATCATTAGGACTGGGTAGCACAGAATGGCACGTGACATTGTTGGCACTCGCGGTGATGTTTTTGCTAGGAGGTGTGGTTTGGCTGAGCTTGCAAGGCAACAAATTGAGTCACTGGCGCGTGCCGTTAGTCTTACTGGCAGGTTTGCTGGTAGCGGGCTATATGAGTTATGTTGAAGTGACCAACACAGAGGCAATCTGCGGGGCATTGGGGCAGTGTAATGAGGTACAGTCCAGCGAGTATGCATCCCTAATAGGGGTGCCTATAGGGGTAATCGGTGTCGTGGGTTATGTGGCACTTCTGATAGTGTGGACGTTGCGCTCATGGGATATTCGGGCAGAAAAGTTATTCTTGTTGATGGTGATGGGAGGCGCGTTATTCTCTTCTTACTTAACTTATCTAGAACCCTTTGTTATTGGGGCAACTTGCCTATGGTGTCTCACATCGGCGATGACGATGATTCTTTTACTGTGGTTAACATTGGGCAAATCAGAGTTAGCACTGAAATCAACGTTAATTTTGCCCTAGAGTAACGCCAAATTTACTAAATCTTCGGCAAAATGAACACGGGGTTTGATGCTGGCAAAATGACGACTGCCACCTTCACAATTGTCGTTACCCCGTAGCAAAATTCGCCCCACATCATCTGCATCCGCTATCTGCTTACGACGATGTGGCTTTTGGTGGAACGGGCGATTTTACGCCCACGTCGCCATATGAGTAGCTGAATAAGAGTTGAAAGGGGCTGAATAAAGCCCCTTTTTCATAGCAATAAAGTCCAAACGACCTGCAATTGACACCCGATTGACGGCTGATTGACGTTTGTATTAACGCTATAAGCCCTATGATGTAGGAAGTATTTCGATTTGACACCGTTTTAGGAGAATAGACATGAAACGCTTTTCTTGGTTAATTGCACTTATTACAGTATTCAGCCTTACCCTAAGTGTTTTAGGGCAAGCGGAACCCGCCCCAGACCGCGATGGCGATGGCGTACCCGATTCATCAGACCTTTGTATTTCTGACAGGGGACCCGCATCAAACAGCGGTTGCCCCGTTCCTGTTGTTGCAGACCGTGACAGTGACGGAGTATCCGATGATATTGACCAATGTCCCGATACAAATGGCGCAAACTTTAACAATGGTTGCCCCGTTGAGCCCGCCGCCACGCCAGAACCCACTGTGGATCCTGTGATTGTACCAAACCCCCTGAATCCCGATCCTGGTTGTTATCTGACGGCTCAGACGAACCAACCCGTGAGGATTCGCGCTAAAACCACGATTACCAGCGACGTTATTGGCTTGATGAGTCCAAATCAGAGTTACAAAGTAACAGTGATTGCTACCCCTATTTTGCAACCGGGTCCTGATGGTGGTTACATCCTGCGCTTTCCAGAAGATGAAGCCCATCCTTGGTGGTATAAAATAGAGAATGGTTGGGTTTCTGAGACTGTGGTCAATAACAGTTGTTTCCCTAGGGAGACAAAGCCACAGGCTGGGCAATTTGTGCCGCAAAACATTGGTCTGACTTTAG
>DAOTTQ010000041.1:0-4174 GCA_034437555.1 Anaerolineae bacterium | reverse complement strand
ACAATGAGTTCAAGGTTGGGGTAGTCTTGACTAAGGATGCTATCAAGGGTTGCACCAATAAACTGCCCTTGATTGTATGAGGGCGTAACAATGCTAACGAGTGGTGTGGGCATGGGGAGAGTTATCCTTGTAATTCTATCACAAAGGGCTATTCTAAATTGGCTTTGAATCATTTGCAAATGAGGGCAAAAGTATTGAACAAGCTGAAAATAGGTATTAAGGCAACACTGGTTGATGGTGATTTTGGTGGCACACAGCAGTTCATTATCGGTCTGGCACAGGGTTTATCACAGCTGACAGACGGCGAAGAAGAATACATTTTTTTGGTCTATGATAAGCACGACTGGCTAAAGCCCTATGTTAAAGTCAATTGTCGCCTAGAAGTCATTGGTTATGCCCCTAAAGTAAGCGCATGGCGGGCAAGACTTAAAGAAATTGGGTGGCTGGTGCGGCTGTTTCAAGCCATTAAACTACGCACATCAAACAGCAGCTTGCCTCAAGAGCCAGAAAGCGTTACTTCTTTAGGGCTTAGCCTAATGCACTTTCCTACACAATCGGGTTTTATTACGCCAACGCCTAGCATTTATCACCCATGGGATTTGCAACACATTCATTTACCCCAATTCTTTACGCCCTATCAACGCGCGTACCGTGAAACAACGTATCGGTTTTTGTGTCATCAGGCGCAAATGGTGTCTGTGGCGACGACATGGGGAAAACAAGACCTTATCGCGCACTATGGGCTAGACGAAGCCAAAGTAAGCGTTGTTCCTATGGCTTCTGTGTTGGTCGGGTATCCTGTCCCCAGCGAAAGTGACCTTGAGCGCACGCGCTTACAGTATCAATTGCCCCCCGATTTTATTTATTATCCTGCCCAAACGTGGGAACACAAAAACCACAAAAACCTGCTTTTGGCACTTAAACGCATCAAGGAAGTGCATCAAATCGCCATTCCATTAGTGCTAACAGGCAAAATAAACGCCAATACTCAAAGAGTAATACGTGATATGAAGCAATTAGGGCTAGAGGAACAAGTCAAGATTTTGGGCTATGTTCCAGAACTCACCGTCCAAGCCCTGTATCGCTTGTGTCGTTTAATGGTGTTTCCTAGTCGGTTTGAGGGGTGGGGCTTGCCCCTAACGGAGGCGATGAGCGCGGGCGTGCCTATTGCTTGCTCAAACGTTGTGCATCTGCCAGATTTGGTGGGTGATGCAGGGGTATTTTTCTCTCCAGATGATGTAGAAGGGTTAGCAAGCCAATTACATGACGTTTGGACAAACGAACCCCTAAGAGCAAGGCTATCACAACAAGGCAAAGAGAGAGCGAACCTGTTTAGTTGGGAGCATACAGCACGCTTGTTTCGCGCTCACTATCGGCGTTTGTTGGGCGTGCCATTATCGAACGATGACGCACAACGACTTAGTGAACAGCCGTTGGTTTAGGTGGGTTTAACCGCGTAAAAGCTGTGTAACGCGCCTGCTGTGGGTTTGCGCCTTAAATATGTCCAAATCGCTTGCCTTACAAAAGGCACGTTCCCCAAGAGTTCACCCACCGTACCCAAACGTTTTTTGAGGATAGTGGCAGGGTGTTTGTCTAGTGCTTCTTGTGATTGTAACTGTGGAAAGGCATTAATCAGGCTATCCCACGCGCCAAAAACTGCCTTCAGCTGAAGCCCCGATTGTATGATGGCTTGTGTGTATTCCTCAAGGCGATAGGCGTGTTCTCCCCCCGCCAACTGATGAGTGGGATGTGCTTTTAAGAAGGCTTCTAGGGCTTCGGGCGTATTGGCAACATGCTCCCTACAAGCAAGCATTACACCATTGGGCTTTAACACTCTAAACGCCTCTTGCATCACTTTTTCAAGGTCTTGGGTGTGGTGTAGCACTTGACGCGTATAGTAAATGTCTATACTGCTATCAGGGAGAGGTAGGCTTTCGCCAAAGCTCTTGACAATTTCAACGGGTAAGCCTGTAATGGTTTTCTGCATTGCGCCAATGCCTACTAAGTCACTTTCATCTGGCTCAATCGCATAAACATATTTTGCCCCAGATTGCACAAAGGCATAAGAGGCAATGCCCACGCCTGCGCCCAAGTCGAGTACTGTTGCGCCCTTGATGCGCTCTAAACCTATCAAGTCGCAAACGGTCTTAAACTCGGAAGATGCTAAAAGCCGTTTTGCCGAATCTAAAGCATCTTCGCCAAGATAAGCATCTCTAACAAGGTTGGCATAGGCGGGGTCGGAGCGAAATTTGCGAATAGCATCATCTAATGAAAGCATGAAATTGTCCTCTCATCTTGCGGTATAGGTAGCGAATCCTTCTAACTCAAATCGTTTTTTTGAAAAAACTGTTTGGCACTGTGTTGTTCTCCCTCAACGTTTCGCGCCCATTATCCGCGATTGCTCGGTGCGCCATTTTGCAATGAGGATGATATGCTACTTAGTCATCCACTGTTGATTTAGGTCTTTTAATTGCTTCTACACAGGCAATAGCACGGGCGGCAGCAGCATAGTCGGGGTCGTATTTTGATTCGTGGATATTGAAGTAGTGAACCTCTTCACATTCTGCTTGCGAACTTCTTTCCCACCCGCTGTTTGTATATTTGAAAAAACTTACTGTGAATTCCATCTCAAGCACGTTTGTCAATTCCTCTAATAGGTCTTTGTCAAACTGTCTTGCGAAAGTGCTATTACCCCACCTGATGTAGTCTCTCTGACCATAAGGTACAGTAATCAGAAATTGCCCATCGGGTTTCAAAACTCTGGAAAGCTCTTTTACAGCCTGTAAAAAACTCTTGTCGTCAATTTCTTTACCATCTTGCGAGCCATAGTTTTGATTATCCATCCCCACATGCTCTAATGTAGAGATACAAACAATGGTGTCAAACCACTCTGAACGAAAAGGCAATTCTCTAAGGTCGCCGAAGTGATATGAAACCCCGTCTTTCCAAAAGCAATGAGGTTCGGGAGCTAATGTAAGGATAGATGTGTGGTAGTTCATCTTCTTTAGTCGTTGAATTAACGGATAAAAATTAAGCGCAGAACCAGCATCTAGTAATTTTAAGGGCTTGTTTTGGAGCCTTGAAAACACCCATGGGTACTCCGCCACGCGCTCATCTAAACTAAAACCATAGGGATCAAAGTTTTGGTTTTTTACAAAACTTCTCATCATACTAGAGTCTTCTAAAGTTTGATGAATGACACGCCATCTGTAAGCCAGATAGCCAAAAGTCCATGGCTTTGTTGTTTTGCTATAGTATAGAATGGCGATAGTGTCAGCAAACCACTTCAAAAATTGTTTTATTTTGTTCAGCAAACCTCTAATGTATTTCATTTTGTGCTACCTATTCTCGTCATTTGAGACAGCTTTTCTAAAACGCGCTGCATCCACGTCTCTCTTCTAAACGCCAGTCTAGTAATATGAGCATCACCCACAACGTTTCTTTTAACTTCTTTAGGGTGCACCAACGGGAAAACGATGTCTTCTGTGGGCAGGTTGGCAAGCGGTGATTGGGCATCTGCCGTGTTGGTGCTATCTGCGCCCATGCCAATATTTGAGATTTGGTTTTCATACGGCAATATCCCTAGCCCCTCATGGCGCATACAGGCATACATCCATTGGTAATCCCACGTTTGGATAGTACCCGATTGTGTGTATGACCATTGTTCGCGCCAATACTCATGGTCGGCTTTGGTGCTAAAACGCGCCAGCACTTGCTCTTTCTCTTGTTCCCATGAGGTCATTTCTACGTCGTAGTGCGCCCATGCTCTGCGCCACGTTGCCCACCCCCAAACGTGAATAAACGTAGAAAAATAGTAGCTATCTTGCACACCACGCGCTCGCTTATACCCAAAGTTATCGCCACAGATGTGCATCACGCGCTCATCATGTTGGTGTTTGTCTAGTAGCTCTTCGCAAAAGTGAAAGAAAGTAGGGTGAGGTAGACAATCATCTTCTAGGATAATGGCACGCTCGACGTGTGAGAAAGCCCAATCCAGCCCACTAGAAATACGCTTCCTAAGCCCCATATTTGCTTCAGCAAAATTGGTTTGCACGTCACAGTCCCAGTCTACTTGCTGGATAATGGCGCGTGTGGCTTCGCAAAGGGGGCGTTCTTCTTCGTTTTTTGCGCCATCCGCCACCACAAAGAGTTTTTTGGGGCGTGCCTTTTTAAT
>DAOTTQ010000040.1:0-12097 GCA_034437555.1 Anaerolineae bacterium | reverse complement strand
CGGGCGGCTTTCCTGTGCTGGTAGAAAATACCTATTATGAAAGCGCAGACGCATACAGGGGCTGGCTAAGTCATAACCGCGTGTTGATGGGTTATGATGCCAATAACCTTTACTTTTATGACTCGCTTTTGGGGAATGGCGATGGCGATGGGCGCGCCTTTACGCTAGATGATTTTGATTCCCGTTGGTTGCCGTTTAACCGCGATTACTTGGTGATTTATGCCCCCGACCAAGAAGAAGCCCTGCAAGTCATACTTGGTGATAACTGGGATGAAGCCACCCACTGGGAAAACGTGCTAGTGCAAGCGGAAGGCGACATTGCGCGGCTTGTTAGCCCTCCCGAGAAAGCCTTTGCCACCATGAACAAGGGCATGGCACTCCTTATGCTTAATGACCCCGAAGGCGCGGCGGCGGCATTTGATGAGGGCATACGTTTGGGCTTGCCATGGCGCTACTTCTGGTACGATTTTAGCGTGTTCGAGGCGTACTTGCAGGTCGGGCGTTATGATGACCTGGTTCAATTAGCGCAAATAACGCTCTCCAGCACACGTGGCATAGAAGAACTGTATTACTATTTGGGCAAAGCCCGCCAAGCACGAGGCGAGCTCACTTTAGCACGTGGCAACTACGAAGTGGCGGTTTATAGAAACTCCAATTTTGCTGAAGCGATAGAGGCTTTAGCAAGCCTAAACGCGCCTTAATTGCGCTGTTTAGAGCATTAATCGCTCTCTGCCCCACTATTTTAGAACATCTAAATCAAAGGGGGAGAGAGCATTGGTATGAGGATATGATGAACTCATACTAAAAGAAAACACCACTCAAACGATACTCTGTCAAATTTCGCGTTGTGTTCAATGTTACAATAGATGGAGATTCGTTTGATATTGTTTGAGGGTTGTAACAATGCCGATTGCCCCATTAACTCATGAAAATGCCTCTGGAACGTATGACCCAGAAACGCGCATTGCCTATATTACCTATACAGGAATGCTTACCGCAGAAGCCAGTGTCGCGGTCTATAATTGGCTGGGGGATGTTACCCAAGAAGAGGGCTTGCTGTATGGTGAAGTGTTTGACTTTAGAAATGTGTTAGAGTTTGCGCCCGACAACTTGATGGAAGCCCGCAAGAAAAGCCGCCGTCGTAATTTGCGCTCTAATATTCATCATTTGCCTGTGGCGATGATTGTAAAAGACTTTTACCAAGAGGAAATTTTGCGAGGTCCCATGCAAAATGTGCCAGAAAATCAGCGTAAAACTATCGTGCAAACCCTAGATGACGCGCTTGCTTTTATTCATCAATGGCACGAACTTCACCCCCAAATCTGAGACTGTTTTGGCTTGGCTAAAGAGACGCGCTATGACGTGCGTCTTTTTGGTTTTAGAACTTGCCAGGCAAAACCACCGTAAAAGTTGCGCCTTCGTTAAGCCTGCTTTGCACGCTAATTTGCCCGCTATGTCGTTCTATGCAGTCTTTAACAATGTTTAGCCCTAGCCCCGTTCCACGAATTTGCCCCACATTTTCCGCGCGATAAAACGGCTCAAATAAGTGTTGCATTCCGTCTTCGGGAATACCCATGCCGTGGTCGATCACCTTAATGATTAAGCCTTCACCGTGTCGCACCAGTTCCAAAATCACTTCGTCCTCTTGCTGCGAAAATTTAACGGCATTAGAAAGCAAATTGAGAAGAATACGGCTAACCAATACTTCATCACCAAAGAAGGTTTGAATGCGGGAAGGGTTGTGAAGGATAATGTGTGGGGGGTGATGGCTTACTCCTAAAATTTCACCTATCGTCAGCCTACATAGGGTATCTATTTGAATGTGGGTGGGCTGAAACACACGATGGTTTAAGCCACTTTTTACCGTCATGCTTAGCTCATCCAGCATGTTGGTAATGATACGCAGTTGGTTGCCAATAGACTCTAGTTTCTCGTGTCGGTTGACTTCGTCTAATTGGTCAAAGTAGCGGTCAAGCAGTTCTTTTTTAATAGAAATGACCGCAAGTGACGTTCTAAAATCATGCGATAGGGTCGATACCGTGCGCTGAATAAGTCCGTTAAATTCACGTTCTTTCTTTAGGCTGGCTTTTAGGAGTTCTGCCTCAAGCTCGGCTTCTTCGGCTTTTTCGCGCTCGGTAGTGTCGAAACCAACGCACTGTATTTCTGTCACTTGCCCATCTGCGCCCCGTATAGCTAAAAATTCCCACAATGTCCGAAAGAATGTTCCATCCTCATTAGGTTTACGCAAGCTAACTTGAACGGGTTCATCGGGATTTTGAAGGCACTCTACAACGGCTTGACGTGCTTCGTCGTGGTCTTCGTGCCAAATAGAATCTAAAGAATCTGAACCGACAGGGTGCTTACTTAACCAGGGAAATCGTTTTTTCCAAGAAGGGCTTACAAAGGTAATTTTGCCCGCCATATTCGTACGCACAAACAGCACCGTTTGAGAATCTATTAAAGAACGCAAGCGCGCTTCATTCTGTTGGTATTCAGGACTAGCATCTTGGCTAAGCAGGCGTATAACCAGCTCGCCCACAGAACAATGGGTTTGTTCAGCGCGTTCTTTAAGCGACTGTAAAATGGCGGGGTGGAGCAGGGTGTCTGTCATCGTAGCCCTTCAGCGTTAAGATATTTTAACTGTACATCGCTTTGTGTTACAATGTCAATGTAATAAAAATACCCCATAAGGTATGTCATTCGTCCAAGCCCTATGGGGTATGAGGTATATTGCGAAGTATTTGGGGGCAATCGTTTAGAAAAAGGATTCCTCTTTGAACATTTCTAAGAAAGCTTTCGCGCGGCTACCATCCCCAACCAGTTCTGGCGTGATGGGCTGGATTAAGAAGTCTGTGTAGCCTTCTAATTTGCTGGGGTCTATCCCTTCTAGGTTCTTAAAGCCCATTGACCAATCACCAAAAGCACGTTTTTCAATGGGTTTGTTGTAGATCATCAGGACGCTTCTATGGCGAGGGTCACTGGAAATTTTCTCATAAAGAGGCTTTACTTCTATATCCTCGCCTTCAAGGGCTTGAATAAAGTAGCCAGTACGATATAAGAGCATACCTGTAATGTTCTTAGAGGGGTTAAACGTTCTGGCGGTTTCCAGAATTTTCTCAATGTCTTGAGCTGTCATGGGGCGCGTTTCTACGCTAACATAAACCAACGAGATCAGTGTCATATTTAGTTATCCTTCACAACTACTCTGCGTGTACTTCTAATTTACACTGAATACCGCGTATGAATAATAAAGGTCTTTATAAACACCTTAAGATCAAATGAGAAAAGAGAGCCTAAAAGTGCTTCCTTGCGCCAGCGTGCTATGCACTTCAATAATTCCTCCATAGGCTTCTGCTATTTTCTTTGTCGTCTATCCTATCAAGCCCGTTAAAAAAAGCCCTTGCGGGCAATTTTAGATAACACTTAAAGAGCTTTGGCTGTCTCATAGCCAAAAAGCCACACCAACCGATTATGCTCTAATAGGGGCGAAAGCGTCGGTTCAGCTTTGGCATAGTTCTTGGCACAGGCGATCTGAGGTGCGATACCCCCCCTTTTTCTGTCCAGAGTGATAGTCCAATCAGGGTCGCGCGATTAGGGACACACAGCATCGCAAAGATCATATGGCGCAAAAATACCCCATAAGGTATGCCATTCGTCCAAGCCCTATGGGGTATATAACAGCAGTGGTTTAGAAATTAGGATTTTTTCTTGAATATCTCTAAAAAGGTTTTCGCGCGGCTACCATCCCCAATCAGTTCTGGCGTGATCGGCTGGGTTAAGAAGTCCGTATAGCCTTCTAATTTGCTGGGGTCTATCCCCTCCAGGTTCTTAAAGCCCATTGACCAATCACCAAAAGCACGTTTTCCAATGGGTTTGCTGTAGACCATCAGGACGCTTCTATGGCGAGGGTCACTGGAAATTTTCTCATAGAGTGGTCGTACATCCGCACTCTCGCCTTCAAGGGCTTGGATAAAGTAGCCAGTACGATATAAGAGCATACCTGTA
The DNA here is from genome assembly GCA_034437555.1 of Anaerolineae bacterium. Taxonomy (GTDB): domain Bacteria; phylum Chloroflexota; class Anaerolineae; order Aggregatilineales; family Phototrophicaceae; genus JANWYT01. Next base: position 8,092 of record DAOTTQ010000040.1, on the reverse strand, counting down.
ATGTTCTTAGAGGGGTTAAACGTTCTAGCGGTTTCCAGAATTTTCTCAATGTCTTGAGCTGTCATGGGGCGCGTTTCTACGCTAACATAAACCAACGAGATCAGTGTCATATTTAGTTACCTTTCAAAACTACTGTGTATACACTTCTAATTTACACTAAATGCGGAGCGTAAATGATAAGGGTCTTTATAAACACCTTAAGATCAAATAAGAAAAGAGAGCCTAAAAGTGCTTCCTTGCGCCAGCGTGCTATGCACTTCAATAATTCCTCCATAGGCTTCTGCTATTTTCTTTACCATTGTCAGCCCTAGCCCTGTGCCACTACCATTCATACGACGGGCATCATCCGCCTTAAAAAAGCGGTCAAAAATGCGGGGTAAATCAACTTCAGAAATACCCATCCCGTTATCTTGCACACTAAAAGTAACGCTGCCATGGGCTTCAAATGTCTTAAAGAGGATATGACCCTTTGAGGGCGTATAAATAATGGCATTTGTTACCAATTCAGAAATGGCAACCCGTAAATAGCGTAAGTTGCCTTTTACAAAAGGTAACCCATCTTGAAGCTCTAAGGTAATGTGATGAGCGCGTTCTAAGATTTTAGGGCGTTCTTCGGCAAGAACACTTTGTAACATGGCGTTCAAGTCCACATTCATTAATTCGCCGTCTAGCTCGCTGTCTAGCTTTGCCATAGTTTGTAAACCATTGATAGCAATATTAAGCTGGCGTGCATGAGCCTCTATCTTGTTGAGAGCTTCTTCTTGGCGTGCGGGATCATTGAGCTTACGAATTAAATAGGTTTGGGTGTGAATAACAGAGAGCGGTGTCCGCAAATCGTGAGATGTATTGCCAATAAACTCGGAGAGCATTCGCACTTTTCCGCGCTCTAATGCCAGTTCTAGGGTGTGTTTTTCGGTGCTTTTGCGTTGTTCTAGCTCTTGTTCTGCCCGTTTTAGGCGTTCTAGTTCGGCTTGTTGCTGTAAGCGTGTGGTTTCCATTTCGTGGCGCGTGTTATTAATTTGAATGAGTGCATCAATTTGATAATTAACCAATTGGTGCGAGAGCATGTGTCGTACTTCCATATGATACAGCGCATCTTTAAGGTTGCCACGCTGCTTATACAGCACATACAGCGCATAATGCACCTGTATGATTTCGTTTTTTGTGTTTAGACGTGTAAATAGGGTTAGGGCGGTAAGAAGGCGTGTTTCTGCCTCATCATAGTGTTCTAAGGTTAGCTCCAGTTCTGCAAACTGTTGCTGAATAAGACCATTCCAAAAGTCGCCTGCCATACCCACATCGGTTAAAAGCGCTTGCTCTAAATAGTGGCGTGCAAGGTCATACTCGCTTAGCTTCATGTAAGCCCGCCCCAGGAGCATAAATCCTGAATTAGTCATGGGGAGTTCATTCGCTTTTGCCACATCCATGGCAACTTGTGCCATCTCTAGGGCTTCGTTATTGTGACTGTCTAGATGACTGTAGATGTAACTTAGGTTCTCATAAGCGTTCATAGTGTACTTGGGGGTATCGGGCAGGTTTAAGCGACGAAAATATTCAATACTTTTATTGGTTTTTTCTTCTGCTTCTTTCCATTGTGCCAACCGAATGTAACCTGCACCAAGATTCATATAAATAATGGCAAGGTGCTGAATATTATCTTCGCTTTCTTCTAAACGCAGCAAGTTTGTATGCAGGCGTACCGACTCTTGATGGTTGCCTAGCACGGAGTGGATATTGGCAATGATGCGTAGGCTGGTAAACTCTTTGGCAATATCCTCAAGGCGTTGGGCAATAGCAACGGCTTCTTCGGCGTAAAACGACGCATTGCCATAGTCAGAATTATGATAGTACCATTGCGAGAGCATGTAATAGGCGTGATAGGCTCTATCTTCATCCTCTAAAGAGAGGGCTATATGCAAAGCGTCTTTAATATATTTACGCTGTTCATCGTTACGCTTGGATATAATCTCAAGTGTCTTCGCCATTTCCATCAAGAGGGTGTAGCGGTGTTCGGGGCGCGTTTCTTGAGATAGAGTTTGATGCAAAGATGTTAGCTTAGCCGTATGCATCCACACCCTCCTGTTCTCCCGTATCACATCAAAAAAAAGCCCTTGCGGGCAATTTTTAGATAACGCTTAAAGAGCTTTAGCTATCTCATAGCCAAAAAGCCACACCAACCGATTATGCTCTAATAGGGGCGAAAGCGTAGAAACGCCCGCAACCATCCCCACTTCTAGCGACACATTTGCCCCTGTAAGCGCAGTCACCACGTCGCTCATGCTATCGTTATGCCCCACGAACATCACTTCAGCATCCATTGGATACGATTGGATGAGCATTTTAACTTGCGACACACTAAAGCCAAAGTTCACGGCTTCGGTGGTGGTGATGGGCGTGGAAAGGACTTGCGCCACATGGTAAGCCGTTTGTTGGGCGCGAACACGGGGACTAGCAAAGATTACGTTGGGGCTAATATCCATGTTCTTTAGCACTTCGGCAATTCTTTGTACTTTTTTAATGCCCTTTTCCGTCAGGGGGCGGGCAGCGTCATCATCCATCAATGACGCATCCAACGCCTTACCGTGCCTCATAAAATATAACATCATTGGCAAGTTACCCCTTATTTACGGCTTTTGGGGTCAAAGGCATCACGAATACCGTCCCCAATGAGGTACAGGCTTAACACCGTGATGACAATAGAAAGTCCGGGTAAGATGCTCAAGTGAGGTGCTTTTCTAAAGTAGGCTTGTGCCTGCGTTAGCATGTTGCCCCAGCTTGGTTCTGGTGGGCGCACGCCCAAGCCCAAGAACGATAGCGAAGATTCGATAAGGATAATCGAGCCAATTTGAATTGCCATGGACGTAACCAGCACCGAAATGGTATTAGGTAGAATGTGAACGAACATAATGCGGGGTGCAGAAGCCCCCAACGCCCGCGCACTAATCACATACTCGTTTTCGCGTTGCACCATAGTCTCACCACGAATCAGGCGCATTGTGCCTGTCCATGTGACCAGCGTTAGCACAACAATCAGCGTAGACAAATTAGGTGTCAGCACGGATGTGAGCAAAATAAGCAAGAGCAACGTGGGCATAGAGTTTAGGGTGGTGATGAGCCATGTCATGATGTCATCCACAATCGTAAAGCGTCCGCCCTGATAGTACCCTGTGATTAAGCCTAGTGACACACCCACAACGGTACTAAAAATCGCTGCGGAAATGCCAATGAAAATGGACACCCGCCCCCCATAAAGCAAGCGTGCCAGCACATCGCGCCCTAGCTCATCTGTGCCTAGCGGATGCCCTTCACTGCCAAAGGGTAACAATTCAGAGCCTTTAATGGGCAGGGTATAGGATACACCATACGCCCGTTCAATAAAGGGCGCGCCAATCGCCAATATGGTAATGCTTATCAGTAAAAATAGCGCAAACAAGGTGAGGTAGTCTTTGCTTAAACGGCGCATAGCACTTTGAAACAGCGACTGGCTTTTAATATAGTCGTTGGGTGTGTTTTTATCGAGTATAGCAATATTTGCCTTTGCAGTAGCCATTGTTTATCCTCCCCTAGTTTAGGCGTACACGCGGGTCAAAGACCGCATATAGCACATCAGAAATAAGGTAGCCAATGATGGTTGCTACCGCAATAATGAGTACGGTTGCCATGATAATGGGGTAGTCTTGGGTATTTACTGCCGCCACCAAAAGCCTGCCCATGCCGGGCCAAGAGTAGATGGTTTCTGTAAGCACTGCGCCCGTAATCACCAACGTCAGCGAGGGTCCGAAAAGGGTAGCAATTGGGATAAGCGCATTACGCAACGCATGACCAAACCACACCGCACGATTGCTTAAGCCTTTAGAATAGGCGGTACGCACATAATCTTGGTTAAGCACATCTAGCAAGCTGGCACGCATAAAGCGCGAATAGGTGGCAATGGTAAAGCTAGACAGCGTGATGGTGGGCAAAATGAGCCGTGAAATTCTGTCCCACGCAGTATAATCACCCGATATCGAGTTAGGAAAACGTCCGCCCATCGGCAACCACTGTAACGAAGACCCAAAGATGAGCAACAAAATAAGCCCCAGCCAAAACACCGGAATACTGCTAACAAGTACACTAAGCACACGGGTTATTTGGTCAAAGACGCTTCCTTGCCAGACGGCAGCCAATACGCCAATAGGAATACCCACCACCAAGCCAATCATCAGCGAAAGCCAGCCTAGCTCTAGGGTTGCGCCAATGGTCCCACCAATAATAAGGGCTGCGGGCTGTTTACTGGTAATGGATTTACCAAAGTCTCCGCGTACTACCCCCAAGCCTGTGCCATCTTGATAACCCGAGACATTGCCTCTGCGGTCAATAATCGGGATTTGTCGCCCTTCATATATGCGTGTACCAAACAAGTCAATGGGCGCATCGCCTAGCAACCACCGCCCATATTGCACATGAAACGGGTCATTAACACCCAACGCATCAGCCAGAATTTGGCGTTGGCGCAGGCTCAGTTCGGGGTCTAATAAAAGTTGTGAAGCGGGATTGCCCGGCGCAAAAAACATAATGGCATAGGCAATAACCGTAATACCCGCCAAGGTCGGGATACTTTGAAGAAGTCGGCGCGCAATATATCGTATCATAAGTGTAAACCATCACATTTGTTGGATAACGACGGATTAAAAGAAAGGGCTTGGTGAGTGTTACCCCACCAAAGCCCCTTCGTTAGTGTTACGAGTGCAGGTCTAGCGCAATAAGGGAGAGTTTCCCATTATTGGCGCACGTACCAGCTGTCGATGTTCCAAACACCTTGTGCAGGGTATGGGTTAAAGTTAGCAAGGTCAGGGCTGGCGACATAGTAGCTGTTTAACGCATACAACCAGATGTAAGGTTGTTCGTCGTGCAAGATTTCTTGAATCTTGTAAGCAGTTTCCTTGATAGCTTCGTCGGCACAACTCTCTGCCACTGCGCCAGAGAAAACGTATTCGCTTAGGGATTCAAATTCTTCGCTGTAGTAAGAGCCAAAGTTGAAGCCGTATTCACCGCTACCACCATTGGCAATGTCTTGTTCAAAACCAAAGAAACCGCGTTGGTCGGCGTTGAAAGGAACGCCACCGCGCCAGCCTGCAATGGCTAGGTCGAAGGTTTGTGCGCCCATGTTGTTGTCATACATGGTGTTGAAGTCAAGTTGGCGAACTTCGGTTGCAACACCCAATTGAGCAAGGGTTGCTTGCATCAAGGTTGCCACGTTGGCGCGGGGTTGGTCGGGTGCCATAATGTCTAGGAAGAGTTCTGTGCCAGCTTCTGCATACATGCAGTCAACACAGGTACGCGCACCGTCGCCACCCTCAACCAAGGGGTCACCGGTGGAGGGCCAGCCTGCTTCGTCCAAGAGAGCGCGAGCTGCATCTAGGTCAAAGGCACGGCGTTCTAGAGTGGGGTGAATGGTGAACGCGCTAGGAATGGTGCTAGAAACCATGGCGGTAGCATTGCCACTTTGTGCGCCGGTGATGATGGCTTCAATGTCCGTAGCGGCTTGAATGGCTTGGCGAACACGCTTGTCGCCCAAAATGGGGTGGAAGCCTTGGTCTACAGGATTGTCTTCTTCGTCAAACCCGTTCTTGGGGTCGGCGGGGTCGGCGGTGTTGATAGCCACATAGTGCCAAATGGTGCCGGGTGCGCCAAAGACGTTTGCGCCACCATCGGTTAGGGTCTGGGCAACGGCTCCGGGGGGTTCAAAGATGAAGTTGACATCGCCATCTTGACCAGCAAGCAAGCGTTCTGCCATCACATTGTAATCGGGTACGTCCAGGTAAACCAAGCCTTCTGGCACAACATAACCTACGCTGGCATCGGCATAGCCAGAATTTGCGCTAAGGTAAACGGCAGTACCGCGTTCTAGGCGTTCAAAGTTGAACACGCCAGAGGTCACAGCGGGCCCATTGTTGGCTTCGCTATCGGCAAGGGTTGTCCAGTCAAAGTCGGTGGCATCGGGTGTCCAGCCGAAAGCGTGACCAGGCAGGGGTACAAGTAAAGCAGCACGGTTCAATGCCAAGCAGTTAGCAGCAGAGTAGGTGACAACTACGGTGTAATCATCCGTAGCTTCTACGCTGGCAATGTCGCTACGGGCAGGCGCATAGGAGCTAGAAAGCCCAATGGCTTCGCCGTTTTGGATGGCATTAAAGGTAAATACAATGTCTTGGGCGGTGATAGGTGTGCCATCATTCCAAGTGAGGTCTTCACGAAGGGTGAATGTGTAGCTTGCACCGTCTTCGCTAGGTTCCCAGCCTGTTACCAATGCGCCTGTTACCAAGCTGTCACCAGTGTAAGGAGCAAACGCGAGTGTGGCGGGGTCTAGCCCAATGAAGCTGGGATACATCAGACCGTTTACGTCAGCGCAGTCTACGCCCGAGCAGCGGATGTTAATCATGGGGCCAAGGTTGGTAGAACCGCGTTGGTTGCCCCATACGATAGTGCCACCTTCACCGGCGGCGGGAACTTCTTGGGCAAAGATGCTAAGGGCAGACAAAGCCACCACAAGCACCAATGCAAAACGAATTACATGCTTCATAAAAAAACTCCTCGTGAAAAAATACGTTATCTTTTAGCCTATCAGGTTAAAGGCTAAGATAAATGTACAATATATAGAACTATATTGCAAGAATCTTGTGGAAATCGCCCAAAAGTTTTTTTAGGCTTGTGGCACTACTCGCCTTAGGCATCTTTCTTTATGGAAGGTAAAAGTCATACAGAAATAGTCACAGCAACCACGATCTACAACCCCTCTTAAAAAGTGAGAAGCCTATGAGACTGTATTTACAAGCCCAATGAAGTATCATATACTTTAACTATATTCACAACTTACTAAAAGTTGTGAAAGATGAGATTCAAGAGTAACCGCTAGTGTGGCAGGTTTAGTGTGGTGGCGATTCTATTGTTTGATTGCCATATTAGCGTAAGTTACGCTGTGCCAAGTGTTCTCCCCCAACACAAAACGCAGTAGCACCAGACGCATGTCTCCCTCCTTGATTGACAGAACCGAGTCCCTGATGGCTCGGTTTTGTCGTTTGTGGGCATCTTCTTGTGCCATTGCACCAAGTTCGCCCGCCCTTGCTGTATCCTATTCACCATCGTAATAATCCTATTTTTGCTTACTTGCATTTGGGGTTATTATACGGTAGTTTTTTGGGGAATTATAATCACTAACCTTGAGGGAGGAAGTACACATGATACAGCGTGACGATATTATCAAGCATAGGCAACTTTGTGATGAAGAAGGTGTGGAAACACTACAAAGCGGCATGAATTATAGGTTAAAACATGGCTATAGTGTGCTATTGATGAGCAAAAGAGCCAATGCGCCCTATGCGGACGAAGTCGAAGGCGATAGCGGCACAATTATTTACGAAGGGCATGATGCCAAGAAAAACACGGTCAAAGACCCCAAAGCAGCCGACCAACCACTTTATACACCTAAGGGTACAATCACGCAAAATGGGCGTTTTTACGAGGCAGCCGAAGAATATAAAAGCGGCAAGAGAGGCCCTGAACTTGTGCGAATTTATGAGAAAATTAGACTGGGCGTTTGGACGTACAATGGCGAGTTTCACCTAGTAGACGCTTGGCAAACATCATCTAATGGGCGCAAAGTATTCAAGTTTAAGCTACAGTTGATAAAAGATGGGCAAGGCATCAATATAGGCAACAAGTTTGTTGGTGAATTGCCTCATACACGCCTTATACCGGGTGATGTAAAAAGAGCTATTTGGGAACGCGATAAGGGAAAGTGTGTGATTTGTGGGAGCGACAAAAACTTACACTACGACCATATCTTGCCGTTCTCAAAAGGCGGAACATCCCTAAACGCTGCAAATATTCAGCTTTTGTGCCAGTCCTGTAATCTCACCAAGAGCGACAACATAGAATAGGGTTTTCACCCCATTCCCATCCCACTTTATTTTTAGGCTTGTGGGGCATCGGCGTTCTGCCCGTTAGAAATCACCTCTACGGCAAGATTGGGTGGGTTTAGGTTATAGCCTGCGCTGGCAAGTTTGGGCTGGCGTTCATAGGTAATGAAGGCAACATCAGGCGCGTAGCGTTCTCC
>DAOTTQ010000039.1:0-57801 GCA_034437555.1 Anaerolineae bacterium | reverse complement strand
GTTGTAAAGTTCGACCCGTTCCCGTCATCGATTACACCCATCATTGTGCCAGACGGAGAATAAACTTGACATTGCAAGCCTGCGCGTGCTAAAATGAGGGCAGTTTGAAGGACGTTTCGAGAAGTGGGTAACCCCCACTTTTCGTTTTATAAGCCCCCTTCGGAGAATTCCAACATGCCAAGCAGTGAACTACAACTTGCATTTAATGAAATCGCTTCGGTTCGTTCGTTACCCCCAGAACTGATTATTGACGCACTTCAAAGCGCGTTGGTGTCGGCTTTTCGTAAGTTTAGTGGGGCAAGTACCGCACAAGCCATTCGAGCACAAATAGAGCCTTCTACTGGGCGTGTGAGCATCTTCGTAGAGAAAGAAGTGGTGGAGGACATTTTTAGTCCACCTACAGAAGTCCTCCTAGAAAAGGCACGGTACTATCATCCTGAGTGCGAAATTGGCGACATGGTGATGGTTAAAGAAGAAGGTACCGCGAAGGGCTTTGGGCGCATTGCAGCACAAACGGCTAAGCAAGTTATCTTGCAAAAGATTCGTGAAGCAGAACGTACTACCCTTTACAACGAATTTATAGAGCGCGAAGGCGACCTTTTGAACGCAACCGTTCAAAGCTTGTCGCCGAATATGGTCACGCTAAGTTTGGGGCGTGCCGAAGCGGTATTGCCTCGTAACCAACAAATCCCCGGTGAACGCTATCGCCAACACGATAAATTGCGCGTTTATGTGCTAGAAGTAAAATCTGGTAGCAAGGGACCCCAAATTATCTGTTCTCGTAGTCACCGTGATATGCTCCGACGTTTGTTAGAGTACGAAGTTCCTGAAATCTATAACAAACAAGTAGAAATCAAGAACATCGCACGCGAAGCAGGACAACGCTCTAAAGTGGCTGTTGCAGCTCTCCAAGAAGGCATCGACCCTGTTGGGGCTTGCGTAGGCATGAAGGGCATCCGTATTCAGAACATTGTAAAAGAACTTCATGATGAACGCATTGACATCATCGAATGGACACCTTCTTCTGAACAATTTATCTTAAACGCACTTAGCCCTGCGCGGGTAACGGGTGTTTATCTTGAAGATGACCTTGCCACAGGGCGTACTGCGGTGGTGATTGTGCCAGATGACCAGCTTTCTTTGGCAATTGGCAAAGAGGGGCAAAATGCCCGCCTTGCCGCCAAGCTGACAGGATGGCGCATTGACATTAAGAGTGTGATGGAAACCGTTCAGGGCGCACTAGAAAACCTAGACGTGCATCCATTGTCCTCGCTGATGGTGCAATACTCGCCTCTTATTGAAGATGTTCGCCGCATTGTGCAAAAGCGTTTGGCAAATGGTATGGCACAGCCCGAAGAACTTAATCAACTGGCTTCATTTGCTAATTTGGTAGAGCGTACGCTTTATCGTGACCGTGAAGCAGCACGCCGTGAACAAGAAAAACAAGTAGAAGCAGTGCGCGCGACCATTCCTCCTGTCTTGTTTAAGATGGAAGTTAACGCGCTTGGCTTAGATGACAACATCACCACCTCACTAGAGCCACTGGGCAACATTGGGCAGGTGATGCTATCGCTCTTGGTGGATGAGTCACGGTTGCGCCGTTTGCTAAAGGCACACGAGATTCCCCTTTTGCAAGAGGCTCTTGATAACGTGATGTCGCTTGACCTTGATGAAATTATCATCATTGAAGAAGACCCCACCCAAGCCCAAGTTGTTGCTACTCCTGAAGCTGTGGTCACTACCCAAGTTCCAGTAGCGGTTGCCGAAACCCTTGCCCCCGTTGTGGTAGCAGAGGATGAAGAAGAAGAAGTTATCAAGGACGCTTTTGGCGGTGTTGTTGTGGCAACCCCCACCCCAGAAACAGCCCCCACCGAATTCAAAGAAGAAGATATTGATGAATATACCTATGAATTTGTGGCGGACACCGAAGGTGGCGAAGTAGACCTTGACGCTGACAAAAGCAAAGACAAAAAGAAAGACAAGAAGAAGAACCGCCGTCAGTTGATTTATGACGAAGATAGCGGTGAAGTGCGAACTAATCGCCAACGTAAGAGTGTAGGCAACCGCGGCAAAAACTGGGGCGATCTCGACTTTTAGGTGAAATGACGATGCCATCAAAAAAGCATGTTTCCATCCGAACCTGTGCCGTGTGCCGTGACAAAGATAACAAGCGCACGCTCACACGCATTGTAAGGACAGAACAAGGCGTTTTCGTTGATTTAACGGGCAAACAAAGTGGCAGGGGTGCTTATCTGTGCGATAAGCCCCAATGCTGGCAACGGGCTGTGCAAACGGATGTGTTGCAGGGCGCGCTGCGTGTAAGCCTAAGCGTTGTTGACCGTGACCGTCTACGGCAACACACCCCATGAATACCCACACACATCTTGTAACGGGATAGCGCGTCACTTTACTTTCGCCTGTCTCGTTACTTTAAGTAAGGAGAAATGAGCTATGGCGAATGAAAAGACCGTCGTTCTGATACCGGATTATTTAAGTGTCCGCGAACTAGCAGAATTGATGAAGGCAAGCCCGCTTGATGTGATGAAGAAACTCATCGCAAATGGCATTATGGTGTCTATCAACCAACAAATTGACTATGATACCGCCGCTATTGTCACCGAAGAAATGGGTTTTGATGCCCAATCTGTAAGTGCGGTTGCGGTGCAAGAAGCCGAGCAACATCGCACCGAAGAACAAACCAAGAAATTTGAACAAATTTATGCAGGTGAAAAGCGTGAAGACTTGGCGGTACGCGCCCCCATTGTGACGATTTTGGGGCATGTTGACCACGGCAAGACTACCCTTTTAGACACCATTCGCTCGGCTAATGTGGCAAGTGGCGAAGCGGGCGGTATTACCCAGCACATCGGCGCGTATCGCGTTAAGCACAATAACCGCCAAATTACCTTCCTAGATACCCCCGGTCACGAAGCCTTTACGGCAATGCGTGCCAGAGGGGCGCAAGGGGCAGACATTGCCATCTTGGTAGTGGCGGCTGATGACGGTGTCATGCAGACCACCCGTGAAGCCATTAGCCACGCGCGGGCTGCCAATATCCCCATTATTGTTGCCATTACCAAAGTAGACCGCAACAACGCCAACATTGACCGCGTAAAACAACAACTTGTTCAGCTAGAGCTTGTGCCAGATGATTGGGACGGTGACACGATGGTTATTCCCGTGTCTGCCCCCAAGAAACAGGGCATAGAGGACTTGCTAGAAGCCATTTTGTTGGTGGCAGATGACAACGAATTTGTGGCTAACGTAAAGGGTGCGCCCCGTGGTGTGGTCATCGAATCTCGTGTTGACCGTAGCCGTGGTACATTAGCGACGTTGCTGGTGATGAATGGCACGCTTCGCTTGGGTGATGCGGTGGTTGTCGGGACATCCTACGGACGTATTAAAGCCATGTACGACGAACAAGGCAAGTTAATGAAAGAAGCCCCCCCGTCTACGCCTGTTTCTGTGCTAGGACTCAACGAACCTCCTATGCCCGGTGACCGCTTTGAAATAGTGAAAAATGACCGCGAAGCCCGCGCCGTTGTTGATGAGCGCATTAGTACACAAAAATCACAATACGTCCAACCCGCGCGCACCGTTACCCTAGAAGACTTGTTTGCTAACATTCAAGGTGGGCAACCCAAAGAGCTAAACTTGATTGTGCGTGCCGATGTTCAAGGATCTTTGCAACCAGTGGTGGATAGCCTAAAAGAACTAGGCGAAAAGAATACCGAAGGCATTAAGGTTCGTATTCTTGCCAGTGATGTGGGCAATGTAACCGAAAGTGACATCATGCTTGCCAGCGCGTCACGAGCTATTATTTTAGGCTTTAACGTAGAAGTGGGCAGTGCTGCCAAGTCATCGGCACAGGCGTATCATGTGGACATTCGTACCTATACGATTATCTACAAGCTCCTAGAGGACATTGAACTTGCGCTTCACGGTATGCTTGAACCCAAGTTTGAGCCAAAAACCATTGGTATTGCGGAAGTGCGCCAAGTGTTTAAGATTGCCAAAGTGGGCGCAATCGCTGGTTCTTATGTGCTGGAAGGCGAAATTAAACGTAACGCCAAAGCTCGCGTTGTCCGCAACCAAAAGGTGCTGGTAGAAAGCTCTAGCGTTAGTAGCCTTAAACGCTTTAACGAAGATGTGCGCGAAGTGCGTACGGGCTTTGAGTGTGGTATCTCATTGGATGCATTCCATGACTTTGAAGAAGGCGACCGCGTAGAATTCTTTGTGATGGAGCGCGTAAACTAAGCCCATGAGCCACAAAAGAGACCGCCTGAACCACCGTGTTCGAGAAGTGTTAAGCGAACTTTTGCTTCGTGAGGTTAGTGACCCCCGTTTGCAGGGCGTAACGGTGACAGACGTAAGCCTAGACCCCGAACTGCTGTTTGCACGTATCTATGTAAACGCATTAGGTGATGAAGAACGCCGTGAAGAAGTGATGCAAGGCTTAAAGCGTGCGAATGGCTTTTTGCGCCGTGAAGTGGGGCGTGCCATTCAACTACGTAATACGCCAGAGCTTCACTTTCAATGGGATGTGATGCCGGAACAGGGAGAACGCCTAAATCAACTGTTGGATGGGCTGGAAATTCCGCCCCCCGACCCAGAGGACGAAGCCGACTATGACGACACCCTCCTTGACGACTAATCTTGACGATGCCTTTAAGCAAGCCACGCGCCTGCTTGAAGGCGCAAGTCGTGTGCTGATTGTGGCGCACATTAACCCCGATGGTGACGCAATTGGCTCACTATTGGGCTTGGCAAATGCCATCCGTCCGATGGGTAAAGACGTTACCTGTGCGGTGGATGGCGGTGTACCAGCCTACTTACGCTTTTTGCCCGCCCAAGAAACCGTGTTGCCACAACTTAAAACAGGCGATTGGGACTTGGTTATTTTTACAGATTGTGGCGACCAAGAACGCGGGGGCGCAGTAGGCGAGTGGGGCGCACAGCACAGCACTGCTATTATCAACATTGACCATCACCCCACTAATCCACGCTTTGGCAATGTACCCATCGTCCTTGATACGGTGGCGAGTGCCTCCGAAATTGTGTTTATGTGGTGGCAGTTTATGGGCTTGCCCTATGGTCATGAGGTGGCGATGCCCCTTTTAACGGGTATTGTAACTGATACACAGGGCTTTAGAACCAGCGCAACCAACGCACAAACCTTAGAAACCGCCATGCACCTAATACAACATGGCGCATCCCTCGCAGAAGCTACTGCAAGAACGCTAGACACCAAAAGCACCCAAGAGTTTAACCTATGGAAACGTATTTTGCCCAACGCCACAATTGACGGCGAGGTGGCTATCGGCGTTGTTTTGGTAGAAGATGTCAAAGCCGTTGGCTTAAGTGAAACAACGGATGCTGACCTTGTGCAACTTTTGGTCAACATTGATGAGGTTCGCGTGGCAGTGGTGTTTAAGGAGCGCGAAGTAGGCAAGATTAGTGTGAGCTTGCGTGCCAAACAAGGCTATAACGTGGCAGAAGTCGCTTCTAAATTTGGCGGTGGTGGGCATGTGCAAGCCGCAGGTGTGACTATGAAAGGCTCTTTAGAAGAAGTTCGCAATCTTATTTTGCCCTTGCTTCATGAGGCAACACAAAAAGGAACGCTGAAGATTGGCTAACGGATTCTTCAATGTCGATAAGCCTTTGGGCTTAACCAGCCATGATGTGGTAGCGAAGGTACGCCGTGTGTATAAACAGCACACAGGCTCGCAAAAAGTGGGACATGCTGGCACCCTAGACCCCCTCGCAACGGGTGTTTTGGTGGTGTGCGTGGGGCATGCCACACGCCTAAGCGACTATGTGATGCACACTACAAAACGCTATCGCGCTACCGTCACTTTGGGCGTTAGCACAGAAACTTATGATGCCGAAGGGCGCATTACCGCCCAAAACCCCGTTGACCACCTTTCTCAAGCCGATGTTGAAGCGTTATTCCCCACATTCACAGGACATATCTTGCAAGTGCCACCCATGTACAGTGCCATCAAGAAAGACGGTAAAAAATTGTATGAATTGGCGCGTGCAGGTGAAACGGTAGAACTAGAACCCCGTTCTGTTTACATAGAACGCCTAGAAGTGCTATCATGGCAGGAGGGCGTTTTTGTGTTAGACGTGGTGTGTGGCGCAGGAACGTATATCCGCAGTTTGGCGCATGATATTGGCGCAATGCTGGGGGTAGGAGCGCACCTTTCGGGATTGGTGCGTGTGGCAAGTGGGTCGTTTACCCTAGAAAATGCGGTGTCCTTAGATGTACTCTTAGAGGGCGAAGCATGGCGCACTTATCTGATTAGTCCGTTAGACGGTTTGGCACAGTATCCACGCCTTGCGCTATTGCCAGAAGAAGCCCAAGCCTTACGTAATGGGCAAGTTATTTCACAAAGACAGCCGATGGGCGATGGGTTGGTTTTGGGTATTTTAGATGATGGCTATTTACTGGCTATTTTAGCCCCAGAAGGCGAATGGCTTAAACCACATAAGGTCTTTTTACCATGACGCACCTTTACGCATTAGAAGACGCACACCTTGAGCAACCCTCACTAGTGGCTATCGGCGTTTTTGATGGCGTGCATGTGGGGCATCAATATCTAATTAAACAATTGATAAGGCGAGCATACGCCACTGGCAAATTGGCGGTGGTACTCACGTTTTTTCCTCATCCCGATGCAGTGCTAAAGGGCATAACAGGGCGGTACTACTTAACATCGCCTGAACAACGCGCCGAACAACTTCTGAATTTAGGGGTGGACGTGGTGGTAACGCACCCCTTTAATGACGATGTGCGCCAAATGCGCGCCGAAACTTTTGTAGACCGCTTGCTAAAGCACTTAAACATGGTGGGCGTTTGGGTGGGTGAAGATTTTGCTTTGGGGTATGAACGTGAAGGGAATGTGGCTTTCTTGCGCCAAAAAGGGCTAGAAAAAGGCTTTACCCTAGAAACCATAGAGCTAATTACAGCGCGTGGCAACCAAAGCGTTGTCTCTAGTACCGATATTCGGGCATTGCTAAAGGGTGGGCAAGTAGAAGAGGCGTGTCGCTTTTTGGGGCGTGGCTACCAAGTAGAAGGCACGGTGGTCTTGGGCGAACAGCGCGGGCGCACCATTGGCTTTCCCACTGCAAACCTTTCGGTGTGGTCGGAACAGCTGATTCCTGCCAATGGCGTGTATGCGGGCTGGGCGATCGTGCGCGGCGAGCGTTATATGGCGGTTACAAACATTGGCACGCGCCCCACATTTGATGGGCAAGATGTGCGTGTAGAACCCCACTTGCTAAACTTTAATGGAGATATTTATGGGGCAACGATGCGCCTTACTTTAGAAACGCGCCTGCGCTCTGAACGCAAATTTGACGGCATCGAAGCCCTCAAAACCCAGCTTGCACTGGACATAGAGGCAGGGCGCATGTTTTTAACGGCACAAGAAGAGAAGGCATCAAAGCTCTTAAAGCCCAGTATGCGCTGGATGTAGAGGCAGTGTGGAGGGTTTTAGCCTCATAAGAGGCTTAGTCGTCCTCTTTAGCGATGCGATACCCCACACGGCGCAATAGCTCGTTGTCATCACGCCAATCTTTAAGCACTTTAACGCGCAAATCTAGGTGAACGGCGGTTGCTAGCTGTCCGATAAGGTCTTGGCGTGCTTCTGTGCCAATGCGCTTAATCATCGCGCCACCCTTGCCCACAATGATTCCCTTTTGGCTTTCGCGTTCTACATAAATAATGGCACTAATCGCCACGCGCTCTTCTTCCTCTTTGTAGCCGTCAATTTCAATGGCAACCGAATAAGGAATTTCTTTGGTGGTGTTGAGAATTACTTTTTCGCGGATGGTTTCGGCGGCAATAAAGCGCATATCCACATCGCTGGCTTGGTCGGTGGGGTAGTAACGGGGGCCCAACGGAAGCAACGTTATCAAGTAGCTAACGATGTCGGTTACTCGTGTGCCTTTGGCTGCGCTAATCTTGAACTCGTTATTGTATTCAATCAGCCCTAAGTGTGCTGTGAAGTTATAGACACCCTTTAGCAAGTCTGTTTTGTTAAGGGCAAGCACCACGGGCGTATTAGGGACAATGCTCTTTAGCTTGTCAGCAATATATACATCCGACCCTGTGGGGGCTTCGCTGGCATCCAAAATCCACAAAATGACATCCGAATCTTTTAGCGCACCGTCTGCTACCGTCATCATGTATTCGCCCAGCTTATTGTGGGGCTTATGAATACCAGGCGTGTCTGTAAACAGCACTTGCGCTTCGGGAACGGTGTAAATGCCTAGTTGGTTACGGCGCGTGGTTTGGGGTTTGGGTGTGGTGATAGCGATTTTTTGCCCTAGTATGGCGTTAATGAGCGTAGACTTGCCCACATTGGGGCGACCCACTACGGCAACCACGCCCGAACGATGATCCTCTGCCCACGTTTCGTCTTCTTCGTTTAGAAAACCGTCATCAGGTAAAAGGAAGTTGTCGTTGTCGCTCATTTAGAAAGTGCCTTTCGCCACGCATCTAGCGAGGCATAACGCGGGCAATATTGGGTAATGCGCTCTGGCAAAAGAGCTTCTTCGGGGGCAATGACAGCGTGTATTTGGCTAATGGGTGTTTTGTCCTCTGCGCTGGCGTATGCCCACACACGCAACGGGTGCATCAGGTCTAAAGACTTTACGGTGATCATTTCGTCTAGCCCATCATCTCTAAAGCCAAAAACATCCGCACGGGGGTAAAGATTGCTTTTGTTGAACAAAAAGTCCCATGCTTCTTCGCCATTTAGCGCATCGCCATAATCAAGGGCAATCAAGTCTGGCACAATGGACAGATAAGACCGCCCTAGATAAACCACGCCATAACGCACGCTAAATTTACCCTGTTGTGTGCTGTCTGCGCCCTCTTGGGGCTGTATGGATAGTACCGTTTGCTTACCGACTGTTGCTAAGTAACCTTCAAAAAGGTCACTAATGAAAACTCGTTGTGGAACATGGCGCATCGTTTAGTGTTGCTCACCTTCGCTGTGGTCGGTTGGGGCGTGTGCATGTCCATGACCACCATCGGCAGCAATGTCAATGTCATCAAAACGGGTGAAGGGCTGAACATAACCTGTCCATCCTGCAATACTAACGACCAACAAGCCAAAGCCTGCCAGTAGGGCGATGCCGACCACGCTAGTGTTCACACCGTCGCCACCGACCACGCCAATACCTAAGCCAAGCACGATAAGCAAAATGCCTAAGCCACCTGCCATTGCCAAGCCGTTTAGGATAGAAGAATTAGATTGGGGGGTATTTGTTTCGTTTGCCACTGGAAACACTCTCTCATCATGTTAAACTAACTGGATAATGCTTAAATTGTGCCGTTTAAGGCGCAAAGCGTCAAGTTGATTTGATGGCTGATTTTGGGAAAAAACATATGACAGTTCAGCGAGTATACATTGTAAGGCATGGCGAAACAGATTACAACCATAATGGGCGTTGGCAAGGCACACTCGACATCCCTCTTAACCCAAAAGGGCGTGAACAAGCCCAAGCGGCAGCCTTTGCGCTAGAGGGATTGACGATTGATAAAATGTATGCCAGCGACCTTAGCCGAGCGTTTGAGACAGCGAAAGCCATTGCAAACGCGAAGGGCGTGGGAAATATTCATACTGATGTGCGCCTACGTGAAATTTCTGTGGGTGTGTTTCAGGGTTTAACGCGCCAAGAAATAGCGGATACCTATCCGTTAGAGTTTAACTACTGGCAACACGATGACCGTTACGTTGTGCCACGTGGTGAATCACGGATGCAGCTTCAGGAACGGGCGTATGCGTTTTGGCAAGATGTGATAGAAACCGATACGGTCTCTAATATCGTGGTGGTAACGCATGGTGGCACAATTCGCTGGCTACTAGGGCGAATTTTCTCTTTAGAGACCACACTGGGCAAGCACCTGGAGAATACCTCTATTACCACGCTAACACGCACCGCAGACGGCTGGCACGCCGAAAAAGTAGGCGATACCAGCCACCTAGAAACACAATCCCCCAAGCCGAGTAACGGCAATTACTAGCAATTAGAGGGGCATGGTTTCATTTGCCCCTCATACCCCTTTATAACCGCCAATTTTTTCCCGTTTATTATAAGTCATGGTACACTTGGCGTACTTACAACGCGCTAAAGTGTGAGATATTTAGGTCGTTGTGTAAACTAGCTAACCCCATCAAATATGCTTTTGTTGTTTTTTAACCTAATGGGGCAATGCCATCTGTGTAATAGTTATTTTCAGGAGGATTTTATGACGAAAAAACTCAAGAACTACGTAGGCGGACGCTGGGTAACACCCTCTACGACGGCTTATACACCCGTTTACAACCCTGCCACCTGTGAAGTATTGGCAGAGACACCCGAATCGACTTATGATGACGTAAACGATGCCGTGAAAGCGGCGGTGGCGGGTTTTGAAGAATGGCGCACAACGCCCATTCTTAATCGCTCGCAATATATGTACCGCCTTAAAACCCTTTTAGAAGGACGCTTTGAAGAACTCTCTAAGATGATTGTTCTTGAAAACGGCAAAACAATGGATGAAGCGCGTGGTGAAGTACGGCGCGGGATTGAAAGCGTAGACTTTGCGGCAGGTGTGCCATTGCTGATGCGTACAGACGGCTTAGAGGACATTAGCAGTGGCATTGATGAACTGACTTTGCGCCAACCTGCGGGCGTTTTTGCGGCAATTACGCCCTTTAACTTTCCGATGATGGTGCCATTGTGGTTTTTGCCTACGGCGATTGTGTGTGGCAATACGTTCATTGTAAAGCCCTCACCCCAAACGCCCATTAGCATGGAATTGATGTTTGAAATTTTAGACGAACTTGACTTGCCACCGGGCGTTGTTAACTTGGTACATGGTGGCACGGATGCTTCTATGGCAGTGATGCAACATCCTGATGTTACTGGCGTGTCGTTTGTGGGGTCGTCCCCTGTGGCACGCATTGTCTATGAAACCTGCACCAAACACGGCAAGCGTGTACAAGCACAAGGTGGCGCAAAGAACTATATTGCCGTTATGCCCGATGCCAATATCGAAGCCAGCGTAAAGAACATTTTGGGCGCGGCTTATGGCTGTTCGGGGCAACGCTGTTTGGCGGCGGCGGTGGCGGTGGGCGTAGGCGATGCTTATGACCTGCTAAAGGACGAATTGGCGAAGCAAGCCAGCAAATTGCGCGTGGGCTATGGGCTAGACGAAGCCACCCAAATGGGAACTGTTGTAAGCCACGCTGCTAAAGAGCGCATTGAAAGCATTATCACCGCAGGCATAGAGGGGGGCGCAGTGCCTATCCTTGATGGGCGCGGTTTAGAAGTAGAAGGCTTTAGCGATGGGTCTTTTGTGGGTCCCACGATTTTAGCGGATGTGACCCCCGACAATATCGCCGTAAAAGATGAAATTTTTGGGCCGGTCTTAGCGTTGATGAAGGCAGATTCGTTTGATGAAGCCATCGAAATTATCAACAAGAGCCGTTATGGCAATGCCGCCAGCATTTTTACCAGTAGTGGTCGTTATGCCCGTGACTTTAAGTATCGCGTAAATGCGGGCAATATTGGCATCAATATCGGTGTGGCTGCGCCTTCTGCGTCATTCCCGTTTGGTGGGCAAAAAGAATCCTTCTTTGGTGACCTACACGGGCAAGGTATGGACTCGATTGAGTTTTATACCGAGCGCAAAATTATCATTGAACGCTGGACATAAGCCAATGACCCGACTTAACTCTTTTGGTTCGGTAATGTCTTATGTGATTGAACTAGAAACACGCCTTACCAGTTACTATCAAGCCATTGGTAACGCCGACCGCGCCACCAGTGCCGACAAACGGCGCATCAAGCTAGAGCGCATTCGGCGTGAAAACGTGGTAGAAATTACGTTAGAACCCATTGACGGTTTAGATGAAGCCGACTTTCCATTTAATTGGGAAGATGCCAGTGACGCAGGACAAACGGCTGTTGAAGCGGCATTTGTGCAGTTTTATAGCGCAATTGCCCCCAAAATTAATGTGCTGACCGCCCAACGCGCTTTAGAACGCTGTGGGCAGGAACATCAAGCAAGCTAAGGAGTATTTACGATGGACTTCGCAATTACATTTAAGGGTGATATTGACCCTAAGAGAACGGTTGCCCTGTGCCGACAAGCCGAAATTGCGGGCTTTAAGTACGGGTGGTTTTTTGATTCGCATGTGCTTTGGCGTGATTGTTATGTCACGATGGCATTATGTATGGAACACACGCAAAACATGCGCTTTGGGCCCCTTGTCACCAATCCAGGCGTGCGTGATTGGTCGGTGGCGGCAAGCATTTTTGCCACACTTGCCAAGCAAAGCGGCGGACGCTTTGATATGGGCGTAGGGCGTGGCGATAGCTCGCGCCGTGTGCTAGGCAAACGCCCCCTAACCATTGAAACGATGGTTGAATTTTCTGATGCGGTGCGTGGCTTGGTGCGTGGTGATAAGGTTACTTACGATGATATTGAAACGCAAATCCCCTGGGCAGAAGGCTATGAAATGCCCGTGTGGGTGGCGGCTTATGGGCCCAAAGCCCTTGCAGGCGCAGGCACATCTGGCGATGGGCTGGTGATTCAATTGGCAGACCCGCGCCTGGTGAAGTGGTTTAGCGACCAAGCCCTTACCGCAGGCAAGGATAGCGGACGCGACATGAGCAAGTACCAGATTATGGCGGCTGCACCTGTGTGGGTGGGGGATATGGACAAAGGGCGCGAACAAACGCGCTGGTTCCCTGGCATGGTGGGTAATCATGTGGCGGATATTGTGGAAAAATACGGCAAGGATAACCCCGATATCCCCGCTAGCCTTACAGAATACATTGAGGGACGTAAGGGCTATGATTACCGTGAACACGCCGACAAAGACGCGCATCACCTAGACTTTATCACCAACGAAATCATAGACAGCTTCGCGATTATTGGCACGCCCGCACAGCACGTTGAAAAGTTAAAGGCTTTAGAGGCGGTGGGTGTAACGCAGTTTAATATTTATCTAATGTGTGGCGAAGAAGAACGCATTGTGGCGGAATATGCCGAGCATGTGTTACCCCACTTTCAATAGATAAACCTTCATATATGGGGTGCGATTTGTTTGCGCCTCACTCACTTATAAACGAATAAAAAAGTATAGAGAGGTGCATCATGGGCTTGCTTTTTAAGAACGGAACGATAGTAACCGCCAGCGATATGACCAAGGCGGATGTACTAGTAGAAGGCGAAATTATTACCCTCATTGGGCAGAACATTAGCCCAGAGGGGCATGAAGTGGTGGATTGTACGGGCAAGTATTTAATGCCCGGTGGCATTGATGTCCATACACACCTTGATTTGCCGTTTGGTGGCACCATCAGCAACGATGACTTTGACAGTGGACACAAGGCGGCGGCTTTTGGCGGGACAACCATGCACATCGACTTTGTGATTCAGCCTAAAGGCGGTTCGCTTCATGATGGGCTAACCACATGGCGTAAAAAAGCCGAAGTTGCGCAAATTGACTATGGTTTTCACATGGCACTAACCGACCCTAACGATGCGGTAATGGCAGAAATCCCCTCTATGGTTGATGAGGGCATAACTAGCCTAAAACTGTTTATGGCGTATAAAAATGTCTTCCAGATTGACGATACCACGCTCTTTAAGACCATGCAGGTTGCAGCAGATAGTGGCATGATTGTGATGGTACACGCCGAAAATGGCGACGTAGAAGCCACGCTTACGCCAGAACTTTTGGCAGAAGGTAAAACAGACCCCAAGTATCACGCGCAGTCACGCCCCCCAGAAATTGAAGGCGAAGCCACCAATCGCGCTGTCATTATGTCGGGCTTAACGGGATGCCCCCTGTATGTGGTACACATGACCTGCGAACCCGCCATTGAAGCGTTACGGCGCGGGCGTGCGTTGGGCTACCCCGTGATGGGCGAAACATGCGTACAATACTTCTTTTTAACTGTGGATGACCATTTAGCACAAGAGGGCTTTAACGGCGCAAAATTTGTGTGTTCGCCCCCCATTCGCACAACCCACGACCAAGCGGTTTTGTGGCAAGCGGTACGTGATGGCACACTGCAAATTGTAAGCACCGACCATTGCGACTTTTGGTACGAAGGAAGCAAGGGTCCCTGGCAAGAGTGGCAAAAAGCACACAATGGCGGTAATTGGGTGGAATTTGAGAAGCAAGACCCCACCTATCGCCGACCCGGTAAAGAACTAGGCTTGGGTAACTTTGCTAAAATTCCAAACGGGATACCCGGCTTAGAAGACCGCATGATGGTGATGTGGGATGCAGGCGTAAACAGTGGCAAAATCAGCCCTTCGCGCTTTGTAGAACTAAACTGTACGAACCCCGCGAAGATTTTTGGCATGTACCCCAAGAAAGGCACAATTTCTGTGGGTGCAGATGCCGATATTTTAGTATGGGACGCAGAAAAGACACATACGATTAGCGCGAAAACACACCACATGCGCGTAGACTATAACGTTTATGAGGGTATGACGGTAAAGGGCAAGCCCGTACAAGTGTATCAACGTGGCAAGAAGCTGGTAGACGGTGACGCTTGGCATGGTACAAATGGCGGTGGGCAATTTGTGGCGCGCAAGCCTCATGCGCCTGTGCTATAACGCCCGTCATCACCATTGATGATATTCGGTTAAAAAAAGGGGTAACTCGTTATGAGCTACCCCTTTTTTGCTATGCATCCATCAGCCAATGCATTGTTTTGGTTGTAAGGCGGTCTAGCGCGTCTACAGATTGGGCAATGTGTTCCTCTTTGGTGTCCTCTATCTTATTGTGAGAAATACCATAAAGGCTTTGCACAAACAACATAATCGTAGGAACGCCTGCACGCGCTACTTCGGCAGCATCGTGAAGGGGCCCACTGGGCAGGCGATGTGAAACGGGCGTAATTTCTTTAATCGCTTCGTCTGCCATTTCAATTAAGCGCGAGTGGAAGGGAATGGGGTGAATTTCCCACAGTTTAGACCATTCTACACCCACTTTTTCTTCTTCCGCAAAGCGATGACTAGCTTCTTGCGCTTCTTTGTACATGGCAGCGAGTTCGTTGGCATCAAGATGGCGTTGGTCTAGCGTCATATCGGCTTGTGCCACCACAGACGTAACAATGCCGGGCTTTGTGGTGACGCTCCCCACCGTACAAACCCCATTGTGACGCTTAGCGATTTCTCTAATTTCTAGGCTTAGTTTGGCGGCTGCCCCCAGTGCATCACGGCGTTTGTCCATAGGCGTAGAGCCACTGTGCGCTGCTTGCCCCGTAAAACGAATGGTATGGCGTTCTACGCCACAAGTGCCGAGTACCACGCCTAAGGGCAAGTCCATGCTCTCTAAAACGGGTCCTTGCTCAATATGTAGCTCCAGATAGGCTTTGGCGTTTTTAAGCTGTTTGCGGCTTTCTTTAACCGTGTCTAGGTTAAGCCCAAAGGGGGCAATGGCTTCTGATAATAAGATGCCATCTCTATCTTTTAGATGCCGTAATTCGTCGGGGTTCATTGTGCCAGAACACGCACTAGACCCAAAGAGGCTACGCCCAAAGCGTGCGCCTTCTTCGTCTGCCCAGTCAACAAGGCGGATGGTGATGGGAGGCTTGCCTTCGCTGGCAATACGGCGCAAAATTTCTACGCCCGCCAATATGTTCAAACATCCATCTAACCAGCCACCATTCGGCACAGAGTCGATGTGACCGCCAATGAGTAGCTCGTCGGTGGATTCGCCGCGTAGGGTTGCCCATAGGTTACCTGCTTCATCTACTTCAATTTCAACGGGTAAGGCTTCTAATTTTTCGCGTAGCCATTGGCGCGCGGTTGCCCAAACGGGCGTAAAAGCAACACGCTGTGCGCCATCTTCTATGCCTGTTAGGGCGCGAAGCTCTTTAAGTTCGTCAATAGTGCGTTGGGGGTTAAGTGTGGTCATGACGTTCTTCTTCCTACTATTATTCTATTTTTGCGGTTCTAGTGAGTAAGCGTCTTATGCTTATAGAGAGTACAAACTTAGGGGAGATGTGTCAAATTTTGACATCAAAGGGCGCACCCGAAGGCACGCCCCAAAGAGGACTTTTCTTATTCGCCGTAGGGTAGCCAGATGTTCTTTACTTGCACCGCTTCGTGCAAAAAGTCTTCGCTTTCACCTTGTGTGGCACTGTGCCAATCGCGTGTTACCCCATAATTAACCCATGTGCGCTTCATATTGCCCACAGAGAGGTATTCCACATGCTGACAACCTTCGGCTGTGCCAAAATACCACATGGCATCGATGTCATCATGTTCTGCCAACGTTTTGCTAAGGTGGTCACGGTTGCCCGTAACGATATTCACGACACCCGACGGCACATCAGACGTTTCTAGCACTTGATAGAGGTCGGTGGCACTTAACGGGTAAAGCTGTGATGGCACAACCACAACGACGTTTCCGCGTGCAATGGCAGGCGCAACCAATGAAATAAACGCTAAAAGTGGGGCTTCATCGGGGCAAGCGATACCAATCACACCCATGGCTTCGTGACGCGCAATCGTTAGCCCACGCCACGCGGTTTCCTGAATTGTTCCCCCATACTTATCCGCAAGGGCGGCATAAGTAAACAGACGGCTAATGCTGGTTTCAACTTCGGCGCGTGTGTCTTTGGGCTTTCCGCCTGTCATGGTGACAAGGCGTTGCACAAATTCTTCGGTGCGTGCGCTAAGGTTTTCTGCGATGTAGTACAAAATTTGGGCGCGTGCGTGTCCTGTGGTGCTTGCCCACGATGTGCTGGCTTTACGCGCAGCTTCTACGGCATCGCGGATGTCCTTGCGGTTACCATCGCTGGCATCACCCACCACCGCCCCATTAGGCGCACATACAGGGAAAGTATAGCTGCCATCGGGGCGTTTTTGCTTGCCCCCAATGTATAGTTTTGCGGTGCGGTCTAGCGCAGGCGCAGCGTATCCCTCGCCAATAGCAAGTGGGCTGGCACTGGCAACACTACGAGGGGTAAACGCGCCCCACTTGGGGTTAATGGCGTTTAGGGTGGGCTTGGTGTGGGTATCCCACTTGGGGCGCACATACTCATACAAGCCTTCTTTACCGCCTTCGCGCCCGTAGCCGCTTTCACGATACCCACCAAAGCCACTTGCGCCGTCAAACACATTGGTGCAGTTAATCCATACAGTGCCTGCCAAAATTTTGTTGGCAATGTCTACAGCAAGGTTGACGTTCTCTGTCCACACACTGGCAGCCAGCCCATAACGGGTATTATTGGCGAGTTCGATGGCTTCGGCAGGCGTGCGGAATGTCATCGCTACCAAGACCGGCCCGAAAATTTCTTCTTGTACGACTGTAGACGCGGGCGCAACATTGGTTAGGAGTGTGGGGGGGTAGTAGCATCCGCCTTCGGGAAAGTGCATTTCGGGCTGATATAGCACCGCGCCTTCGGCAACGCCTTTGGCGACCCATCCAGAGATGGTATCGTACTGTGTTTTTGACACCAACGCGCCCAAGTCAATGCTCTTGTCTAAAGAGTCTCCACCACGTAGTTTTGCCATGCGGGCTTTTAGGCGTTCTATGAAGCGTTCTGCAATGCTTTCTTGCACAAGCAAGCGCGAACCTGCACAACATACTTCGCCTTGGTTAAACCAGATAGCATCGACAATGCCCTCTATTGCGCTGTCTAGGTCGGCATCGTCAAACACAATAAACGGTGACTTGCCCCCTAGCTCTAGCGAGAGTTTTTTGCCTGTGCCGGCGGTGGCTTTACGGATGATGCGCCCCACATGCGTAGAGCCTGTAAATGCAATTTTATCAAAGCCTTCGTGCGCGGTAATGCTTTCGCCGGCTTCATCGCCCCCTGTGACAATATTCACCACACCAGCAGGTACGCCCGATGCACTCAAAATTTCGGCAAAGAGCAACGCTGTAAGAGGGGTATCGGGGGCGGGCTTAATGACAATGGTATTGCCCATTGCCAGCGCAGGCGCAATCTTCCACGCCAACATCAACAGGGGGAAGTTCCAAGGGATAATTTGCCCCACCACGCCCACAGGCTGATAGTCGGGCATTTCGCGTTCCATCAGTTGCGCCCACCCAGCATAATGATAAAAATGGCGAGCGACCAACGGCACGTCAAGGTCACGGCTTTCACGAATAGACTTGCCATTGTTCATAGACTCTAGGACGGCAAACAGGCGTTGGTGCTTTTGGATGTTGCGGGCAATGGCATATAAATAACGTGCGCGAACATGCCCACTGGTATTACGCCACAACGACAGGGCTTTATGGGCGGCATCATAGGCAAGCCCAATATCATCCTTGCCTGCTTGGGCTACTTGTGCCAGTTCTTTACCGTTGGCGGGGTTATAGACGGGGGCATGTTGCCCGTTTTTGGGGGCTTGCCACGCGCCATTGATGTATAAATCAAAGCGACTATTGTGCTGTACAAGCCATGCTTGTGCGGTGGATGCAGATTCTGGGGCGGGTCCGTAACTCATGGTTTTGAAAATCTCGGCTATAGCGTTCATGGCGGTTTTATCCTATCGGCATGTGGTGCAAGGCGGCATAGCGTCCGCTAATGTGGTGTGAAAGCTGGCGTTCAATATCTGAAAGCAAGGTAGACGCGCCAAAACGGAATAAATCGGGCTGGAGCCAAGCGTCGCCTAGCTCTTCTTTCATCAAGATTTGCCAAGCCAGCGCGTCTTTTGCGGTGCGAATGCCCCCCGCAGGCTTAAAGCCCACTTTGAAGCCCGTAATACGCTCATACTCACGGATGGCACGCACCATCACCAAGCCCACCGGTAAAATGGCATTCACGCTTTCCTTGCCCGTAGAGGTTTTAATAAAGTCCGAGCCTGCCATCATACCCACCCAACTGGCGCGGGCGATATTGCGGAGTGTGCCTAACTCACCGGTGGCTAAAATAGTTTTCATGTGGGCATTGCCACACGCTTCACGGTATAGCTTTATTTCATCATAAAGGGCTTGCCAATTGCCTGTAAGAACATATTCCCTAGAAATGACGATATCAATCTCTTTTGCGCCTGCCAAAACAGAGGCTTTAATTTCTTCTAGTTTTTGGGGTAAGGGGCTTAAGCCAGCAGGAAAGCCCGTAGAAACAGCCGCAACAGGAATTTCTGTGCCTTTAAGCGCGTCTACGGCATCGCTAACGCGGTTGTGGTACACACATACTGCGCCTGTAGTAATACCTGCATCCGCCATACCCAACGCTTCTAGGATGTCCAGGCGAATGGGTTGACGGGCTTTTAGCGCAAGGCGATGGACTTTGCCTGTGGTGTCGTCACCGGCAAGCGTGGTAAGGTCAATACAGGTGACGGCTTTTAAGAGCCATGCGGCTTGCCAATCTTGTTTGATAGAGCGACGCTTGTCTAGCGTGCTGGCACGCCGTTCAACGGCACTTAGGTTAATGCGAGAGTGTTCACGGACAAGCCCCATATCCAGTGGCATGCCTGCGTTTCTTTCGTGATGTGTCATGGTTGCACCTTATCGGTATGGCTAAAGCAATGGTTGTCCTTATTCTACCATGTCTAGGATGCTCTGAAAGCGGTCTTTCGGGTCTTTAGACAGGGCGCGTAAGATGGTGTAGGCGTATTTTTCGGGAATGTTCGGCTCAAATTTACGGGGGTCGGGTGGGGGTTGCTGAATGTGTGCAAACAGAATTTGTCCCGGACCGCCCTCAAATGGAATCCGTCCTGTGAGCATTTCGTACCACATTATGCCCAGTGCATAGATGTCTGCTTGATAGTTTACGCGGGTGGACTGCTGAATTTGTTCGGGTGACATATAGTTAATCGTCCCCACCGCGCCTGTACCCGTAAGCGTACCACTGGCTTCTTTAAGTTTGACTACGCCAAAATCCATTAAAATAGGTGTAAATGTTTCATTGTCATCGTTGGGGCGAAGCATCACATTAGAAGGCTTAACATCCCGATGCACCAAACCACGCTCATGGGCATGTGCCAATGCGCTGGCAAGCGGTTTAACAATTTCGAGTGAAGTTTCTAGGCTAAGTTTTTTCTCTTGCTTTAAGAAAGCCGAGAGGTCTTCCCCTTCTACAAACTCTATCACCAAGTAAGGCGTGAGGGCGTGTTGTAAATTTGCGCCGTAAAACCGCACAATATTGGGGTGCTGAAGCTGTTGTAGGGCGGTGGTTTCGCGGGCAAAACGGGCATTTGCCTCTGGGGTAGAAAGTTCTGTGGGCAGGGTTTTAACCGCCACAATGCGCGTATCATCGGTTGCTTTATATACTTCGCCCATGCCACCACGCCCCAATAAATCGAGCATGTGATAGCCGTCTAGCTGTTCTCCGCTTAGTAGCCCTTTGCGCTTAATGATAAGGGCTTGTTCGGAGCGTTTAAGTTCGTTAAGGTCAAAGCGGAAGCCATAAAGACGGCGGTCAACCACGTTTCTTACCCATTGGCGCGTGGGGTTAAATGCCACCCCTGTGATAATGCTGGCGACAATAATGCCGATGGTGGACGTATTACCACTAAATAGCTGGTTAAACACGGCATTAACCACTAGCAAGATTCCCCCAAATACGCCTGCCAAAAGAACCGTAATGAGGGCAGCGACCAATGAACGATTGAGCGTTAAATCAATGTCCCATAGGCGATAGCGCAACACAGAGAAACCCAACGACAAGGGCGCGATAAAGAGCGCAATCGTGCGCAGGATGAGGACGATATTATAAGTAAGGTAATTTAGCCCACTTTCTGCCAATGGGATGATGCTTAGCAGATAAATAGAGGGCGCAACGAGCGCAATAGTGAGCGTAAACCCTACCAAAACCCACTTTACTTGTTGGCGTTGGCTAGGGGTGGCTGTTTTGCGATAGCGATAAACCTGAAAGCCAATACCAATGAGCAACAAGAGAATAACAAACCCCACTTCAATTGCGCCCTGTGGCACGTCATTGGTGTAGATATTAAGCCAAATAAGCCAACGAAAGATAAAGAACGGCAAGACTGCCCATCGTGCTACACGAGGCACAAACCGCCCGCTAGGGAAGATGTAAAAGAACAGCACTTGAGCTGTTTCCATCAGTGCCATATACGTTGTAGAAACCAGCATCCAAAAGGCATAATCATTCACGCGCCCACCCGAATAACCAATGGTAGTGAGATAGAGCGTGGTTGCGGTAAAGAGGGCAAGCCAATCATTACCGCGTCTTAAAAAGATAAGCGCACCAATAAATACCACAATACCCATCATGAGCGCATCTAAGAAAATTTTGAAAAGCGCAGGAAACGTGGGCGGAAGGTTTATCTCTGTAAGCAGTTGGGCAAGTTCGGGCGACACATTGAGCGCGTCCGTATAGCCACTGGCAAACTTCATTAGCCAAAACAGGAAAGATAGCCCCATAAATACCAACCACGCAACTGCAAAACGCCGTTGTAGCTTGGGGTGTAAGAGGGTTGTTCTTGTTTCTTGTGTCATGACGTAGACAGCCTTTTTATGAAGTTCTACCAAGAGAAAGGGCAGTATAAAACTTATTCAAAACTATTCTACACGCATTTTCAAAACCGAAGTGTTGGGTTTGACAGAAATAGAAAATATGTGCTATTCTTGTGGAGTAAAGTATACCGTTAAACAGGGAGAATCCCAATGTCTAGCAACAAAACAAAACCTACTGACGCACGTTTCGAGGACTTTATCAACACAGTGGAAAGTGAGAAAAAACGCAAAGATTCTTTTGAACTGATTGAGATCTTTAGACAAGAAACCCAACAAGAACCCGTGATGTGGGGCGAGAGCATTATTGGGTTTGGGCAATATACCTATGATTATAAAAGTGGGCGCAAGGACACATGGTGTGCGGTTGGTTTTGCCCCGCGTAAGCAAAATATCGCGCTGTATATGATGACGGGCGCACGACACCACCAAGAGATTTTAAGCAGGCTTGGCAAAGTGAAAACGGGTGCTGCGTGTATTTACATCAATAAGCTAGAAGACATTGACGTAGCGGTACTACGAGAACTGATACAGGAATCGGTGGCACATGCCAAAATGACATACCCCAATTTAGACGAGGGATAACGTTAGGCTAAATGGTGATATTTTAGCGGTATAAACGTGACGTTTTACACATAAGTCAAATGAGGCTTCGTGTTCTAATGAGGGCATAAGCGTTTTTTTATGGAGAACAACCTCATGATAACGGATTACTATTTGCCCGATGACGAAGAAGCCCGCCCTGTAGGCGCAGAAGTATTGCATAACCCTAGCCTAAACAAGGGAACTGCATTTACTAGACGAGAGCGCGAACACCTAAAATTGCGTGGGTTGTTGCCACCGCGTGTCTTTACCCAAGATGGGCAAGTGGCGCGTGTGCTAGAAAACTTACACCGTAAAGAAAGCAACATTGAAAAATATATTTATTTGATGGCATTGCAAGACCGTAACGAATCCCTTTTTTTTCGTGTTGTCATAGACCACCTAGAAGAAATGATGCCCATTATTTATACGCCCACCGTAGGGCAAGCATGCCAAGAATATGGGCATATTTTCCGCCGTCCGCGTGGCTTGTTTATTTCTTTAGAAGATGTGGGACACATGCGCGAAATTATCGGCAATTGGTATCATGATAATGTGCGTGTGGTGGTGGTAACAGATGGCGAGCGCATTTTGGGCTTGGGTGATTTGGGAACAAATGGCATGGGTATTCCTGTGGGTAAGCTAGCGTTGTATACAGCGTGTTCGGGGATTCATCCGCACCAATGCTTACCCATTACGCTAGATGTGGGAACAAGCAACGAACAACTCAGAAACGACCCTCTCTATATTGGCTTGCCCCAAGAACGCATTACAGGTGATTCTTATGATGCGTTTGTAGATGAGTTTATCACTGCGGTTAGAGACCGTTACCCCAATGCACTGATACAGTTTGAGGACTTTGGCAATGCGAATGCCTTTAGACTGCTGGAACACTATCGTGACCTTATTTGCACATTTAATGATGACATTCAAGGGACAGCCAGCGTTACATTAGCAGGCTTGCTTAACGCCGTTAAACTAAGCAAAAGCCAGCTTAAATACGGGCGGTATTTGTTCTTTGGGGCAGGTGAAGCGGGCATTGGCATCGCGGATTTGCTGGTAACGGCACTAGAGCGTGTAGGCTTATCTCATGAGGATGCTGTGTCGCGGTGCTGGTTTGTTGATTCTAAAGGCTTGGTGGTCAAAAGCCGTTCTGATTTGAACCCGCACAAAAGCCGTTACGCCCAAGAAACCGAGTTTATTAAGGACTTGGGGGATGTAGTGGATGCGTTTAAGCCCACAGCCCTCATTGGTGTTTCTGGGCAGGGCGGTGCATTTACCCCCGAAGTGATTCGCAAGATGGCACAGTACAACGCGCGCCCCGTTATTTTCGCGCTGTCTAACCCCACTAGTAAAGCCGAGTGTACCGCCGAAACGGCGTACACGCTTACACATGGCAACGCTATTTTTGCCAGTGGTAGCCCTTTTGCCCCCATAACGCTTAATGGCAAGGAATACACTACAGGACAAGCGAACAATTCTTATATCTTCCCCGGTGTGGGGTTGGGTGTGGTGGCGAGTGGCGCAAAGCATGTGACTGATGAGATGTTCTTTGTTGCGGGGCAAACACTGGCAGAACTTGCTACGCCTGATGACTTTGCACAGGGGCGTATTTTCCCGCACCTGACGCGCATTCGTGAGATTTCGTCACACATTGCCGTTGCTGTGGCTAAAGTGGCAGTCTCACAAAATTTGCACACTTATCATGTACCTCACGATTGGTTGGCATACGTTCAGCAGTTGATGTACGACCCACGCTACTAAAAAGACCGTATACCCCTTAACAAATGAGGGGTATTTTTTTAAGTGTAAGGGTTTACAACATCTACCACATAAACGCTTTCGCCATCCTCAATTCCATCAACGAGCATTTGTAGTTCCTGTAGGGTCATGGCATCAATATGTTCCTGTGTGAGTGGTGCGATGAGGCGTTCTTGCAACTCTGGAAATTTTATCTCATAGCAAGAAACTAACTCGGCTAAGAGGGTTCTATCACAGCGATTCATGCGTATATCTTGTAATTTATGAAGCGCGATGCCCAAACGTTCTAGCGTGTTAATGACGATTGGACGCGCAAACCCAACGAGGAAATCGGCTTCTAGGGCTTGTGCGGTGTCTATGAGCAGGGTCATTAGGTCTCGCATCAGCCTAAAACTTTCTGAAATAGCGAGCTGATGATGAAATGCCAAGCGTCCAACTTCTAGCACATAGGGGCGTTTAACCGCCGTGAACCTTTCTAAATATCGCCCTAGGCTAACTTCTGGTACTTGGAAGATACGGCTGGTTTGGTTCTCTAGCGCGGGGTAGTTTGGGTGACAAGCCCCACCCAAAGCCGCATTCCAGCAATGATGTCACCCTGCGCGTTCTTCTTGATGAGGGCGTATTCTTGGGGCGTGCCATCAGGGAGTAATTGTGGTGAGGCGGGATTGACATAACGGCGATACCCCGCCGAATTTGGAAAGGCACGACGATATTGCTCATTGACGAAATGTTGATATGCAATGAAGTCTTGAACGGTATCATTTATCAATTGGGTTACCATTGTTGCGCCCTCACTTGGCTCACCTTATAACTCACATTATAGGGTTGTTTTGTGGCGCATGATAAAAGATAACCCCTTTTTTACACAATTTGACAAGTTTTAACCCCTGCTTCTGGGCGTTTTTGCTTTTAATGACATTTAATTAACTCGCAAAATGTGCCTGCTGGCAAGCCGTTGATTAACGTAAATATCCAGTTGCCAGTCTCCTCGCACATCTAACGGATGAAACCAGAAAATACCGTCATCATTTACAAAGCGTGAGCGCACCTGATAGCTGTAAGCGCGCCTGTTAGGGTCTGTAAATACAAAAGTCGTCCACGCATCACCATTCCCTAACCCCGTTAGAGTCATTCCAATGCTGGCTTGCTCGTTAAGGCTAAAGCGTTCTTGGTGCGCGTACCCCCTAAAGCAACGGCTTAAAACGGCAACATCTGCCTCTATAAAGCTGTTGGTGCGGTAGGGTTGCCAACAAGTGGTGATGGTGCTTTGGTTATGAATGAGTATAGACGAAAGGCTAAACGAAGGCTCTAGCAGGGGGGGGCTTTTGCCCGCAAAAAGTGTAGTATTCACCACAGGCGCAAGGCTGTCTAAAAAGTCGTTCAGGATGCCACTGTTATAATTGGGGGGCTGTGTATTGGGTGCGGTTAAGTTACTTTGTTGTGTAAACAAGAACACAAAACCAGTGGGCAAGCGCGTTTGAGGCGAATTAAACAGGACGCTCACTTCTGCCACAACACCCCTATCGAAACCGTTCTTTCCGCCAATAACCACTGTGCCATCAATAGACTGCACCGACTGTAACCGCTGTGTGTCTAAGAGCAAGCCAAAGAGAAAATTGCCCACGATAGACGTTTCGCTAAAAGGCGCGTTTTGCATGGCGTTTTGTAGCCCCATAAAATAGGTAAAGAGGGCGCGTGGCGTTAGCGTGTTGGTAGTGGCGGTTGCAAAGTAATTGGCGTTGCTAGATATAAAGCCAGGACGAGCGAGACGGCTGGGAACGAGGTCAAAGAATGCCTCTAAGCCCTCTGTTCTGCCAGAGCGATAGTAACGTGATGTCATTGCTCTAGGCACGCTTGCCCATTGGGCATCTAATGTTACTAATTTTCGCTTGTCTACTTCGGCATACGGCAAAATATCGCCAATGCCACTGCCTACCATCCGTAAAGCATACTCATTGATGTATTGCCAGCCAATGAAGTCCATCAGCATTCCTGTGGCGGCGTTGTCACTGCACGCAATCATCAACCGCAGTAGCTCATTGACGGGGAGGCTTTCGCCCAATCGTGAGGCATTTAGACAGTCGGTGCGCCCCGCCATATAGTAATTTTCATCAAACGTAATGGGGGTGCTTAGGCTGGCAAGCCCACGCGCCACTTTTTCATAGGTTGCGCCTGCTACAAAAATTTTGGGAACGCTGGCAACCTGAAACGGCACATCAAGGTTCTCTATGCACCCCGCCCCTGTTTGCAAGTTAATGAGGACAGCCCCCACGCTTGTCCCTATAATTTGTTCCGAAAAGGCACAGTCGGGTAAGGCATCTAAAAGTGGAGTAGTTTGCGGATAGATTGGGCTTGCCCACACCCCTAAAAGAATCAGTAATGCCCCTAAACTTGCTTTTGATAAACGCATGGCTTAGTTATCGCGTTTCACTGGGTGTTCGGATGAGTGATTTTCTGTAAAGCCTGTTTGCTTTTCTATGATAAAGCGTGGGCGTTTGCGCGTTTCGTCTAGGTTGCGCCATAAATACTCGCCTAAAATACCTATCATTACCATTTGTGCGCCACTCACCACTAAGAGTACCACCATCAAGGACGACCATCCCTCAATTTCTCTGCCTAAAAAGAGCGCAAGAAAGACGATGACCATTGCGTAAATGATGCCCAAGAAACTTAGGATAAAGCCCATCAAGGAAGCAACTCGCACAGGAAAATAAGAGAACGCCACAAATGAATCGACAAAATATTTCAGCTTTTTTGCCAGCGTCCACATGGACACACCATAGCGTTTTTCGCGCTCACGGCGTTGATAATAGACCACTTGGGGCGCAAAGCCCAGCCATAAAATCAAGCCCATCAAGTAGGGGTTGGCTTCTTCAATGTTGTTCACAAGGTCACAGACTTGGCGGTCTATTAGAAAGAAATCAAAGCCTTCTTTGGGCATGGTGTTAATGGCATATCGCCGAAACAGCGCGTAAAACATATTCGCGATAAACGCCGTTAGTGCCGGGTCATCGCGCCCTTCACGCGCCGCCAATATCACTTTATGTCCCTTGTGCCAAAGGGCTATCATATCGTGGATGAGGGCGGGTGGGTCTTGCAGGTCTGCGGAGATAACCGCGACTGCTTCGCCACTGGAAACGCTTAGACCTGCCATCAGGGCGGGATTAGAGCCAAAATTGCGCGATAACTTAACGGTCTTAATGCGACTTTCGGCTAGGGCAAGGCTTTGTAAAACGGCATAAGATTCATCCTGTGAGCCATCGTCCACAAAGATAAACTCGAAAGTGTCGTTAGGATTGCGCGCGGCAAGCTCTTGAAATTCCCTTAGCAAGTCGGGAAGGCTAGGCGCATTGTGGTACACAGGAACAACAATAGAAATCAGTGGCACGCGGTTTGCTCCTATAGGATAATTCTAAAAATGTGTTCACCACGCCCATAACGAAACCCTAGCTTTTCCCATGAGTGAATCGCGGCGCGGTTGGTGTTTTGTGTCACTATAAAAATGTGTTCTGCGCCAATACCTTGCAAATGATAGCAGATTTCACTGGTAAGTTTGCTATACCACCCCTTAAACTCGGGGGATACTGCCCCTAATACCAATTGTGAAAGCGCAACACCCCATGCTTGCCATTGGTCACGATGGTATTTTACCGTAGACAAGGCTTTTGGCGAGTGCACGTCTGGCACAAGCGTGATGTCGGCAAAGCCATTGAGGACAGAATTGGTGACCCACTCGGTCATTAGGCGGGCAACCTCTTGTTCAGAGATAAAGGGGTCGGCGTGAAAGCGGTCATACGGGTTTACCATGCTAACCGCCGTTTTCGCCAACAGGTCTACATCGTGGGGGGTGGCGGGACGTACCGCAAAACGCTCGGGATAAGCATAATCTATCAATGAGCGATGATAGGTGGCGCGTGTTTCTATAAGCGTAAAACCACTGGCACTCATAGCACGGATGAGAGCTAAATCTTCAGGGAATACGCTTGCTATCAGGTAGCGCACGCCTTGCTGACGGGCATACGCCACAAAGGCTTTGAGTGCAGGCTCTAGGTTGCCATCATGGGGTGAAATAGGCGATTGTGTAAAGAACGCGCCGTGTAAACGTGCGATAGGATAGCCAAAGAACGCGCTATCCCACCTTAAAACTTCAGCAAATAGGGCAATTTCGCCCTCATCCCCCTCGTGTAGCACGCGCAAATCGTCCTCAACGGCTATCTCACGGGTTAGCAGGGTGGCGTGTTGTTGACGGCTTGCCTGTAAAAACGTGGCGTTGTGCGTTATAAAATCGTGTGATAGCCAAGAAAGATGCTGTGCTAGGGTGTCATGTAGGGCGGGCAAATGAGGCAAAAGGGGCGTTATCATGGGCTTACCAATAGTGTGCTTTGTGTTGGCGATAATAGTCAACGGTTTTTGCCAAGCCGTCGCGTAGGCTTGTTTTGGGTGACCATCCCACTAGACGCTTAATTTTACTAATGTCAGAATAAAAATCGCCGGGTTCTTGGGCTTTGCGTTCTGCGCTAAAAGGGGCAAATTCCCATCGCCCACTGCCTGCCACGCCAATGAGTTCGGTTACTAATTCAATAAAATCGGTTGGGGTGTCGATGCCCACGTTCAAAATTTCACCATAGGCAGCTTCTGTAGTGGCACATGCCAAAATGGCTTCAATGCAATCTTCAATGTAAAGAAAATCGCGCTTAATTTTGCCATCGCCAAATACTTTAATGGTGTCATCGTCTACGGCAAGGCGCACAAACCAATTCACCACCCCATAGCGCGGATGCTTCATTTGGGCGCGTTCACCGTATACGTTCGTTAGGCGCAAGAGAACAGAACGGATGCCGTGAACGTGATGATACACCGCTATGATTTTTTCGGCAGTAAGGTTAGATATTTCGTAAATCCCTTTGGGGCGTGTGGGCGCATCTTCGTTCACGGGTAGGCTAACGGCTTCGCCATACTGACCGCGTGTGCCAGTATAAATGAGGCGCGCGCTGGGGTTATGTTGTTTAAGGGCTTCCATTAGGACGGCTGTTCCCTTGATGTTGATGTCAATATCGGGGAAAGGGTCACTTAAACTAAGGATGTGGTCAACTTGACCTGCGAGATGAAACACAAAATCTTGGTCTTTAACCAGATAATTCATAACATGCTGGTCTCTGATGTCGGCAAAGTTGATGGTAATTTGGTCTTTGATGGGCGCAATGTTAAAAAGGTTGCCCCCGTATTCGGGCATCATGTTATCCACAACGGTCACTTTTGCGCCCAATGCCACCAACGCCAACGCGAGATTGCTCCCGATGAAGCCCATGCCCCCTGTAATGAGGGCGTGTTTATCTTGAAAATGAGATGTCATAAGAGGCTAGTCCTTAAACAATAATACCGCTTCAATCACACGGTCAACTTGCTCATCGGTAAGTTCGGGAAAGAGAGGGAGCGAGACAATCTCATTTACGAATTGCTCGGTAATAGGGAAACTGCCCACATCGCCCAAACGCCCTTGATAGGCGGGCTGAAGGTGAACAGGGCGTGGATAGTGAATCCCTGTGCCAACGCCTTGCTCATTAAGGTATTGACGAAGTTCATCACGGCGCGGGTGACGCACCACATAAAGATGATACACATGCGTGCAGTTTTCGCGCACACTTGGCACAATCACTTTGTCCTTGAGGGCTTTGGTGTAGCGTTGGGCAATGTCGTTACGGCGTTGGTTATCGCTGTCTAAAACCGCCAGTTTGCACCGCAAAATCGCCGCCTGAATTTCGTCTAGGCGCGTGTTCATGCCTTGTTCATCGCTGATATAGCGCTCACGCCAACCGTATTGTGCAATGGCACGCACACGGCGCGATTGTTCTTCTGAAACACAGCCTACCGCGCCTCCGTCACCCAACGCAGAAAGGTTCTTGGTGGGGTAAAAGCTATACGCGGCAATATCGCCCATGCTCCCCACACGCTTATCATGGTAGCGTGCGCCTGTGGCTTGTGCCACGTCTTCAATGAGTCTAATGCCGTTTGCTGTGGCAATGGTTTGGAGCGCGGTTATATCCGCAGGTTGCCCGTACAAATGCACCGCAATGATGGCGCGTGTGTGCGGGGTGATGGCGCGTTGGACGGCTTCTGGGCTAAGGGTGTAGGTGTGAGGTTCAATATCTACTAAAACAGGGGTTGCCCCGACCAATTCAATGGCTGCTACGGTGGCGGTGGCGGTGTGTGTAGGGGCAATGACTTCATGCCCATTGCCAATGTCCAGCGCACGCATAGCGACTTCGAGCGCGTCTGTGCCATTGCCTACGCCCACAGCGTCGTAAAGGCTATTCCAATGGGCAAATTCTGCTTCAAATGCTTTTACTTCTGCGCCCTGAAGATACCAACCGCTTTTAAGCACACGCAAAACAGCCTCATCAATCTGGGCTTGCTGTGCTTCATACGAGGCTTTGGGGCTAACTTGTGGGATAGATGATTGCATGGGTGTCCTTTGAATGGAATGGCGGGCATATTTGGGCATATGAGGAGCGACCTTTTCATTATAAACGAAGGTCATTTTGAAAGGTATATATAGACCAAACCCTCTAGGGATTTTGCTGCCCCATGAGTTGTTTAAGATAATTCGCCTCTTCTGCGCCAATTTCTATAAGGATGCTGAGGGCAGGAGTGGCAAAGGCTTCGCGTTGGGGATGGTCTTGGGGCAAGAAACGCACCACATGATAGCCCGCTAAGCCTTCTTCATATCGTAGCTGATGCTTTTGGGCTTCTTGGATGGCTTGTTTGCCTAGTTGAATGGCTTTTGTGGCATTGCCAAGAAGCGATTCTAGCCAGCTTTCATAGATATAACGGTACGATTTGCCTGTACTAAAAATGCGCCCAAAGCGGTGCATCAGCCTGACAGCGGTATTGGCATCTTGTAAATTTTGGGGTGTGCGCTCTTTTTCGTATTGCGTTAGATAAAAGTCCGCGATACCCCGATACCCTTCAAGCAAGCCGTATGCGCCCGGTGAAGTGTTCATTATCCATTCGCGTGTTCGTTCGGCATACGGGCGAGCCAGCTCTAATTTGCCCATGCGGGTATGTACCTGTGCCAACGCACCATTTACCCAAATTAAGCCCGTTTTATCCTGAATTTGTTGGTAGAGGGCGTTACTTTTCTCAAAGTTCTCTAAGGCTTGGGCGTGTTCTCCACGATGATATAGTACGCGCCCAAGGTCATCTAAACCCCAGGCTTGGCACTGAATATTGTCGTAGGTTAAGCCACTTTGAAGCAAACGTTCTGCCAGTTGATAAGAGTTCTTCCAATCCCCTTTGAAGAAGTAAGCAGCCGCCAATGACAAAATAGCCTCTTGAATACGGCGCACATTTTCGGCAGATTCCGCAAGCCCTAAACATTCTTGTAGGCTAGAGATTGCAATATCCCATTGTGCCGAATTTGTGTAGTAAATGCCTAGCATCATGAGTACCCAGCTTCGGGCAACCACATTATCCGCAGGCGGTAAATTTTTTAAGGTCAGGCGTGCATAAGCATTGGCGGTATTTTGCAATGGAATTACAGAGGCAAACACCGTAAATACAGACTGCAAACTTGCGAGCGTGTCACGGTGTTCTGTGCCTGCTTTGTGGGCAAGATTCATGCCCAGCAGGCTA
Source organism: Anaerolineae bacterium (assembly GCA_034437555.1). Classification (GTDB taxonomy): domain Bacteria; phylum Chloroflexota; class Anaerolineae; order Aggregatilineales; family Phototrophicaceae; genus JANWYT01. The sequence continues at coordinate 26,359 of DAOTTQ010000039.1, read as the reverse complement.
TAGTAAAAGGCGTACTGTTTTTGATTGCCAAAGTAGTTAATGAGTGAAAGTTGTGAGCAAGCCAGTGCCGCATCGCGCCAATAAAGCGTTTCTTCTGTAGAGGTGCGTGCGGACGATAAACGATGACGTGCTTGCTTAACGACTTCAAGGGCAATTTGTGTGTAAAGGGAGCGATTGTTTTGAGGGCGCATGTGTCCCCAATAGGCAATGGCATTACTAAAGTGATTATAGCTATCGCCTAGTTTTCCTAGCCCTAAATACGCATCGCCCAATTGCTTCATCAAGCCTGATTGGGTTTGGTGTGGGGCATGAATATCTTCGCCTATTACAAAAGCGCGGTTAAGGGCGCGTACTGCTTCTTGATAATTGCCCGCAGCAAGGGCTGTTTTACCCACCAACGCGCTGTAATGGCTTTCTTTGGGGTCGTTTTTGGCTTCGCGCCAATGATATGCCAACTTTGCGTGATAGGCTTCGTCGTTGGGGTATAAGCCTTCTAGGGCTTCGGCAACGCGCTGATGATGGCGCGTGTAAACATCTTTATCGAGCTGGCTAATGAGGGCTTCACGCAGCTTATCATGGGCAAACCGCCACTCATTTTCTTGCACATCTAGCACGCTACTACACGCCAAAAGCCAATCTTCTACTTCTACGCTCGGCATTAGATGATGGAGTAGGCGTTGGTCAATGTTACGCCCTGCTACCGCCATCAGTTCTAGCAACGCATAGGCTTGTTCGGGGACATTTTTCAAACGCCTTTGTACAATTGCGCCAATGCCCCCCGCCAGTACGGAAGGCGGGAGCGTCATTTGCCCAATTTGCGAAAGATGCCCAAATTGCTCGGCGAGGGTACGCACAATTTCGACAATGAAGAAGGCGTTGCCCTCTGTTTGGTCGCGTAGGAGCTGAATGATAGATTGCCGTTTGCCAATATCTCCGCCTAAAATAGACGTGCTTAATTCCTCAATTTCGCTTTCGTTAAGGCGTTGCAGACGCAATGATTGGGCGTTGGGTAGCTCTTTTGGCAAGTCTTTGGCTTCGTCGTCGCGGTATGTCCCCACAATCATGATGGGGAGCTTGCCCAATCCCTTAGAGAACCGCCCTAATAGAGCAAGGCTTTCTTGCGCCCAATGCAAATCTTCCATGATGATAAGCGTGGGGCTTTGGTGCTTACGAAAGACTGCCTCTATCGTGTTAAACAAGCGCGTTTGCTCGGCATCGGGGTCTAGGGTGGGCGCATCAGCTACATTTTGTTCAATAAGAGTACCAATATCAGGGACAAGGGTTTTAATGACGCTGGCTTCTTGGGACGTAAGTTCTACACGCAAGCACAACATCCTTAGCACACTGCGCCATAGCAAATAGCTTGCGCCACCTTCGGCGATGGCTTGCCCACGTAGCACAACGACACCGTTTACCAGTGACCACGTGCGAATTTCCTCTGTTAGGCGAGATTTTCCTACGCCACTTTCGCCCCCCAACAGCCATAAGCTCCCGTTGCCTTCTTGGGCTTGCTTTAGCCCGTTGATGAGGGTTTCGGTTTCTTTGGTACGCCCCACAAAACGCGCCGCCTGCAAATAGCTTTCGCGGATGAGCATGTTTTCGATGGCTTCGGGCGCGTCTAAGGCTTCTGTAAAGAGGGTCAGCACGCTCTCTGCATCCAGAAAACGCTCTAAGGGGTCTTTTGCTAGCAGGCGTTCTATGGCATAGCGAATATCATCAGGTGCATCCACCACAGAGACATCAGGGACTTTGTGCAAGATGTTTTGAATGAGTGCCGTTACATCATCTGTAGCAAAGGGAAGCTGATTCGTGAGCAATTGATAGGCTGTTACACCAAAAGCATACAGGTCAGAGGCAACACTTGGAGATGCCCCCATAATGGTTTCGGGTGACATATAGCTCATTGTGCCACCAATACTGTGTCGCTGCTGGGTGTTGGTTTGGGTGACGGCTAAGCCAAAGTCTAGCACTTTTACTTGGTCATGGACGACAAGGATATTGTCGGGTTTAAGGTCGCGATGAATGATGCCCCGCCGATGCAAGTATGCAACAGCTTGTAGCACTTGCACCAATAAATCTAGCTTGGCTGTGAGGGGTTTGTTGCGTGTGTAAGACAGGATGTCTTGGGCATGGTGCAAAAGTTCCATGCTGTAATAGGGGGTTTTTTCCTCGTCAAAGCCGTAGTCTAGCACGCTGATGATGTGGGGATGACGCATGGTTGCCAGCACATGAAATTCTTGTGCTAGTGCGGTGCGTTGTCTTTGGGTGTTGCTTTGTGCGCTGTCACTGGGGACGAGGGGGTTGCTAATGCGCTTGATAGCCACAATATCGCCTGTAAGACGGTCATAAGCGCGGTGTACTGTTCCCATGCCACCTTCACCGAGCTTGTCTTGAAGCCGATAGCGATAACCAATCACGTTGTTCATTGGTGACGTATCCCTCTGTGCCAATGTAAACCAGTGTTTTGCTCTGATTGTAGCATAGCACAAAGGCAGAAGAACAGTTAACTTGTAAAAAATATTGTGAGTAAGCCCAAAGGCTTACCCACAATATGCTTAAAGTCACTAGCCAACACGCTGACGGATGGATGCGCTGGCGTAATCCAGAATAGAGACCACAATAGCAATGGCAAGAACTGCCACACCTGCATCACGATAACGAAGTAGGTTGATTTGTTGCTGAAGCAAGAAGCCGATGCCACCGCCACCCACAAAACCAATAATCGTAGACATGCGGACGTTAATATCCCAACGATACATGGTAAATGCAATGTATGGCGGCACAATTTGCGGTACAACGGCGTACATGATCGTTTGTAGGCGATTTGCGCCTGTGCTTTCTAGGGCTTCAATGGGACCCGCATCAATGTTTTCGATTTGTTCAGAGTACAGCTTGCCAAGCGAAGCCACCGAGTGTAATGCCAGTGCAAGCACACCTGCAAAGGGCCCAATGCCCACCCAAATGACAAACACCAAGCCCATAATTAACGGTTCGATAGAGCGAAGCGCGTTAAGGATGGTGCGTGTAGTGGTGTAAAGCGTGTCCCCAAAAGGAAAATTCGCTTTTGTGCCTGCCATTGCGCCACCGATTGCACCCAATATCCCACCAAAGAGCATGGCTTGTAGCACATAGCTATAAAGCTCTAGCCCTGCGAAAGAAGCCACGACAATTCGTGGGGGTGTGCTGCCTTCTATAAGAGCGCGTTGGAGATTAAGCGCACTAAATACCACGATAAAGCCAACAATGGAGCCTACCCATCCCAACACAGTCATTAAGAAACGCTCTGTTTGTTCGGGACGACGGGTTTTAAGCACAAATTGCTTGTAGATTGTGGGCAAAATGGGAGCAGCGAGCGATGCGGCAAGAATTGGGGTGAGTAAGCCTAGCCATGCCATCGTTAAGCCGATGGATGCTGTAAGCCCAAGCAAGATAGCCCCCGCCAAACCGCCTAAGATTGTGCCAAGAATATGGCTAACAGGAACGGTGACTTCTTTAAGGGCAGAGCGTGTTAGGGTAACTCCCATAGAAGAAAGTGAGAACGCGCCCACGATTGCCCCGACAGCAATAACACTTAGCTCAAAAAGTTGCCCGATGGAGCCGAAAAACTTACCAATAAAGCCAAATGACCCTTCACTGGCAATGCGCCCTATCCAAAGGCTAGTGCCACCCAACCAACTAAACACGGTGATAATGACAATGGCAAACAACACCGAACTTAGAATAGTTACAATGGGATTTGGCTTAGCAGCATTACGTTTGGGGGTGTCATCACGTTTTTTAAGGAACGATACACTTGCCATAAAAGGCAATTGTAATGCACCAATCACCCCGCCCGAAACGATAATAGCCAATGCACCTATTTCAGTTTGTGTGATTTGTAAAACCGTTTGCCCTAATGCGCCAAGTAAGGTTGCCCCCAGCCACGCGCCCACAGGGAATAGCGTAAATGTGACGAGCAAATTACCTAAAGGCATTTTGATGGGGTGCATTAGGTTGCCTGCCGCAAAAAAGCTAAGTATCACAGAAGGCAAAATAGAAACGGCAGTTGCGATGAGTGCAAGGAAGATGGTTTCTAGCATCTTTTCTAGTACCAGATACGTTGTTTCGCTTAGGCGTGGCGCACCAATAGGAAAACGACCCTGTGTTTCTATGCTGTGGGTTTGGTTTTGGCTACCACGTATGCGGGGTACTTGAATTTCTACGCTAAACGTACCATCAAACCCCACGACAAAGTTATCACTATTTGTCCCTACAATTTGCCGAATACGGCGTTCTTCATCTGTGCCAATCCAGTTGATGCGTGCCAGCCCATCAGAGGCAAAGTTAAAGCCCTGTAGCGTGATGATGTCATCGCTTTCACCACAATGGGGTGCTGCAATAATATAAGGCTCGCCATTGTCTACAGGCACAGGGGCGGGGAAATCATCTGAACAGCCAATTCTGAAGGAAATCAAGGTATTTTTAACGTCATAATCTTGGGTGAAAACGTTGGGTGAGAGCAACTCACGGAGGGCATTGCCTACGTTTTCTTGGCGTTGGGGCTGTTGGGGAAGTGTGAAGTCAATTCGGGTAACATTCCAGCCATACGAGAAAATAACCACCAGCAACGCAATGAACAAGACAATGAGTAATCGCCGAAGTGCAAGGCGTGAACGATTTTGAGTAGGGGAAGGGTTCATGCCAATGCTCCTAATGAATTTCAACTTCAACGGCATCTTCGCCGTAAATCATCTTAAAACGGTCTTTGTCGATGTCATCGGGAAGCCCATCAAACTCAATTACGCCGTCTTTAAGCGCAATAACGCGGTGCGAATAGGCACGTGCAAGGCTTAAAAAGTGTAGGCTACACATGACAGTAATGCCGTCTTCTTGATTAAGCAGTTGTAGATACTTCATGACAGAATGAGAGGTTGCGGGGTCTAGGCTGGCGACAGGTTCATCTGCTAAGAGCATTTCTGGCTCTTGCATCAAGGTGCGTGCAATGCCGACGCGCTGTTGTTGTCCACCACTTAAGGCACTAGCGCGATTGTGTGCTTTTTCTAGAATGCCCACCCGTTTAAGGGCTGCCATAGCGCGTTCTTGCTCATGCTTTGGAAAATAGTTAAAAAGGCTGTAAATGGGGTTGATATACCCTAACCTGCCCGCCATTACGTTGGTGAGTACACTAGAACGCTTGACAAGGTTAAATTGTTGAAAAATCATGCCAATTTTACGGCGAATTTGGCGCAACTCGTCATCACTGGCGCGTGTAACGTCTATGCCGTTCCAAATAATGCGTCCTTCGGTGGGTTCTATTAGGCGGTTAATGCAGCGAAGAAGGGTTGACTTGCCCGAACCACTTAAACCAATAATGGAAACAAACTGCCCATCGGGAATTTCTAGGTTGATATTGCGTAGGGCTACAAAGCCATTGTCATAAACTTTTGTAAGGTTTTCGATGATAATCATGTGATTCCTATAAGAACTAAAAGGGCGGGAGAGGATTTCCTTCGCCCGCCCTTATTATTGATGCGTATTACTTTAGGTTTAACGGTTGAAGATGTCTTCTTCGGTTAGACCCAAGATTTGGAATTGTAAGCGTACGGGGTCGTAGCCAGCATCGGTAATGGGGGCAAGACCGCTCCAGCTATAGAAGTCTTCGCTACCGATAGATTGTGACCATTCTTCGGTTTCGGCAAAGGCATAAAGGGCTTCCATAATTTGAGCCTTTAGGTCTTCGGGGAAATCGGGACCAAAGCTCAAGGTGTCGTTAGGAATAGGTGCGCTCAAGCGAAGCAAGCGAACTTGGTCGATAACGTCAGGAGCAGTTTCACGAATGTTGGCACGAGCATCCAAAATACGCACATCGCCCACATACAAGACGCCTTCGGCATCAAGGCGAGATTCGTCAACGGTCAAATCGTAGGGTTCGGGGTTGTCACCAACTGTCCATGCAGCACCGGGAACGGCGGGGGGGCTGAAGAAGGTTGTGCCAAATTCGACTTCACCACTATAAACGGCTTGTACTACTTGGTTGTGACCACCCGCTTCTACGCGCTCACCGGGTTCAATGCCAGCAGCAGCAAGTTCAACGGCAGGCACAATGTAACCAGAGGTGGAGCTGGCATCGGGGTATGCCCAAGAACGCCCAGCAAGGTCGCCGAAGGTGTAAATGTCACTGTCACGGCGAACAATATAAGTTGCCCAATAAACGTTCCAGCCACGGCGGACAGCAGCAGCTTCTACCTGAACACCACAGCGTGCGCTGGCAATGACATAGCCGGCAGCAGGAATAAAACCAATGGAGCTATCAGGAGCAGCACACATGGCTTCTACTGTAGCGGCGTAAGAAGTAGGCACAAACACTTCAAAGTTTAAGCCAGTGGCTTCTTTCAAAGCGGCTGCCATAATTTCACCACCGGTAACAATGGTTTGTGCTTCAACTGAAGGAACAAAGTAAACTTGAATGGGGTTTGCTTCGCTACCAAGTTCATCTTGAGCAAATGTTGTGGCAAAGCTGAATGCCATAACAAACACTAGCAAAACGGCAGTGAGGGATTTTTGATACTTCATGAATTATCTCCTTAAAAATTTACGGGATACCCAAAGAGAATTTAACACAGAATTGTTAAGTAATTCACAGCTATCTTTAACAAAAATTTAAATAACGTGGTGAGGTAATCCCTACAACGAAGGTATTTTGGTGCATAAATGCCCTACATTGGTTATACTTAGAAAGAGGTTCTTTTAACAACTAGCGAACAAGGTGACTGCTTATGCACTTGTTTATCTCATACCGTCGCGCAGACAGCGAAGTGATTACAGGGCGCATTTATGACCGCCTTGTGCAGGCTTTTGGGGAACGTGCTATTTTTAAGGATGTTGACGACATTCCGATTGGTGTGGACTTTCGCAAGGTACTAGAGAAGGAAGTGTCTGATTCTGACGTTATTTTGGTCATTCTGGGCAAACAGTGGGCATCAATTACCTATGAGGATGGCGCTAAACGCCTTGGTGACCCCAACGATTTTGTGCGGATTGAAGTAGAAAACGCACTAAAGAAAACGGATGCACTGGTTGTACCTGTGTTGGTGATGGGTGCAGGAATGCCCTCCGCCACAGAACTGCCCGAAAGCCTGCGAGACCTAACGTTTCGTAATGCCGTCCCTATTCGCAATGACCCCGACTTTAACAGTGACATCAATCGCCTGATTGCGAATTTGCGCGCCTATCAAGAAGCGCAGCGCAAAAAGCAACCCGCACGCATTCCTGTAACGACTATTTTGGCGATGGTGCTTGTTGTGGCTGTTGTGGGCTTAGTACTGGCTTCTAGTGTGTTAAACAATGGCACTCAAGGGGATATTACGCCCACAAGTTTAGCGCAGGATTTTACAGCCACATTTACAGACGAGCCATCTGCCACGCCTGCACCTACAAATGAACCGTCCCCTATGCCCACAGATGAGCCAGTATTGGCTGACCTTAGGGCATTTGCAGGGCGTAACGTTACCATTTGGGGCAATAACCAATCACAGTTATACGCTTTAGAACTGCTAAAGAGCTATCTAGAGTCTTTTGGTATTAGCGTGAACCTTGTTATTTTTGATGACATTGCAACCTACAGAGAGACGCTAAAAGTAGCGACAGTTTCGGGTGAAATGCCCGACTTATTTATTTTAGATTCCAGCAATTTGTATGAATATTACGAATTGGCACTTCTAAGCCCCATTCCTGTCAATGCCGATGACTTTTCGTTTATTGCTAGGCAACTTTTTAGTGTGGGAGGAAACGTTTATGCCATGCCCTTAAGAATGGAGGGGGTGGTGTTGGCGCGTAATACACACCTTGTACCAGAAGCCCCAAGTAGCTGGAGTGATGTACGTGAAATTTCTGAAAGGCTAGTAAGAGACGGTACAGTGACGCATGGTTTTAATGTGGTGCGTGATGTGTATCATACCTTGCCCATCGTGTATAGCTTTGGGGGCTATGTGTACGCCAATGAAGGCGAGCTAGGCTATGATATAACCGATGTGGGCTTTGATAATGACGGCACGCGGAACGCCCTACGGTGGTTAAGGGGTATGTCTGATGACGGTCTTGCTCCCGGTGGCGAGATTTCTACCTACATCAACGATGAGTTTATTTCGGGTCAGGTTGCCATGATGCTTATGGGAACGTGGATGATAAGTACACTGGACGGGTCGGGCGTGCCTTATGCCATTAGCCCCATTCCAGAAGGCGAATCGGGATTATTTGGCAAAAGCATTGTTACTGGCACAGGGCTGGCAGCCTACGGCTTTAATAACAATAGTGACCTCATTGAAGTGCTGATGCAGGACTATCTAGCAGGTGCTGAGTTTCACCAGAGCTTTCTTGATGGCTATTCAGAATTAATTATTCCTGCACATGATGGATTGCAAGTGCAAAACAGGGTAGAAGAGGCAAAGGTTGCGCTTTACTACGGCGAGCCTTACCCCCGAGAAATGATACGCTTCTTCGAAGTGGCTTTTGAATCTTATAACGAAATTATGCTGGGTGTTTTAGATATAGATACAGGTTTAGAAACCATCGCCAACCGCCTAAGAAACCCCTAAAAAAGCATTGCCCTTAAACCGTAGCCATCGTATTAAGCGAGAAGGGCATGGCGCAAAGACCATGCCCTTTTGAATTGTGGAGGGTTAATTGGGGATGATAAGTTCCTGCCCAATGCTCAGGCTATTGGGGTTTGTGAGGTTGTTGGCATCCACAATCTGTTGAATTGTCACCCCGTAGCTTTGGGCAATGGTGGAGAGAGTATCACCGTTTACGACACGATGCACTGCGCCTCCTGTGCTTATGGGGTTGCCTATGCTTGGCGTAGCGGTGGACAGTGTGGTAATGCCCGTTACGCCTGTTGAGGCATCACAATCAGGCAAGCGTATTTCTTGACCGGGCTGGATGATGCTATTTCCTGTGAGGCTGTTGATTGCTAGTAAATCGGCAAGTGCTACGTCATTGTTGATGGCAATTCTAAACAGGTTTTCGCCACTTTTTACCACGTAAAGACACGCGCCACTGGTGGGAATAGGCAGGTCTGTGGGCGTGGGAATAGCATTGGGGTTATTGGAGTCTACTGTACCAACGACCAACGGTGTAGAAGTGGGGATGACCAATTGCGATTGCACTTGTGGCGTAATAATCCCAGCCGTTGTTGCCGTTGGAATCAGCAACGTTTGGGGTGTCGGGCTGGAGAGTGTGGGCTGAATAATAAACAGTGTAGGCGTAGCAGGAACGCTTTGTGCCGTTTGAGGTGTAGACGAAGGCACAATAATAACAGGGGGTTCTCCCTCTGTAGGAACAATCACATCAGACTGAATGACAATCACTGTGGGCGTGCCTTCATTTAGCACATTAGGGTCTATCAGCTGGGGCGTGGCGGTGGGCGTGCCTACTATCACATCACCACCAGAGCTATTGACGGTTTCAAAGCTATCAGAGGCTTGTTGATAGCACCCTGCCAGAAAAATTATCATCACAACTATCAAGAGACTGCGTTGTTTCATAGCTTTCTGCCTTCCCAAATTCATGTGGGTGCTTTTGTGTTGGGTTTATTATACTCGTTCCACCGTTTGTGCGCCCCACCCAAAACCGCATCTGCGCCCTTCGCCTAATCTACGATATAATAAAAACTATCGTACATTTCTTATCAATCCTTATTCCTAGATGAAACCCTTATGCTGTGTGTTGAAGATGTCTTAAAGTTTGATGCCTTTTCAGAGGCGAAAGTGGTGGCGGGTAAAAGTGGCTTAAAGCGTGCAGTGTTGTGGCTACATAATGCTGGCGTACCCGATGCTCCTTTGTGGCTAAACGGCGGTGAGCTGGTACTGACGACGATTATTAACTTGCCCAGTGACCGCAACGAACAGCGCGATTATGTACGTCAAATGGCAGATAAAAATGTGGCGGGCTTGGTGATAACTGTTGGAAAATATATTGAACGTATTCCGCCGCATCTTATAGAAACCGCCGAAAAACATCAGTTTCCCTTGATAGAAATTCCCTATACTACGCGCTTTGTAGACATTGCCAAAGCCGTAAATGAGCAAATTTCACAAAGCAGTTTGGGGCTGGTGCGCCAAGCCCTTAGCATCAACCAAGCCCTTACCAATATCGTGTTAAATGGGGGCGCACTAAAGGAACTGGCGCACAAATTAGCAGAACTGGTACGCCACAGCATTAGTATAGAAACCGCCACATTTGATGCCATTGCTACGATTAACATTGCCGAAGTAGACGAAGCTCGACGCTATACCCAACAACATGGGCGCACAGACCCACGCCTGATAGAAGCCCTTGAAAAAGGTGGGTATTTGCCTCGCATTAGAGAAACGTTGCGCCCTGTGTCCTTGCCCGTTATGGCGGATGTGGGGCTAGAGATGGAACGATTGCTTGCGCCTGTAGTGGTGCATGGTATGGTGTATGGCTATATTTGGATTATTGCCGATGACCATGCCCTAACCGAAATTGACCAGATGGCAATTGAAAGTGGCGCAACCATTGCTGCCTTGATGATTTTGTACCAAGAGTCGGCGCAAACTGCCGAAGCCTCGCTAAAAGGGAGCTTGCTCACCCAGCTTATTCAGGGCGATAACAACCGCGAAACCATTTTAACTGACCAATCTTTGCGCTATGGCGTAGACTTGCGCTCGGCGTTTTCCATGCTTTTAGTAGACTGTGATTCGTCCAATCTTGTGCCAACGTACCGCGCAGTAAACCAGCTTGCTACCATGAAGGGCTGGCAAGCAGTGGTGGGGCAATTTGCGGGGCAAGTGGTACTGCTATTCCAAGCCAATGCGTCACAGATGGGCATTGTAAAAACTGTGGCAGAACGCCTGCAAGGCAACAAAACGCGCATTAGTGTTTCGGGGTTGCATCAGGGGGCGCACCAAGTAAAGCAAGCCCACCAAAATGCCCGTGATGTACTGGTTATCATGCGCCGTTTATCGCCAAAAACCACGCTCTCAACGTTTGATGAGTTAGGGTATTTGCACACGCTGTATTTGGCAGGCGCAAAAGGTTTGTATCATAACCCATATATAACCGTAGTACGTCGTTTACTAGATGAAAAACAACCCGAAATGATAAACACACTTGAGGCTTATTTGGATGAGGGGGGCAACGGTGTTAGCTCGGCAGAAGCGCTGCACATTCACCGTAGCACACTAAACTATCGGCTAACGCGCATTGAGCAAATTTGTGAGGTCAAACTACAAGACCCATTAGTGCGTGTTAACCTTTTAGTGGCTCTCAAACTTTTGCGCTTGTTTGAGATGGAGTAGCGCGTTATGTCTAGCCTTTTTCGTGAGTTAATGCAACTTCATGCTCGTGTGTGGATTTTTCCCAGCGATGACACGGGCGCAACCTCACAGCCCAATGTGGGCATTGTGCGCGGTGACAAACAAACATTTCTTATCGGGGCGGGCAATAGCCCACGCCACGCTCGCCTTATTATGACAGAGATGGCAGGGCGACATTTCCCCCCCATTGAGACTGTTATTTATACCCATCATCATTGGGAAAATGTGTTTGGGGCGTGTGCCTTTAACCCTAGCATGGTGGTTGCCCACGAGGAATGTGTGCCACACTTGCGCCAAATGGCGAGTAAAACGTGGACACCGCTAGGGCTTAGGGAAGAATCGGCACGCTACCCGCAGTTAGAAGCACGCAACACACAAATGCAACAGGCTGTAGGCGATTGGCGTGATTTTAGGGTGGTATTGCCTACCGTTTCCATTGCCTCAAAAGTGCGTCTTGTGGTGGCGGAAGGCGTGTTTATGGATGTGGTGCATATCACCCAAGCCCAAGAGGAAGATGTGCTTATTGTCAAAATTCCTGTTGCCAAAGTGATGTTTTTAGGCAATTGTTTTTACGCCAGTGGCGCACATCCTTCTAAAAAAAATAACTCTAGCCGTGTTCGGCTAAGTGTATTAGAGGCGGTATATTCGCCACAATACGAATGGTTTGTGGATGGGCATCACCAGCCTTTTACCCGTGAACAATTTGAAGCCCTCATTGCCAAAGAACGCGCTTCAAAACCCGACTAAACGCCCATCCAACAAGGAGCATTTTTAATGGAAGAACAAACATATCGCCCGCCCGCGTGGCAAACGCGCCTTAACACCCTTTGGGAGCGAGGTAAATGGGGCTTATTGGCGCTTGCCATTGCCTCACAGTGCTTTTATGCGTTTATTGATGGTCCCGCCTATCAACATGATGTAGGACAACAAAACGGCGCAGTATGGAACTTGCTAGAGGGCAGGGGCGTTGCGTTAAATGTATCCTATGATGCCAACGACATTAGCACCGTTGCCCTCTATCCAGTCACGTGGTGGCCCCCCATGAAAACGTTCTTACTTGCGCCCCTCATGACACTCACCAATAATGACATTTGGTGGGCAGCCATGCTCCTAGAATGGGCATTTCTAGCGGTGTATTTTGTGGCGTTCTTTGCGCTCTTGCAGGCGTTTTCGCGGGTGATTGCGGGGTGGGTGCGCTTTGCGATTTTTGCGGTGTGGGTATTGCTTTCTGCGCCCACAGGCGGCGACACCAATATGATGTCATTGGCGTGCTTTATTCTGACGATTGCCCTTAGCCAGTGGAGCTTACGCCTTGACCGCCCGACTTTGGGGTGGGGGCTGGCAATCGGTGGCGCGATGGCAATGGCGATGGCGTTACGTTATGCCTATTACCCGTACATCGTTATTTTGCCGTTGGCGTTTTTTGCCTATGGTGTGCTGATGAAACGTAAAGCGTGGTGGCTAGTGGGTGGCATTGTGGCAGGCATGGGCTTGCTTACGGTGTTGGGTGTGTTGCTGTACAACTATGCTCAAAGTGGCGTGTTTTTGGCGCAAGTACAAAGCGAAACCTCACGTTTGACAGGACAAATCAATTGGCAACATCTACAGCGTTTTTACCCGTTTGCCGGTGAAGCTATTGGTGCAAACAATGTTGACTATTGGCTACCGCGTTTGGGCTTGCCCCTGATTTTGGCACATATTACCCAATGGGCGATAACATTAGTGCTGTTTGCGGTGCAAGTGCGCCTTAGCGTGTTGGCATGGCAAACGTATCGCAAAGACCCACAATCTCCCCATCCCGAAGCCTTCTTTTGGGGGAGTAACTTTTTAGTGCATGGACTAACAATTGCGATGTTGTCGTATATGTCGTTGCGCTATGTTGCTGAGGTTAACGGTTGGACACAAGTCGGCGACCCCCGCTATTTTGCGCCAACGTGGGTGTTTACGGTGATTGCGGTGGGTATGATGCTGTCGCGTACCTCACAAGCGGCAGTAGACCGCGTTTTAAGGGGTGCATTGCTTGTGTGCTTGGTGGTGACGCTGGGGCTTGGTACGCTTAACCGCTTAGGAAATTGGCGCACTTATGCGCGTGAAGGGATTGCGATGGGGGGCTTAAGCAAACAAGAAAACACGCTTCGGTTCTTTATGAAGCAAGCCCAAGATGAGGGCTTGGTGGCGGTGGTGTTTGTTGCACGCTTATCTGATTATCCCACGTATACATTTGCAGAGGCGGGCATGGTGAACGCGGTGGCGTATCGTGGGGAATGGCAACCTGATATGACACTGGCAACCAGCAAACCGACCCGCGTCTTTTTGGCGTTGCCTAGTGATTTTGAAATGAACACCACAAATTTACAAATACAGGTGATGAAAGGCTGGATTGCACAATATGATGCCCAAGCCTTGCCTGATGAACGCCTACAAACAACGGTTTATGTGTTTGACCTATTGCCTAATTCGTAGAGGGAAATGAGACTTACTTATGCTAAATCTTCCATTAGATGCCCTTGTCAGTTGGTTTGCTATTGCCACTCGTAACGCCACACGCGCGCTAGTGTGTGTACATTTACAACAAAACACGCAGTTGTGGGCATGGGATATTGTCAACGACACGCTAACACAGGTGACCTTTAACCCTGCGGGAACGATGATAGGGGCAATCAGTGCCAATGGTGAATGGATTTACTATCATGAGCAAACAGATATAGAAGGGGGTGGGCATTTCTTTAGGATGCGCTTTGATAGCACAGAAGTGAGTGACCTTACGCCCGATTTCCCCACCTATATGGGGGTAAATATCTGTGAAAGCTACATGGGGAACTTGTGTGCATTTAACATTTTTAACCAGAACGGCTCACAGATATTTGTTTTTGATGCTGAAGCGGGAGGTAGCCCGCACCTGCGCCAAGAAACCGACGACTTTATCTTTGGGGTATACCTTAGCCACAATGGTGAAGTGACGTTGCTATACAGCATAAACCCTCTTGCTTTTGAGAGCTATCAAACACTAACGGGGCAACGGTACCAACGCTGGGCAAACGAAGCCGCTGTTCCCGTAGGTTTTATTGACCGCGCAGGAGACATGCGTTTTGCATACTGTGTCGATACTGAATATGGTGTAAGACCTGCTTTGTGGAATACCCGAACAGGTGAACATAAGCAAATTAAGTGGAAAGGCGAGCACACAAACCTATTTATAGCTGATATATCTCATGACGGGCGTTATTTGTGGGCAAACTATCAGTCCTTAAAGGACGGTAGGACTGTTTTAATGCGCTATGACTTTCAGGTTTCTAAGTGGGAGACATTAAACCGATTTGATGGGGATTTGGACATCTTTACTTTGTTGCCCAGCGGTGAGGCAATTGGTTTGTTGGGTGCGCTTAATGCCTTGCCTCAAATGGTGCGCTTTAATGCAGAAGGGCAAATGACAACGCCACCAAAGTTAATTGAAGGTGTCCCCCAAGCCCGTTATTTGCCTCACGCCATTGCTTCGGGTTGGTGGATGGATTGTGAACCAAACAAAGGTACGGTACTTTTTCTAGGGAGTGGTGCGCCTGAGTCTCCCCTCAATAATAGTTTTGTGGATGTTGTGCGTTTGATTAGCCAGAATGGCTATCGAGTTTTATACCTTGCGGATGCTTTTGCAAAATATGTAATGGAACAATGCAAAGTTGCGGGGATTTCTTTTGACCCCACAGAGGATGAACTGCCGATGGCTATTGTGGGCGTGGGAAGTGGGGCTGATATGGCGTTGGTGGCGGGGCAATACATAGACTATCTTCACGTGATTGCCATAGACCCCTATTTAGACGCGGGCGAAAGCCCTAATTTTGCTCATAACCCCGATTTTTCTGCTGTGTATGGCTCATCGCCTATCCACCAAGACGCACCCTACACGCCCGTGACACTGATTAACCTAACACGACAAGACAGCCAACCACTGTTCAGCAAGTATCGTAGCAAGCGACCACGAAGCATTTCTATCGTGAATGTAGCGTCAAGCCAAGAGGCAATGGACGCGCTATTAAACGCACTAGAAAAAACGTTTAATTAGCTTTTGCGTCCGCCCTTTAGGGCGCTTTGTAATGTAGAGAGGGCTTCCCAATGACCTTTAGCGGCAAGTGTGGCTTGTTCTGCCCATGTTGCCGTAGAGGCAGATTTGCGCCCGCCTGCTTGTTTGATAATGGCATCAATCTCGGCTTGCGATAGCTTAGAGAGGGCTTCAAATGTAGTGATGCCTGCGTTGATGAGCATGTCGCGGTAGTATGCGCCAATGCCCTCTATTTTTGTTAGGTCATCAGGCGTTGTCTCACCGTTATAAGATGGGCTACTTTCTGCGGTTGTACCCGATGGAGCGGTGCTTTCTGGGGTAACGACTACAGGCACATCGGCTTTAGGCGCGATTTTTGGTTTCGGGGGTGTGGGTGTTTCTTTAGAGGGGGCAGGAGGTGGTGCGACCTCTTCTTTTTCTTCTTTTTCTTCTATGGATTCTGTTGCTTCAGGTTGTTGTGGTGTGCTTTCCTGATTGGGGGTGGGTGGGGGTGTGATGCCCTCATTTTGTTCAAGCACTTCTTCTAGCTTGTCAGCAACCCTGCTTATGGCTTCTTTGAGGTGTTTTTCGGCTTGGCGAAGCACATCACGCGCCTTAGTTTCTGCTTCTTTTGTGGCTTTTTCTTCGCGGTTTAGCCACCACCACACGACTACTGCCAATAACACAAACGCAACGATCCACATGAGCCAGCTTCCTTCCCGCTCTTTTTTCGCCATTTTCAAGAACCCCTTTTTGCCGAATTGCACTTATCGCTCACTTCATCATAACACAAATCATGCTAAAACGCCCCCACCTAAAGAAGGATGAGGGCATTGGGTTTGTGGTACTTATTGATGGGGTGCGGTTGCCATGATTTTGCGTGTGTGGCTAAAAGGGGGGTTTACCCCCTCCCAGAGGGGGCAACATGGGACAAAACACAAGAACGCCCCCACCTAAAGAAGGATGAGGGCATTGGGTTTGCGTGGCTTATGTGCTAGAAGGGCATTATCTTGGGAAGGTGTACTGTACGGTATAGCGCAAGGTCACTTCTTCACCGGCGGGTACTGTAATGCGGTACTCAATGGTGTTAGAGTTCTTTTGGGTATACTCAAAGTTGCTTTCTAAAATTTCCCAGTTGCTCCATCTAAACAACGTTTCTGGTATGCGCACTTCCACGGCGGCATCTTCTTTGCGATTGCGGAGCTTAATTTCATAGGTTTCTTGTAGCACTGTCGCAGAAAGCGCGCGATAGTCGGTTTGGATGCGCTCGCCGACAAGGTCAAAGGCATTGCCCAAGTAAATTTGCACGGTTTCGCCCTTTGGTGTGTGGTTAATGCTGTTTTCACCAATAAGCAAGGCTGCGCCATCCACATCTTCTTGGTAAACACGCACGCGCCCTGCGGGTAGATCGGCATCTGCGCCACCGTCTGCGCCCGTGTTAAACTCTAGGTAATTAGAAACCGTTGTTATGCCCGTTTGCCCATAGTACGAATCTATGAGGACATAGCCGTAATTGTAGTAAGCAGGGCTACCATCGTACACATAAAAAGTAGTGGCTGGCACATTGGCGGACGTAACAAACTCGATTTGCTTGGTTTCGTTGTCACCTATCGTTACGGCGCGCCCTACTTGATACAGCTTGTATTCAAAGAAATCGCGTTGTTCTACCTGTGGGGGCGCACCTGCTGCTCCGTCTGCCATGAACATGACTTCTTCGCGCACTAGCTCATTGGTTTTAATGCGGTTTACGTCGCCCGCAACCAATTTTAGGGTGGCTTCGGGGTAGCTTGTGCCACTGGTATTGTTCATGGTAATCCAACCGTTAAGGTCGAGTGTGGTGTTATCGCCTGCCAAAAGCACCGTATAATCGGCTGTCCAAGAGATGCCATACGCCAAGTATGTCAGTTCAATTTGTTGTTCACCGCCTGCTTCGCTATAAATAATCCAGCGTAGGGTGGGGCGCGTAATTAAGCCATCAGGCAAGGAAGGGAAGGCTAAATCGCGCACTTTATCAATGCCAATCACTTGCACTTCGCCCGATTCGGTTTTGATAATGATGTCACCTGTGCGCCCACTAAGCAATTGCCCCGTGAATATCGTGCCATCCTCAACCGTAATTTGAATGGTTTCGTCTAAGTAACGTTCTAACAAGGCAAACTTGTCTACAAGGTCATAGACATAATTTTGTTCAATCACATACGTGCCTTCGGGGTCTGTTAGGCTCTTAAAGCTCACAGAAGTGGGGTCGATACTGCCTGCTACATCCCTAAAGTCAATCAGGTTTTCGCCTGCGGTAAACGTAAATGTGCGGCGGTCTTGGATAATGGCTGTGCCTTTGTTGTAAGCAGTAACCGCGACACTATCACGGGCGGGTGTTTCTTGGGCAGAGGCAAAAACGCCCGTTGCCAAGACCAATAAAATAGCGAGTAAACGTAAACGTGACATGATAAATCTCCTTAAAAATCAAATCGTTTTTGCGTGATGTGTGGTGGGGGCTTGCGCCCCCTGTGTAATGAGCGAAGCTCTAGCCTTGCCATTCTGTGGTGATGATGGTATTTCCTGCGTAGATGGTGTATGTGCCACTAGGAAGCGAGCCAACATTGGCAGAGGCTGTAAAGGGGTTTGCAATCATGGTGCAAGCCTGCATATCGGGAATCACACGGAACACGTCCAACGGGATAACATTTTCACGAATGGCTAATACATTGACCTGAATGGGAAAGTTGCAACCGTCTGTTGTGCCACTTACGTTAATCATAAGCTGGGGAGGAAAGCTCTCGGCAATAGCCGTTTCGATGGTTTCCACAAACATGGGGGACTTTAGCAAAACAGGATGTGTGCCATCGTACTCGTAAACGCCGCCGTTAATGCGCAGGGTGTGCGTGTTGTTTTGCACCCCATCAATTACAAAACTCGCGCTAAAGGGCGTGATGGCTTGTAAGCACATCATGGCAGGGTCTAGCGCACGGTAGAGCGTTACATCCGTGACTTCCTCCTTGTTCCATGCGGGCATGGCGCGGTAAACAAGGTTGACACAGCCATCGGATGAGGTGCCTTCTAGGGTCACACCCAGCGCATTTTCACGCGAGGAAAGCGACGTAAAGGTTACTTTCTCTAGTGTTAGTTCTACACGGAATGCTTCACTTAAAATGGGCGCAGGGGCTTGGGCGTTGCCCATGGGTTCAATTTGGGCGTGATTGACATAGTAGATGCGATCATTTATCACCAAGAAAACAGGAATGATGGCTTCTTCATCAAGCTGCAGCAGTTCGCTGGCATCCACGACCACATCAAAGGGCAATAGGGCGCGGGTGCATGGGGTATTGGCTGGCACGACGCGATACAAGTCCACAAACCATGTTTGCCCTTGCCGTTGAGTGTTTACGATAGTTTCGGCTTGGCAACCGTCCATTAAACGTCCTGCGACAACCAGTTCTAGCGTGCCTGCGCTGTTCACGCGCAAACTTACTTCATCAATACCATTAAAGAGTCGGTTTGTTCCATCAGAAGTCACGGTGGTGTCTCCTTGTGCAAATGCCGAAAGGGTGAAACCCGTTAAGAGAATTAAAACGCTTAATCGTTGAAGCATATCAGCCTGTCCTTTACTGTTAAATCATCATCATCTTACACCCCTAATGACGAAACACCGCTAAATTTAGTTCCCAAATGCCGAAAGAGGTTTTTTCTCCCCCCAATTGTTGGGGTATTCACACCTTTTTTAACGTTCTTTTTATGCGGGTACATTATGATGTACCCATCACCTTTGGATAAACAACGGCGCATGAGTGCCGTTTTAATTAAAATCAGAGATACGAAAGGCATTAAAACACATGAATAGTTTTACTTCTATCATTCAGTTACTAGCACTAGCAGGTTTGGGTGTTGGTGTACTCGGTATCGGCTTAGCGGTGGCTGCTGCCTCACAAAACCGCCCAGCGCGTGGTGGCGTTGCCATCGCGATTGTAGGCTTTGTCGCAGGGATTGTGCTTAGCTTGGTGTCACAGGGCTTGCTCATTGTAGATACCACCCAACGCGCCGTTGTGTTTAATGTGCTATCTGGTGACCTAGAAGAACCTAAGGGTCCTGGTGTTCACATTATTCTTCCCGGTATTCAACAAACCTTCCTTTACCCCATTAGCCAACAAACCATGTCTTTTTCGACGAGTGAAAGAACAACTTCTAATACCAATGATGAAGCCATTCAAGCGCGTTCTGTCGATGGTCAACAGGTGAACGTAGACCTGACACTCATCTTCCGTCTAAACGCTGAAGGGGTACGCATTAACCAAATTCATCGTGACTGGAGTTCACAACCCGGTAGCTATATTGAAGGTCTGGTGCGTCCTGCGGTACGAAGCATTGTTCGTGATGTGGTGGCTCGCCTTGAAGCCGAAAGTATTTATGGGGCAGGTCGTGAGGACATGCAACTAGAAATTACCAATCGTCTTCGCACCAGCCTAGAAACGTCGGGCATTTTGGTCTCCGAAGTTCTCATTCGTAATGTGAACTTTACAGAACAATTTACGGATGCCATCGAGCGTAAACAAATTGAACAACAAGAACTACAGCGCGCCCAAACCGAAGCGCAACGTTTAGAAGCCGAAGCAACAGGTCGTGCCAACGCAACGATTGCTGAATCTCGCGGTGAAGCCGAAGCGATCCTCATCCGCGCCGAAGCCGAAGCAAAAGCCCTTGAACTGGTTAGTGAGCAAATTGCGCTTAACCCCAGCCTGATTCAATATACCTACATTCAACAACTTTCTGACAACGTGAGCCTGATTCTGTTGCCGTCAAACTCACCTTTCTTGTTTGACCCAGAAAGCCTGTTGAACAGCGCAAACAATCAACCTGTGATACCCACACCCCTAGCACCCAGCACGGGCAACTAAGCACTAGCACTTCTTAAAGGGCGACTTTCTTCATTGGTGATGACTGATGAGGAAGGTCGCCCTTTTTTTGTTTGTCACACCTATGAACTCTAAAACGCCTCTACCGTTTAGAAGTTCATGAAAGTAAGTGGACATTGCTTGTGATGTGTGTGACACTGATACTGTGATGCACTTCACAAAACAAAGTTCGTAAAATCGTTAGGGATGTATTGGTATGAACACAGAGTATGATGTCATTGTTGTAGGTGGGCGTGCCAGTGGTTCAAACTTGGCAGCGCGTTTAGGGCAAATGGGAATGCGCGTATTGATTGTAGAGCGCAATAGTTTTCCTTCCTTGCCACCTGTTTCTTCGCCCATTATTTACGCTTCCACCATGAGCATGTTGGACGAGATTGGCGCAAATGAAGCCGAATATGCCCGAAACACGCCACACCTTCATCATATGGTGACGGTGAACAGCGCGTTTACGGGCAAAATACGCATTCCAATGTATCAGGGGCGTGATTATGGCTATGCCATTGACCGCGCACGCTTTGATGAGGCTCTTTGGAACACAGCAACCGCACTTCCCAACGTAGACGGCAAACAAAATTTTTCTGTGACCGATCTTTTGACAGATGATGAAGGGCGTGTTTGTGGCATTGTTGGCAAGCATGACGGACAAACGGTAACGATTACTGCTAAGGGTGTAGTGGGTGCGGACGGACGCTTTAGCGTGGTGGCACGCAAAACCAATGCGCCCGAAACCGACCAAAACGAAGAAAACCCCACCTCTATTTATTATGCGTATTGGCGCGGGCTAACCCCCTTTGACGAAGAAGGGGCGGCGGCGGTGGCATACGAAGCCGATGGCACGTTTGGCTATTTGGTGATGGATAGCGCAGACGGGCAAACGGTGGTGTGTGTGGAGGGGCGTTCTAGTGTGATAGACCCTGACGGGGAACAACTAGAAAATTTTTATCTTGAGCTATTGCAACGCAATGAAAAATTGTGGGCGCGGATGGAAAACGCCGAGCGCGTGACCAGTATTCGCGGAATGCGCGACATTGGCAACAACTATCGCCAAGCTGGTGGCGAAGGCTGGGCGTTGGTAGGAGATGCGTATCATCAAAAAGACCCACTTGATGGGCAGGGCATTTACGACGCTATTTTTACGGGGCGCGTGCTTGCCAGTGCGCTTAAGCGGTGGCACGGAGGTAAGATTAGCTGGTCTGGGGCTATCCAAGCCTATGACCGCGTGGCGCGGATGAAAACATACCCCATGTATAAAACACTACAGGGGCGCGTGAAAAATAGCTTTTATAACACCATCACCTTGCCAATTCCATCATGGGCGGTGGGCAAAGTGGGAGAGTGGGTTGTACAAGACCCCCAAATGAGTGAACTCATGGGGCGATTGCTAACTCGGCAAATTCCACCCGACATGATTTCGCTCTTTCTGCCCCCTGTGGTCATTGGAGCGATTGCACGCGGAGGGCTAAAAGAACTGCGCCAGCGCATGAATTTAACTTAACTAAAACACACCACAAAGGGGAACAATCACACATGGCTCACTACGATGCAATTCTGATAGGGACGGGGCAATCCGCCCCAAGTTTGGCGGCTGCACTAGCGGGCATGGGTGAAAAAGTTGCCCTCATTGAAGGTAGCGTACTTGGCGGGTCTTGTGTGAATTATGGCTGTACGCCCACCAAGACCCTTCGTAAAAGCGCGCGTGTGGCGTACATGGCACGCCAAGCCCATGAGTTTGGGGTGCATGTGGGCGATGTGAAGATTGATTTTGGGGCAGTGATGGCGCGCAAAGATGGCGTTGTCAATGCCTCTCGTGATGGGCTAGAGGGCTGGCTAACTAGTGTGCCTAACCTAACGCTGATACGGGCGTGGGCGCACTTTGACGGCAAAGACGGCGATAATTTTGTGGTGAGGGCAGGCGACGAAACGCTTACCGCCCCCCGCGTTTTCCTAAACACAGGCACACACGCCTCTATTCTCGCCATTGAAGGTATTCAAGACGTTTCGTTTTTAGACAACATTAGCCTACTGCAACTTGACCACTTGCCAGAACACCTGATTATTTTGGGTGGGGGCTATATTGGCGTAGAAATGGGGCAAATTTTCGCTCGTTTAGGTAGCAAAGTGAGCATTGTAGAATATGCGCCTCATTTGGCTTCCCGCGAGGATGAGGACGTTTGCCAATCCATAGAATCGCTGGTAGAGGGCGAAGGTGTGGGCGTGTATACGGGGCATAAAGCCAAGCGTGCCAGCCAAGATGCCAGCGGGATTCATCTAACCCTAGAAAAAGTAGACGGTAGCGAAACGGTGCTTACTGGCACTCATTTATTGGTGGCGGTGGGGCGCGTCCCAAATACAGACAACCTAAACCTTGAGAGCATTGGGCTACAGCCTGATGAGCGCGGTTTTTTGCCTACCAATGGTCGCCTAGAAACTGCCTTAAGTGGTGTTTGGGCATTGGGTGACATTAATAAGCGTGGGGCGTTTACGCACACCAGCTACCAAGATTTTGAGATTGTGCTGGCAAACCTACAGGGTGGCAACCGTAGCGCGGATGAGCGCATGATGGCATACGCCATGTATACCGACCCCCCGTTGGGGCGCGTGGGCATGAGCGAAAATGAGGCGCGTAAGAGCGGTAAGCGCGTGCTGATGGCAGTGCATCAGATGGCAAACGTGAGCCGTGCCAAAGAAGAGAGCGAAACACACGGACTCATTAAACTGCTCGTAGATGCCGACACTGAACAATTCTTAGGCGCAACGGTGTTTGGCATTGGCGGCGATGAGATTATCCAAGTGATTAGTAATTTTATGGCAACGGGCGCAAGCTACCACGTGATGAAGGAAGCCTTGCCTGTGCATCCCACCGTAGCAGAATTCTTCCCGACCATTTTGGGCAATTTACAGCCACTAGACTAGGAAAAAACACATGGCAACCACAGCATTAAGCGACAACGCGATTACATCGGCATTAGACAGGCTAACAGGCTGGGCGCGTGAAGGCGACGTGCTGGTTAAAACGTTCAAGTTGCCTTCTTATATGGCGGGGCTGGCATTTGCAGTTACCGCAGGCACAATTGCGGAGGGCTTCGACCATCACCCCGACATTACCATTGGTTATAAGACGGTGCGTGTGGCGTTTACCACCCATGACGCAGGTAATAAAATTAGCCAAAAAGATGTGGACGTGGCACACGCCATCAACGCGTTGCCCTACCCTAAAGCAACCTAAACAAAAATTTTGCCCCTGTTTCGGGTGAGATGGGGGCAGTGCATTTCTAAATTTTGCGCGAATTGCATATTGAAAAGTCTGTGAAAATCGTTACAATACGTACCTACGTTGGCTCCGTAGCTCAGCGGTAGAGCAGGCGCCTTTTAAGCGCTTGGCCAAAGGTTCGAATCCTTTCGGAGTCATCCATCTATAAAAAACGCCCCCTTTAGCAATAGAGGGGGTGTTTTTTTGTGTTTGCCAAACAGTTTAAGAAAGTCGCATTTTCTCACTAGGTCATATTCCCAAAATGGGGATATAATGGGTAAGATAAAAGAACTAAAATGCTATTTACTTTTTGGGATAAAGGGATGCTGAATGACGGAAAAAGAACAAGCACGCCAAACGATTGCCGAGCTGGTTGAACGCTTTAAGGCAGACCCCAAACGCCACACATATAATGAGAGTGACACACGCCACTACTACATTTTGCCTCTGTTTAGGGCGTTGGGTTGGAACACCGATTCGCCTGCTGAATTTACCTCTGAAGAACAAATTTCACGAGGATTTGTGGACTTTGGGTTTTACGTGGGGGGTGTGCCAGCTTTTTATCTAGAAACCAAGAGCGTAAAAGAAACGATCAACAAGCCCGAACACATGCGCCAAAGCATTAACTATTCCTTCTTAAAGGGGGTAACGTGGGCGGTGCTGAGTGACTTTGAGCAATTGATGATTTTTAACGCCGACTGGCAAGAGAAAGACCCCATTAAGGCACGTTTTCTTAATTTGCACTTTGAGCAATATGCCACCACCCAATTTGATGATTTATGGCTTTTAAGCAAGGCATCCCTAACCGAGCGTGAGATAGACCGTGTTGCCGAAAAATATGGCAGAAAAGCCCACAAGCAAAGCGTGACCGAATCGCTCTTTAATGACCTTACAGACTGGCGCAGACAACTCTTTAATGATATTCGTGGGCAAAAAGCCACCGACTGGGCGGATGATTCGCGCCAAGTAGACAATGCCGTACAAAAGTTCTTTGACCGCCTTATTTTTATTCGTACCGTAGAAGACCGTCAAATCGAAGAAAAACGCCTTTTAGCTATTCGCCGACAATCTAAGCCCGACGATATGTTTAAGAATTTGCTGGCGTTGTTCAAAGAGCTAGATAGCGTGTATAACAGCAACCTGTTTGCACCGCACGCCCTAGACACCATGAAGGTGTATGACCCAAGCCTGATTACAGAGATTATTGATGGGCTGTATGAGCAACGGGGCAAATTTGTTTCGTATGACTTTAATGCTATTACGGCAGATGTTCTGGGGGCGGTGTATGAGCAATACTTGGGCTTCAAAGCCACCGACCCCGAAGCCAAGCAAGACACCAGCAAGAACAAAAAGCGCAAGTCGCAGGGCATTTACTATACGCCCCAATATGTGGTGCGCTATATTGTGCAACAAACACTAGGAGAATTGCTAAAAAGCGGGCGCGACCCCCACAGCATTAAAATTGTAGACCCCGCGTGTGGTAGTGGCGCATTCTTAATTGAAGCGTTTGATGTGCTTGACCGTTGGCTTGCCCAAACAGAGAGTAAGGTTCACGCCCGTGAACGCCGAGAACGCATTTTAAGAGAGAATATCTTCGGCATAGACCTAGACGAACAAGCCGTAGAAGTCACGCGCCTAAACCTAATGTTACGGGCGGCTTTTGAACGGCAAAAACTGCCCTTACTTACTAACATTCGACACGGCCACAGCCTTGTTTCTAGCCCCGAAGTGGGTGTGGATACGGCATTTTATTGGGAAACGCTGGGCAAGTTTGACGTGGTGATTGGTAATCCGCCGTATGTGCGCCAAGAAACGTTGGGGGCATCCTTTAAGGACTATGCCAAAGATGTTTACAAAGCCGTATGGGCAGGCACAGCCGATTTGTACGTTTACTTTATTCAGAAGGGCTTTAGCTTGCTGAATGAGGGTGGACGTATGGGTTACATTGTGCCGAACAAGTGGCTAAGGGCAAATTACGGGGCAAGCCTACGGGGCTACTTGCAAGACAAAATTACCCACCTGATAGATTTTGGTGATTTGCCTGTGTTTAAGGATGCCACCACGTACCCCCTTATCATGTTGCTAGAAAACCTCACCCTAAATCCCTCTCCATTGGATGGCGAGGGACTTCAAAGCTCAGAAACACCCCCTCGCCACAAAGTGGAGAGGGGGCAGGGGGGTGAGGTTAAACGTGGTTATAATACCTCGCCACAGCTCTGGGATAAGTTAAAACCTTTGGTACATCAGATGAGATATTTACCCACGCCAGCAGAAGATGTTTTATGGGGAGTTATTCGAAACCGTAATATAAACGGCTTGAAGTTTCGTCGCCAACACGTCATAGACCGTTTTATTGTTGATTTCTATTGTCACGAAGTGAGTCTTGTTATCGAAGTAGATGGTGAAATTCATCAATACACCCAAGCAGAGGATGCTATCCGCCAAGAATTTTTAGAAAGCCTTGGACTAAGGGTGATACGTTTTAAGAACGAAGAAGTGTTGAACGATTTAGAAAGTGTTTTAGTGCGTATTTCAAACCTCACCCTAAATCCCTCTCCATTGGATGGCGAGGGACTTCAAAGCTCAGAAACACCCCCTCGCCACAAAGTGGAGAGGGGGCAGGGGGGTGAGGTTAACCCATCAAGAGGTGCAGGGGGTGAGGTTAAACCCCTCCTTACCACCACCCTAACCGCCCTGCCCGCGCCCAATGAACCCTTGAATAGCGTGCTAACACAGGGCTTTTACAGCATCCCCCGTGAAAAACTGGATAAAAAAGGCTGGTCTTTGGCACAGGGCGATGCCCAAGCCATTATGGACAAGATGAAGCGTGTGGGCGTGCCACTAGGCGACTACG
>DAOTTQ010000038.1:0-1795 GCA_034437555.1 Anaerolineae bacterium | reverse complement strand
ATTGCCCTAGAGCGCGTGGTGGTATTGCCAGAAGCCTATCGCTAAAGCAAAACCGCTTTAACACCCCCCAAAATCAAAAAGTGCGCTTGCTTGACACAGGCGCACTTTTTGTTATACGCGCTCAAAAAGCCACAATACAATCACCTATCTCATCGGAGTAAACAATGACAGACCATCTTCAACGTACTACTGCGTAGCGCAGTGCTTGGCGTTAGTATTGCTGCCCCGAATGGTCGGAAGGCTTGTACAAGCTGGGGCGTGAGTATTTTCTGCAAGGGGATTTTTAGCTGGCACAACAAGCACTTAACCGTTGTCGCACATTGTAAATAACCAACGGTGTACCGATTAGTGAACGCAAGCTAGAATGTTGGATATTGCAAGGGCAAGCCACCGAGATTATGGGCGACTACACGAATTTACTGGCAACCTATAACGAATTTTTGGTGATGGTAGTCAACGCAAATTTACCGCAAACGTGGGTGTATCGCCCAGAGGGAAACCTTCATTTGCATTAGTGCCACCGCGTCTGCACCTTAGTTGCTCATTGATAGGAAAAAAAATGAAGCGCAAGAACCTACTTTTGCTTTTAACCAGTATTGTGCTAAGTGTTGCTGTATTAGAACTTGCCTTGCGTTTATACATTAGCACCTATGGGCGCGAAGACCAAAAAATTTTGTACTTATACACGCGAGAAGAAATTAACACGCTGTCTTCACGGCATCAAGGTATCCCATATCTTAATTATGGGCTATCGCCAAACCACCCCCAACACAACGCGCTAGGGTATCGTGGTGACGAGATTATAATGCCTAAGCCAGAAGACGCATTTAGAATTGTGGCAGTGGGTGGGTCTACTACGTATGGTTCTGGCAACCCACGCTGGCAAGAAGCATACCCTGCCCAGCTAGAAACAGTACTTCACGAGAGGGGGTATTCTCAAGCGGAAGTGATTAATGCGGGTGTTATTCGCTACACATCATGGGAAAGCCTGCTTAATGTGCAGTTTCGCATCGCCGACCTTGCCCCCGGCTTGATAATTTTTTATGAAGCCATGAACGACATCTCTCCGCGTCTTGTTGAACCAGCATTCTATAGCGGGCAAAACCTGGCTAATGGGCTATGGAATAGCAATGATACGCCGGTATCGTGGAGCGCATTATATCGCTTTGTGGCGTATCGCTTTGGGCAGGCGGTGCGCTATGATGAGTTTGATACGCTGTTTCTGCGCGACCCAAGCATTAAAACCTGTGGCGGTACTTATCAGAAAGAGGGGGTGTACTGGTGCAATCAGCTAGAGATAGAGGTGGATGACTTGCTCTCACAAAACCCTCCCATTTATTACGAACGCAACTTACGCTATATGGTTCAAGCCACACGCCAGATGAATACTCAATTGATGTTTGTCTCTTGGGCATATTCGCCCCTTAAGTATCCCGACGATGTGGGAGGGAGCTTCTTTACGCTCCCACATAATCAGCGTGCTGTTAGAGAACACAATGCCATTGTAGAGCGCATTGCAACGCAAGAGGATATTCCGTTCTATGACTTTGCCTCCGAAATATCCACAGAAGCCTCTTACTGGGTAGATGGTATGCACGTTAATGGTGTTGGCGCACGCCTGCAAGCAGAAAATTTTGCAACATTTATTATCAATAATATCTTCATTCGTCCATAAAGGCTACAAGGTCAATTCACTCATTGAATCTGCGGTGCTTGTTACCAGTGAAGGCGAAGCTGTTCAAGTATCGCAAGCCCAAAGCCTGATTAGTGGCACAGAGTCGCCTGTTGTGTGGAC